>JAFGDQ010000015.1 GCA_016932015.1 Spirochaetota bacterium | reverse complement strand
TTTCAAGTCATTATACTTGAAATTTATAGATTAAGTCGTAAAGAGATGTCTTGACTGAGCAGGTCTCTTTAAAAAAACGCTACCAATTTTTTATAAATTATTTTATTACGCAAAGATTTGATTAGATTTAAAAAGACTGTAGTTATTCCATTATGGGAATTAAGGTAACCGGATTGAAACTTTTTTTCAGGCTTATATTTGTACCCGTTTTTCTGTTTTTACTTACTGCGACACATACTTCATATGCGGATGAATCATCTCGCTCAAAATACGTTGTTATAATCCACTCCTATCATTCAGGGCTCAGCTGGACAGATTCAGTGATGAACGCGGTAAAGGAAGTATTCGCGAAAAGCAGCCTTGAAATCCGGCTAAGCGCGGAGTACCTTGACGCAAGGCGTTCTGTTGACACTGAAAGCAGAAAAAGAACTGAAAATTACGTACTATATAAACTGAAAAAAAACATTCCTGACCTTGTAATTGTATCTGATAATTCCGCCTTAAATTTTATTCTTAAATACAAGAACTCAGTTTTAGCGGATGTTCCTGTTGTTTTTTGCGGAGTCAATGACTTTCGTGAAGTCATGATATCGGGTATTAAAAATATTACAGGCATAGCAGAAGAGCCATCCATTGCCGGAACTGTTTACATAGCGCTTAAATTCCATCCGGGAATAAAAAATATTATAGTAATAGGCAGGAAAACAGTCGCAGATGACAGCTATAACCGGACTGCTTTCATGGCAGCACTTCCGGAACTGCCGCCCCGTCTGAAAATCGATTTCTGGGATGACCTTTCAGCAGAAAAATTAAAATTAAAAATTCCTGAACTGGATAAAGACAGTATTATATTTATCAACGGACTGATAACCGGTCAAAATGGAAATCTGCTGATGTATGATGATACAACAAGATGGATTTCCGGGATATCCGGGGTTCCTGTTTATTCACTCTGGGATGTATATCTCGGGCACGGCATCATTGGCGGCATACTGATTAGCGGGCATAGCCAGGGCAAGCTCGCGGCCGAAACTGCAATACGTATTCTGAATGGCGAAACCCCCGCCTCAATTCCCGTAATAAGCGGCAGATTCGCAAACCGCTTTATGTTTGACTATATACAGCTTGCCAGATTCGGAATTCCTTTGTCACAACTTCCCGAAGATGCCATAGTATTGAATATTCCTGATTCTTTTTATCATAAATATAAACATGCAATCTGGCCCGCCATATCCGTTCTTATTATATTATCTTTTACTGTAATTCTATTGATCATAAAAATCATACGCCGGAGAAAAACGGAGGAGACACTTCGTCTGGTGAATCTTGCAATAGAAAACAATCCGGCAGTTCTCTTCCGCTGGAAATCTACGAAAGGCTGGCCTGTTGAATATGTCTCAAGCAGCATTAAGAAATTCGGCTACACTGCTGAGGAATTAACATCCGGTAAAATATCATTTTCTCTGATCATACATCCCGACGACCACAAACGTATTCTCGAAGAAATACGCCGGTTTGCCCTGGCAGATCAAAATGAATTTGAACAGGAATACAGAATATTCACAAAAGACGGCAAAGTGAGATGGGTGAACGACCATTCAAAAATTTACCTTGATAAAAACGGTAATGTCATCTTCAGGGAAGGCCTGATCATTGATATTACCGAAAGAAAATCAGCAGAAAAGGCCTTACGGGAATCGGAACAGAAATTCAGGGCGCTGGTGGAAAAATCGATTGTTGGAGTCTTTCTGGTTGAAGACAACCGCCTTAAATATATAAACTCCAGGTTTGCGGAAATACACGGTTATGAAATCAGTGAAATGCTGGGTTTTGAAAATGCGACGCAATGTATTCATCCGGAAGACAAAAAAAAAGTTGAAGAAAATCTGAAAAAACGCGCTTCATCAGAGATTGAAATCCCGTATGAAAGCTTCAGAAGTATTACAAAACAGGGTGACATTCGCCATATTGAAGTTTTCAGCAAACATATCATCCTTAACGGAAAACACTGTTTTATAGGTACTGTGCTGGACACAACAGACAGGAAACGCGCCGAGGACGCGCTGCGCGAATCGGAAAAAAAATTCCATGACCTTGTTGAAAAATCAAGTGTAGGGGTTTTTCTCACTCAGGATCAAAAATTTATATATATCAACGAACGGTTCGCGGAAATTCACGGTTATTCGGTTGAAGAAGTTTATAATCATCCGAATCCGAGTGAATGGGTACATCCGGAAGACAGCTATAAAGTGACGGAAAACGCATTTAAACGGGCAGAAGGCAAATTCGGCCTGCAGCATGAATATTTCAGAATTGTAACTCCCGCCGGAGACGTCAGGCATCTTGAAGTGCTGAGCAATGATACGACCTATAATGGAAAGCTCGCTTTTATAGGAACATTGATTGACATTACGGATCATGTCAAGGCTGAGGAGGAAAGATCAGCACTCAGAGAAAAACTTTTCCAGTCCCAGAAGATGGAATCTATCGGGCTTCTTGCAGGTGGAGTCGCGCATGATTTTAACAATATTCTTACACCTATTCTGGGCTACAGCGAGCTCCTGATTATGCAGTTAAACGATGATAACCCTCATAAACCCCTGTTGGAAGAAATTCGTAAAGCAGCGGATTCGGCCCGTGACCTTACGAAAAGGCTGCTCATATTCAGCCGCAAACAGGTGCTTGAATTAACTGTTGTAAACATCGGTGAAATTATTCAGGACTTCAGACTTATTTTACAGCGTACAATAAGAGAGAATATTGAAATCAGATTTATTATTTCTGAAGAACTGTATTTGATACACGCGGATAAAGGACAGATTGGCCAGGCTATTCTTAACCTGGTAATCAATGCCCAGGACGCAATGCAGGACGGCGGAGTGCTGACAATTGAGGCAAAAAATACGGATCTAGACGAAACTTATTCGTATTCCCATCCCGAAGTTAAACCCGGCACCTATGTAATGCTCTCGGTAACAGATACGGGAACCGGAATTGAAAAAGATGTTCAGAGTCATATTTTTGAACCGTTCTTTACCACAAAAGAACCCGGCAGGGGAACAGGTCTCGGGCTCGCGACAGTATACGGAATCGTTGAACAGCATCACGGATCTATTTCTGTTTATTCCGAAACAGGCCGCGGGAGTACATTCAAAATTTACCTGCCTGTCATCAAAGAATCATCAAACATAACATTAGATGAAAATAAAAAAGAACATCAAAGTGTAGAGCGCGGCAGGGAGACAATACTTCTTGCGGAGGATAATGATACTGTACGCATACTTACATTAAAAATGCTGGAAGAGCTAGGCTATAATGTACTGGCAGCGGAAAATCCCGAAAAGTGTATTGAAATTGCGAATGAATTTACCGGAATTATCGACCTTTTTCTAACTGATGTTATTATGCCTAAAATGAACGGAAAAGAACTCTATGAAAAGCTTATTCTTAATCGTCCGGGATTAAAAGTTGTGTATATGTCAGGTTACGCGGATAATATAATTGATCATCACGGTATTAAAGAGAAGGAAATAAACTTTTTACAAAAACCATTTACTCTTTTAGCATTATCACAAATGCTCAGGCAGGTGCTTGAATCATAATTCTTATCACTTTCCGTATTCTGAAAATTACAGCCATAGAATACTCTGCAGTAAATAATACTTCTATACTTATACTTCCCTGGTAAATTACTTCACGCGCATAAGCCTGCTTTCATAAATTATTAAAAAAATCCGAAAAGTATTTGAATGTATAGGTATAATAAGTACTTTTTGCTATAAAATATTTAAAACAGATTTTTTTTGGATTTGGAAAAGGAATAAGCACAAAAGATCTGCTGAATAACTTTTAGCTAATCCTTATATTATTGCAATAATACATTTCCTGTATAAACTGTTAATCTGCTATTTTTAACTGAAAGAACCGAAATCCAAATAAAAAATCAGTAAAGGAGAACAATGAGATGAGTAAAAGTCTGGAGGGAAAAATTGCTGTAGTAACCGGCTCAGGACAGGGTATCGGCAGAAGTATTGCCATTGGAATGGCAGCAGAAGGCGCCAGCGTTGTAACAAACAACCGTAAACCCGGATCAACCGGATTCGCGATAATGGACGATAAGCTTGTAAAAAATTTAAGCGAAAGCGAAATTAAAAAATTAAAAAAAGAGGCAGAAGCTGCGTCCGGCGATGCAGAGACTACAGCCAAAGCAATTCGCGACTCAGGCGGCAAGGCTGAACCTTTTTTCGGGGACGTAAGCAACTTCGATACAGCCAGAGATTGCATACAGACAGCTGTAGACAAATTCGGCGGAGTGGACATTCTTGTAAATGTTGTCGGAACATTTGCGTTCAGCCCTATATGGGAAATGAGCGAGGAAACATGGGATAAGGTTTGCCTGGTAAAACCAAAGGCTCATTTTAACTGTACACGCCACGCTCTTCCTTTTATGATGGAGAAAAAATCAGGAACTATCATAAACTGTTCATCAGGAGCATTTAAAGGCGGCCCGTTAAGACAGAGTAACTACTCCGCAGCAAACGCCGGTGTTATAGGCCTCACATTTGCAACAGCACAGGAAGTAGCACCGTACGGCATAACATGCAACGCATTCGCTCCCGGTGCTCAGACAAGAGCTTCTTTTGAGCTCGAAGCCTATGAAAGCGCAACTCCTGATGAAGCAGGCCCGTTTTTTGACGAAGAAGCAAAAAAAATGCTGACTCACAGCCCAAGCCCGGATGATGTAGCTCCGTTTATTTGTTATCTCGGTACAGACGAAGCTTCAAAAATAACAGGATCAGTATTTTTTGTAATGGGCGGCATGGTTGCCCTTTATTCTGAAGCTGATTTTCTGTATATGATTACTAAAGAAGGCCGCTGGACTGTAGATGAACTCAAAGAGAAAGTACCTTCAGAACTCATGAAGGATTTTCAGAGTTCAACCATGAAAATGATAAAAAATAAATAACTCATTTTGACTGACTTTTCAAGCTGCAATAAGCAGCTTAGATAGTTCTTTGAAAACTGAATTTTGATTTGGCAACTCTTTA
>JAFGDQ010000014.1 GCA_016932015.1 Spirochaetota bacterium | reverse complement strand
ACAAAATCACAAATGAAAATGTTTCTTACTCGTATAGGCAACAATTCAAAAATAGTTGTTTCAGGAGATATTACACAAATAGATCTTAACAGGCCCAGGGAATCAGGATTACTTCATGCAATAAAAGTATTAAAAAATATTGAGGAAATAGGCATTATAGAGTTTTCAAGAGCGGATATATGCAGGCATCCCATTGTCGACAAAATCATAGAAGCTTATGATAATTATAAAAAGGATGAAAAATAATCTGAAAGTTAGTACTTTATATTTATTATGAACAAAATACTAAAAACCGGCCTTAAGCAATTTATGAAAGAACCTAATTCCAGGTTTGCTTTTTATCTCATGCTCATAATAATAATTATTTCTACTGCATTTCTCTCATTAAATGTGGTCGGGACTACTTATAACTATAATATCGGAGATATAGTTAAAGAGGATATTCGCACAACCCGTGAAATAAAGTATATAATTGAGTCCGAATCCGAAATGGCAAAAAAAAGAGCTGCCGATAATGTTCCCCTTGTTTTTGATAAAGATCAGTCCATACTGATAGACAGCTTAAAAAAAATTGAACGGTATTTCAAATACATAAACAGAGTCCTGGAAGAAAATCCGCCTATAGGTACAGAAGACAGAACATTTCAATTAATAGCCCTTAAAGACATCCTTCCCAAAAACCTTACTTATTCCGACAGAACATTATGGAATACCCTGAAAGCGGTTAATACAAATAAAATGAAAATTACAATCAATAGAATATTAATTTTCATTTTCGATAAAGGAATACTGGAAAAACCGTTCTTAAATCCATTAGACTCAAACAGTCAGAATGCCACTATCAGAACAATCAATATTTCGGAAGATACAAACGAAGTTTCACAAAGACTTGATGATATCAGAACTATGGATTTGATCAAGAAAGAACTGCCTAAAATTTGTTATTCTATTTCCAAGGATAAATCAAGGGAAACAATAAATGCAATAGTTGATATCGTGGGAATGGAACTTGAGCCTAATATTTTTTTCAATATTGAGGAAACCAAAAGACGTATAGATGAGAAGGTAAAAACCGTCAAACCCATTATGGGGATTCTTAAGAAAGGTCAAATGATTACCAGAGAAGGAGATACTGTCACTACTGAATCCCTGTATAAAATAGATGTTCTGAATAAAAATACTGCCTCATATAACATATCATACATAATAGGTATTTTCCTGATTCAGTTTATTATAATGTTCATTTCAATTTTTACCTCAAGCGGAAAAGAGAATAAAGCTCTTGAAAACAAAAAAGTCCCAATAATTACCTTTTCACTTGTATTATTCTTCATGATATTTACATTTTTTGCTCCCAAAATGTTCAATCTGCAGGATTCAATTTATATATTCGCCCTTTTTCTTCCGATTCCTTTTGTTACAATGACAATATCAAGCCTGTTCAGTGACAAATTTTTAGCGCTTCTTGTCAGTATATTTATAATTTTTTACACATTTATTATAAGCATGGGTACATTTGCCAGTCTCGCAATTACTTTCAGTTCAACCATACTGGGTATTATTGTCATCAGAGATCTTGAAAGAAGAACAGATTTTTTACGCGGAGGCCTTATAATCGGATTTATTAATGCTTTAATTATAATTGCTATAGGATTAATCGATAAATTCTCAGCTGTTATTATATTCAAAAATGCAGGCATATCCTTTGCAAGCGGTATTCTAAACTCAATACTTGTGCTTGGTATTTTTCCTTTATACGAGAACGTTTTCGGAGTTACAACAAGATTCAAACTCCTCGAGCTTTCCGACCTGAATGCAAAAATATTCAAAAAAATGCTTATCAAAGCACCGGGCACCTACAACCATTCATTGATGGTTGCAAATATGGCGGAAGCTGCATGTGAAGCAATTGGCGCAAATCCTATACTCGCAAGAGTTGGCGGCTATTACCATGATATAGGTAAAATAAATAACGCAAAATATTTTGTTGAAAACAAGTCTAATTCCTCAGACAATACGGACATGCCTCCCGAAGATTACGCAGAACTTATAATATCACATGTGGAAACAGGTGTTAAGCTTGCAAAGGAAAACAAAATTCCTGATTCAATTATTGATTTCATAAGAGAACATCACGGAACCTCTACAATGACATATTTTTATCATCAGGCACTTGAGATGGCGGAATCATCAGGTGATACATCTATAACAAAAGAAGTTTTTCAATACGCAGGCCCGAAACCAAAAAGCAGGGAAACCGCAGTTGTTATGATTGCAGATTCCGTTGAAGCTGCCTCCCGTTCACTTCAGGAACCGACCAGTATTAAGCTCGAAGGCCTGGTAAAAAAAATTATTTATAACAAACTTAATGACGGTGAGCTTGAGAACTCGCATCTTAATATGTCAGATCTGAACCTGATTCAGAAATCTATCTTAAGAGTTCTTAACGGAGTTTTTCATACACGACTTGAATATCCCGAAGATGAAGAAATTAAAAAATTAGAAGAAAAAATAAATACCGTTTCAGAAAATAATGAAGATTAGTATATACAAAGAAGGTGAAATTGATCTTCCATTCCATAATATATCCCGCAGAAATATTAAAAAATTTATAAAAAAAACATGTGCTGCTTTAAATCTGAAAAAAGCTGAAGTAACTGTTGTTATTTGCGATAATAATTATATTCGGCAGATAAACAGAGATTATCGTAAAAAAAATAAACCCACTGATGTCATTTCATTTCCCGGGTATTCACTTTCCATACCGAATATAACAATGCAATCCGAATATCTTGGCGAAATATATTTATCTCTGGAAAAAGCTCTGGAAAATGCCATGGAGTTTAACAATAACTTTACAGAGGAAGTTAAATGGTTAATTGTACACGGCATACTGCATTTGACAGGATACGATCACGAAAAATCAGATGAGGACGACATAAAAATGAGAGAGAAAGAAAAGGAAATATTAAAGCTTATATAGCTTTTACCTGAAAATATTTCCTCATACTGTAACTTATTAATAATTTGATAGCGTAGAATTTAGGAGACCTGAATTAGAAAGAAAGCTCTTTTTACGATAATAGAATAAAAAGAGCTTAGAAATGAAATTT
>JAFGDQ010000116.1 GCA_016932015.1 Spirochaetota bacterium | reverse complement strand
ATAATTTTAATAAAAAAATATTTATAGAAATAAATTATTTATATTATTTATTTTTGTTTTAAAAAAATCATGTAAAAATTTAGATTATTATTGATTTATCCTGTAAGATGGGTTATAATTTTTACATTACAGAATTTAACAGGGAATACATAGAATTCGTCCGGGATAAGCATACCCGGTTTGCCGACTATTGGAGGTATAATCTATTTGAATCGGAGGAATTTATGAGAATTGAAATTACAGTTTTGGGGCTGCTGCTTGAAAAAGATTTATACGGTTATGAAATAAAGAAAAAAATCGCTGAACGTATGGATGGTTTTCTCGATGTAAAATTCGGATCAATTTATTATGCCATAAAAAAAGCGTTAAAGAGAAACTGGGTTAAGAAAGTCGGAACCGAAAAAGACGGCCAGAGTCCGGAAAGATATATTTACCAGATACTGCCTGAAGGCAAAAAAAGATTTTCAAAAGCATTGCGCCAGTATTTTGACAATACCCTGATTCATTTTGATATTGACATAGTGCTGATGTTTTTTAATTCTTTGTCAGATGAAGACAAGGAATTTTTTATTGAAAACCGTCTGACGCATATAAAAGATAAACTTGCATCTGTAAAAGAAAGCATCAAAAAAGCAACTGAGAAGTCTTCAAAAACGAATAATTCTCAAATACAGATTTATACTTATCTTGAAAACCATTTAAAAGCTGAACAGACATGGCTTAAAAGCCTGCAGTAATTGCATTTAAAAAGGGGAGTGCTTCAGTTTAATTCCGATGCCCGTTTAACCATTCCAGTATATTCCCGGACAGAACGGATAAATCCGAATCTCTTGTAAGATTATGATCTCCGTCCTGAATAATAACTATACGCTTCTCGCAATTCAGCTTTTTAACCAGGTCTACACCATTCATGACCGGAACTACAGCATCGGCAAAACCGTGAATTATAAGGCTGGGGACTTTTGTGTTTTTAATTGCTTCTTCAATATTGATTTCCATTAGTTCTTTAAAAAACCTGTTATTTATCTGCTTCCCGTCCAGTAATGTTGTCCCTTCTTCAGGAAGAGATTTAATATCTGTTCCAGACGCAAAAACTTCCGGAAGCATAATCGGAGCAGCAATAAGAGTCTGGGAAACCATATTTGCGTTAATCGACGAATAAAGCAATGATACAAGGCCTCCCAGACTTGAACCAATCAGATGGATATTTTCAATTCCGTAATCAGTAAAAAAACTTACAGCATTTTTTAAATCATCTAGTTCCTGAAGAACGGATAAATCTTCTATGCTGTCTTCGGAATCTCCTGAAAAAGAAAAATCAAAACAAAAAAGATTATATCCGGCTTCTACTATACTCTCTGAAAGATGAGTAATTTTATACCCGTCCTTTGTTGAAAACATCCCATGACAGAAAATTACCCCATGTGATTTATCAGCAGTATTGTAGATTTTCCCTGATAGTTTTCTGTACTTGCTGTTGTAAAATGTAATTTTTTCCGACTGCATTATCTTATTTTTTTTAATTTTATTTCAGGCTCAAAATACCCGTTGGAATCATTCCCGTCAATTATGGTTTTTACAGGTTTAAGAAGCAGTTCCTTTTTTTTCCCGTCACTTATTATCTGCCCGTTAAAAATGAAAAAAGAAGATGATGTTTTTACAAAATTATTCTCAAAATTAATTCTGTATATATTCCTCGTATTCTTTGTTTCATTGATATTAATCGTTATGTTTTCATTTTCAATTGTATAAATCCCCTTGAAAACCAGAGCATTTATTCCGCAGTATAATATACAATAAGCCCTGTAATTGCCATAAAATCTGAATTCATATCCTGAATTGTGCCTGTATTTCAGCTGCCATTTACCCTGAATATCATCAAAAGTAATATTTGCCCATGCAGTGCTGAGCAGGAAAAAGAATACCCCTGTTGCTATAATAATTTTTCTCATTAATAACTTTTAACTAAATATCCGTTATTTATAACACTATAACAGCTTTATTTCAACCGCCGAAAGCGGATTACGACGCAGATAATATGATAATTACTGGAATGTTAATAATAAGTTACAACAGACGTCAAATAATTTATGTAACGCGGGTTTGAAAGTATTTTTATATGCAGTATTTTCAGGAAGGCTGTTTTTATTTTTTGCCGGGATAAACATACAATTTTTATCCCGGCAAAAAATTAATTACAAGATTAAACCGGATCAGAATCCGAGAAGCTTACCGATTGCAGGTGAAAATTTGACAATAACTCCTGCAAAAACAACTGAAACCATTGTCATAAGTTTAATAAGAATATTTAATGACGGCCCGGACGTATCTTTAAAAGGATCTCCTACCGTATCACCGACAACACCGGCTTTGTGAGATTCCGACCCTTTGCCGCCGAAATTACCTTTCTCAATAAATTTCTTTGCATTGTCCCATGCTCCGCCTGAATTGTTAAGCATACAGGCCAGCGAGAATCCTGCGGTAAGTCCGCCTGCGAGAAGTCCCATAACTCCGGCAACACCGAGAATAAGGCCTGTAACAACAGGTACGATTATAGCGAGCAAAGAAGGAACAATCATTTCCCTTTGCGCGCCTGCAGTTGAAATAGAAACACACTGAGCATAATCAGGTTTATCCTTGCCTGTTAATATACCGGGAAGCTGCTTAAACTGTCTTCTGACTTCCTCAATCATGGCACTTGCCGCTCGGCCAACCGCTTTCATTGTCATAGCACTGAATACGAAAGCCATCATTGCACCCAGGAAAAGACCGCAGAGAACTTTTGGATTCATCAGAGACAGATCATAAGCTCTGGCGAAATCCTGTATCTGCGCGAGATGCGCGACGATTACGTTCGGGCCTTCTTTAACACCTTCTGGAAGCGTATTGTAAAATTTCACTGTTCCGACCTGGAAAAATCCTTTACCCGCAAGTTTACCAAGCCACAGTTTTATTTCTTCAAGATATGCGGAAAGAAGAGCCATTGCTGTTAAAGCAGCTGAACCGATCGCGAATCCTTTTCCTGTAGCAGCAGTAGTATTTCCAAGCATGTCAAGAGCATCAGTTCTTTTTCTTACTTCAGGATCAAGGCCGCTCATTTCAGCGTTACCGCCCGCGTTGTCCGCGATCGGGCCGTATGCATCTGTAGCAAGCGTGATACCGAGTGTGGAAAGCATACCGACAGCGGCAAAACCTATGCCGTAAAGTCCCTGAGCCATATTGGTGAATCCGCCGGAAACTCCGAAAGCAACAAGAATACCTATAACTATCGTAACGACCGGAATACCTGTTGAATACATACCGGTTGCGATCCCTTCAATAATTGTTGTTGCGTAACCCATTTTTGTCTGTTCGGCAATACCCTGGGTCGGCTTGTATTCATCTGAAGTGTAATATTCAGTCGCCTGTCCGATTATAAGACCCGCGACAAGTCCTGCGACAACAGCTCCGAAAATTCCCCATGTAATGAAATTAACGCCTGCCATAATCGCAAGAGCTACAAGGATCAGAAATGAACTTCCCCATACTCCGATGTTAAGAGATTTGAGGAGGTTTTTCATTGAAGCGTCTTCTTTTGTTCTTACCGCGAAAATACCGATAACCGAAAAAAGAATTCCAAGACCTGCTACAATCATAGGTGCGATAACAGCTTTAAGTCCGCCGTATCCTGCTGACGTTAACGGAAGTGCCGCGCCAAGAGCTGCGGTTGCGAGTATTGATCCGCAGTATGACTCGTAAAGGTCAGCGCCCATTCCCGCTACGTCACCAACGTTGTCACCAACGTTATCAGCAATTGTCGCGGGATTTCTCGGGTCGTCTTCAGGAATACCGGCTTCAACCTTACCTACAAGGTCTGCTCCAACATCTGCTGCTTTGGTAAATATACCGCCGCCTACTCTTGCGAAAAGAGCCTGGGTTGAAGCACCCATGCCGAAAGTGATCATTGTTGTTGTTATTTCAACGAGTTTAGCGTGCTGGAATTCCGGAGTATTTATCAGGCTCATGCTGAAAACAGTTGCAGTCTCTATCTTTCTAACAAGAGCCGCGCTGAGTCCCCATACGTTATTATCATAAAGATAATTAAGTGCAGTATACCAGATTGAAATATCAATAAGTCCCAATCCAACAACTACAAGGCCCATTACAGCGCCTGATCTGAACGCAACCTTAAGTCCCTGATTAAGAGAATTGGAAGCACCCTGTGCTGTTCTTGATGAAGCGTTTGTTGCTGTTCTCATTCCAAGATAGCCGCAAAGGCCGGAGAAGAAACCGCCTGTAAGGAACGCTACAGGAACAAAAGGGTTCTGTACTCCGAAGAAAGCGAGTATAGTAAAGATTATCAATAAAACGAGAAAAACCAGGGAAACGACTTTATATTGTCTATAAAGATAAGCCATAGCCCCTTCCTTCACGTGACCTGCAATTTCCTGCATTTTTGCATTACCTGCATCGGATTTCATCATATTCTTGTAGAAAAACCATGCAAAAATAAGAGCGATCACAGAACCAATTGGTGCGATATAGAATAAACTTGATTCCATATAACTGTTACTCCTTAAAATTATTTTAATTACCGGAAAATTATCTGCTGAATCCGCGTCTGCAGAAATTTTCCCTGATTTGTTTTCTCACCGGTTTTGCCGATGTACCTGCCGTATCTGAAGCCATTTTACCTTAACCGGCAGGATTTATATATTGCTCAGCAAAGCTGAAACAAAGCTATTAGATATAAAATCTATGCTTTTTCCATTGTATTGTAAACCAGTTCAGCAATGTCATATGTTTCCAGATTCTGAATGCCAAGCTCCTGTGTGCCGTCCGAGAGCATTGTCATACAGAACGGGCAGGCCGTGCATATTTTGCCTGCCCCTGTATTATGAGCGTCTTTTGTTCTGAACTGATTTATGCGTGTCCCCAGATCTTCCTCGAGCCACATTCTTCCGCCGCCTGCTCCGCAGCAGAAACTTTTCCTGTGATGCCTGCTCATTTCAACCAGTTTTGTTCCGGGGATTGTTTTTATGATTTCTCTCGGCTCACGGTATATTTCATTGTATCTTCCTAACATGCATGAATCATGATAGGTAATTTTCCCGTTAAGAGAATCTTTTATTTTAATCTGCCCTTTTCTCAGCAGATCGAAAATTACTTCGGTATGATGATAAACTGTATAATTACATTCAAGCGGATTTCCGTTTGAATTGAGCCCTTTTTTAGCGAATTCCGGATACTCTTTTTTCAGTACATTATAACCGTGGGGACATGAACAAACAATTTTTTTAATATTATAATTTTTAAAAATTTCAAGGTTCTGAGCTGCAAGAGCCTGAAAAAGATATTCATTTCCCGCCCTCATAGCTGAATCGCCGCAGCAGCTTTCTTCTGCTCCGAGAATTCCGACCTTATAACCAGCTTTCTGCAGAATTCTAACCAGGGCAACAGCAACTTTCTGGTTTCTTTTGTCATATGATGCTGCACACCCTACAAAATACAGAAAATCAATGTCAGAATCTTCAGTAACTGTTTTCAGATTAAGGTCTTCAGGAATCCAGTCAGCGCGTGACGCGAAAGCAAATCCGTAAGGATTTGAATTGTTTTCCATATTTGTAAAAGCTGTCTGCAGTTCTGGTTTCATTTTCCCCTGCATCAGAACCAGCGATTTTCTCATCATATTAATAGCATCTATATGTTCAATCTGTACAGGGCAGGCTTCAACGCAGGCACCGCAGTTTGTGCAGGACCATATCTCATCTTCTTTTACTGAGTCTTCAATCAGGGCCTTTGCCTCTATTGAGTCCGGGTCAATAGCCGAAGCATTTTCCGCTTGTTTCTTCACTTCAATTATTTTCGGAACTCTTTCATCTTTATTGTCCTTTATATCATTAATTATCTTTTTGGGAGACAGAGGCTTTTCTGTCAGAAAAGCAGGACAGTTGTCCTGGCATCTGCCGCATCTTGTGCATGCGTCTCCGTCCATAAGCTGCTTCCACGTGAATTCCTCCGCATAACTGACCCCGAAAGATTCAGCTGTTTCAAATTCATCAGGAGGAATTATTGCCGAGCGGTATTTTGTTTTTGAATCTTCATTATTCAGATTCATAAAGAAAATATTAAGAGTTGAAATGAGTATGTGTCCCAGCTTGGCATGCGCCAGCAGCGATAAAAACAGAAAAGAAGCAACAACATGAATCCACCAGCTGATTTGATGAACAACAGGCTGTGCGGGTTTGCTGATAAGAGCGAATACATATGCAAGCCCCCATCCGAAAGGCGACCAGATTTCGAATCCGGGAAATTCAGTTATTGCGATTCTCAATGCCTCAGTCGTAAAACCCGTAACAACTATCAGCAGAAGAAGTACAAGAGCGAAAGTGTCAGTTGATTTTGTGTCAAGCCTGCTAGGTTTGTTAATATAGCGGCGATAAACCGCAATAAGAAGTCCCAGAAGAAGAACAATACCGCAAAAATCAGCAAAAAAAGACCATATTAAATAAGTATTGCCCGTAAGAAACTTTATACCGAAAAATAATTCGGTGAAATCGTCCTGAATCATAATCAATAGAGTTACAGCTACAAGCCCGAGAAAAGCAAAGAAGATAGCTGCATGCATTATTCCAGCATATGCTTCTCTTAAAATCTTTGCCTGAAGCCCGGCATACTTGACAACCATCAGGATTCTTTTTGGAACATTATCGGTTCTGAGTTCTTCTTTCCCTTCTTTCCAGATCTTTACTCTTTTTCTTAAGGTTAAAACTATAGAAATTACGGCAGCAAGAAGAAATAAATATATCCCCCACCTCATAAACCCATGAGGCCCGCCGATATTAAAAAATGATTCCCTGCTTATAAGTTCCGCCGGTAGGTCATACATTGCAGCAAAGTCCATAACTACCCCCTGATAATACTTATTGTATATTTTTATCTTTTTTAAAAAATGCGACAATTTGACGGGAATAACTGTAAACTTTAGGCCCTGAATACACAATCTTTGGAAAAGTAATGATTAGTGAATGTAATTGAAAATTATGTATCATATTTATATTTATTTAAATAGTTTTATCGTTATCAAATTTTTAAAATAAGAAAGATGGCTTCCCTGAATGTTACACTTGTTTTTTGCTGCAAAAAGATTGTTGACGTTCATTTCAAAAGCGTCAGTTTACCTGAAAAATTTTTCTATTAGAATTTCTACTGAATCTTGAGGATATTTTTTTATGTATTGCTTCATAAAAAATTATGTAGATTAATGATAATCGATTGTGTATTTTAAGGAAGTTTTTATTTTAAATAAGAAATAATGTCAAGTTTTGTTTCAAGTTTATTGTAAATAAAATGCAACTGCCAAGCTATTTGAAATTTTTATGTAAAAAACGCTCCGCATAGCTGAATAGTTGCAATAAAATATTGATTTAAACAAAAATAAAATTATACGTATTCATTAATTTTAGATAAAAATTTATCAAATGCCTAAAAAGAAAATAATAATAATCGGAGCAGGTGCTTCAGGTTTAACAGCCGCAGGCACGGCAGCTGTTTCAGGTGCCGAGGTTATTCTCGTTGAAAAGATGAATATACCCGGAAAAAAACTTCGAATAACAGGAAAAGGCAGATGTAATATAACGAATATTGCCGGAATTCGTGATTTTATTGAGCATTTCGGGAAAAACGGAAAGTTTCTCAGACAGGCCTTTTCCTTTTTCTTTAACACTGAACTGGTTCAGTTTCTGAACACACTTGGAGTCAATACTGTAACGGAAAGAGGCGGACGTGTTTTCCCTGGAAGCAATGACGCAAACGAAGTCACCGATGCTCTTGTACAATGGAATAAAAAAGAGGGCGTTAAAATCAGAACAAACACAAAAGCAGACAAACTGCTTACAGACAGTAACAGGATTACCGGTGTTGAAATAGTTACCGTAACCACAGCTGAAACCGATAAACAAAATAAGGAAATCATAAAAGCTGATGCAGTTATACTCGCTTCAGGAGGCGCATCATATCCCGGAACTGGCTCAACAGGAGACGGTTATTCATTAGCTAAATCAGCCGGGCACTCTGTTATTCCTGTTCGTCCTGCTCTTATACCGCTAGATACAGAAGGTGATACAGCTTCCCATCTTGAGGGATTAAGTCTCAAAAATATAAATGTTTCATTATGGATTAATGATAAAAAAAATTCCGAAGAATTCGGTGAAATGGTATTTACTTCCAGAGGAGTATCAGGGCCGGTGATACTAACGCTTAGCAAAACCTGCGTTGATTCAATTTACAATAAAGACAAAGTTTTTATTTCAATTGATTTGAAGCCTGCCCTTGATCATAAGGCTCTTGATAGCAGACTCATCCGCGATATCAGCAGTTCCCCAACTAAAACAGCAAAAAATTTACTAAAAGGCCTTTTACCTGAAAGACTTATTGCAGTATGTCTGGATCAGATAAAACTTAATCCTGACAAAACAGCAAATCAGATAACAGCAGAAGAAAGAAAAAAACTAAGGTTATGGCTCAAGGATTTCAGGCTTAAAGTAACCGGGCACAGGCCTCTTAAAGAAGCAATAATTACCGCGGGCGGAGTTGATGTCAGAGAGATAAATCCCAGAACCATGGAGTCCAAAATCATCAACGGTCTTTACTTCGCTGGAGAAATAATTGATATTGACGCAGATACAGGCGGCTACAATCTTCAGGCAGCATTTTCAACAGGCCGGCTTGCAGGTATTTCCGCAGCTTCAGATGACTCTATTACAGAGAAAGAAAACGATGAATCAGCATAAGAAAAAAATAAATCATTTTCTGCCTGTTTCAATATCTGAAATAAAAAACCCGGATCTGAATCAGCTCGATATTGTTCTGATAACCGGCGATGCGTATATTGACCATCCTTCTTTCGGTACTGCGGTTATCGGAAGAGTACTTGAAGACAGCGGCTTCAGTGTTGGCATCATTTCCATGCCTGACTGGAAGAATCCTGAATCGGTAAATATATTCGGGAGACCACGTCTTTTTTTCGGAATTACAGGCGGCGCTATTGACTCAATGCTCGCGAAATATACTGCATTAAAAAGATACAGATCTGACAATCCCTATGCACCGGCAGGAAAAGGCAGCAAGCCTGAGCGCGCTGTCATTGTTTACTGCAACCTTATAAAGCAGATGTATAAGGATATCCCTATAGTTCTGGGGGGAATTGAAGCGTCTATGAGGCGCATAGCCCACTATGATTTCTGGGATGATAAAGTAAGGCGTTCTATTATTGAAGATTCCAGGGCAGATATTCTTGTTTACGGCATGGGCGAGAAACAGATTATAGAAATTGCTCATAGAATAGATACAGGTAAAGATTTAAAAAATATTCCGGGAACAGTAATAATGTCAAAGGAAATCCCAGACAATTCCATGATGCTTCCGTCTGAAGAGGACGCGTCAAAAAGCAGAAAAATATTCATTGAACTTTACAGAAAATTCTATACTAACCAGCTTAAAATACTTACTCAGCAATGCGGAAACAGGTATCTCGTTCATTATCCTCCTGCAGAAATGAACAGCATGGAGCTTGATAAAATATACGACCTGCCCTTTACGTATCTTCCTCATCCTTTGTACAGGGAAAAAATTCCCGCTTATGAAATGATTAAAGATTCGATTACCTCCCACAGGGGCTGTTTTTCAGGATGTTCTTTCTGTTCCCTTTCCCTGCATCAGGGTAAAAAAATCATTTCAAGAAGCGCAGAATCTGTAACCAGGGATGTGCAAAAGCTTGCGCAAAATAAAACCTTCAAAGGCCATATTACTGATATTGGCGGCCCTTCAGCAAACATGTACGGCTTCAGCTGCGCCAAAAAATGGAAATGCGGCAGGGAAAGCTGCCTTTTCCCGTCTTTATGCAAAAATCTTCAATCCGGCACAGGCAAATGGATCGATCTTCTTAAAAAGGCATCTTCCGTTAAAGGCATAAAAAAAGTTAGTATAGGCTCAGGTATCCGGTATGACCTTTTTATGATAGATAAGAAAAGCAGAAAACACCTGGAAACCCTTATCAGGTCTCATATAAGCGGACAGCTTAAGATCGCACCTGAGAGCACATCCAAACGGGTTCTCCGCGCGATGCGGAAGACGCCGCTTTTCAGGCTTGATGAATTTATAAAATTATTCAAAGCCCTTACTAAAAAAGCGGGAAAAGAACAGTACCTGATTCCTTATATTATGACATGCCATCCCGGAGAAGCCGGGAATGATATTATTAAAATAAAACAGGATGTTGTCTCTTTATTCGGATTTATTCCTGAGCAGGTGCAGATGTTCATTCCCCTGCCCATGACTTTATCTTCAGTAATTTACTATTCAGGAGAAGACCCTCTGACAGGAGAGAAATTTCCGTCTGCAAAAAAAACAGAAGAACGCGGGAAACAGCATAAAAATTTTCTTCTTAAAACCAGCAGAAAAAACAGATCAGCTAATGAATTATAACTTTGACTTTACTGTTCTCATTCGGCACAATGCTCCAGGAAAATTATTTAACCGTAGAATTATTTTCAATTTCCCTGATCAGATTTGTCTTAAGATTCTTAAGCTTTTCAGACAGGCTTACTTTATAAGTGTGGGGATTCAGAAGCCTCCGGTATGTTCTGTCCAGAGAATTAATCTCTTTCTGCCTGTATTCCTTGAGGTCGGACAACGCCATTGATTCAGACAAACGCTTTCCGTTTTTCATAACCCTGGTAAGCATAGGTTCAGCCCTGTCATAATCTTTTAATACAAAATGTTCGTACTCGGTTGAGGGATGATTGAATTTAACCGGTGCTTTGTTCCGTACTGCTGAAATAAGTTCATTTTCCTCTTCTTCAAGATACATCAAATCAGCAAGCATATTGCCGTTTTTGTAAAATCTCATTACATTCTTGATTCCGGGATTTGTTATCTTTTCCGACTGATTCGAGATCTTGATACACGGCCTTACAACTCCTGCCCTGTTCTGGGCAACAATCTTGTATACGCCCGGAAGCGCGGGGTCATTGCCTCCGGTAATGAGCCTTGTACCGACACCCCACGCGTCAATCGGAACTCCGCTCTGTTTGATCTGCCGGATGATCCATTCATCAATATCGCTTGAAACAAAAATCTTTACTTCGCTCAATCCGGCTTCATCAAACATCTTTCTTGCTTCAAGGCTTAAGTATTCGAGGTCGCCGCTGTCAATCCGTACTGCCATAAGCGAAGGATTGCTGCTTTTCAGCTCATTGAATATTTTAATCGCGTTTGGAATGCCTGACTTTAATGTGTCAAAAGTATCAACAAGCAGAATACACTTGTCAGGGTATATTTCAGTATACTTTTTAAACGCTTCATATTCAGACTCAGCGCTCATTATCCAGCTGTGCGCCATTGTTCCGCTGACAGGTATATTGTAAATCTTCCCTGCAAGAGTATTGGAGGTCGCGTTTGCTCCGCCGATAAATGCCGCCCTTGTTCCTGAAATGGCTCCGTCTGCACCCTGAGCCCTTCTCAGCCCGAATTCCAGAACAGGCTTATCTGCTGCTATATCCACTATACGTGCAGTCTTAGTCGCAATAAGAGTCTGGAAATTGATAAAATTAAGCAGCAGGCTTTCTATAAGCTGTGTCTCCATCAGATTGCCTGTAACCCTGACTATCGGCTCTATGGGGAAAATAACGCTTCCCTCTTTAACACTGTATATATCGCCTTTAAATTTAAAGTTAGCCAAATATTCAAGGAATTCATCCTTAAAAATTCCCTGATCTTTTAAATAATCAATATCCTCTTCTCTGAATTTGATTTCCTGTATAGCATCAAGCACAGGATCAAGTCCTGCAAATACTGAATAACCGCCTTTAAAAGGCTGATACCTGTAAAACATTTCAAATGTACTAACCTGCTCAGAAAACTTTAAAAAATATCCCTGCATCATTGTCAGTTCGTAAAAATCGGTTAACAGTGAATAATTATTTATATTTTTCATTTTTTTATTTCGCTTGTTGTTATAACTTTAATATCTTTAGCTTTCATATCTTCAAGAGTCTTATCAAGACTGCCTGCCGGATTATCAATGCCCCTGCTTGCGTCTGTAAGTACCGAAGTATTAAACCCGAATTTGACAGAATCCATTGCAGTATAATAAACGCAAACATCTGTCGCAAGACCGCATATATACACATCGCTGACCTGCATCGCATTCAGGTACCCGTGAAGCCCGGTTATTGTTTTTTTATCATTTTCAGTAAAGGCCGAATACGAATCAAGATGCGGGTCCATGCCTTTCCTGAGTATCAGGCTGATTTTTTTTGTGTCTATATCCTTATGAAGCTCAGCTCCGGCAGTTCCCTGCACGCAGTGGTCAGGCCACATTATCTGGTCTACGCCGTTAACCTCAACAAGGTCAAAAACATTTTTTCCTTTATGGCTTGACGCAAAGGAAATATGCATTTCAGGATGCCAGTCCTGAGTAGCAACAGCAATATCGAATTTATTTATTATGCTATTAATTACAGGCACTATTTTGTCACCGTCTTTTACTTCAAGCGATCCTCCGGGACAGAAATCGTTCTGAACGTCGACGATTATTAATGCTGTCTTTTTGCTCATGCCTTTTCCTCCTGTTAATATGCCATGAAAATTGGCAATTCATCGTACAATAATTAAACGTTTAAACAGACTTTATAATTAATCAATTCATTTTGACAGTAATTTTTTAATTAAATAACTGTCATTTAATAAAAGGTTTTTAAATGATAATGTCAAATTTAACTTTCAGTGATAATTTAGTATACGAATTTTATTTTTCAATTCCTTCCAATTATTTATTTAATTCTCAATAATATGTTGTCAATATAGAATAATTCTATTGACTAAAACATACTGCTTTTAAAATAGTATTAATAATTTAATTGGTTGCATTAAAAAATATAGGGAGGTAGTATAAAAATGAAAAACGCATTCAAACCATCCGGAATCATTATCAGTTTATTCTTCGCCGGAATATTGTTTTTACTGTCAGCGTGTGCTTCAACAAGTAATGTAGACAGCAGCACTGTTGCCGGAGAATACCTGATCAAACTGAAACAATCCGCACAGAAAAGTGATATTGAAAAAACGTTCAGCAGCTACAAAATCGTCTCTCTTGAACTTCTTGGCGGGGAGCTGTACAAATTCAAAATAGCGAATGACCCCGGTTACGAAACTCTTAAACAGGCAGCTGAAAAAAGCGGCAAATTCGAATATATAGATCCGGATTATGTTCCGACTGTAATTCCGCCTAAAACCAAATAATAACCGGAGCCGAATTGCACAGTTTTACTTATCCAATTTGTACTATCAATAGATAATGCTGAAATACAATAAGTATTATCTATTGATATTTAATTTAAATTGTTAAGTGATTTTAATTTTTATAATTTTTTAAACGGACCGGGATATGAAATTTTGTTTGCCGGTTTACTTACCGATACAGAAACGGCTGAATATTGAATCAAGAATATCATCAGGCGAAATCTCACCTGTAATTTCAGATATGATGTCGATCAAAGACTGCAGCTCAAAAGCTATGATCTCCTGAGACTCTCCTGCGCGGACTGCATTATCGCATAAACCGGCAGCTTCGAGAGACTTCCCGAGAATGCTGATAATACGCATGTCTGTTACAAAAGAACTTTCATAATTAACAAACTCATCTCTGATAATTGTACTTATTGCCTTTTCAAGATCAGCCAGTCCTTTGCCTGTTTTTGCCGAAAATGGAATCGCTTTTTCAGAAAATTGCGGGAACTCAAAATTATTATCCTTAACAAGATCGGATTTATTAGCCAGAATTATATGATTCTTGTGCTTAATCTTTTCATAAATCTCAAAATCTTCAGTCTTTACTCCGTTGAACGCGTCAATGACAAAAATAATGATGGAAGAAGCTTCCATTTTTTTATTGCTGAGCTCAACTCCGATCATTTCAACAAGTGAATCGCTTTTCGTAATGCCCGCGGTATCGGTCAGATTAACAGGCACTCCCCCAATCTGCACAATCTCGCCGATAAGGTCTCTGGTTGTGCCCGGAATATCTGAAACGATCGCCCGTTCCCTGTTCAGTACAGTGTTCAGAATGCTCGACTTGCCCACATTCGGTTTCCCGACAATCGGCAGGTCAATACCATGGGACATCTTTTCCCCGATCCTGCATCTCGCGAGCATTTCGGATATTTTTTCCCTGATATCAGCTATCTGCCTTAGTGCTTCCTCATTTGAGACAAACTCAATATCCTGTTCAATAAAATCTATACCTGACTCAACATCCGCTTTCAGCGTAATTATACTGTCCCTGATGCTGTTTACGGAATCGCGCAGTGAACCGTGCATCTGTCTTAATGCGGACGATACCTGCCAGTCGCTTTTTGCTGTTATGATATGATTAATTGCTTCAGCCTCAGTAAGATCAATCTTTCCGTTAAGAAAAGACCTCTTGCTGAATTCGCCGGGTTCGGCAAGCCTTATGCCTTTATTATTAAGAATCCTTATAATATCTCTGACAATAATCGGATTCCCGTGACATGATATTTCAGCCATATCCTCGCCTGTAAAGCTCTCAGGCTCCTGATAATACGTTAAAATAACATCATCTACAGGTTTGTTTTCATGAACAACTGAACCGAATACCGCGGTTCTGTGCTTTATTTTTTCCGGATTGCTGAATATGGATTTGACGGCCCCATAAGTCATGGGGCCGCTGATTCTGATAATTGCGAGAGGTGAATTAATAGGCGGTGTCGCAGAAGCACAAATTGTATCTTCCCGCATTTACTTACCTGCTGTTACTTGGAGAAACTTTTACTTTTCTGTAAATTCCCTCTCCTTCGCTTTTTGTTGATACTCTTGAATCATTCTGCAATGTTAAATGAATAAGCCTTCTTTCAAACGGATTCATGGGCTCAAGAGTACACGGTTTTCCGGTTCGAATAACTTTATGCGCAATATCCTTGGATAATCTTCTTAAAGCTTTTTCCCTTTTTTCCCTGTATGATTCAATATCCAGAATGATCTTCTTTTCACTTCCTGTTTTATTTGATACTATCAGATTAAGCAGAAACTGCAGCGCCTCCAGAGTCTTTCCCTGTTTTCCGATTATAAGGCCGGACTGATCGCTTTCCAGTTCCATGTAAATCCTGTTTGATCCTTCCTTTACATCCTTAATCTCAACTTCAATACCCATTCTTTTTAATATATTCAGGAAAATCTCCTTCGCGGAATTGACAGTATCCATGTCATTTTCATTAAAATAAATTCGAATTTTAGCCTGTCTCGAAACACCGAAACCGAATATGCCGCTTTTTCCTTCGTCAACAACTTCAATTTTTACTTTGGAGGTATCTTTAATACCTAATTCTGCTAAAGCCTTTTTCGTTGCATCATCGACTGTTCTGCCTTCGACCTCTAATACATTCATTTTTACCCTCCTAGTCATGAATAATAAGATAATATTGGGTTATTTTTTATAATTCGTATTTACCTCCTTTCATTAAATTTAAAAATCTATTATATAAACATTATGAATAATTATCTTTAATTTTTTACCTTCTCCGGCCTGCGGTTTACAATTACCTGATGAAGTACCTGTATCAGGTTCTGCAGTGTCCAGTAAAGAACAAGCCCTGAAGGCATACTCCAGAAGATAAAAATAAATATCAGCGGCATCATCATCATCATCATCTTCTGCTGCTGGCCTGTCTGTGAGCCGGGAGTCATTTTCTGCTGCAGGAATGTGGCACCAGTCATAAGAAGCGGCAGAATATTTAAATTAAATCCGGATATAGTTGCTACAGTATCAGGCATGGAAAGGTCCTTTATCCAGAAAATAAACGGCGCCTGCCATAAATCTATTGAATTGATAAGAGCGCTGTACAGGGCAAAGAAAAACGGCATCTGAACCAGCATTGGAAGACATCCGCCCATAGGATTAACCTTATTGGCTTTGTACAGCTTCATCATCTCCTTATTGAGCTGATCAGGTTTATCCTTGTACTTGGCTTTCAGTTCATTCATCTGCGGACTAAGAGCCTGCATTCTTCTCATTGACTCTGTTGATTTCTGAGTAAGAGGCAGCAGGATTATTTTTGTAAGAATCGAAAAGACTACAAGAGACCATCCGAAATTACCGAAAAGAATATTTATCTTTAAGAGGCACCACATCAGCACATCCCTGATAGGCTCAATCCATTTGCTTACGTCAGCCGCATCTTTTAATGACGCGTCTACAGCTGCCAGCTTTTCCTTGTTTTTCTCGCCGGCATATACTTTGAATGATTTTGTAAATTTGCCTCCCGGCTGAACCGGTTCCGCGGGAATAAAAAGTCCGGTTCTGTAAGCTGAATCTCCTCTGGCGTCTGTTATGACTGCATTTCCGCCGGAATCATTTGCAAGCATTATCAGTAAAAAATACCTGCTCATTACACCGGCCCATTTTACATCTCCGCTTTCCCTTGTTGTAGCCCCGCCTTTGGAAAAGAAGCCGCCGCCTTTTCCCGGTTTTTCAAAATCACCGTTCATATAGTAAATCTGGCCAAGAGTGTTGTATGAATTTTCGAAGTCCATCTCAGGTCCGAGAAAATTGCCCGGAGAAACTATAAAATTACCGTTAGGGAGTACAACAGGTTCCTTTCCGGGATTTACCAGGCTGTATTCAACTTCAAAATAATTCGCATCTTTTAAAAATTTATATGTTTTCTGCAGCTGGACATCCCTGCCGTTAAGGGAAAGATTGGTGAAAAACATTACATTGCTTTCGGATTTTTTCTCGAAATTCCAGACGGTATCCTGAAGAGAGTTTCCTCTCAGGAATTCGTTTTCGCTGAAATGAACGGCAAAATCAAATGTTCCTTCCGTGTTGCGGGGTTTATACGGAACGGTTAATTCAATATCCCTTCCGTTATATTTATAAACAAAGTTCTTTATTACAGCTCCCTTGTTTGAAAGGCTTACTGTGTATTTATCTGTCGTAATGCCGATCACGGATTCCGGGATCTTTGAAGATACAACGTTTATGCTTGCAGCCGGCTCACTGACTTCCGCTCCTGTACCGGTTTTCTTTTCCGTTACTGCATTTTTATCTGCGGCTGAACTATTTTCCGCGCTTGTTTCTACTCCTGCAATATCCTTTTTTTCCGGTTTTTTCGGAGCTAAAAAATTCATATACAAAAACCATACAACTACAGATAATGCAATGGCTATAATTAATCTTTTGCTGGATTCCATTTCCCTTCCTTTTTAATTTAAGTAATACAAAGCAAGACAGATAAAGATATCAGTCTTAAATACGTTAATCCTTTAAAGGAAAGAAATTAGATTTGGTTAAAAGGCAAGAATGTTCACATGCACATGCAGATGACACATAAACGGGCTAAGGAACCGGGTCATACCCGCCGTCGCAAAAAGGATGGCATCTTAAAAGCCTTCTGATTGTTAAAAAAGCACCCTTTAACGCACCGTATTTCCGCAATGACAATATCGCATAAGCGGAACACGTAGGGTAAAACCTGCATGATGAAGGTAATATTGGAGATATAAAAAGCTTATATATCTTTATCATTAATATAAACAAATTTGCAATATATTTGGAAATTTTCATAGCCTGTCAAGATTTTAAAAGTCCTGCTTTTGTCAATAATGAAGCAATAGAAACTTTTGAACTTAAATAAGTAAGCGATTTAAAACTTTCATCTGGACGAATTATAATTAGATAATCATTATCAACATTTTGTAAAACTTCATTGCATATTGCCCTGATTCTTCTTCTTGCCCGGTTTCTGGTTACCGCGTTCCCGTATCTTTTTCCTATCTGAATACCTATTTGGAAACAAACAGATGACAAATC
Source organism: Spirochaetota bacterium (assembly GCA_016932015.1). Taxonomy (GTDB): domain Bacteria; phylum Spirochaetota; class UBA4802; order UBA4802; family JAFGDQ01; genus JAFGDQ01. Next base: position 40,884 of record JAFGDQ010000116.1, on the reverse strand, counting down.
CTTTTTATTTCCAGCAATATCAGCACATTCATCAATTTTTAAGGCAATTAGCTGAACATCACTCCGATAATACCTTCGACCTTTTTTTATAACCTCTCTGAATTTCTTTTTTCCCTTCAGGGATTTATAGGTTTTCAACTCCTATATTTTTACTTTTTCATCCGAAACTGTTAATTTATGCCTTCCTTTTCTTCTTCTTCTTTTAAGCACTTCCCGTCCTTCAGCAGTGCTCATTCTGGACCGAAATCCATGCTTTCTGTTTCTTTTAATATTACTTGGCTGAAATGTTCTTTTCATCTACTGTACTCTCTCCGTATATTATATACCATTTATACTCAAATTATGTTCTTTTTTTAAATTTAAAGCTGATAAATTAGAGCCATAATCATTACATGCCGTAAAGAATAAAGCACTTTTTACCGGTTTATTTAAAATATTGTCAATAAAAACCGATATTTTCTGAATCCTACATATTATAGCTGAGAACCCATATTGTCAATACTATTTTTGAGCATATCAAAGAAATTAGACAAATAAGGCAGCTGTTATTGATCTTTGTGTAAAAATTGCTCTGCAATAAAACAACTGCCGGATTTTCATAAGGAAACTCAGGTAAACTATTTAACTGCAAAAATTTCCATTGTATCTGAAAAAGATAAACACCGGGAAATGCCGGTATACAAAATTTTAACCGGCTTTGAAAGAAAAAAGCCGCCCGGAATCAGCCTTTCAGGATGTATCCCTCCCGGATAAACAGATATTCGCGAAAAACCTGTCTTTTTCAGGAATCTTCTGACTGTCAGAGGCGAAAAATCAATTCTGTGGTCTTCAGGATGAGTCCCTGCCCATTCATCCCTGTTAAAAATATACAGGGGGCCGAAACAGGAAGGCACGGAAAAAGCAAAAATGCCGCCTGTTTGCAGAGAATCAAAAATTTTTTTTACTACAGCCGCAGGATCACTGCAATGTTCAATAAAATACCATGCTGTAATAATATCATACATTCCTTTTAAACCGGCCTCATCAAAAGGAGCGTTTATTACATTTATATGAAATTTACTTTTACAGTAATCTGACGCGAATTTTGAGACCTCAATGCCTGAAACATGTTCCAGCCCTTTATCCTTCGCAGCTTTAAGAAAAAAGCCCATTGCAGAACCAATGTCTATCATTCTTAATGCTGCAGGATCTATTCTGCTTTTTAATAATTTAAATATAGTATCAAGCCTGCGCAAAGAATTTCTGTAAATGTTGTCGAAATCTTCAGCATATGTTTTACCGTACTGGGCGCAGTACTGAGTTGTAAAATATGTGTCATTATAATCAAGCGCCTGATGCGTATTATTAAAAATTACTCCGCAGTCCAGGCACTTAATTAAATGAAGATGATCTTTATAAATTGTTGAATTTTTTAAAGATTTACAGGCAGGACAGAATGGTCCGTCATTTTTCATTCTTTTTCTTTTTGGCAGGTTCAACAACTATCGGAACGCCTCTGATCCTTGTTTTATCAAGGGAGACTAAAACCATTTCCGCAAATTGCTCCGGTACTTCAAAAAAAGAGTAAGTTGAATATATATCAATTTTTCCTATCTGCTTTCCTTCTATACCGGTTTTTTTAACGATCTCCCGTATAAGGTCTCCGGGAGAGAGACGGTGATTTTTGCCGATATTGATAAACAGCCTGGCTTTTCCGTTTTTAATGTCTTCAAAATAAATTTTCCCTGTCTGTGATTTTTTAACCCTGGTTTCAAGAGACAGGTCAAGTTTGGAAATATCACCCAGCGCATCTTTTAAAAGCGCGAGTGCTATCTTTTTTGTCCCGATAAAAAAAGGAAGTTTCTTTTTTAAACTTTTTAAAACCCGGTTGTACGATGATAAATTTTCATTTTGGGCGCAGTCCAGTATCTGCTCTAATTTTTTTTCCTGATTCATAAAATCCTCTTAACGCGCGTTCTCCGATTATTAATTGTTTCCGTATTCACCCGTATTATGAAAAGCCATGGACGTTTCTATACGAGCTAACAAATTATTCATATTAACTTTAAAGATCAAGTAATTTTCAAATTACGATTTACATTTATATCCTACATTTCTGACCGTTTCAATCAGTGTATTAAAATCATCACCAAGCTTTCCTCTTAATCTTCTGATGTGAACATCTACAGTCCTGGTGCCTCCTATGTAATCCATTCCCCAGATCCTGTTTAGGAGTTCCTTCCTTGAAAAAACTACACTCTTGTTTTCAATAAAAAGCCTGAGAAGCTCAAACTCCTTATACGTAAAATCCTGTTTAACATTATTTATATAAACAGTATACTCTTTAAGATTGATTTTAATATTACCTATAGATATTATATTCTCATTCTGCTGCAGATTTTTGTCCCACAGCGTCTTGCGTATCCTGGCGCATAGTTCGCCTTTTCTGAAAGGATAAACAAGAAACTCATCAAAAAACCATTCAAAGTCAATGCCCGGCAATGATCCGGAGGGAATTATCAGCAGCACAGGTATATCGTGTAATTTTTTTCTGATCCTCGAAAGATGGAATTGAATATCTTCTGTTGTTTTAAAAAACTCCGAATCAACTGACAGCATGGATATATCTTCTGCTTTCAGGACATCCAGTGATTTATATAATTTCATTGAAAATTCATTCAGATTTTCCCTGAAATTTTCAGTCAACTCCGGATTGTTTGATAAAAGGCCAATATTATTATCCAATATTTTCTCCGGCTTTTACATTCCTGAATATTTGAATATATCTCTCAGCTACCTGCTTCGCGTAAAAATTCTCAACATCCTTTTTATTATTCCGGGACATTGCGCTGTACAGAGTTTTATTTTCCATTAATTCCTGAATGCCTTTAGCACAGGCAGCTGTATCTCCGACATCTATAACAACTGCATTCTTGCCGTTCTTTAGAAAATCCGTCTGCCCTCCGTTATTTGAACATACAATAGGAAGGCCGCAGAACATTGCTTCCATATAAACTATTCCGAATCCTTCATGAAGGGAAGTCAGGGCAAAGATATCAGCCGTATTGTAATATTTAAACTTTACTGCCTCATCAACGAAACCCAGAAAAATCACTTTTTTGTCAAGATTTAATTTTTCCGCAAGCTGTTTAAGATTTTCCTTTTCCGGGCCGTCCCCCATAATCAGAAACTTTATTTTCTCTGAGTTAACTTTGCTCAGCGCGTTTATTACAACATCCATGGCCTTTCTTGCGACAAGCCTTCCGCATGTAATAACAATAAAGTCATCATCCTTTAAGTTCAATTCTTTTCTTGATATTCTGGGTAAAACAGGAGGATGAAAAGGCAGAGGGATGATGTCTATTTTTACAACAGGATTATAATATTTAACTGTATTGTCTCTGGTATTGCTTGACTGGGCAACAACAGCATCAGCCCTGTTTAAAAGATATGTTACGACAAAGGAATAAAATTTATTTTTGTGAGGAGAATATTTTTTGCTCGGATCATAAATTTCACCGCCGTGAAGTGATACGATATTGGGGACTCTGAAAATCCTGCCAAGCAAAAACCCGACAGGCCCTGACGGAACAACAAAGTGAGTATTGATTGCGTCATAACGGTTTTTCCTCATCAGCTGAAATCCCTTAATAAAAGCCCCGGGCAGATAAGTCAGCATTGAAATGAATGTTGCGGCATCACGTGACTTCCTGTTAAAAATTCTGACTCTGTGCACATTCACATTTTCCACAACTTCAAATTTTTTAAAGCCCTTAAATGAAGAAGTGACTACATCCACACGGGCATTTTTCACCCATTCAATGGCCAGGTCCCTGGAAGCTACTCCCCCTCCGCCTCCGAGCGGAGGATATTCATAATTCACTATTAATATACGCATATTTTTTCAGTACGTCTCACGCTGAACTTTTTTTCATTGCGTCCCTTTATCCTCATCACAAGGGCCCAATGTCCTGTTTTGTTCACGGTAATTCCAATTTAATCTGCTAACTTAGAACAATATAGCCTGAAAATAGTAAAGCTGTTTTTGTTGTTTTGCATATATACAGCCCGCATATCGATTGATTTTTAGGACTTTAAGTATTATTTTATATTGACATAAATAAAAAATTAAAATAATTAGTTTACGCATAAACATAATCTGTTAAATCATTGTAAATGAGTAAAACTCAGTATATGATTAAAAAACTCCCGGCACTATTACTGGTCTTTCTTTTTTTTGCTTCCGCACGCGATGCGAATGCTACTGAATTTGACGAACTGGACAAGCCTCCGGAAGGAGCGCATGAAGGCCAGTTTTTATTAGGCGCTTTTTTTACGCTTGGATGGCCTAAAAGCAGCCTTATTGATGCGGAAGACGAATTCCTTGAAGGATCAACCTACACTTTTGACAACGATATAACAAAAAAACTTCAGGTTTCACATCAGTCTTTCTCATTCGGGCTGAATGCAGAATATCAGCCGGTTAACCATTTTGGCTGCATACTCAGGTTTAGAAGAACATATCTTGTACAGAATACGGCATTCGGATCGGATTACGAAAACTGGAAAGGATATCTGTACAGGGATTATTCAGTTTATCTGGGCCCCGCAATACATGCTACAAGCAGAAAAGTATGGGATTTCGTTCTTACTCCGGTAATAGGATACGCGTTCGGAGAATACAATGCTACACCGGTAGCAAAGAAAACAATAGACGGATACAGCGGCGAAAGCAGTATAAAAACCAGCGGATTAACATACGGAGCTGAATTAAACTGTACAATATACTTTACAGGCGGACTGTATGTCAGTTTTGGCGGAGAATGGATCAGAAATACAATCAATCTTGGCGACGGATTCGCGCTGACAAATCCTCAGACAGACAATACCTATAACGCTGACGGTTCATCATCTATTGACACATACAGCATTATTATTAGTGCAGGATACGCCTTTTCCAACTGATAAATTTTATAAAAAACTACTGCTTATTTACTGTCTTATCTTTTAAGCGTGATAAATTTTTCTGAATTTCGCGGTTATTGGGATCCTTTTCAAACGCTTTATTCAGATATTCCAGAGCCTGCCCGTTTTTCCCTGTTTTCTCAAGACTCAGGGCAATATTGTTCAAAACTTCAGCTGACTCAGGCAGAAAAACAAGGGCTGCGGAAAAAGCTGTATTCGCTTCACTGAATTTTCCGAGCTTCATCAGCACAACTCCCAGCGCATTATATGAAACACCGAATTCCGGATTAAATGATATAGCTTTTTCAAAATTTTTTTTCGCCGCATAATATCTGCCCATAACAGCATCATACCCGCCAAGCACGTAATACGGTTCAGCACTTTCCTTTATTTCAAGCGCCTTTCCCGCAAAGTATCTCGCATCTCCGTATCTTTTAAAATCCATCAGCATCAAGGAAAGATCAATCAGCGGGTCCGCAACATCCTTTTTAATAAGAGTACACTTTTTAAAATGCACAATTGCAGGCCCGAGATTGCCCAGTTTCCAGTGATTATGAGCAGCCAGAAATCTGAGATCATAATTTGGACTGTTTTCTTCCAGATCCTTGCTGATATCCAGCTCCTCTGCAATCATTTTCAGAGAATCATTATACATTCCGGCTTCATACAATTTTAAAGCTTCCCCGTAGGAGGCATAAACCGCGGCACTGGAACAAAACAGGACTAAAGCCATTAATATAATTTTTCTCATTTTATATTCCCTTTAAAAATAATTTTCTGTTAACCGGTTTTCAGTTGTTTATTTACGGGTCCTGCCGCTTTTAGCAGTTTTTGCAGCTTTAGCAGCTCCCGGTTTTCCGCTTTTTGCCTTTTTTACCGCAGCAGGATTCTTCAATGCTGCCTGGGCAGCAGCTAACCGCGCAATCGGAACCCTGAACGGCGAACAGCTTACATAGTCAAGCCCGGCATTATGGCAGAATTCAATCGAGCTCGGTTCACCTCCGTGTTCCCCGCAAATACCAAGCTTAAGCCCGGGCTTTCTGCCTCTGCCTTTTTCCACAGCAATCTTAACCAACTGTCCAACCCCGCCTCTGTCAAGAACCCTGAAAGGATCCGCGGGCAGAATCTTTTTGTCAACATATTCCGGAAGAAAGCTTCCCGAGTCATCTCTTGAATATCCGAAAGTCATCTGTGTAAGGTCATTGGTACCGAAAGAGAAAAATTCGGCATGCTCCGCGATTTCATCAGCAGTTACAGCAGCCCTCGGTATTTCGATCATTGTACCTACCATGTAACTGACCTTTATATTCATTTCCTTCATTACGGTTTTTGCCGTATTGATTATTATTTCCTTTTGAAGCTCCAGCTCCCTGACTGTACCTACTAACGGCACCATAATTTCAGGTTTAACATTGACTCCTTCTTTCTTAAGTCTGCATGCAGCCTCAAAAATTGCGCGCGCCTGCATTTCGGTAATTTCAGGATACGTAATGCCGAGCCTGCAGCCCCTGTGGCCGAGCATTGGATTGAATTCATGCAGGGATTCCACTTTTGCCTTAACCTGTTCAGGGGAAATTCCAAGCTCATTCGCCATTTCTCTCTGATTTTCATCTTCATGCGGGACAAACTCATGCAGGGGCGGATCAAGAAGCCTTATAGTAACGCCGTAACCTTTCATGGCTTTCAGAATTCCGTAAAAATCCTCTCTCTGCATCGGCAAAAGCTTCTTCAGCGCTTTTTGCCTTCCTTCAAGAGTGTCGGCAAGAATCATTTCCCTGACAGCCCTGATTCTGTCTCCTTCAAAGAACATGTGTTCGGTACGGCAAAGTCCGATTCCCATAGCTCCGAAATTTCTTGCAGTCTGAGCATCATGCGGAGTATCCGCATTGGTACGTATCATAAGCCTTTTTGCCTGATCCGCCCATTTCATTACTGTGGCGAAATTTCCTGACAGTTCAGGATCCACGGTCTTTACCATCCCGAGCATGACTTCACCTGTGGAGCCGTCAAGGGATATATAATCACCCTTATTGATGGTGACATCTTTAACTTTCATTTCTTTTCTGGAATAATTAATTATCAGTTCACCGCATCCTGAAACACAGCATTTTCCCATGCCCCTGGCTACGACCGCGGCATGCGATGTCTGGCCACCGCGCTGAGTAAGAATTCCCTGTGCAGCTGACATTCCCTTCAAATCTTCGGGGGATGTTTCAATTCGTACAAGTATTACTTTTTCGCCTTTTGAGTTCCATTCATCAGCCTCGTCAGCTGAAAAAACGACTCTGCCTGTGGCTGCGCCCGGAGATGCGGGCAGGCCCTTTGCGATTACTTTTCTTTCAGCGTTTTTGTCGAATGCAGGATGCAGAAGCTGGTCAAGAGAACCAGGTTCAATTCTCAGAAGCGCGGTTTCCATATTGATCAGTTTTTCCTTTACCATCTCAACTGCGATTCTGACCGCTGCCGCCGCAGTTCTTTTTCCGTTTCTCGTCTGAAGCATCCACAGTTTTCTGTCCTGAATGGTAAACTCTATATCCTGCATATCCTTATAATGTGTTTCAAGCTTCTTATAAACCTTAACAAGTTCTTTATATACTTCAGGCATGCATTCTTCAAGAGAAATATATTTCTGTTTTCTCTCATTTTCCGGTATGCCGTTGTTTTTAGCCCATTCTTTAGACCCTTTAAGGGTTATCTGCTGCGGAGTCCTGATGCCTGCAACAACATCCTCTCCCTGCGCGTTAACAAGATACTCGCCGTAAAAAACTTTTTCCCCGGTTGCAGGATCGCGTGTAAAGGCAACACCTGTAGCGCAGTCACTCCCCATGTTGCCGAAAACCATGGCCTGCACGTTTACCGCAGTGCCCCAGCTGTCGTCTATATTGTTCATCTTCCTGTAAAGGATTGCCCTTTCATTGTCCCATGAGCCGAATACAGCGCCAATCGCGCCCCAGAGCTGCTCCTTCGGATCAGAAGGGAAATCAATACCGACTCTTTTTTTAATTATTGCTTTGAATCTTCCGGCAAGTTCTTTCAGATCATCAACAGTAAGGTCAAGATCCGCTTTAACGTTTCTTTCTTCCTTAAGTTTATCCATTACTTCTTCAAACGGATCAATATCCTCCTTGCTTTCAGGTTTTAATCCGAGAACAACATCTCCGTACATCTGGATAAATCTTCTGTACGAATCCCAGGCGAATCGTTCATTGCCTGATCTTTTAATAATACCTTTAACAGTATCTTCGTTAAGTCCCAGATTCAGAACTGTATCCATCATGCCCGGCATTGACGCCCTGGCTCCTGAACGAACAGACACTAAAAGAGGATTTTTAACATCACCGAATCCGGCGCCCATTATCTTCTCTACTTTCTTAATGGCGTCATCAACCTCTTTCTTAAGTCCTTTCGGGAACTTTTTTTTATTTTCATAAAATTCCGTGCACACATCCGTGGTTATAGTAAAGCCCGCAGGAACAGGTATGCCAAGGCTGGACATTTCCGCGAGATTCGCTCCTTTGCCTCCAAGTAGATTTTTCATTTCGGCTTTCCCGTCCGCTTTTCCATCACCGAATGAATAAACTCTTTTAGTCATAACTTTACCCCCTTTCAGATTTCATTTTTTAATGTAAACGATGGTTTTCCCTGCCGGAAGAAAAAAAGCAGGGAGTTTAGCTTATTTAATATTACAAATATTTTTTAATCTCTCTTAAAAAACAAGCCTTGAAATCATCGCAATTCCTGCAATGATCGTCATTTATATCAAAGTCAAAACTATTGCATAATGTATCTTCATCAACATCCCCTGCCATAATTTCAATATATTTAATATACTGAAAGTCATCATCTGTAAGGGATTCAATTCCGGAGTCCTTTACCTTTTTGAGTATTCTGATCAGATATTCAGCATCATCAGTTTCCGATTGTTCGACTTGCCTGTCAGCTTCCCTGCCTGCAATATTAATTTTTCTTCTTCTGGCTGCCTGATTAAGCTTATGCCGGAACTGAAGACTTCTTCTTTTAATTATGAAAAAATAGATAAGTCCGGCAACAAGTCCTCCAAGATGCCCTATATGGGAAACGGATGTATTTCCTCCTGTCAGGAGAAGAAAAAGTTCAAGCCCGCCGTAAAGGATAACAAGGTATTTTGCCTTTATCGGCAGAATAAAGAAAAGCAGCAGTTCCACATTCGGAAAGAGAATTCCGAAAGCAAGAAGAAGTCCGAATACAGCGCCTGAAGCGCCGATAGTAGGTATTACAAAACCTGCGCCCTGGTTAATTAAGTTAATCAGAAATATACTTATTCCCGCAAAAGTACCGCAGAATAAATAATAGATAAGAAATTTTTTGCTCCCCCATTCATTTTCAATAGGAAGCCCGAAAATAAGCAGGGCATACATATTGAAAAAAATATGTGAAAAGCTAAAAGAGCTGTGCAGGAACATGTAGGAAAAGACCTGCCAGATAAAGCCTTTTTTAACTACCAGTGCGGGAATGAGCCCGAGATAATAAGTCATCAGGGAAGGCCCCTGCTGACTCACACGGTAATGTTCTGTAAAAACCTGCAGAATAAAAATAATTACATTAATAATTATGAGCCTGAAAGCCCAGCCTTTATAGAAAGTACTGCTTTTTGTTTTCATTAAAATCCTTTTAACGCAATAGAACGCTTTTATTTTTGAGATAAATTACTTTATTAAAATATTATTTTTTATAGTAAAGTCATTTTTTTCACACCGTACTGCCATTAAGAACGGACACAGCATACAGGTCTGTAATAATACACGATCCTCTGCTTCCCTGAAACAGTAAACAGTGTAACGGATAAAATATGAACATACCATTGAAAAGTATGACACAGTAATAACTGCAGTCCTGGATTCAATTGTTAAATATAATATCAACTTAAATACAGTTGAAAATTTAACTGGACTTTTAAAAAATATTATTTAAACAGATATACATCTGTTCCAAAACATCAATAACAATTTACGATTATTCCATAATCAGAAACTAAAATATCCGGGCCAGAAAAAATCATGTTAACAAAAATATTTACATATACATTTGTACTACTTCTTCTGTTCAACTCCCTGCTTTCAGCTGCACCGGACGAGCTGCAGATTCATCCGGTTAAAGAAAAAATAAAAGTACAGCCCGGAGGCCGGGAAAAAATAGTACTCAGGCTGGTCATTCCGGAAAAGTCATATATTTACGGCAATCCCAAAGGGCCCGGCACAGGCCGTCCGACCACTGTCGAAATTGAACCTGTTGAAAACATCTCCTTTGAGGCCCCTGTTTACAGTAAGCCCGAAAAATACAAAGCAAAAGCTGATCCTGATTTTGTATGGATTTATAAAAAAGAAACCCTTATCTCTCTTCCTTTTGATGTTAATAAAAATATCCTTTCCGGTGAATATATTATACCTGTTAAAGTTACTGCCCTTTTATGCACTGACAGGTCATGCACTTTGCATAATTTTGATATTAATTATCCTGTGATAATAACGGACAATGGAAAAAATACCACTCCCGCTAATTCAAAAGCTGAAAAGAATAACACAGCTCAGAATAAAATTTTACAGGAGAGGGATAAAGCAGCACCCTATGATCTTTCCCTGATAAAACCGAGATTCATATCCACAATGGATATTTCCGGCATTATACAGGCCATAATTTACGGACTGCTTGCCGGATTTTTCCTTAATTTCATGCCCTGTGTCCTTCCTGTCATTAGCCTGAAAATTATGGACCTGATTAACTTTTCCGGACAGGACCGGTCAAAAATGAGAAAAACGGGTTTTGTTTTCACACTTGGAATTCTCACTTCATTCGCATTTCTTGCTGCTCTTGTAAGTTTTCTCGGGTACAGCTGGGGCGGGCTGTTTCAGCACAACCTTTTCCTTGTTATAATGATCGCAATAGTTTTCGCACTCGCGCTTTCCATGTTTAATGTGTTTACGATTAATATACCTTCATTTGCCGGAAAAATTTCCAATGAATTTTCAAATAATTACGCGGGTTCTTTTTCCAAAGGACTGCTTGTAACCTTGCTGGCAACGCCGTGCAGCGGGCCTTTTCTCGGGGGCACTCTTGCCTGGGCCTCTACACAGACTCCGGCTATTATCTTTATAATATTTTTCAGCATCGGGATAGGTATGGCACTTCCCTATCTCATACTCACAACCAATCCGAAGCTGATCCGCTTTATTCCGAAGCCCGGCAACTGGATGATAACTTTTGAAAATATAATGGCTTTTTTACTGCTGGGAACCGTTGTTTATTTTGTCGGAATACTGAAAGAAAGCCTTATTATGCCCACTATATGGTTTCTTATGTTTATTGCCATAGCTGCATGGCAGTACGGGAAATACGGGGCAATAAATATGGCCCGAAAAATGAGAATAATATCCAGAATTGCGGCTGTTTTAATAATAATATGCGGCTATTTTCTTTCTTTTAATTACTTTTACGGAAGGGAGCCGGAATCGGGATTAATTGAAACGAACAAGAGAGAGTTTACAATATCCCTTTTATATGACAATATGAGACAGGGCAGAATCACGATAGTTGACTTTACTGCCGACTGGTGCCCGAACTGCAAACTTGTTGAAGAGACTTCACTTTATACAACCAGCGTCGCGAACGCAATTAAGTCCGGTAATATTGAGCTTATGGTAGCTGATATGACAAGGATGAATACTGACGCAAAAAAAATGCTCGATGCTCTCGGCAGCCGTTCGATTCCTTTTCTTGCGGTTTTTCCCGCAGGCGAATCCTTTTTCAAACCGGTCTGCCTAAGGGACATCTATTCTGAAAACGATGTTCTTAAAGCTATTGAGATTGCTCTGAGCAAAGAACAGGGCTTTTGATTATTTCTTCTTCTTTTTTTACTTTCACAAATATTACTATGCCGTCTGGCGATACGGCAGCAGAACAAGCTCCAAGACCTATTTTAATTAAAAAAAATCAGGGAAAATATTCTAAATTAGTCTGTATTTAAATCTTGACAACTATTTAGTTGCAATATACATCAGTTGCATGTTACAACGAAATAGCAAAATTGATCGGTCTTTTATAAACAGTCTTAGAAGCAAGTTAAGAATTCTTGAAAGAGAAATGGATTTCCGCCTCAAAGATGAGACTGTTTGCTGCGGGGTTACACTCCCCCAATGCCACATCATTCTTGAACTTGCTGAAAAAAAAGAATCCACTGTAAAAGAATTATCTGAAACTTTCGGACTTGATAAAAGCACTTTAAGCAGAACCATTGATTCAATGGTTGAGACTGGTTATATCAACCGCGCTGAGAATAAAGAAGACAGGCGCTTTTTTAAGCTATCCCTTACCAGGATGGGAATTGATAAAGCTGCCTATATTAACTCCCGGTGCAATAAATATTATGAACAGGTTCTGAGCGATATCCCTGAAGAAAAACGGAAAATGATTTTTGAAAGCATAACCATACTTAATGAAATTATGGTTAATCTCAGAAACTGCTGCACTACCGAAAGCGGTAAATGCGGAGTTTAAAAAATATGAGGAATACAGATATATGAAAAATGATATTATAAATATGAATTCATGCTGTAATAATATCATTACCGGTAAAGATATCATTCAGAGAAACGAAGACTGGATAGAGCGTTATAAAGACACTAATGCCGGTAAAATCCCGGTAATTTCTACAAGTCTTACGATGAAAGATATTAGAAATGGATGGAAAGTCAGATGGGGGATCGGAAGAAACAATTACACTATAGCACCCGGACTTTATGCAGTTGGAGATCCGACAGAAGAATCGCCTGTCCTTGTTACAGCAAACTACAAACTGACTTTTGACAAATTAAGAAAAACACTTTCAAAAGTCAGCGCATGGATACTCGCTCTCGACACCAGAGGTATTAACGTCTGGTGTGCTGCAGGAAAAGGAACTTTCGGAACAGAAGAGCTTATAAAGCAAATTAAAATTACCGGATTATCAAACGTTGTTAATCACAGAAAAATTATTCTTCCGCAGCTCGGGGCCCCCGGGGTTGCCGCTCATTTTGTTAAACAGGAAACCGGGTTCAGAGTTCTGTACGGGCCGGTTTATTCAATTGACATAGAAAATTATCTGAATAATAATTTAGTGAAAACAAAGGAAATGTCAAAAGTACATTTCAGGCTAATGGAAAGGCTTGCAGTAATTCCAGTTGAACTTATTCAGTCAACGAAATATATACTGATTACTTTTCTTGTTGTCGGCATCATTACCGCGTTATGGGAAAAAACAGTCACCCTGAATATTATAATAAATTTTATCCCCTACTTCGGAGCATTTATAGCTGGTTTAATTCTTGTACCGGCTCTATTGCCTTTTATTCCATTCAGGTCCTTTTCATTAAAAGGACTGTTCACAGGTCTTTTATGGTCTGTTATTGTTTACCTGATATATAATCCTGACATTTTAACAGCTTTTTCCTATTTCCTTATACTTCCCCCTGTTGCCGCGTTCCTTGCAATGAATTATACAGGAGCATCCACTTTTACTTCTCCGGCCGGAGCAAAGCTTGAGGTGAAATACACATTTATTCCTGCTGCTGCAGCAATATTCTCCGGTATTATTCTAAGAGGCATAGGTGCTTTTATCTGAAACTGACAGAAAGGAGAAATTTAATTTATGTTTTACGATCAGAAATATTTAAAAAATATATCAAGCCTTAAAATTGCTGATCCCGGAAAATGTCCCGGATGCGGCAGGTGCGTTGAAGTATGTCCGCATAATGTCTTTGAACTTAAAGATAAAAAAGTACAGATACTGAACAGAGACGCATGCATGGAATGCGGAGCATGCGAAATGAACTGCGCTTACGGAGTTCTTGAAGTAAATTCAGGAGTAGGTTGTGCATCTGCTATCATTTATGGAATAATCAAAAGAACTGAACCGGTATGCGGATGTTCTCCGGAAGGAGGCACGTCATCATGCTGCTGATAACTGTCAACTACCGGAAAAATAATCTTCCGCCGCAAAACAGGCATAATATAATAAAAACAAGTTGACCATTACTTTCATTTAATAAAAAATCAGAAAACCATTATATTTTAAAATATATAACGGTCAAAATATTATAAGGCATCCGGAAATGATAAAACAAATATCCATGGCAATACTATTAGCATTATTCATCCCATGTACGGGAGTTTTTGCAGATGATAATATTATGATTTTTTGCGGTGCTGCTTTTAAAAACCCGCTTGATAAAATAATAGAATTATTTCAGGAAAAGCACGGAACGCAAATCAGCACTGTTTATTCAGGAATGGGTACAATTTATTCCCAGATTGTCTTCAGCAAAAGAGGAGACGTTTTTATTGTTCCTTCGCCAGATTTTATGGAAAAAGCTAAAAACAATAATATAATTCTTCCTGACTCAGTTAAAAATTTTGCTTATATTGTGCCTGTTATTAATGTCATAAAAGGAAACCCCAAAAATATCAAAGGAATAGGGGATCTGGCCCGTATCGGAGTCAGAATAGCAATTGGAAACCCGAGATCAGTTTTCATTGGAATGCTTGGTGTAGAGCTTATTGAAAAGAATCTGGATAAAAAACAAATTGGAATATTCAGAAAGAATACCGTAGTTTACGCTGACAGCTTTTCAAAATTATCGACATTTCTGCTGCTTGGGCAGGTTGACGCGATAATCGGATTCCATTTGCTTTCCGAATGGTTTCCGGAAAAAATTGAAACAATAAAATTAAAACCGGATGAATTGCAGCGTATCGGATGCGGCAAAGCAGCGGTTACCACCTACTCAAAAAACAGAATTACTGCAGAAAAATTTATCGGATTTATGCTTTCTGATAAAGGACAGAAAATATTCAGGCAATATCATTATTTCAGCACAAAAGAAGACGCTGATGCTTATGTCGGTAAACCAAAGCCTGTCGGAGGAATATATAATATTCCTCATGAGTGGATAAATTAAAAAAATTATTTTTTTTCTTCTTTCCGATTCTTTATGTACTTTCTGTATTCTTTTAGAAGTGCATATGAATAATCTTTACGTGCCCGGTCAGAAGACGGAATATAATTCTTTTTTGCTTCCAGTCTTCTTATGATTTCATTAACAGTCTCATCATTGGCTTCTTTGCTTTCAGAATGTAATTCCGCCATTATATCATCAAGCCCGGACAGACTGATCCGGGTATCATCATGAAAAACAAGCATACGCCTGCCGACCGGCGGCGTTAAGGGGACTCAGCCCCCGTCAGCTCATTTATGCTCTACATGCTGTGATACATGATTTTCATTCCCTGAAAGATATTCGCTTCCCTGAATATCTTTTTTCTTTTCATTTTCTTCCATGTTTACATCCTGCCCGTAAAAATTTTATTATGCGAACCAGTGCTTTGTTTTTAATGAAATCCTCACAAGCATAAGCATAACCGGAACTTCTATCAGCACGCCGACTACTGTTGCAAGAGCGGCCCCTGAAGATAATCCGAACAGCATTGTTGCTGTTGCTATGGCAACTTCAAAATGATTTGAAGCTCCGATCATAGCAGCGGGAGCCGCGTCTTCATACCTCAACCTTAATAATTTAGCAGCGCCGTAACCAAGCCAGTATATCAGATTGGTCTGTATAAATAACGGGATCGCGATCCACAGGATCGTCAATGGCTTCGCAACGATCACATCCCCCTTGAAGCTGAAGAGCAGTATTAGAGTAACCAGAAGGGCAATAATTGTCACAGGCGTCAGAAAGTGCAGAAATTTTTCCCTAAACCACGCCTCTCCTTTGGCAGATATTATCCATTTTCTGGACAAATACCCTGCTACCAGAGGCAATGCCACGTAAATAGCGATCGAAAGGAGCAACGCCTGCCATGGAACAGGCAGCCTGCCTACTCCAAGCAGAAAACCTCCGAGAAGCCCGTACAGAATAAGCATGACCAGTGAATTGATAGCTACCATTACAAGAGTAAGCCCGTCATTTCCTTTCGCGAGGAATCCCCAAACCAGCACCATCGCAGTACAAGGCGCAATTCCGAGCAGAATACATCCGGCTAAATAGCTGCGCCATAACGGAACAGAGAGCATCCTGACTCCCTCCACAAGGACTACTGTTCCTGATCCGTAGGATGTACCGGCCTGCAGATCAAGCCCAAACGGCATTTTAACATAATCAACAGCTTCCGGGCCTATAACTGTATAAAAAACCGTGCCCAGGAAAAACAGGCTGACTGCATACATCGTAAACGGCTTCACAGCCCAGTTAATGACAAGAGTCAGGAAAACAGGTTTCCCGCTTTTGCCCGCTTTTATCACTTCTGTAAAATCTATCTTGACCATAATCGGATACATCATAAAAAACAGGCAGACTGCAATGGGAATTGAAACAACAGGAGCATCTCCAACATTAATAGCAAGGCTGTCCAGATATTCAGCAAATCCCGGAGCAAACCTGCCAAGGAATATTCCCATAAAGATACACAGAATTACCCATACATAAAGATACTTTTCAAAAAATCCAAGCCCCTTTTTTTCTGAAGGTTTCTCTGCCATAATCAGATCTCCCTGTATTCTTTTACTGTATTTAATACATCATCCCTACTACGGACATCTTATCAAACCCTGCGCCCACAGGCAGTTCCCGCATGTGGGAAATTCACTGCCCATACAGTCAGTCTCATTGTCCTCTGAAAGGTCGCACCCGCCGCATGTGGAACATGGTGAAAAATCAAACATTTTCACGCGGTCTCTGAATGACACGTAGTCCGGCATTTCCCAGATTTCCTTTAACGTGTTTTCCGTGATATTCGCGACCTGATGCCGCCTGCGGAAATGTT
Organism: Spirochaetota bacterium; assembly: GCA_016932015.1. Taxonomy (GTDB): domain Bacteria; phylum Spirochaetota; class UBA4802; order UBA4802; family JAFGDQ01; genus JAFGDQ01. Next base: position 24,108 of record JAFGDQ010000116.1, on the reverse strand, counting down.
CGCGGCCGTTAACAATGCCGTTGTATGAATGCAGCAGAGGCAGGCACGGACTGATATCTCCGGCCCAGCTTACAGCTGTTGAGCCTTTTTCAATAAAAGGGCATCTGTCCGAGAGCTCGGAAGGAGTGGCCCCGTTTATTCTCTGACTGTATAAAGTACGCGCCGCTTCATACAATGCCTCTTTTGTACTGCTGTCTTTCCTTATTAAAGGCAGGTCAAGAAGCATCGGCTGAAACAGCTCGGCAATGGTATCAGGAAACAATATCTCTTCAGCCATCTCCTCGGTATAAGGCAGAAGGTTGCTGACATGAACCCGTGAGACAGAAAAACGGTTTGCGATTGAAAGAATAGCAGGCAGATCGTGAATATTGCGTTTCATTGCGACAAAAGCAATGCCCATATAAGGTTTATCAAAAAATCTGTAGCTGTCCGGTTCAGCGCAGCTGTCATATTTTCGAACATTCTTTCTAAGCCTTAAGACATGAAATTCCTTCATGTTTTCAAGTACATTCGGAAGCTCGGCTCCCATGCGCACATCAGCATAGCTTTCAGGGGTTGCGCCGTCCAGAGATACCCATATCATATCAAGTCCCGCGTCAATAAGGTTCTTAGACATTTCTTTTGTAAGAAGAGTACCATTCGTTATAAGCTCAACAAATGATCCGCGGCTTTTGGCTTCAGAAATCATTTGAAGAATTCTCGGGTGAACCAAAGGTTCACCGAATCCTCCAAAAAAAACATCAGGAACAGGAGAAAAATCATCCAGGCCTTTCATTATTTTTGTGAAAACCTCTTCCGACATACTTCCCTGCGGTTCATCCCAGACATTTCTAATGCATGTTTTACAGTCAAGATTGCAGCGGGTTGTAGGTTCAATATAGACCCTTGTTAAATGGCTTACCGGCATGTGAAGCTTGAGAAAGTCTTCATGTTCCGTAAGGTATACTTCTGATCCCGGATTTAATCCGTACGCAGAAACAAGCTCTGCGGGAATCACCAGATTGCCGCTGCTGTCTATACTGCTCTTAAATTTACGTTTTTTTTCTAAATACTGATCCCAGTTCATTATATTTATATTCCCCAAATTTTGAATAAATATTTTTTATGCAATGAAATTACAGCTTTTAAATTCGCTGCAATACACCTGTTACCATTCCAGTAAGTAAGCAGTATATTTTCAAGATAAATTATATTATCAAAACTTGGTTTTGATCACCTGAATTAGAATAAACATCAACAGTACAAATGAAATCAGCCCCCATAAACCCTCAAAGCTGATATGAGCATATAAACACCTGCAGTGCTTACCAGTGCCCCGCATGCTTTTTTGACAACAGCTGCACCCTTTGACTCATCATTCCAGCGGAGAAGGTGATTAACTGTTTCAGTAAAAGTACCGGCAATAATAATTACTGAGCAGTGGCCGATAGTGTACGCCAGCACAAGAGCTGCTGCGTAAGCCAGGCTGGATGAAGCTACTGCAAAAGCAACTCCTAACATTGGAGCCATATACGCGAATGTGCACGGGCCTAAAGCGAGGCCGAAAATGAGGCCGAGTAAAAACGCGGCAATCGGGCCTTTCCTTTTCATTCCCGGCTGATTCACTCCGCTTTCAAGAAAAGGCAGGCGGATAATACCCATGAGATACAGGCCGATTATCACGAGAATTACGGCCACGATAATATTTCCGGCCTGTCCCACATCACCCATCATTCTGCCAAGCAGTCCCGTGATCAGGCCGACAAGCCCTATTGTTGCAAGGATTCCTGATGAAAAAAATGTTGATATTACCGCCGCCCTGCCTGTGCTTATTTTCCCCTGCTTGTCAATAAAGCCGACTACAAGCGGAATGCTTGCGAGATGGCACGGAGAAAGAATAATGCCTGCTATCCCCCAGAGAAAAGACCCGGCAATGGCTATACCGGGAGATGAGTTAAGCATGTTCGAAAGCGTTGTGAAGAATTCAAGGATCATCAGCGCACACCCTGCTTTTTCAGTATCTTTTCAACCTCTTCAAAAGGATGAAAGCCTGTGTGGCGGAAGAACTCCTTTCCGCTGCTGTCGAGATAAACCTGGGTGGGAATGGCTCTTATGCCGTATTTCCGGCCGTATGGTTCGCCTTTTTTCGTCCATACATCATAAAACAGTACTTTCACCTGGTCACCATATTTATCCCCGATCTGTTTCATCACAGGTTTCATCATTTTACACGGAATACAGTTAACCGATCCGAGTTCGATGAACGTTGCCTTTAATCTGGATTTTTTCCCCTGAGCCAACGCGACTCCTCCAAACATGGAAAAATTTTCATCTGTATCATGGTTATATGTGTTATCTGTAATTCCTTTTCCTTCTTTTCCGGATATATTTGAAGTAACAGAGGATGGAAGTAATGCCTCCCCGCAGCCGCAGGAATAATCAGAACTTACACTGCCCGCTATCATAGCAAAAGCTGATATTACTGTTACTACTATAAACCTTTTAAAAAACTTCATATTTAAATCTCCTGTTATTTAAATATCTTTACTTTAATAAATTTTTAACGTCTTCAACTGAGGGAACCTTGCCTGCGACTTTAACTTCTCCGTCCACTACAAGAGCGGGCGTCATCATTACACCGTAAGTCATGATCTCATTGATATCCTTGACCTTTTCGATTTCATAATCAATACCTATCTCATCAGCAGCCTTACGGGAAATTTCCTCAAGTTTCACGCATTTTGCGCAGCCAGTACCCAGTACCTGTATTTTTTTCATAATTTTTCTCCTTATAAAAAATTCTTATTTATTTAATGTGTTTAAAAAACTGCTCCGAAAACCATTCCGGAAATAGTAGCCATGACAACTACCAGGCTTACGAAAACAACCGTCTTTTTCCATCCAATAACACTTTTGATTACCAGCATGTTCGGAAGCGAAAGAGCCGGGCCTGCAAGAAGCAGAGCAAGGGCCGGGCCTTTACCCATTCCTGCTCCGATAAGCCCCTGAACAATGGGAACTTCCGTAAGAGTCGCAAAGTACATAAATGCTCCTGCAATGGAAGCAAAGAAGTTTGAGAATACTGAATTGCCTCCTACAGCCCATGCCACCCATTCGCCCGGGATGACTCCTTCATGATTAGGCCTGCCCAGCAGAAAACCTGCAATAAGCACCCCGAAAAGAAGCAGAGGAAGGATCTGCTTTGCGAAACCCCATGCTGAAGAGAACCACTCATTCGCTTCTCCTTTACCTGTACTTGTAATTACAGACAGACCGATTGTACCTGCCGTGAAAGCGATCAAAGGATGTCCCGGAAATACTGCAGATAAAACAACCACCGGAACAGCAGCAAAGACCACTTTCCACCATGCAAATTCAAACCATCTTACAAGCACAATACCGAGAATAACAGCCGTAATTCCGGTTATGATCCATTTCATACTGAATATCGTATACCATAAACCGTTTGTCTCAACCGGTTTGCCCCAGTTGGCAAAAACAAGTATAGCGGTCATTGCAGCAAAATAAATTATATTCTTCCACAGAGCACGCTTTACCTCAGGTGCCGGCATATTCATCGCTGCCTTTGCCTTCTCAATTTCTTCTTTCCTGTATATAAAATGCATAAGAAGGCCGATTATAATACTGAAAAAAACCGCTCCGACAGCCCTGGCTGCGCCTATCTCCATTCCGAGAATTCTCGCTGTAAGAACAATTGCGAGCACGTTAATGGCAGGGCCGGAATAAAGGAAAGCTGTAGCAGGCCCAAGTCCTGCGCCCATTCTGTAAATACCCGAGAATAAAGGCAGTACTGTGCAGGAACATACGGCAAGTACTGTACCCGAGACAGAAGAGACTCCGTAAGCAAGTATCTTACTGGCAGCAGGGCCAAGGTATTTCATTACCGAATCCTGGCTGATGAAAACAGCAATAGCTCCTGCAATAAAAAATGCCGGAACAAGGCACAAGAGAACGTGCTCTTCGGCATACCATTTGACAAGATATAGAGCTTCAAAGATTGCGTTATCGAATCTGGGGATGCCTAAAGGCAGGTAAAACAATATTAAAAAACCGCCAATGATCCAGAGCAACGGTTTCCATTCTTCTTTCCAGTTCATAATAAACTATCTCCTTTATGAGTAAAAGCATTATTGGCTATTTGCCTAAATAGCCAAATTTAGGCAAAATAAAAAATCTGTTATAATTTACAAGATGATATAATATTCATCTGATCCTGGGCTTTTGCCTGAAGAACTTCTTCCACGCATCCGATAAAATTCAGAATACACGGAGTCTGCAGATGATAAATAATAGTAGTTCCCCGTCTTTCATCAGAAATAATACCGGCATTCTTCAATACACTCAGATGTTTTGATACAGTTGATGCATCCGCTCCTATCATTTCCGTAAGCTCGCCCGCATTTCTGTTCTGTTTTTTCAGTTCTTCAACAATAAACAGCCTCGTGGGATGTGCCACAGCTTTTATAATCGTAGCTCTTGCTTTATATCTGCGTTGTAATTGCGCGTCCATTTTTATTTTCCTATTTGGTAATATAGCAAAATATAGTTTTTATGTCAAGTCTTTATTCCATCTTTATGGTGTCATTGTTACATTCAGCACAGCTGGAGCAGAAACATCATGCTGGATATTATCCGTATATCCAACTGCTGAAAATGTTATATCATAACTATCGGGCAAAAGAATCCTGTAATAATATCCGTTCCCATCCGATTTTACAGTTATATCTCCGCTGTCAATTGTAATCAAAGCCCCTGCTATCGGATTGCCTGTACCTGAATCAGTTACTCTGCCGTAAACACCTGTGCCGGACGCGTCAATAAAAGCCAGAATGGAATCCCTGTTATATAAGAATAGCTCATTCATTTCGCTTTCAGTTTCCGGCCTCGTTTCTGAAATCTCGACAGTATAATCAATACACCCTGCTTCCTTATAACTCCAGTCCTGCATTGTTCCTTTAGCAACATACCAGTCCCCGCCGTTAATAGTGCCTTCAGTTACATAAATACTGTCAAGCAGACCCGGAGTTTCAAGAAACGCGCCTGCCCTGGAATATGCCAGCGCAAGATAGTCAACGAGGCCGCTTTCAAGAGGCATGACACCATCTCCATGCTCGCTTTCATAATCAAAAGGCATGTTAACAATTACAGCACCTGTATGAAAAGTAAGGGAACTGTGAAACACAATATCCTGCGAATAATCCCTGACAGTCTGGGACTCGGATTCTGAAAACGGAGCGCTTCCATGGTGTACACCGGAAGTCCAGGCAACACTGAAGTTCCGGTTAAGGTCAACATCATTCGAATTTGTTCTCTGTTTAAGATACACTCCGTCAGGATTCATCATCGGAATGATTACTATATACCTGCTGTTCACAAGATTAACGATGTCAGAATTGCCCTGTTTGTATTCACCAAGTATATAATCAATAAACTTAATGAGCACCTCTGTTGTGGCATTTTCATCGCCGTGAATAGAACCGGTCAGGCGTATTCTGGGCTCCTGCTCCAGCACTGCAGGATAATCTGAAATAGCGATCGCCCATATGGTTCTGCCCTCAACAGAATAGCCTGCCGGCTCCAGATATGTTATTTCAGAATAATTCCGACTGATTTGATTAAGATAAGTTTCAAGTGTATCAGGAGTATGATACACATAAACATCAGAAGAGTCATGGCCGGAATTACATGAAAGGATAAGGGAAGCAAGTGCTATAATAAGAAAGAGTTTAATTTCAAATTTTCGCATTTTATATTTTGAAATCAGGGTATCTGCAAATTTATTCATGAATATTCGATGACAAATTAATATAATGATAATTAATGCATACCGCCGTTTGCAGAGAAATCTTGTCCGGTTACATATGAAGCATCATCAGAAGTTAGAAATGCAGCAATTTAACATTTATATTCCGGCGCCGTTTTCAAATCTCAGATCTACATTTCCCTGAAGAACGCGGGTTCCCGCAGGCACATCGCGTGTAAGCCACACATTACCGCCTATAACCGCTCCCTTGCCCAAAGTAACCCTGCCTAGTATTGTCGCGCCCGAGTAAATTACGACATCATCTTCAACAATAGGATGCCTTGGAATGCCTTTAACAGGATTTCCCTTCTCATCAAGGTCAAAACTCTTTGCTCCGAGAGTAACTCCCTGATAAATCCTGATGTTTTTCCCGAGTATGCATGTCGCGCCTATTACCACTCCTGTGCCGTGATCAATAAAACATTTTTCGCCTATTACAGCTTCAGGATTAATGTCAATGCCTGTCTGGGAATGAGCCATTTCCGTAATTATCCTTGGAATAAACGGTACTTCAAGTTTGAAGAGCTCGTGAGCTATTCTGTAATTTGTTAACGCGGTAATACTCGGATAGCAGAATATTATTTCACCATAGCTTTCAGTTGCCGGATCGCCTTCAAAAGCGGCAATTACATCTGTTGAAAGCAGGCGGCGGATATCTGAAAGTTTCATCAGAAAATTCAGCGCCTTCTCTCTGGCTTTTCTGTCGCAGTCCTCACAAAATTCAGTTTCATTGGTACATGTAAAACACAGCCCTCTTTTTATCTGTTCTGAAAGAGCTATAAAAATCCTGTCAATCGCTGCTCCGAGATAATATCTCATTGTTTCAGGCTTAATATCGGAATTTCCGAAATATCCCGGAAACATAACCGATCTCAGCAGTTCTACTATTTCCTCAAGCACCTCAATGGAAGGCATTGGCGCTTCATGCTTTGCCCTGTGATATACTGTTTCATATGAACCCTGATGACAGAGCTCATCAACAATTTTATGTAAATTATTCTGTATGTCGCCCGGATTATGATATGCTTTCAATTTCTCCACTGCCTGCCTCTGAAAATTATTTCCTGTCCGCGTTTTCCTGTTCTTTTCTATCAATATATACTGGTGAAAATAATTTGTAAAATAAAAAAGGTAACTATTCAGTTATAGCTCCGTAAGAAAGACAAATTGATAATTATTTCTTCTTACGGATCGGTTTTTGCATAAAAATTTCTGAAAGGTGAGGAGTTACCAAAAAAATTCTTTTAAATACTCACTGTATTTACTGCATAAATAGTTGCAGAAATCCGGAGATATCGCCATGCAGACTATTCCTGATTATATAGGCGATTAACTTTTGAAAATACAGCAGGTTATTTAAATCTGATCTCAACAGAACCTCCGTGCTTGTCTTCAAACCCCTCTGCCTTTGACATGAGGTTTACCGGTTTTCTTGCCATCTCAAGCGCATCTCTTGTCAGCATCTGAAAAGTAGTTCTTCTGAGAAAAGTTTCAACTGACACACCGGAGGAAAACCTGCATGCTCCGCCTACAGGAAGTATATGATTTGTTCCTGAATAATAATCACCCACAGCAACAGGAGCATATTCTCCGAGAAACAATGACCCGACATTTTTAATCTTTTCAAGATAATTCATCGGGTCTTTAACAACAAATTCCATGTGTTCAGGTGCATATGAATTTGAGAACTCAACTGCCTGATCAATATTTTCACTAACAAGTATAAGGCCGTTTTGCGTTATTGAGGTTTTCTTTATCTCATGCCTGCCCTGCTTTTTCTCTATATCCTTTATAATTTCAGCCTTAACTTTTTCAGCCAGGTCCTCCGAGTTTGTAACCAGAATCGCGATTGCCATTTCCTCGTGTTCCGCCTGTGACAAAAGATCATAGGCAACCCATTCGGCGTTCGCGTTTTCATCAGCGATTATAAGAACCTCGCTCGGTCCTGCCATTGAGTCAATCTGTATTGCTCCAAGGCTGAAAAGATGCGCCTTTGCGGCAGTAACAAAAATATTGCCCGGGCCCACAATTATGTCGGACTTGCGTACGGTTTCCGTGCCCAGCCCGGCCGCGGCAATTCCCTGCGCCCCGCCCGCCTTTACAATTGTGCTTATCCCGATAATTCTGCAAATTCCCAGAATTATATCCGAAACAGTTCCGTTTTTATCAGGAGGAGTAACTAAAGTAATCTCTTTTGTTCCTGCAATCATTGCGGGAATCGCGGCCATCAGTATTGATGACGGATATGATGCCTTGCCTCCGGGAGCGTAAACAGCAGCCCGTTCAACAGGCTGAAATATTACTCCAAGTTCAGTACCGTCGCTTCTCTGGTACCTGATCATCTCCCTTTTCTGATGCATATGAAATTCTTCAATATTCACTTTCGCGTTCATAAAAGCGTTAAGGACATCAGGATCAGCTTTTTTGTAGCCCTCTTCGATTTCATCTTTCGTTACAACAAGGCTGTCGAGTTTAACCCTGTCGAATTTTTCAGTATATTTCTTTACGGCCTCATCGCCGTTGTCTCTGACGTCATTTATTATCGGTATTACGACTTTATGCAGTGTCTCGCTCAGGTCTTCACCGAAACGATTAAACAGTTTATCCAGCTCACTGCGGGTCAGGTCTTTGAGTTTTTTTATCTTTATCATAATAGTACTCCTGAAACTAATAAAAACAGGGAAACAGAGTAAATATACGCATTTATTGAGTCAACATAGATTTTTCTACATAATATTTATACGAACAATATAAAAATTATATGATTTTGTACAGGGAATATTATAATATTTACTGCACGAATAAACAGCTAAAAATTTCATATTAAAAATACCTAAATTACAATTGACAGACTATGACTTTCTTTATAAACTTAAGTTGGATAAACTAAACTTTTGTCCAGAAATTATTAATAGTGAGTGAGGTAATTAATGAAAAAATTTAAACCCCTTTTTGTATTTTTATTATTTTTTTCAATGCTCTTCCTTTTAAATTGTGGTGGAAGCAGTGATGACGATGATGATATCGTTGATCTGCCGGATCCAACAAATCCTGTTAAAACTATAATGGTGTATCTTGATGCTGACAATGATCTTGAAAGTTATGGTTTAACGGATATAAATGAAATGGAAGCTGTTGATCTTACTGGAACAGATATTAAAATTATAGTTTTGATAGATAGACATAGCGGATATAGTGCCATTGACGGGGACTGGTCAGGAACCAGGTTATATGAAATAGCCTATGACTCTGATGGCGTAGATGGGACCATTGATTCTACACGTCTAAGTTCATCTGAATTAGGTCTGTCAAGCACAGGTGACAGCGACGAACTCAACATGGGTGATCCATCAACATTATCAAAATTTATCAACTTTTGTAAAAGTAATTATGAAGGGAATTATGCACTGATCTTATGGAATCACGGAGGAGGCTGGAGAGAAAGTAATCCAGTATTTGAAGAGCCAATAATTACAGTTGATAATCTGAAAACAGATAAAAATAATACAAATAATTCAGTAGTAAGTAAAGAGGTATGTATTGATCTTACTGATTCGGATCAACTATATATGGATGAAGTACAAAGTGCTGTCAAAAATAAAGCTATAACAGTAATTGGTTTTGACGCGTGCTTAATGGGAATGATTGAAGTTGCTTATGAAATTAGAAATTATGCAAGCTATATGATAGCTTCTGAAGAAAGTGAGCCAGGTGCTGGATGGGCATATGATTCCTGGCTTGCATCATTTAAAGCATCAACAAATAAAAATGCAATAGATTTATGCGATGCTGTTGTCGATTCGTATGAAACATATTACGCAGGCACTCCTGATACTACTCTTTCAGCTGTTAACCTCAGTAAAATTGATACTGTATTTTCTGCGTTGAACAATTTTTCTACAGCATTATACAATGCTATTACAACTGATACTATCAGAGATAATGTAGCAAATAGTATTATTAATAATGTCCAAAATTTTCGAATTGATGCTTGTGGGGATGATATACATATCGATTTATGGGATTTAGCAGATGAAATTCAAACAGAATACAATTACTGTGACTCAGAAGCTGCCGCGTTAAAAACAGCTGTTGAAAACGCTGTTGTATCAGAATGGCACCATAGTACAGATGTTTCAAACTCGCATGGACTAGCCATATTTTTAGCTATAACGGAAGCAGATTGCACCATTGTAAATACTTATTCTGCTTATTTAAATGGTTATAGCGATACTTATCCAGTTGACTTTGTACAAAATTCAAATAATACCTGGGTTGCACATTATAGCGGCGGTTATATTGCAGGACCTGGTCTGCTATATAGACTATTATGGGAAACATTGCCGTAAAACTATATACTTTTATTTTACCAATATAATTAACCGCATATATGACTTATATGCGGTTAATTACGATTAAGGAGCGCTTATGAAAAAAAAATCTATCCTATTAATAATAATTATCTTTTTCATTTCTTCATATTCAATTAGCGGTATGACTAAAAAACAAAACACCGTTACTGTTTCCGGTGATTTAGCCGGCAGTGAAACTCGCTCAACAATTGATATAGAAAAGAAAAAAACTATGGAGAAAAAAGGGAAAATTGAAGTTTCCGGGGACAATGTATACTATTTAATAAACTGGACTTCTAAATCAAGAATAAGTCTTGATGTAATTGGAAATTTAAAAAAAGAGGTCTCAAAGCTAGAGGGAAAAATAATCGAAGCAGAAGGAAATATTAAATATAAAAGTCAATGGTCAGGTACTATTGAAATTACATCCTATAAAATTGTGAAATAATATCCTGTATAATATTCCAATTCTTTAACAGCAATTTAAGCTCAGTATATGAAGTATTGTCTTATCAGTATAAAAGGAGTTCTGTAATATCAGCACTCCTTTTATATTTTGCCTTTTAACAACCCTACCGCATCCTTTTATATTGAAATAACGCCAGATATTCTGTAAATTATCAGTAATTAAGAATAAAATCCCTGAAGAAATTGAAATGAATAACTTTTTTTTATATAGTTGAATAATAATATTAATTCCTTAAATAAACATGGAATGTTTATGATTATATCCTCTAAAACAGTATCATTTCTGTCAATAATTACTGCATGTATAATATTTATTTCCTTTACCGGATGCGGATCAGATTCAACTACTAAAGTCGAAGAAGAATGCCCGAATTACTATGCAGACCTGCCTGATTCAGCAACCGGGACAAAATGGACAATTATGTTTTACGGCGACGGAGACAACAATCTTGAAGATTTTCTTCTTGAAGATATTGAAGAAATGAAAAGAGGGTTCATTAATGACCAGAGACTTAATCTGATAGTTCTTGCTGACAGAATAGACGGCAATTCGTGTGAAGGATTTTGCGAAAAATTTACCGATACACGGCTTTATAAGATATCCCGCAATAAAACAACAAGAATAAGCGGAGGCAGCGAATTTCCGCTTATTACAACAGCAGCATCATCTCATTATGAAGCCAATATGGGGGATGCTTTAACACTTAAAAAATTTGTGCAGTTCTGTAAAAATAATTACCCTGCTGACAATTATGCCCTTATATTATGGAATCATGGAAGCGGCCCAATGAAGAAAAAATCTTTATCCTATACCTCCTCTTATATCTCATCTGATACAACATTTTCTTCAAAAGCTATTTGTGAAGACTGGACAAGCAACTATGATATTCTTTATACAGCTGAAATAACTGATAATCTCGGCTCATCGGAATCAGCAGACCTTCTCGTATTTGACGCGTGCCTCATGGGCTCTGTCGAAGTCGCATATCAGTACAGGCCAGGAAACGGCAGGTTTGAGGCCGATTATATGGCAGCTTCTCCTGCCAATATGTGGGGAGACGGCCTGGAATATGATAAAATACTGGAAAGATTAAAATCCGGCGGCGGGGATAACGGAGAAACCAATAATGTTACGATTAGCGGAAATGAATTATTTTACGATCCGGCAACTGATTTAACAGCTTTAACTCTTGGAGAAGTAATTGTAGAGGAACAGTATGATTCAGTTAAAGCAGTTGACAATTCATCAGCCGGCAAACAGACATTCAGTCTGTATGATCTTTCAAAAGCTGAAGCAGTTAAATCCGCTTTAGACACTCTTACTTTACAAACTCTTACATATAACATAACTCCTTTAAAATATGATCTTGAAAACATAAGAGGTTCCGGGTCAATCCCGAATTCACTGCATTACTTCAATGCTTCAGATCAGCAGGAATGGATCAGCTGGCCACTGTTTGATCTGTACGATTTATTCAGAAGAGCAGTAGAAGAATCAGCCTTTAACAACCTGCAGGATGAATGTAATGCAGTTCTGGCAGCAGCTAGCGAAATGACGATCTATTCCTTTGCAGGCAGTTTTTATGACTCCTATGCATATGCCGGTCTTTTTAAGAATGGATTTAACGGCCTTTCCGTATTTTTCCCGGACGGAGACAGACTGTATAACCATCCTACATACGGGCCCACAGAGCACTGGGCTTTCCAGTGGTGGTATAATGCTGTATATACTCATTACGGCAAATTATCATGGTGTATCAATAGCGCAGACGGCAACCCGTGCTCAACTACTGATAGTGTGGAAAACTGGTTTGAACTGCTGGACTCCTGGTTTGATACATCAAACGGAGCAGACGGCGGGCTTAATGATTACCAGTATTGATTATAAAATAACAAATGATTACTTGCGAAATCTTACACTTTTATTATACCTTTTACTAATAATATCCTGTTCTTCGTCTTTCAGGGAAAAATGCACAGACTCAAAAGTCAAAAAAACCGCAACAACTCAGTATTTTTTATTTGACAGAAAATCGCACTTTAATAAGTTCATCAGCGGAGAGTTGTCTGAGTGGTCGATAGAGGCGGTCTTGAAAACCGTTGGGTTAATAGCCCCGGGGGTTCGAATCCCTCACTCTCCGAATACCCGGTCATACGATTTTCAGATAAATACCGAAGGCAGTAACAATACCTAAATTCAGTATTTTTTAGAGCCTGAACCTGTGCGGATCGGCATTAAACTTTGTTAATAACCGGACGGATCTTTATCATTTATTTTTTACGGAGAGGTGCCCGAGAGGCCGAAGGGGGTTGCCTGCTAAGCAATTGTATCTATTTTGATACCGAGGGTTCGAATCCCTCCCTCTCCGAATTAACACGATTTTAAAGACTTATCAATATATATCATTACCGAAGTGACGATTATTAAATCCGAAAGATATTATAGAATTATCAGGAAATATTTAAATTTTCAGAAAATCGAAGATTTTAAAACCGTTTTGAAAGAATTAAGCATTCAAAGATGCGCTTCGCTTGCTTATTTTCCGCTTATAGGCTGGATTCTGCCGCTTGTTACCAACAAGAATAATTCTATCTGCAAGCGTCACATAAAGCAGGCTTTTGTAATCTCAATGTTTTTTCTTTTAATCAACGCGTTTTTAAATCTTGTAAATGTTTTTACTCCCGTAGAGTTGAGGCTTTTCAGGTTTGGCCTGGTAATAGCAATTTACGGCATCAATTGCCTTTATCTGTTATTCAGTCTTACAGCAATCAGAATTGTACTGAAAGGCGGAATATTTAACCTGAAAATATTTAACAGATACATGGATTTAATTAAATTATAAGGATATTATTTTAGATTTAAAAAATAATAAATGCGTCCATAGCTCAATTGGATAGAGTACCGGACTACGAATCCGTTGGTTGCAGGTTCGACTCCTGCTGGACGCGAATAAAAAAGGCTATCCATTTTTCCGGTAGCCTTTTTTATTTGGTGACAAAACCCGGCCTGTAATCTACTCTTATATTCTCATACTCTTGCAGTAAACAACATCAATGGAAAACAATACGGAAAAAAAAGAATCATATATGCGCGTTGCTCTTGATCAGGCACGAATTGCCCGCAATAAAGGCGAGATCCCTGTCGGAGCAGTCATAGTGAAAAACGGTCAGATTATAGCAAAAGCCTGCAACACGAACAGGGAAATGAATAACGCGGTAAAGCATGCGGAAATCATATGCATTGAAAAAGCCTCCGCTGTTTTAAAAAACGAACGCCTTACAGGATGCGCTCTTTATGTTACAAAAGAGCCCTGTGTTATGTGCTCCGGAGCCATTGTTAATTCACGAATTGAAAAAGTAATAATCGGAGCTGAAGATACTAAATACGGAGCATGCGGAACAGTTCTGAATGTATGCGGAAATACCCTGTTAAATCATATTCCTGAAATTGAATTCGGCATTCTCAGAGATGAGTGCGCGGCCCTGCTTAAGGATTTCTTCAGAGAATTACGGAAAAAACATTGAACATTGATCTTACAAATGGTATATTTATTATAGATCAAAAATTTAAGGGTTCCGTCCATGATACAGACAATAATTGTAATAATAATAGTTTCGGTTGCATTGTTTTTTGCAGTCCGGCGGATTTACAGAGCCCTTAGCAGAAAGCAATCCCCGGACTGCGGCAGCTGCTGCTCTTCAGATTCATGCGAATTATCGCACCGATTATCGCACAGAAATTCGCATAATAAAACATGCAAACTGTAGTCTGCGGATATTTTTTTTATTTTATTTTCTCCGTGTTATATTTTTAACCGCGATCTCCCCGGAAACATAATATTTGTATAAAAAACCCGATATTTCACCGATAATGAGCTTATAAATATTAATATACTTACAGGTTCTCTTCAATGCAAAAATTCTTATCTGTCTATAAAATCAGGCTTTTGCGTGAATTCCTGAGAAAAATCAGAAAAAATTTCGCGTTTAAACTCTTTTCCATCGGATTTGTAATTCTTTTTATATTTTCAATAGCTATTTATTATGCCGAAAAAAATCATATAAAATACACGGTCATTGACGGGAAAAAAACTGAAGACAGCGGCAATTCAGGCAATATAAGAAATATTGAAGATTCAATCTGGTGGGCAATTGTTACTTCAACAACAGTCGGTTACGGGGATTTTTACCCTGTTTCAAGAATAGGCCGCGTAGTCGGTATTCTGATGATGTTTTTCGGAATTGCGCTTGTGGGTGTTATTACAGGTAACATTGCTTCAGCCCTTGTTGAAAAACAGCTAAAGGAAGGAAGAGGTTTGGATACTTTAAAATTAAAAAATCATTTTATTATTTGCGGATGGAAACGCGATATGGGCGACTTCCTTCGCGATATTATGGAAAAAAACAGTACGTTCCTGCAGTCGGAAATAGTTTTAATAAATACTGCAGACCCTGTACTCATTGAAAATCTCAAAACTGATCCCGCTTTCAGTAATATAAATTTTGTACACGGAGATTTCATAGATGAACGTGTTTTACACCGCGCCAGTATAATCCGCGCAAAAAGAGTTCTTGTTCTTGCTGACCGCGCAATGGACGCATCTATACAGGAAGTTGACTCCAGAACAGTAATGGCTGTAATTACAATTAAATCGATTTCAAAGTCAGTATATTTATGCGCGGAGCTTCTTGACGCAAAGTTCGAAAGATACCTGAGATTCTCCAACTGCGATGAAGTAATACTGTCAAGCCGGTACAACAAATTCTTAATCGCGAATGCTTCCGCCGGTACAGGGATTTCTCATGTTATTAGCCAGCTGCTGGATGTAAAAGCCGATGTATCGATCAATACTGTTGAATTTCCAAAAAAATTTATTGGAAAACCTTTCTCGGATCTTATAGAATACTATAAAAAAGACAAGGTAATACTCATTGGCCTTCTTGAAAATACCGGCAACTTTTTTATGAGAAAAAGAGAGGCTCTTGAAGAAGCACAGAAAACTCCTGATATTTCAAGGCTTGTTGACAGCCTGAAAATGGTAAAAACACTGGAGCCCAATCTCCCTGTCTTAAATCCTGATCCCGGTTATGAAATCAGGAAATACTCAATGGCCATTCTTGTTGAAAGAAAAGCAAAATTCATGATGAAATCACAAAAGGCGGAGCATGTTACAGTCTGAAAACAGCAGCTTAAAACCTGAAATTTTAAAAAAGCTCCGGGAAGTAAAATTCTTTGAAATGTACTCAAAGGATAATGCCGTAATGAGCAGTATTGCAAGCCTGTGCTCAAGACAAAAATTTAAAAAAGGCGCTGCAATAATAAAAGAAGGAGAATACGGCGACGAATTGTTTATTTTCCTTTCCGGGCAGATTGAAATAGTAAAACAGACCCTTCAGAATGAACCTTATACAATAGTTACTCTTGACTCGGACACAGGCGGAGTATATGTCGGCGAATTCGCGTTGATCGACAATGACAGGAGATCCGCAACTGCTATCGCGAAAACAGACTGTGAGTGCCTGGTAATAAAAAGGGAGACATTCATCCGGTTCGGAGACAAAAACCCGGAAATTGG
Organism: Spirochaetota bacterium; assembly: GCA_016932015.1. Taxonomy (GTDB): domain Bacteria; phylum Spirochaetota; class UBA4802; order UBA4802; family JAFGDQ01; genus JAFGDQ01. The sequence continues at coordinate 7,909 of JAFGDQ010000116.1, read as the reverse complement.
ACTGAACATAACAAGGGCAATTGCCAGACAGATAAGCGCCATGCTCAGAAAAACAAATACGGATGTAATTACACTCTTTTCCGCGCTTGTTGAAGAAATCGCGGGAGGCGGGTAAAATTATCCGTAAATAATTACAGTCCGGATCAGCCGCACGCTCCGGTTAAAGCAATAGATCCTTTACAAAGATCATGCGCAGGGAACTGCCCAGACTTGATAAAAGAACCGCAAAACCTGTGATAATTTCCAGTCCCGTAGAGCAGCCCGGTGCTCTGGAAAAGGAATGATTGATGAACTTTCCCGATTTCCTGAGACAATAACCGTTAGGAAATTATTATGAAAAAATTCCGGGAAAACTTTATAATAACAGCAGTCATTCCGGTCATTATTCAGACCTTTCTTGATGAATATTCCAGATATACGCACTGGAGTATACTTACAGGAAATATTCTTCTTTTCGCGGTACTGTTTTTTGATACGGACACGGTAAATTTGTTTTCTTGACTTTACCCTTAACATTTAATATTATTTATTACACTTTACAGCGTATAACGCTTCTGTTATAATACGTATATTTTTCTGAAATTCCGGCAACAGGGACATTCCGAAAATTTTCTGATACTATTCTATTAAAAGATTTGGCATGAATGACATAAATAATCAGCCTGTAATATTCATTGTTGAAGACGATAAAGATCTTAATGAATTAATTACATTCAGAATATCAGAGCTTAAGTACAAAACCGTAAGTACGACTTACGGAAAAGACGCGCTTTCAAAATTAGCGGATTTTCAAAAAGCGCTTGTACTGCTCGATTACAAGCTTCCTGATATTTCAGCCGAAGAATTTGTTTCAAAAATTCCCTCACCTGACATTTTGTTCATAATTATGACAGGCTACTCTGATGTGAATACTGCGGTTAAATTTATGAAACTCGGAGCCAGAGATTATATTGTCAAGGATTCAGCTTTTCTTGACCAGCTTCCGGATATCATAAAAAAAGTTTTAAATGATATACCAACCGAAAAAAAACTGATGCTTGCTGAAAATGCCCTGATAGAAATTGAAAGCAGCTACAAATCTCTGTATGAAAATGCTCTTGTAGGCATACTTTCAATTAAGCTCAGCAATAATACAGTACTCTCTGTAAATGGATTCGGGCTTAAAATTCTCGGATATAAAAACGCAAATGAGATTAATAAAAACCGGAAAAAATGGAATAAAATAATATCATCTGAAACCGCAAAAAAAATAATATATGAACTAAGAGATAAAAAAGAAATTTTAAATAAGGAATTGCAGATCAGAAGAAAAGACGAATCGCTGTTATGGTGTCTTTGCTCAATTAAAATACTTGAGGATAAGGACAAAATTGAAGTCATTTTTTTTGATATCACAAGAAGAAAAGAAGCGGAAGACCGCATAAATGATTTAATTTATTACGACCAGCTGACTAAACTGCCGAATAAAGAACTGTTTAATTATCATGTTCAGAATGAAATCCTGAAAGCTGAAAAGCGAAATAAAAACGATATCTTCTCAATTATTTTTATCGGGCTCGATAAATTTAAAAATATCAATAATGTTTATAATCCTCAGACAGGTAATTCCCTTCTCATGCAGATTGCTTCAAGACTTAAAAATATTGTATTTAAAAATGATACAGTATCAAGATATGACGGAGATAAATTCTGCATACTTTTCTCGGATCTGGCCTCAAAAGACGATATCTATATTCTGATCAATAAAATACAAAGCGTCTTTTCCCGGAATTTTACCGCAAAGGACATACAGTTTTCATTATCCGCGACAACGGGAGTATCACTTTATCCTGATGACGGAGATACAGCGGAAACGCTTATAAAAAACGCTGAAATAGCAATGGATATGGCAAAAGAGCGCCGGATAAAAAATCACTTTTTTGATGCGGAACTGAATGCCGAAGTTGTCAGAAACTTCGAAATAGTCAACGAACTCAAAGATGCGGTTGTAAACGAAGATTTTATTGTCCATTATCAGCCGAAAGTTAATTATAGCGGGGAAATTACCGGATTCGAATCCCTTATAAGATGGATGTCAAAAAAAAGAGGTATGGTACCTCCAATGGAATTCATTCCTATTGCGGAAAAAAACGGTATGATCGTTGATATTGAAAATATAGTCCTCAGGAAATCATGCAGACAAAACAAAAAATGGCAGGACTCAGGATCGAATCCGGTTAAAGTTGCAGTGAACATTTCCGCTTTTCATCTTAAACAGCCGGATTTTATTGATGACATTTTACGGGAACTTGAACTGACCGGGCTTTCCCCTGAATGGCTTGAGCTGGAATTTACGGAATCGGGAATTGCTGAAAACGAGAAAGACAGCATTGCAAAAATTAATAAGCTGAATAAGCTGGGAATATCTGTTTCCATTGATGATTTCGGAACAGGATATTCTTCACTAAGGAGACTCAAGGAATATCCGATTGATACCCTTAAAATAGACAAATCTTTTGTAGAAAGTATTCCTTTTGACAAAAAATCCATAAAAATAGCAAAAGCCATCATTGACCTTGCGCATAACCTGGGATTTAAAGTGGTAGCAGAAGGAATAGAGAAAAGAGACCAGCTTGATTTTCTTGAAAATAATGAGTGCGATTTTTATCAGGGATATTATTTCAGCAAACCTGTTCCACCTGAAAAAATCCCTGAGAATTTAAAAAAATCACATACAGACTGAGGCCTTCCCGGTTCAGTTCATTTTTTATCCCGTCAGATAATAATAAAAATTTTTAATTCAGGTGACATTTTCCGTATCTATTTGTGTTAAAATAAAAAACTATAAACAAAAAAATCATTTGCTAAATTTTTAATATTCTTTTGTAAATATCTGCTTCCCATTTTCCCTTGCTTGATAATAAAATTATTTTATGACAATGAAAAAATTACTAAACACATATTTTCCAAAGAACGGGACAAACAGCCGTAATCTATTAATGACTATTTCTATCATTTTATTTTCATTTATTTTTATTTCAGCTGTATATACTTCTTCATATTCCCTGACAGTTGAGAATCCTGATGAAACTGTAAATCAGGAAATAACGGGAAATAAAGATAAAAAACAGGTTTCCGAAAATAATGAAGATGAATCCTTTACAACTCCTTCAACAGGACGTGATGAGATTGAATTAAGGCCTGTAATCATTAAAGGCACCAAAGCAGGAGAGCGTAAGAAAAAAAATATTCAGGAAGTCTCCCGCCACACAATGACAGCCGGCGACCTGAAGGAGGTTCCGGCCTCTTTCGGCGATTCAATAAACGCTCTTACCGCATTGCCCGGAATCATCAGGGCAGGAGGGGGGATATTCGGGCCGCTTGTAATTCGCGGAGCTGACCTTGCAACAAACAACTATTTCATTGACGACATCCCGATAAACGATCCTATGCATTTCGGCGGCCTCCATTCGGTTATTAACACAAACCTTATGAGCGAGATTGACGTATACGCTTCTGCGTTTCCCGCGGAATTCGGTTCCGCAACCTCCGCAATAATCAGTATTACAACTTTAGACGAAGTAAATGAATTCGGAGGGTATACTGATTTAAGCTTACTGTCCGCTTCTGTTCTCGTAAAAGCCCCGATATTAAAGGATAAATACGGCAGCTTAATCTTTGACAACCCTCTTGAGATTACCGGACATGAAACAGAGACAGAAAACGCAGGCTATGTAATTGCATCAGGCCGCTACGGGTATATCGCGCTCGGAATTATGGCCGCGGAGTTAATAACAGGAGATGAAACGAATTTTTCCCCCGAATACTGGGATTATCAGTTTAAGGCAAAATATAAATTCAGCAACGTGCATTCAGCATCAGTACTTCTGTTCGGACACAAGGATTTTATACGGTTTCTTGTTGACGATGATATGCTTGAAGAGGGCGATGACCCGCTGCTGCAGGACGCTTCCTTTAAATCTGAAACCATGTCGCATAATCAGGGCTTATATTTTGACTCGCAGTTTTCGCGCGATTTAAACAACAGAATTATTTATTTCAGCAGTCTGCCCGATACATACACTTATATAAATTTCGGCTCGGAAGGTGTAGCGTCCTGGGCAAAAGATCTGAACTCACATTATAAACCATGGGTCTTCGGCCTGAAAGACAAAGCTAAAATAAAATGGCTGAACGGGCATGCGGAACTCCGGGGAGCGCTCGAATATACATTCTACTATTTCACTGCAACAGGAAAAGCCCTTCTCCCGTCAGGAGCTATTGATTCTTTCAATCTTTCAGATGAAAATCTTTTTGTGGTATATCCTCTGGACGAAAAGATCAAGAATCATCTCTACGGCGGATATGTTGAAAACAAATTTACCTATTACGGATTTTCTGCAGTTCCAGGATTCCGTTCGGAATATCTGCGGAGAATGAATGAATTTACACGGGACCCCAGGATCATGATGAGCTACAAATTTCCTACAGATACAACAATTCATACAGCAGGAGGACATTACACATACTTTTTCCAGACCAATCCTTTTATCTTTAACAGTAATCCGGATGTTTCAAAAATGAGCGAGAACGTAGAACCGGAAAAAGCATGGCATTCAGTATTTGGCGGGGAGCAAAAGTACGGCCTTTATTCCCTGAAACTTGAAGGTTTTTACAATTACTTTTATGACAAACCTGTGGCTTATCCTCACTACGAACCGGACGGAACCTTCCAGCAGGGAATAAGCTCGGGAAAGATGAAAACCTACGGCTTTGAAATCATGCTTCGAAAAAATATAAAAGATAATACCAATGGACTTTTCGGCTGGATGAGTTATACGTACACCCGTTCAAAAGTTAAAACAGGACTGCCTACAGATGAATTTTATAGAGGTATAAATCAGGGTTATATCGGAGACCCCTACGGAGATCAGTGGACTACTTCCGGTTACGAACAACAGCATTGTTTGAAAATTGTAAGCGGTTATAAATTCGGAAATAATACAGTAAGCACAAGATTTCAGTTCTATACTTCATTCCCATATACACCTTACAGGGAGCCGTTAGGAGAAGCATATGGAGAACCGGCAGAAGACCCGAATGTCCCGGGCAGATATATACCCTATACCGGAGAACGAAATTCCGCGCATTTTCCTCCGTACTACAGGCTGGATGTCCGCTATACATACAGGATCAAACATTCATGGGGAGAAATCAGCTGGTATGTTGAAGGCATCAATGTTCTTTATACAAAAGCAGTGAATGAACATAAATGGTATTATGACAGGCCTTATGAAGAAGGCAGCAACCCTGAAAATATTGAAGAGGAAGGATTTTCTTTCCTGCCTAATTTCGGTGTTGAAGTTAAATTTTAGTATTTTAAGGAGTATGATTTATGCGTAACATATTTAAAATAATTATTATAACAGCATTATCCGGATGTATTATCGCCACATCCTCCTGTCTTTCAACAAGGCCTGTTTGCCTTACATCATCCAATACTCCGTTAAATAATAAAAAAATATCCGAAAACAAAGGCAAGGTTAAAGGAAGAAGCAATATGACATGGTCAATTCTCGGTCTTTGGATGCTCGGTAAACCAGACATACAGACAGCTATAGATGACGCAAAGCAGCAAAAAGATGCGGATGCATTAATTAACATTAAATGCTATGAAGATGATTATTATCTGATATTCTTCGGGCTGACACGCGTAACTGTTGAAGGTGAAGCAGTTAAATTCGAAAAATAAGGCCTCAGAATGCTTAAATTACATAAAAAAATACTTAAACCTTCGGCTGCAGTTTCTCTGCTTGTGACCGCTTTTCTGCTGCAGTTCTCTGCCGGATGCGTAAGCATAAAAACCCACGCAGTAAGTATAGAACCGTCAGCTCATCCTGTACCTGAAACATATTCTGATTATAAAAAGATCGAAGAAACAGAACTCCGGGACAGCAGCTTTACATTATTCTGGTTTATTCCCGTTACACCTGAACCGGACATAAATCAGCTTATTGAAAACAGGATTATCTCATCAGGCGGCGACAATATTATAGAAATGAAAGTATGGCATGAACGCCGGATATGGATACTCGGCACTGTTAATATTATACATGTAAAAGGAACTATTGTCCGTTACAACGATTGACGTTTACATATGCATTCCTGACAGCATATTAATTTATCTTTCATCTTCTCCGGGAATATCAAATATTGATATTCAGAATACAGCTTTCCCAGAAATATAATATAAACTGATTCCTTAATAAAAAGCTTCGCTTTGTTTTAAGCGAAGCTTTTTATATTAATTGTCTTTAATGCCTGTTTCAATAAATTTTTGAAATATTCTTTGAAAAAGTCAGTTCTTAAAAACGCCTCCTGATTATCTATTTCCGGCTTAATGTGTGTTTTTTCAAGTCAAACATAATCTGTGCATGCGCATCTATGCCCTTATTGCGAATCTGGTCAATACATGCTTTCCGGTTTGATTTGAATATAAACGCGAATATCTTTGAAATTATGTTATTAAATTTTTTACAGTCATCAACATCCGGAAACTCGACGCATTCAGCGCAGCTTTTGTAACCGTTGTCAATACAGCACGCGCGCAGTTTGCACCACCCTGCCCTTGTGTTCTCCGCGCATCCCGGACATTTTTCGTTCAGATACGCCCTGCAGGATCCGCAGTACAAACCGCAATAAGCCACCAGACCTGAATCAAGGCTTGCTTCTCTCATAATAAAATACCTCTCTTCTTTGATTGTTAAAGTTTAATTTTTAAGCGCTTCTTTTTGCTTTAAACACAACAGACGTAAACAGCTCAATAAACAGGCCGTATATCATTCCAAGAACAACTGTCCATGCAAACATGCTTGCAGTGCTGAACTCAGGATTTTCCGGCGCCATTAATCCGCTGAATGCCATGGGTATGCTGAAAATCATTCCCATAACAAGCCCGTGAATTGACCAGTGGCCGAGTTTCAACGTACTTATTCCGATCGCGAAACCTATCAAAGTACGTCCTGTAATTATCTGAACTGCGATTGCCCAGTGCAGTTTGTCAGGGCCGCTTGATGCCAGCCCGAAACATACAAATCCGAAAGCCACTCCAAAGATTGTTGCTGTAATTAGTCGTTTAGCTTTGTTCATAATTGACCTCCCCTTTTTGTTTTAATCCGCCCATGAGGGCATTGCTTTCATATAATATTCCGCTCTTTTCATAAAATCTGCTGAACCGCTTTCAGGTGAAATTGATCTCAGCCATTCGGCAATTCCTTTCTGAACAAGCTCTTTAGGATATAATTTCCCGTTTTCATCTGAACAGTAAATGCAGAAATTTCCCCGAAAATCCTTACCCTCCTCCCCGGCAAGCGCCATTCCGCAGGAGCTGCAGTAATTATTCATTATAAAACCTCCTTTTGGTTTTTATGATAAATACTTTGCAGGAATAACAGGGGGACGGACAGTTAAAGAATCTCTTTATTTCTTTGTTCCGCAAAAAACAGCATGGATTCAGACAGCAGGCTTTTTTAAAATAATAAAGAGACAATTATCCAGCTGGAGCAAATATAACGAAAACTATGAGTAACAAATAAAGTAGAAGAGACCGGTCCCGGCTGCTATTCTTATTAAGTATTTGTTTATAATATATTCCGCTACTGTGACACCATTATGTCATGTTTATATTTTTCAGAAATTTTTTTTGATTTTTCCTGAATAATTTTTATGATATGAGGAGGGTCCATAACTTCAACATACTCGCCGAAGCTAAGGATAAAGGAGTAAACCCATTCATCTTCAGGGTAAGAAATATTAACGAGCAGATCCCCGCTTTTTTCTGTCTTGGGAACCTCTAAAAATTACTTTATAAAGAGTACATTTCCTAAATTTAAACAATATTCCCTTTTCTTATTCAAAATTTTTTAAAATT
>JAFGDQ010000115.1 GCA_016932015.1 Spirochaetota bacterium | reverse complement strand
TTCAGAATACTTCACTCTTTTTTTATCGGACTTCATCGGCTATGTTTCTTCCTTATTTGTCCTGCGAGCCGGTGATTTGCTAACATGCATAAGCATTGTCACCAGCAGGCTTTGAGTATGGTCGTGAACCCAGACCATGAGTATTCTGTATGCCGGGAGCCATGATAAAATACGGGCAAGCAGAAGTACAAAGGGAAGCGTGGCAGAAAAACTGTCTGTTTCCCAGAACAGAATAAAATGCCACAGGCCCCATAATACTCCCGCAATAATCCCTGTAGAAAAAATTCCTGACTTTTTCCTAAGCCTGGGAACCGCGAACCCTGTCCATCCAAGCTCTTCAAAAAAACCTACCATAATTCCGGCTGTAATTCCCAGAAATACGAGATTAGCTTTGCCCTCTATAGTAAATATTGCAGGAAGATAATTCTGGGAGGACAATGCGAGCAACACTATTACTGATGTCAGAGGAGCTGTAATAACAGCAATCACATACCAGCGCGCGCTGATTTTCCAATTTGACAGACGCGACAGGATTTCACGGAACCCGGCTTTTCCTGACAATATTCCTGTCAGTAAAACGGATGATATGAACGGCCCGAGCAGCATTGCCGCACCGAGCATTCCCGCATCTGAAGCGTTTACCGGAATTTCATCCGGGCCTGCCATAATGAGAATAAAACCCCATGAAACGATAAATGCCAGTACGAAAAATATCAGCAGAGAATGTTTATCTGTAAAATCCTTAAATAGCATAATGTCCTCCCGGTTTTATACTATGATTAAATGTCTTGCAGTACTGACTGGAGACATAGTTTTATATTCATAAACAGATAAAAATTAAAGTGACTATTCAGCTATAGCTTTTCAGGAAGGAATAATTATTAATTTGCCCTTCTCGTAAGATACATCATATATCACTCGAAGGTCGAAAACATCCTGTCTCCTTTAAATTGATAATTATTCCTTCCTGAAAAATGGCTATTGCTCATAGATTGATAACAGCTGAATAGTTACAAATTAAATTTATATAAAAACTATATGTTCAGATTAATGAACGCAACCTTTTTTCTTGTCTTTGAACAGACTGCGCAGGAATATTTTCGAATTTCCACTTACTCTTGAATCAGGTTTCTCCTCCGCTGCTGAACACTTATTACTCCGTAATTTAAAAAATATTGTAAAATCCATTGACTTTTTCAAAATCCTACTGTGATTATAAACTCAGTAGTTGCACTTAATAAAAGCCATAAAGGAGCAGTCACGATGAAAGAATTCAACGGGAAAACGGCATTTATCACAGGAGGAGGAAGCGGAATAGGGCTTGGTATGGCAAGGGTATTTGTCGATGCGGGCATGCGCGTTGTAATTGCTGACATTCGCCAGGATCACCTGGATGAAGCCATGACTTTTTTTGATCAACCCGCTCACGTCCATCCCATGATCCTGGACGTATCGGACCGCGATGCCATGGCAAGGGCTGCGAGAGAAGCAGAGAATGTATTCGGGCCGGTTCATGTGCTGTGCAACAATGCGGGTATTAATATAATCAGCCCTCTTGATCAGGCAGGATATGAAGACTGGGACTGGCTTCTAAGCGTTAATCTTGGAGGTGTTATCAACGGCCTGGTAACATTTATACCGCATTTCAGGGAGCACGGGCAGGGAGGGCATATTGTAAATACCTCCTCAATTGCCGGGATAGTGGCAGGGCCGGGCAACGGAATTTACTCTGCGACAAAATTCGCGATCCGCGGCCTTTCTGAATCATTGCGTTACGACATGGCAGTCTATGGTGTAGGAGTATCAGTATTATGCCCGGGAACGGTTGCCACGAACCTGCACAAAAGCGAAGAGCACCGTCCTTCCGTATATGAAGGAAAAATCAACGAGACTATACAGGAGATACGTTCCCTGACAGGCAGACTTTTTAAAGAGGTTCTTCCTACAGGCATGGACCCTGTTGAAGTAGGAAAAAAAGTATTACGCGGAATCAAAAACAATGATTTCTACATTATGCCTCATCCTGAATTCAGAGAGGAATTTCAGGAATCCTTTAATGAAATAATTGCGGCTCTGCCTGACGAGCCGCTTGACCCTGTCAGGGAAGTACATGAAGAGAAGCGCAGAAGCACAAGAAGAGAAGCCCGTGAAAAAGCCGAGAAAATGGGTCGCAGAAAATAAAAAATTCCGGACTATAAAAACTTTATCAATTTCCGTTAAAAATTCTTCAGGATTATATTTAACTTCAACCGGAACACACAATATTTACAGATATTTACTTTACTAAGGTTGACTGACTTTTTACTTGGGAATAATATTATTTTCTGTTAAATATTTATCCTTAATTTTTCAAATCATTATAAATGGCATCAAAATTTTTTTCAAGGTCAGCGAAGAGGCCTACTAAATCAGGATCAAATTTTTTCCCGGAATTTTCGATAATATATTTTTTAGCTTCCTTATGAGACCATTCCTTTTTGTAAGTTCTTTTACTTCTAAGGGAATCATAAACATCCGCAATTGTAGTAATCCTCGCGGAAAGAGGAATCTCATCTTTTTTAAGGCCGTTGGGATATCCGTCCCCGTCATATCTTTCATGATGATTTAATGTAATTGCGGCAGCCATTTCCATTTCCCTGACCCCCCTGACAATATTGTATCCTAGTATTGTGTGAGTTTTCATGATTTTTACTTCATCATCATTGAGTTTATTCGGAGAAAGTAAAATCGAATCAGTTATCCCCACTTTCCCGATATCATGCAGCTGGCTGAAAATTTCTATATCGTCACAGTATTTCCCGGACTTTTTATATGCTCTCGCAAGAAACTTGGTAAAGAGGCCGACTCTGCGCATATGGTTTCCTGTTTCATTATCCCTTAATTCCGAAAGGCTTGCGATTGTCTGGTAAAGCTGAATTTTCGTCATGTTTTCATGATGCATGCTGGTGGATATATCAATTGGCAAACCTATAAAGTGCTGAAGGGCTCCGTCCTGACCGTAAGCAGCATTTATAAACAGCTTTACCCAGATAAGAGAACCGTCTTCTTTCTTATTGATTACGATATCTTCCCATGTGCCAACAGACGGATTTGTAATGCTCCTCCATAAACTCCTGAACAACTCATTATATTGTTCTTCTGAATAACCGAAATTCAAATAAACATTTTTGCCCGGATTCAGTATATTCGGGTTCTTCCCTTTTACACTTTCTTTCGAGAAACCGTATATTTTCGAGAAAGCATTGTTTACTTCAATAATGTTTCCGTTTCTGTCTGTAATAATTACAGGCTGGTCTACTGACTGGAAGGCTCGAAAATATAGTTCAAGGCCGTCCTGAAATCTTTTCCTTTCCGTAATATCAAGGAGAACTCCGATTATTCCACCGGGTTTATCATTAAAATTTTTAAAAACAGCTTTATGGAATATTACGTCATGAGGATTGTCATGTATATCTCTGATACGGGTTTCATAAATCTGTATTCCCCCTCTTTTATATAATTCCTCATCTTTTTCATTAGTTCTTTCAGCTAAATTAGCCGGTAGTAAATCATTAATGGATTTTCCAAGCAATTCATTTTCATTAAACCCGAAATATTCCATATAATGTTTGTTGGTACCGAGATATTTACCTTCTAAATCCTTATAAAAAATCGGCGTCGGTATTGTTTCAAGAAGAGTTTTATGGAAAGAAGCCATTTCAACCAGTTGTTTTTCCACTTTTTTTCTTTCCGAAATGTCTTTAAAGAATGCTATAAAAGTACTGTCAGGAAGCTTTGCCCCGCTAAGATCGACAGTTATCCTGCTTCCGTCTTTCCTTAACATTTCAAGCTCCCCTCTGTATTTCCCTATCCTGACAAGTTCATCGAAAGCGGAAAGAGCTGCCTCTTTCTGATCATCAGGATGTATGTCCGGAACTGAAAAATTAAGTAAATCTTTTTCCGAAAACCCCAGAAGCTCGCATGCCGCGGGGTTGACCTCTATGAATCCGGCATCGGAATCCAGTTTGAATATTCCGTCCGGAGCACTGTCCAGGTACTGCTGCAGTTTCATTCTGCTCTGTTTAACGGCTTCATCAGCTTCAATCTTTTCAATTATTTTCTCAACATACCTTGCGAGAGTATTTATAAGACGGAGTTCTTCCTGAAGAAAAGGCGCTTCATCCATACCGTCTTTTTCATCTGTGTAATAAACTTCAATAGACCCGGACAGCTCGCCGCGGATCATCAGATTTTCAGATAAAATCCACGAAGCTGCTTTTCTGCTTTCAGAAGAAGTAGTGAAATGCAGGTACCTGAAGCTGATCCTTGCGACTGTAATTTGCGGATAGCGGAAAGCTGATGGAATATAATGCATCGTTTCCCGCAAAAAATTATCAAGAGATAAACCGGGTTCCTGCATTAATTGAGAGAGCTGAACAAGAAGGTCCATTTCCTTTACGCGCTGCTTAAGCTGAAGAGTTTGTTCAATGCGATCTTTATCTATTTTTTTTACTCCGGTTATATCCATAGCAATTGCAGTAAAATAAAATTTTTCCTGAGAGGTTACATGTATACCAAGCCACATGCTGTACCTGTTTAAATACAGTTCAAATTCCATATTTTTTCCAGAGAGGGCAGTTTTACCGCAATTTTGAATAATTTCAGGGGCGTCTGATTTTAAATATGGCAGGACTTCCGTTATTTTTTTATAGATAGAATTTTTTTTCTTTATTCCAAAATTTTTTTCAAATGATTTATTTATATCCAGTATTATAAAATCTTCAGGTGAGCCTGATTCATCAAGCAGGATTTTTCCGAACAGGTATGTCCCGGTCATCCCTTCAATAAACTTTTCAAGATTCCTGTTAATCATATTTCACGGCTTCAATATTTTATAAAATCTTCAGTTATTTACTGAGAAAAAATATAAAACCAGGATATGTCAAATCCTGTAAATTTTCGAAATTTAACAAAATTATATATCAAAAAAGTCGCAAAATGTCAATGTACAAATCATACGTATGATAATAAATATATCAATACTATTAAAAAAACTCCGTAAAATTACGGCATGATTTAGCGTCTCCGAATAAATTTAATGCATAAACTTTTGAAAAATTACAATTTTATTTACTCCTTAAATATTATTTATTAAATAAATCCTTATCAATATTTTAATCGGATAATTACCTGTCCTGTTTTTTTCATCTTGACAAAATTTAAAAATTTTTAATAATCCTTTACATGCCTGAAAAGCATAAACCCGAATAAGAAGTATAAATTATTTTTGTTTTCCGATGATCAGCCCAGAAAAAATCCCCGGGGAAAAATACTATGCGCAAAATAATAATTTCTTCAGTCAGGAACAATGCCGGTAAAACCAGTGTGATCGCCGGGATAATCTCTTCAATAAACAAAAAAAAATTTGCCTATGCCAAACCTTTCGGAGACAGACTTATTTTCCGCAGAAAGAAAAGCTGGGATCACGATGCCAGTTTAATCGTGAATCTTCTGGGCAATGAGAACAGTTTCGAAAACCGCCATGAAGATCTTACAATCAGCTTTGCACAATCCGCTTCAAAAAGTATGGTTGATACTTCCATATCTCAAAAAACACTTTCAGACATGGTCACTGAAATAGGCGGTTCAAATGATATTCTTTTTATAGAAACAGGCGGAAATTTCACACAAGGATCCTATCTTCATCTTGATGCAGCTTCAATTGCTGAAATAACAGGAGGAAAGCTCGTAATTGTAGTAAACTGGGACAATGCAACTATTCTTGATGATATTACTTTTATTAAAAATTTTCTAAGCATAAGGAAAGTCACTTTAGGCGGAATAATTGTGAACAAGGTGAGTGATATGGATACCTTTGAAAATGCACATTTGCCGGTTATCAAAGAAATGGGAATACACCTGTTCGGAGTAATTCCTTTTAAGGAACAGCTGACTTACTGCACTGTTGGATATCTTGCTGATTTGCTTAAAGCCAGGGTTCTGGCCGGAAAAAGCAATTTGCACTCTACGGTAAAGAATATAATCATAGGCGCGCTATCTGCGGATAATCCTGATGAAAATCTTATTTTTAACAGTCCGGACCTTATTAAGGAAAACCAGGTTATAATAACCGGCGGAGACAGGACAGATTTAATTCTTGCAGCACTTAAGCGTGACATAGCAGGCATTATTCTAACAAATGACATTGTGCCTTCACGATTTGTAATCTCCAGGGCAAAGGATAACGGAATTCCGCTCCTGCTTGCTGCTACAGATACTTTTAACACAGCCAGAATAATTGACAGCAGCGAAATACTGCTTACAGAAGAAGATAAGGAGAAAATAGATCTTTTATCCCAGCTGGCAGAAAAAAATATTAATTTGGACGAGTTATTGAAATAAGAAACCCGTTACAATAAATTACTCGTCCGGTAAATTATTTTTCCGGAATTCAGCAAGAGTTTATTATTTTAAAAAATACAGGCATTTTTTCCTTACATCTGCGGCATCAATTACAATACATCCGAGATATTTGTTTGTTATTTGTTACTATTCAGCTATAGCAAAGCGGTTTTTACATAAAAATTTCAAATAGCTAAGGCAGTTACTGTTATTTTAAAAAATCCTGGTATCAGCAATCTCGATACAGGTTCCGGCTCTGCGTTTAAAATGCACGATTTTTTTTTGACTTAATAAACAGATACTGCTATAATATTTACCATACTGCCCGCAAATTAATACTTCTGCAATTTAACCTTACTTTTAGAACCTGAGAAAAATATATCCGGAGAAAATATTATGAACGATTATATTCTTTTATTAATGATTATATTTCTTGCTTCTGTTATTATTACCGGGTTTTCGTATTTGAAATACAAATGGAGAATTATTACAAAACTGTTCGTAACATTACTCATTTCCGCCGCATCCATAGCTTACATTGCGTTCATTTTAGGTAAAATGGGTATAACGGTTACCGTTCTCCTGATTTCAGTCCCAATCGCAGCGATTATTGTAACGGGAGCAGTATATTTCCTTAATACCATGATCATACATCCGGTTTCAGCAATGCAAAAAGTAATACAAAAAATTTCCAGCGGAGATCTTACAGTTAAGATTGAAATCAAAAGCAGGGACGAATTTGGAGAGATCAGCAATGATTTGCAGAAAATGCTGAAAGAGCTGAATAAAATGATAGGCAAAATAACAGAAACCGGAAATTTTCTTGTTGATGCATCAGTTCAAATACGTGATGCCGCGCAGTCACTCAGCAGCAGTTCATCTGAAGAAGCTTCGAATATCGAAGAGATATCATCCGCGCTTGAAGAAAGCCTTGCGACACTTTCCTCCAATGCCCTGAAATCAATTGAAACAAAAAGTATGACAGACGTGTCTTCAAAAGCCGCAGTTGAAGGAGGAAAACAGATTGAACAGTCGATACAGTCAATAAGAGACATCAGCAAAACAACCGGAAAAATTACGGAAATAATCGATTTTATTAATAACATTGCATTTCAGACTAATCTTCTGGCACTCAATGCGGCTATAGAAGCTGCTCGCGCCGGCCAGCACGGCAAAGGATTTGCCGTAGTTGCTACAGAAGTAAGAAATCTCGCGCAAAGAACATCACAGTCTTCCAAAGAAATCGGCAGTTTAATCTCCGGTTCCCTTGACACAATAAAGCAGGGTGAAGAACTGTCTGATCAGAGCATCGAATCAATAAATAAGATTATTGATAATTCCAAAACCGTTCTCAACCTGGTTGAAGATATTGCATTGTCAAATTCAGAGATTGAAAACGGCGTACGTATGATATCATCAAGCATGAACAGCCTGACTGAAATTTCACAGGAGAATGCCTCATCATCAGAAGAAATGGCCGGGACAGCCGAGAACCTGAATATTCTCAGTATGGAATTGCAGGAGATTATGAAAAAATTTAAAATTATAGAGATGTCATCACTAACTGCATAGGAAATGCTGTAATACAATAGTCCTGCATCTGCGGCTATTGTTGCTTTAACAGGCATCCCTTGTACATTGACACTGAAGCAGAAAACATAGAGCAGGAAACAACCTGATTTTTATTTGTTCTCCCAGTTGAATTCACCGCTTTCAAATAATTCAACGCATGCATCAACAACTTCCCGGTCATATTTGACTGATCTGTATTTTACCAACTCATTTATTGCGTTAAGTTTTCCGGGAGAGATTCTGTAAGGTCTGTTCGTGCTCATCGCCTCCATAACATCAGCGACGCAGAGTATTTTAGCTTCTATTCTGATTTCATCATTAGTAAGCCCGTACGGGTATCCACTCCCGTCTATCACTTCATGATGCTGTAGTACAATGGACGCGACCGGCCATGGGAACTCGATATCTTTTATTATCTCAAAACCCATTCTCGGATGAGTTTTGATAACACTGAATTCCTCATCTGAAAGAACGCCCGGTTTTGTTAAAAATTCAGAAGGTACATATATTTTTCCTATGTCATGCAGCTGGCCGGCGATCAGAATACCTTCGGTTGTCTTTTCGTCCAGGTCCATTTTCCCTGCAATAGCTGCAGCCAGTTCCGCTACGCGATGCTGATGCCCTACCGTGTAAGGATCCCGGATCTCAAGCGCGTGAGTAAGGGAATTAACAGTCTGGAAAAAAAGCCTTGTTGCAAGGTCATAGCTTTCTTTAAGTTCGGACGTTCTCTGTCTGACTTTTTCTTCAAGTTCAAGATTCAATTTTCTGGTTTCATCCCTGCTCTCAACGAGTTCCCTGTTCGCAGCATCCAGCTCCGTGTTTTTTTCAAGCAGCTTGTTATGCAGTAGTATTATTTCGTTTCTGTTCTGCTGTATTGAACGTATAGAATTCAAATTTCCAGTAATGTCATGAACAACAGCAATTGATTTATATCCTTTGTAACTGTAATTTATAATATGCAGATTAAAACAAATAGTGCTTTGATTCCCGCGATTAATGCCCGACAGGATAAATTCTTTTTCTTCACCGGAAAGGACTTTATTTATATCATCCTCAAGGCCGATTATTTCCGGAAATGCATCTCTTATATCCGAAGAGTCCGGCAGCTCGGGAATGGACAGATATTCCCGCAGCGAATTACCGTCCTGATGCAGAATTAAACCGGAGTCCAATAAAGCATAGTAAAATCCAAATCGGTTGTGAAGAGACGGATCGAATTGATGAATCATTTCTGCCTCTTTAGAATTGAGGTTGCAAGATTTACAAGCAGGTTTTCAACGTTTCTACCGGTTTTGGCACTAGTAAGCATTGCCGGTTTATTCCAGTTAAGATTAAACTGTAGCCTTATTTTTTCCGTAAAATTTATTGCATTATCAGAATCATCCATGAGGTCAGTCTTGTTTAAAGCCACAGATATCATCGCATTTGGTATATATTTTTCAATAATCCCGGCATTAACACCTATACTTTCTATAGTATTTTTTCTGGTAATGTCAGCTACAATAATCCCTCCGGAAGCTCCTTTTATATATTCAGGTGTAATTGAAGTATATTTGTCATTGCCTGCAATATCCCAGAGCAGCAGATCCGTTTTGCCGAAATCGCCAATATCCAGCTCTTTTCTTGTTACCTTGACACCGATTGTCGTAAGATAGGAATCATTAAATTCATCATAAACAAATCTTCTGATTAAGCTTGTTTTCCCAACAGCAAAATCGCCGAGCATTATTATTTTTAATTTATAGGCTGGATTCACTCTTTTTTCCTCCGCAGAATTCTGCCGTCCTATAGCTTAATTGCCGCTGCGTCTGGCAAATAAAAATATCCCTCTTTTATCTTTATAATCCCTGTATCTATAATCGGCATTTATTACATCGGGATTAAAATCAGTTATATGTATTTTTTCTTTATTGATTCCAAGCTCCGTGAGATTATTTTTTATTGCATTCATCCTGTTATTTGCAAGCCTGCGGTTTACCTCTACGCCTCCGCTGGTGTCGTTAAAAGCAATTATATCAACATCAATGTCAGGGTATCCCCTGAGTATTTCATAAATTTTCTTGATCTGCAACGCCTGATTCTCCCCTATGGCAGAGACACCGCTTGGAAATTCTATAATTATTTTCTCCAGCTCCTGTTTTATAAAAAGCAGTTCAAGATCCTTAAACTTATTTTCGAATCCCGAGATTTTCCTGTTGAACTTTTCAACGGTGCTGAAATCCGATGTAATGGTTTTATTAATAACATTTTTAATTTCCGGAAAGCCGGATACTACTGCTGTAATCAAATCGCCGGTTTTTGGCGAATTTACGGATCCCGTGACAGTGACGGTTCCGCCATCAACGTCAGCATTAATATCATGGGTATATGCAGGCAGAGAGGTTTCGATATTTTCAAGAATTGTTTTCTCCAGCCTGTAATCTCTGATCTCTTTTACCGTAAAAATAATCATCGAAACAGCAATAACCGCCGCAACGGCAGCTGTGATGACCTTAAGCCTGGTATAAGATACCTTAACAGGTATGCGTTCAACCCCTGCATTTGTTTTACTGATAAAATCGGAGATTAAAACAGTCATCTGCTCAAGACCGTTCATACTGCCATCAAATTTTTTTAATTTTTGCCTGAATTTCACATGGAGGCTGTTGATAAATATATCCAGTGAATTAAAAAATTGTTCTTCCGGCTGTCCGTACAGCACTACTGCGGAATAAAAATACATAGATTCGAAAATTATTATTTTCGAATCTCCAAAACTTATTTCGTTTAAATATTTTTCTTCTTTACTGAATGATGTTTTTATAAAATCTTTAATTGCAGAAAGCATGGCTGCGACAATATCCCTGTCTGTATTTGCATTTTCCCGCCACGATGCTCCCGCCAGCAATACGGACGTTTTTTTATCGATCAGCATAATTTCTTCCACAAGGTAGGGAATTGAATTTCTGAATACTATTTCTGCAAGAGGTATGCCTGATCTAAATGACTGAAAGCGGTATTTCCATAGAGTGAGGCTTGTCAGTGATTCGATTCTGTTATTAATATAATTCACAAGGTCTTTTAATGCTTCTGATAATTTTTTTCTTATTATCCTGCCTATAAGCGGCACCATAATTTCAAAAAGCTCATCTGACGGGACGAATTTTCTGGAATTTATATATGGGAACCTCTAAAAATTACTTTATAAAGAGTACATTTCCTAAATTTAAACAATATTCCCTTTTCTTATTCAAAATTTTTTAAAATT
>JAFGDQ010000114.1 GCA_016932015.1 Spirochaetota bacterium | reverse complement strand
CTTAATGTGATTGATGCAATTCATGATATCTTCAATGGAAAGCATGTTTATTTAAGTTTTGAAGGTTAATATAGCTGAGTAGTTACGGGAATAGTTCATTTTATTTATCATCAGATTGTAATTGTTTTTTTGGAGTTTTAATACAGAATGGTATTTTGGTTAATTCAGATTGGAGAGGTCCTGCCGATAGAGGGAACCGATGTCAGGCTTTTCAGAACAGGATTGCTGGCAAAATATTTAGTTGAAAATGGGCATAAGGTTGTATGGTGGACATCAACGTATAGCCATGTAAGTAAAAAACACCTTTTCTCCAAAACTACTTCAATAGAAATAAATCAAAATTATACAATTAAATTGATTAAATCGGTTGCATATAAAAGTAATGTATCGCTTCGTCGAATAATTAATCATTGGGGTATAGCTAGAAAATTTAAAAGATTGTCAAAATTAGAGGAGAAACCGGATATAATCATAAGTTCGTTTCCTTTGATTGAAATATCATTGATAGCAGCGAGACTTGGGAAAAAAAGAAATATTCCTGTAGTTCTTGATGTACGTGATTTATGGCCTGATATCTTTATTGATCTTTTTCCGGATAATTTAAAAAGAATTGCTAAATTATTTTTTTTCATTCTTTTTTATAAAACTCAAAAAGCATTTTCAAATGCTTCTGCAATAATGGGAATTACATCCGAATTCGTTAACTGGGGATTAGATTATGCTAAAAGGTCAAAGTCGGATTTTGATTTAGATTTTCCGATGGGATATTATATTAATAAACCGGATAAATTTTTATACAAAAACGCTGAAAATTTTTGGGATAAGCAAATTGGTAATTTTTCAGACTATTTTATAATATGTTTTTTCGGTTATATCGGACGTCAGTTTGATTTTCAGACTGTAATAA
Organism: Spirochaetota bacterium; assembly: GCA_016932015.1. Taxonomy (GTDB): domain Bacteria; phylum Spirochaetota; class UBA4802; order UBA4802; family JAFGDQ01; genus JAFGDQ01. The sequence goes on along the minus strand of JAFGDQ010000114.1, from coordinate 75,796 downwards.
AAGCTGCTGAAATAATTGCTGAACAGAAAAGGAATGTATTGTTTATTATTTGTGGAGATGGAGATAACCTGGATTATTATAAAAATATGGCTGCGAATATTGCTAATATCATATTTCCAGGATGGATAGATAAGTCAAAAATTTGGTCGTTAATGGAAAGGTCTTCCGTTGGTCTGGCTCCATATGTCAATCGTAAAGATTTTAGGATGAGTACTCCAAATAAAATTGTTGAATATTTGTCAGCTAGCTTGCCAATTGTTTCATGCATTAATGGTATCGTAGATGTTTTACTAAATAAAAATAAATGTGGTTTAACATACAAGTCTGGTGATCCAAATAGTCTTGTTAATAAAATTATATATTTATTGGAAAATCCTGATATCCTTTCGGAAGAGTCAGTAAATGCATATAAATTATTCAGCAGTAAATTTAATATAGAGAATATAAATTCTGATATGCTTTCATATTTTAATAGAATTATATCTCGAAATAATTAGTATCTTATAGGATAGAGTACTTATTGATGAAAATTCCATATCATAGACCTTATATGTCAGATAATGAAATAAATGCTGCAACTGAATGCATTCGTAACGGATGGCTGACAATGGGTAAGAAGAGTATTGAATTTGAAAAAAAATTCAATGAATATTTAGCAGTAAATGAATCAATTGCTGTTAATTCATGTACAGCTGCTCTTCATCTTGCGTTATGTTGTATTGATTTGAAACCGAATGAAGAAGTATTAATTCCGACAACAACATTCGTATCTACCGCGGAAGTGGTAAGATATTTTGATGCTATTCCTGTCATGATTGATGTTGAACGTGAAACCCATTTAATAGATGTCGCAAAGATAGAAGAAAAAATAACAAAAAAAACACGAGCTATTATTCCTGTTCATTTTGCTGGTCAACCAGCGGATATGGATGAAATAATGGGCATTGCTAATAAGTATAATTTAGCTGTAATAGAAGACGCAGCACACGCACTCCCTTCTAAATATAAAAATAAATTGATTGGTTCAATTGGAGACATTACCTGTTTTAGTTTTTATGCAACAAAGACACTTGCAACAGGTGAAGGTGGTATGATCTGTACTTCAAATTCAGACTGGGCCGAAAAAATGCGTATCTTACGGCTACATGGCATTTCTAAAGATGCCTGGAAAAGATACTCAGAAGAAGGCAGTTGGAAATATGATGTAATTTATACAGGATATAAATATAATCCTATGGATATTTGCTCTTCTATCGGATTAGAACAATTAAAAAAAATTGATGTAATGAACGATCAGCGTAAAAAGATAGCTCAAAAATATAATGATTCATTTCAAAATGAAGAGGGATTAATTTTATACAAAATCAAAACAGATAGGGAATCTTCCTGGCATTTATTTCCATTAAAATTAAATATAGAAATACTGAAAATTACGAGAGATGAATTTATTGAGGAAATGGGAAAGAGAGGTATTTTTACAAGCGTTCATTTTATTCCATTATATAAATTTAATTATTATAAAAGTCTTGGTTATAATGAAAGCTATTATCCGGAGAGCGAATGGATCTTTGATAGGACAGTTTCATTGCCGATATATCCGGGATTGTCTGATGATGAGATCAAATACATAATAGAAAATGTACTTGATATAATTAAATCTAATACAAAATAAATATATAGGTATTGTAATATAGCTTCCATGTACTTTTTGATTAAAAGGATATTTGACATTACTGTTTCTTTCGTAGGTATAATAATTTTACTTCCAGTTTTTTTACTTATTGCAATTATAATAAAATGTACTTCTAAAGGGCCTGTCTTTTTCCGGCAAATTCGTATGGGGAAAGATTTTAAACAGTTTAAAATCCTCAAATTCAGGACTATGATAGATAATAAAAATGAAGAGGGCCCTGAAATTTCTTCAAGCGATGATATTCGTATTACTGTATTCGGGAAATTTTTAAGAAAATATAAATTAGATGAGCTCCCTCAGTTAGTGAATGTTATTGGTGGTAATATGAGTATTGTTGGGCCTAGACCGGAAGTTCCTAAATATGTAGAAATTTTTAAAAAAGATTATGAAGAAATATTATCTCTTAAACCTGGAATTACAGATATTGCTTCATTAAAATTTCGCAAGGAAAATGAACTTTTAACCGGAAAGCAAGATATTGAAGCTGTCTATATAAATAATATTTTGCCAGAAAAAATACAATATAATAAGATCTATTTAAAAAAATGTAGTTTTACATTTGATTTACTAATAATATTAAAAACAATTTTTACTATTATTATTTAAATATTATTAGCTCAATTAATGGAGTGAGCATGAAATTTATTTATCCAGTTCGGGGAAAGAAATTCCTTTATTTATTTACTGACATAATATTAATAGCGATTGCTTTTCTTGCATCATATTTTATCAGGTTTTATCCTGAAACCCGGCACTATCTACATCTAATAGATTTGGAGTATTTCTTTGTTTTAGTCTCATCATTTATTATTTCATTTTATTTACTACAGATATACAGGATAATGTGGGCTTATTCTAATATAAACGATATTTATAAGTTAATAACAGCAAATTTATTTGGATTCTTATTATATAGTTTTTTGATTTTCTTTGCACGACTTGAATATTCAAGAATAATAGTAATATTATCATTTCTGTTTATTTCAATATCAACGATTTTATATCGAATATTAATTAGAGATTATGTATTAAAGAAGAATTTAACTAGTGGGAAATATGAAAAAATAAATAAAGAAAAAAATGATTATCGTAGAAGAAAAATATTAATTATTGGAGCTGGGGAGGCAGGCAGGACTTTTTTATCAGAATATATTAAAATGGGTATGGCTAAATCTATTGTCGGATTTATTGATGATGATAAATATAAGGTTGGTAAAATATTTAACGGGAAGATGATTTACGCAACTAGCAAAGATGTAAATGCTGTTATTAATAAATATAATATTAATGAAATATTAATTGCAATGCCATCTGCTAGTTCAGCAACTATTAATAAAATTGTTTCATTGATAAAAAGATATAATCATGCTATTCCAATTAAAATATTGCCTTCTGTATCGGAATTGTTTAAAGATCAACCATTAACGACTTCAGTTCGAGACATTAGTATTGCTGATTTAATTGGCCGTGATGAGTTCAGAATTGATGAGTGTAAAATTAAAGAAAAATTCAAAGAGAAAACCATACTAATAACTGGAGCAGGGGGAAGTATAGGTTCTGAAATCTGTAAACAGATATTGAAATTCGATGTAAATAAAATTGTTGCCATTGGAAGAGGGGAAAATTCAATTTATCAATTAATAAAAACAATGAATGAATTTACAGAATTTTTGTCCCCAAAAATAGAGATTGTTTATAAAATAATTGACATAAAAGATTATGAATTACTTGAAATGGCATTTTCAAAATATAATCCTGATATAGTGTTTCATACAGCAGCTCATAAACATGTTCCTTTGATGGAGTTTAATGAAGTTGAAGCAATACAAAATAATATTGGAGGAACATTAAACGTTTTAAAATGTTCATCTAAATTTAAAGTTGATGAATTTGTTTTAATATCAACTGATAAAGCTGTGCATCCTGTAAATATAATGGGAGCAACAAAACGGCTAACAGAAATAATTACAGATTATTATAACAGAAATAAATCTTTAAAGACATCAATTGTACGCTTTGGAAATGTATTAGGAAGCAGGGGATCAGTTATTCCACTTTTTAGAGAGCAAATTGAAAAAGGTGGTCCGGTTACTGTAACTCACCCAGATATTACGAGATACTTTATGAGTATCCCTGAAGCATCCCTTCTTGTAATAAACGCTGCAGCATATTCAAATAAGGGAGAGTATTTTATACTCGATATGGGGAATCAGTATAAAGTTTTAGATATAGCTAGAAGACTTATTGAGTTATATGGTTATAAACCAGATGAAGATATAAAAATTACATTTACAGGCCTTAGGCCAGGAGAAAAAATGTATGAAGAATTAAGTTATAAAAGTGAAAATTTGAAAAGTACTGATAATGATAAAATTTTTAAATTGAATAATCCTGATAATTTTATTGATCAATCTCTCATTGAAAAATTTCTTCACAAAGAACTTCCAATTATAAATTCATTAGACTCAAAAGAAATCCGAATAATTCTAAAAGAATTAATCCCGGAATATAATTATGCAGATCTTCTTCCCCATGAAGAGGCCCATAGTAGAATGGTTATTTAACCATTAAGATATAGAATTGACCAACCGGAAAAAAATCAGCTTTACAATCAGTTTTTAAGAGATATGACAAATGAATAATAAATATATGCCTTATTATATCTTAATGTTCTTTCTATTACTGAATTTATCATGCGTAAAATATTATTCCAGTCATTTTACTGAAGAACATATATATTCTTTCCCGAAAGATTGGAAAAGACACATGGCTGATAGCCAAAGGATTTTTATTAATACTGTTAAAGAGCTTGAAATCAGGTTTAATAAAAACAGATGGTGTGGAGCTTTATATGTTTTCCCATTTTTTTCTTCAAATGGGAATTACGAAGTAAATATTTGTGCAAGGACATCTTATACAAATGGTCGTATTATTTTATATGGATTTAAAGAAAAGTGCGATAATATGATCTTGTTTGATAAAAAAATAGAACCTTCTTCTGAATTTCAGGAAATTTCTTTTGCAGTAAGAATGCCTAAAGATGATTATAATATAGTTTTGTTTTTTACAAAATATGACCAGAGAGTGAGAGGCGGCAGATTTTTTATAAAAAGTGTAAAGATTAATTATAAAATATTTAATTCTTTAAAAGATAAGCGAAAGAATATTAATGTTAATTGTTCTCAATTGCCTCATTTTGTAAGAATAAAGTTTAAAAGAATAGTCTATAAATATCAGAATGTGTTCAAAAATGAAGTTTAAATTTTTTAATATAAATTTATCTAATTGCATTTACATATTTTTTATAATTTTCCTTCTGTCATCAGGTTTTTCAATTTCAGTTTCTCAAGCTTCATTAGGGATTTCGTTCATACTTTTTATCATATTTTTTGTAAAAGGTAAATGGGGAAAAAGTAATTTGGTGTTTGATAAAACGGGATTGGAAAAATATATTCTTCCATTTATAATTGTTTCTTTTATCCTTGCTTTCTTATCTCCTTCAATTGTAAGTAATCTTAATTATATTAAAGACTTTTGGTTAATATCTGCTCTTATATTAGCATATTATATTTTTAATTCAAAAGACAAAATCATCAAGGTAATCTATTTTGTAATTTCTATTAGTTTGCTTCATTCTATTTTGTCTCTTATACAATATATACTCAATATAAATTTTGTTAATTTATTTAAATATGGTATTGCACATTACAAAGCTTTTGGTATCAATGCAGAAACAAGAGGCAGCTTTCTGGGAATGCATCTCGTTTTCAGTTGTTATATGGTTTTACTTTCTATACCTTTAATATATATTTCCTTTTATCATGGCAAAAAATTTAGTAAAAAGATAAAATTATTTATAAAGTTATCTGCTATCTTATCTTTGGCTGTCTTATTTATTAATCAGACAAAATCAATTATTTTGGCTTTACCATTTTCTTTGTTACCCATTTTACATTATAAAAAACACATCGCATTTTTACTTTTACCTTTAATAGTAGTTATAATTGTTTTTTCACTTTCATACAGCCGAAATGATAATTTCATTCATGATAAAATAGAACATAGCTTGTTTGACTCTCGATCTTTTTCTGAAAGAGTGAAAATCTGGGAGTTAGCTTTTCATGTATGGAGGATGCATCCAATTATTGGGACAGGAGGTGGAAGCTATCTTGCTGAATCAAAAAAAATAGTAGCACAGCTTCCAAAACAAGATAAGCCTTTAATTATTTCACATGCTCATAATGACTATCTTAATCAGCTCGCACGAAAAGGAATAATCGGTTTTACAGCATTTATTTATATGTTATTCGGTATTTTCCGTTTTTTTTGGAAAAACCTTAATAAAATAAATGATATAGTTCTGAAACTTTATTTCTGGGGATTATTCGCCTCATATTGTATTTTTCTTATAGCATCATTGTTTCAATGTTTTTATACTGATGAAGAAAATCTCGTAATGTTTTGGTTCAATATTGGACTTGCAGCAGCGATAGTGAAAATTGATGCTAACGAAACTATACAGAATACAGGTAGTGTTTGATATTATTTTATTACTGCAATTACATGTGTTCTCAGAAATGGAAGTAAGAAGTTAAATAAATTATATAATTTTTTAATTCGTTTTCCAAAAGGGGGGGCAAGTGTTGTTTTATAAAAAATAACTTTTGATGCCATTGGAAACAAATCTTTAATTTCATTTTTCGTAATTCCTTTTACATCTTTATTAAAAGGATTATCGTAAATAAAATCATACCATAATATAATTCCATTCTTATTTTTCATTTCCCACATTTTTTCAGCAAGTTTTTTTTTGAAGTCTGAATCAAGTACAGAAGTAAATACTGTAGATTGAAAAACTATATCAAATTTATTCTTGAACTTTAAATTTAAAGCATTTCCGGGGAATATATTAATACAGGAAAATGATTTTCTTAAAAGCTTTAACCTGTCTTCAAGCAGCTCATTCGCATAGATATTTTTAGATAAGATACCATTTTTTAAAAAGAAAAATAGATTGTTGCCATTTCCAGCACCTATTTCAATTATACTTAAGGAATTTGTATTTTGAAAGAAATATCTTAAAATTTCTAAATATTTTAATTCACGTTCAACTTGAAAAAAATAATTAAAGTATAAATCATTACTTTTATTAATAGAATTTTTTTTTCTTTTTTCGTAGCGATTTTCTATTTTTTTTATTTCATCATCCATTATTAATTATTTCACTCCGTAAAACCATTTATACCATTCAACGAATTTTTTTATTCCTCCTTCCACGGTCGTCCTGGGCTTATATTTGTAATCTCGAATTAAATCACTTACATCCGCATATGTTGAGGGAACGTCACCCGGTTGCATAGGCAAAAAGTTTTTCTGTGCTGTCAAACCAAGTTCCTTTTCAATTGTTTCAACAAAGTGCATAAGATTTACCGGTGAATTATTGCCGATATTGTATAATCTGTATGGAGCTGTTTTATTATCTTTAGTTTCAACCAGGTAATCTATTACACGGATAATTCCTTCAATGATATCGTCAATATAAGTGAAATCACGACTCATCTCGCCGTTGTTGAAAATATCTATGCTCTCGTTCCCAATAATTTTTTTTGTAAACAGAAAGTATGCCATATCCGGTCTTCCCCAAGGGCCATAAACAGTAAAAAAACGAAGACCTACTGTCGGAATTTTGTAAAGATGGCTATAGGTGTAGGCCATAAGTTCATTCGATTTTTTTGTTGCTGCGTAAAGAGAGATTGGATGATCTACATTATCGCTTGTACTGAATGGCTGCTTTTCGTTCTCGCCATAAACACTTGAACTGCTTGCATAAACCAGATGTTTAATATTATTATGCCTTGCACATTCAAGAATATTTAGAAAGCCCTGTATATTTGAATCAATGTAAGCCTGTGGATTTGTAAGGCTGTATCTTACACCTGCCTGAGCTGCAAGATGACATACTTTATCGAATTTTTCTTTTTTAAACAGACTTTCAATATTATCTTTATCTTCAAGATTCAGCTTAATAAATTTATAGTTTTTAAATTTATCGCTCGGAACCAGTTTATTGTACTGGATTTTATCTTCTTCAATTCCAGTCTCTTTCAGCCTTCCGTATTTTAGTCTGACATCATAGTAATCATTTATATTATCAAGTCCGATTATCTGGTGGTCTTTTCCGGATAATTTATTTATAAGATGAAATCCGATGAAGCCTGCTGTGCCAGTTACTAATATTTTCATTTATAATATTACCAATAATTTAACAATTTTTAAGCGTGTAAACTTAATAATTACAATGAAGTATTTATCAAGCAGTTTTTATGATATAATCAAATCGTAGAATCAAAAACAACTTGCATTAAAATTGGAGGCTTTAGTAAATAATTTCAGAAATTATGAAATTATAGAAAAAATCAGGTAACTAAATGGCAAAAACAGTATTCATAACCGGCATAACAGGTCAGGACGGGGCATATCTCGCGAAACTGTTATTGGAAAAAGGCTACAAGGTTTACGGTGGATACCGCAGACTGAGCACGCCAAATTTTTGGCGGATAGAGGAACTGGCGATTAAAGATAAAATTTCTCTACTTGAGGTGGATCTTCTTGATTCCGGTAACCTTATACGTACTCTTAATGAGACGAAACCAGATGAAGTCTATAACCTGGCAGCCCAGAGCTTTGTAGCGGTTTCATTTGAAAAACCTGTATTAACAGGACAGGTAACAGCTCTTGGGGTTACCAATCTTCTTGAAGCAGTAAGAATAGTGAATACAAAGATAAAATTATATCAGGCATCCAGTTCGGAAATGTTCGGGAAAGTTCAGGAAATTCCCCAGAAAGAGACAACTCCGTTTTATCCAAGAAGCCCGTATGCTGTTGCCAAGCTATATGGTCACTGGATTACAATTAATTACAGGGAATCTTTCAATATTTTTGCATGTTCAGGTATTCTTTTTAATCACGAATCTCCTTTGCGTGGTATTGAGTTTGTTACCAGAAAGATAACTGATGCTGCTGTACGGATAAAAACAGGAAAGCAGGATTGCCTTGAGATTGGGAATCTTGACGCGAAAAGAGACTGGGGATTCGCAGGTGATTATGTTCGCAGTATATGGATGATGCTGCAGCAAAATAAACCGGAGGATTTTGTCATTGCAACCGGCGAAGCTCATTCTGTACGCGAGTTTATTGAACAGGCGTTTCAGCATGCAGGCTTTTATATTGAATGGCGGGGTACTGGTGTTGACGAAAAAGGAATAGACAGGAAATCTGGTAAAGTTTTGATAAAAATAAATCCGAAATTTTTCAGGCCCGCAGAAGTGGAATTTTTATGCGGTGATTCTTCAAGAGCAAGGGAAAAACTTGGGTGGAAACCTGAAGTTACTTTTAGTGAGCTTGTACAGATGATGGTTCAGAGCGATTTAAAAAGAATGGAGAAAAATAACAACTAATGAGGGTTCTGATTACCGGTATAAGCGGCTTTGTCGGGAAAATTTTGCATGAAAAGATTCGGGAATTGAATCATGAGATTTACGGGATTGATTCTATAGATGATAATTCCAGTAGTCTTCAGATAGACATAACAGATTTTGATTCAATGCAGAATGCTGTTGAAAAGATTAAACCGGATTTTGTTTTTCATCTTGCGGCAATATCAAGAGTTGATATCAATGATCCGCAGAAAATTTTTAATGTTAATATTAATGGAACATTGAACCTCCTTTCTGCGTGTCTTAAACTGGATAAAAAGCCTGAAATATTGCTGGTGAGCTCTTCGCAGGTATATGGCATTGTTAAGGAGGATGAAAATCCGGTAAATGAGCATAAAGCGGTAAAGCCTGTTAATTTGTATGGTGCAAGCAAAGCAGCGGTAGAAAATATTGCTGCGGCATTTTTTCAGGAATTTGATCTGCCTGTTGTAATAGCAAGACCTTTTAATCATACAGGGAAAGGACAGGCAGCCAATTTTGTTATTCCAAAAATAATACAGGCTTTCAGGGAAAAAAGAGACAAGTTAGAACTGGGTACAATCAATGTTGCCAGAGATTATCTGGATGTAAGAGATGTAGTTAACGCATATATTAAAATTATGCAGAATTTTCGACCAGGTGAAAAATATAATATATCAAGCGGGCTGACTATTTCTCTGTCTGAGATTATTTCTCAAATTGAAGAAATATCATGTTATAAATTGAATATTATTACAAATGAAGGTTTATTTCGGAAAAATGAAATTGAATCTGTTAAAGGGGATTCATCAAAGATTCAAAAGGAGCTTGGATGGAGTCCTGAATATGATTTTAAAGAAACCCTTAAGTGGATGCTGGAATAAAACAGTTGAAAGATCCAGGAATATTGCTTTTATTTGAAGTGATATTATATAAGGAATTATAACAAGGTCCAGTAATGAAAATCGGAATAATCGGCCCCGGAGCCATGGGATATCTTTTCGCTTATTACTTTAAAAAAGCGGATATTAATACCGTACTTCTCGGTAGAAAGAACGAATCTTCCGCTGATACCATGCAAAAAAGCTTCAAAGTAGTTTCAGAAAACAATACAGAAAAAATCGGCATGGAAATCAGCAACAGCCCCGATATAATCTCAGGATGCAGTATATTGTTCATTTTTGTAAAGACCTATGACACAAAACAGGCGTTGGCTAATGTAAAGGATTTTATCAACAAAGACTCAATCATCGTAACCCTCCAGAACGGAATTGGTAACAAGGATAAAATAGCGGAATTCGTCTCGGAAGACAGAATCGTATACGGTTCAACGTCTTTCGGTGCAACAAGGTTAAGCAGCGATACAATCAGGCTTGGCGGTATGGGCACAAATGTTATTGGTGGAAAGAATGCTGTTGCTGTAAAAGCCGTGGAGGAATTGCTGAAAAAAGCACATCTTGAGGTAACGATTGCTGGCAATCCGGATTTTGCCGTCTGGAAAAAAGCGATAATCAATGCCGGCATAAATCCGCTTGGCGCGCTTCTGGAAATCCCGAACGGTGAGATTGTTAAGAACGATTATGCTGCTAGGCTTCAGGAGCATATTGTGAGAGAAGCTGTTGAGGTGGCATCATCCACGGGAATTAATTTTGATTTAAATGAAATGACCGAAACAACAAGAAGTGTATGCGAGAAAACATCGGGCAACCTCTGCTCCATGCTTCAGGACAGGCAGGCTAAGCGCAAAACCGAAATTGACAGTATAAACGGCATTATCATTGAATACGGCAGAAAAGCTTCAATTAAAACACCATATAGTGACGCGGTATATTGCCTTATAAAAGCGCTGGAATCAGTATATTAGGCATATATTACGGCCATGGCGACCATCCCTTGCAGTTTTTTAAGTATATGTCAAAAGCGGGCCTTTTCTCTTTGTTCGCTTCCAGAAAATCCATAGCCTGTTTTACAACCTGCTGCTCACGCGCGATAGTCAATTCACCCAGCATTACTCTAGTCCTCAGGAAAACGAAGTAAGTATCAAGTACATCATGAGTGCAGTAATCGTTTATTTCTTTCAGCTTACCTTCAAGAAACATGTCGTATACTTCTTCGCCTTTCGCGTCCATTTTGCCGGGCATGCCGAGGCTTTTTGCAAGCAGATTCAGTCCCCCGTTCATTCTTATGGCGTTAAAATTGGAGAGCCAGTCATGAACATCTATATGCTTTGTACCGAATCTGTACCTGGTTCCGAATTTATCTTTTAAATGCTTTTTGGCGCTGTATCCGTATCTGAAAGCCATGAGCTCAAGAAGAGGAATGTCAAAACCTCTGCCGTTGAATGTAACAAGTGATATATCTTTGTAATTATTCTCAAGATCATTCCAGAAAATTTTTACCATTTCCGAGGGCCTGTATTCAGGTTCGTCAAGCAGGCATATGTCCGCGAGAGTAAAGTCTTCTCTAACTTTGGCAGTACAGATGGAAATAGGATACTGGAATGTAACAGGAATGAAGAGTGTGGCTCCGTCAGAATTTGTAAGAATTTCCTCCTGAAATTTGGCTACAGCGTCATTTTCCGTTAAATCAGTTCCAGGGTATTTAACTTCCTTTATGAGTCTGGAGTCCGGTACTGATTCTATATCAAATACCAGATATTTAATTTCTTCTTTAATCAAAATAAAAGTCCTTTAAAATAAAATGTTTCTGGAAATGGCAATATTTCCATTTTTATACTGTATAAATAAGATGCCTTATTCATAAAAATCTGTTAATGCATACAATTAAATATTTTATAACTTCTTAATCAAGGAATTTTAGTAAAACAGGAAAATAAAAAAGCATGCCGCTTCTAAGCTGCATGCTTTTATTTATAATTAAATCAGTTACAGGAAAAGTAAAATTACTCCTCTTTAATTTTCTTTTCCATTTTTTCCATATAATCTTTCATGAAAGGGTCGGTTTCCGACTCTTTTGCTTTCTTTAAAGCATCAATTGATTTGCTCGGATCAATTCTGTGAATTGCGAGTAATACGGAATAGCGTACATCAGCATTGCTGTCTCCTGTAAGGGCTTCGTTTAATGCGGGAATACAGCTTTCATCTGCTATCAATCCGAGAGCAATTGTTGCGTATACTCTTACTTTTGGACGTTCATCCTCTTTAAGCAGTTTAATCAGCTGGGGAACTGCTGTTTTTTCTTTTTCTGTAGCTGCCCAGTCCGCGGCTGCTACAATTTTTTCTTCGTCATCGCTTGAAAGGTCTGCAATATACTCCTGTGCCGACTTTGGCTGAACTTTTTCCTCTTTTTTTGCTTCTGCTTCATTTTCTACCACTTCTTTTACAGTTTCAACAGCTTCTTCTTCAACCTGCGTCTCTATATTTTCTTCAATGGCACTCTCATCTGCTGAAGTTTCTTCGCTTTCCATTTCCTGCGCATTGATTAAAGAACAGGTAAACAGAAGTACGGTAACAACGATAAGGAATTTTTTCATCTTGCACCTCTTTATTAAATGATAAATACAGGAGAATATAATCTGTAACAATCCCTATGCGGGTATTAATACAAATCGATTTAAAGCATGTTACAATGATTTGTATACAATTATGGATATTATTATAATATCCATATTATAATGTCAAATGTTTTATCCGGGATAATTATAAATGAATTAATAGAATATATCCGGAAATATCCGGTATAGTTTTATAATTTTTGAATTGAAAGGGAAAATTCCTGAAAATCGGAATCAAAACCCGCAGATTTTGCCGCATTTTTTATATTTGTAACAGGGACCGGATGATGCATTGTGTAGCTGTCGCTGATGTCTCCGATAGTATTTCCTGCTATCATTTTTGCAATTTCACCGATTATATCGTAAATAGCAGGATTATTGTTTAGATTTTCATTTCCGGTAAGATGCTTGATTACTCCTTTAAGTGTATTTTCCTCAAGATAAAGGGTAAATTTCTTTTTCCCGTTGAATTCAATAGGAAGGTCCACTCCCCATTGTGATGTGTTCTCAAAAGATTTGTTCTGTATTTCAATATTGCTGTTAAAGAACAGTTTAAAAATTCTTTTCGCTGATTTTTCAAAATCCTTCATTACAATCTGCATTTTTTTCTCCTGATATGCCGGCAATTTAAACGGCCTTTTATATAAAAGAATATTCCCTGGAGGCCGGTGTTATTGATTCAGGAATCTGATTTTTTTAATCTGATTACTTAGGTATTAAGTTTCCTGTTCAACTACTTATTATTTTCGGATTATTTTACGAAATGGTTTAAAGAATAGGAAAAATATTCTGATATTTATTTATTGACTTGCAGTTTTGAAACAAAAAAATAGATCAGGAGATTCAGATAACTGTATTATTCGTAGTTTTACAGGATTCTCAGCAATCTGAATTTTCGATTTTTTTGACATTATAATAATTTCAGGTAAAATTATATGCTGAAAAGAACACCAGTTATAGCTGTATTCATAGCGGCCCTGATTGCAATTGTGGTAGTATATTTTCTGGAACTTCCGGAAAGGCCTTTTTCCGCCGGACAAAAGGTTCTGCTTTATATTATTTCATATTGTGTGGGTCTGGGAATATCTCTTTTATTTGATCCGAAAGCAAAAGAGACAAAAAATAAATATTTGAAAATAAATTTTTACGAGGACTGATATATGCAATTAGGACATGTTGCTGTTGCTCTTTCAATTGCTTCCTTTGCTCCCGAGTTAAGCGGAGGGGAAGTGACAGCCTTTTCAGGTGAAAGCATTGCAGTTGCTTTTGCCGCGCACTGGCTGCCGAATCTTGACGGGATTCCGATTATGATGGGTCTGGTGCGCAAAGCATTTCACTGTACATGGACGCACTCACTGCTGTTTGCCGTTGTTATTGGCCTGCTTTTACTGCTGCTGAAACCGGCGTGGGCGGGGATTGCTTTTGTCGCCATACTGCTTCATTATCTTGCGGATATGCCGAGCAGTGTGGGGCTGCCTTTGCTTATGCCGCTTACAAAGAAAAGAATTACTCTCAATCTTTGGGCAGATACAGGATATTTCGGCTGGGAAAGTACAAAAGGTACTTATCTTCAGGCATGGACATGGATACTTGAAGGAGGCGCTTTTCTGCTTCTTTTTATCAGAGCTTATCAGGAAGCTGTGTGGCCTTTTATTTAAATGGAACTGAAGAAGAAAAACTACGAGTATATAATTATCGGCAGCGGCTTTGGCGGAGCTATGGCAGCTTATACGCTTGCGCAGGCAGGTAAGGAAGTCCTGATTATTGACCGCGGGAAATGGGTTGTCCGCGATGATTCATGCTGGGACGAAGTCCGGCTTCACGTCAAGAATCCGATGTACAGGGGGGAAACTCCGCTCTATGTGGATCAGAAACGCGGCCAAATAGAGGAGATGTGGACTGACGATACAGTCGGCGGAATGTCGACTTTGTACGGGGCAGTGTCATTCAGGCTGCGGGAACAGGACTTTTTGGGGGCACCGGTTCCCGGTGCTGCCGTACGCGATGAGCATAGTGCCTGGCCTTACAAATATGAGGAACTTGCTCCGTATTATGATAAAGCTGAAAAACTGCTCGGAATAGCCGGCATAGCAGGCGCTGATATAACCGAACCGCCACGCAAGACAGATTATCTTCATGCTCCTGAGAAAAAGCTTTCAACTCCTTCAGCAAAGATATGGCAGGCTTCGGAAAAACTAGGGCTTCATCCTTTTTATCTGCCAATGGCCATTAATTTCAGCGGAAAGTACGGCAAGGAAAAGTGCATTTCCTGCAGCACCTGCGATCATTATCTTTGCAAGATTGAAGCAAAAAACGATCTTTCTGTAATGATTCTATCTGAGCTGAAAAAGAAAGGCGCTACTGTTATTGATAATACAAGGGCATTAAGAATAAATGTGAACGGCAGTAAAGCGGAATCGGTTGATATTATTGATCAGGATTCCTGCCAGTCTGTTACTGTTAAAGGAAAGAAAATAATTGTAGCAGGAGGAGCCCTTCATAGTCCTTATCTTTTATTATGTTCAGGATTAGGCGGAGATGATTCGCTTATCGGCAGATATTTGTACCGTCATGCGAACGGATCAGTTATAGGCCTTTTCCCTTATAAAACAAATCCTGAGAAGAAGCTTCAGAAACAGGCCGGTATTGCGGATTACTATTACGGTGCAGTCTTTCCCTCAAAAGAACAGCCTATAGGCGTCTGGGGAATGATACAGGATGTATCCAGTATAGGAAAAGAAGTTGTTAAGCAGAATACTCCTGCGGGTTTAAAGTCAATTGCAGGATTCCTTACGGATTATTTTATCAATCTTCAATGTATGGCAGAGGATATTCCGCAGTATAATAACAGGGTCTTTATAAATAATGCGAAGAGAGACAAATTCGGTATGCCTGGCCTTATGGTGTATCATCGCTACCTTGACCGTGATCTTAAAGCAAGAAAAGCCTTGTATAAAAAAGCGCGCAGGATTATACTTAAAGCAGGCGGTTTGCCTGTATTTTCAATGGCATTCAATACATACTCTCACGCAATGGGAACCTGTAAAATGGGCGTTGACAAAAATAATTCCGTAGTAGATCCTGAATGCAAGGTATGGGGAATGGATAATCTTTATGTCATGGATGCCAGTGTAATGCCAAGCGGCGGATCTGTTAATCCAAGCCTTACAATAGCAGCTCTATCTCTTAAAGCATCCGCTCAGTTAGTGTGAATATTTTTATTTCATAAATTTTAATTTGGAAAATTGCTAACCGTTATTATGCATTTTATGCCCTCATCCCCCTGACCCCCTTCTCCCATAGGGAGAAGGGGGAATCGCCATACGTTATATATGGCGCGCTCTCCCCCTCTCCTTGTAGGAGAGGGGGCCGGGGGGTGAGGTTAAAGAGCGAGAAAATCATTAATTTTTTCTATATTATTTTTTCGGAGAATGAATTTGAACAAAATCGATGGTGGACTTGATCAGGTACCGGGTTACAGATTTTCAGCTATGGAATGCGGCATCCGGTACAAAGACCGGCTTGACTTTTGCATAATAGTTACCGATGTTCCCTGCAATGCCGCAGGTTTATTTACAACAAATAAAATATTTGCAGCCCCAGTCCGCCTATGCAGGGAAAGAATCGGAAACTCGATTCGCGCAATCCTTATAAACGCTACAAACGCAAATGCCAGCACAGGAGAACAGGGATATAATAATACATTGCTCCTTACAGAAGCAGTCGCAAAAGAATTAAAGTCTGAGAAGGATTCTGTCCTCATGGCATCAACTGGAGTAATCGGTCATCAGCTGCCTGTGGATAAAATGCTTAAAGCTGTGCCGGATTTAACAGGTTCGCTTTCCAGGGAGAACGGCTCTGTTATTCCAAAGGCTATTATGACGACTGATACTTATCCAAAAAGTATTGCGTGCGAATTTTCCACATCACTTGGAAAATTCAGACTTGCCGGCACTGCCAAAGGATCCGGGATGATTGCTCCGAATATGGCAACTCTCCTGTCTTTTTTAATCACAGACTGCCCTGTTGATAAGAAAACCCTTGATCTTCTGCTTAAGAAATGTATAAATATAACTTATAATGCCATAACAATAGACGGAGACATGTCGACAAATGATACGGTACTGCTTTTTTCTCCGGTCTCTGAACGTTATATACAGAAGGAAGATGATATTAAAGAGTTTGAGAACGCTCTCGAATATATTTTAACGGAGCTTGCACGCATGCTTGTAATGGACGGCGAAGGTGCAACAAAATTTGTAATAATTAATGTTACAGGTGCTAAAGACGATATCGAAGCTGTAATGATTGCAAGATCAGTGTCTGAATCGCTGCTTGTGAAGACAGCTTTTTTCGGCACAGACCCCAACTGGGGAAGAATCGCCTGCGCAGCAGGATATTCAGGAGCATCAGTAAATGAAGAGAACTTGTCGATATATATTGAGAATATTCCATTGCTTGAGAAAGGAGTCCCGGTCGCGTCCGACGCTAAGAAACTAAAGCAGGCTATGTCGGAAAGAGAGTTTAGTGTTCTTATAGATATAGGAATTGGTAACGGGAAAGCAAAGTTTTATACATGCGATATTTCGTATGACTATGTTAAAATAAATGCTGAGTACACTACCTGAAAACCTGATTATCACAGATATGCTTATTTAAAATAATCATAATGAAAAATAAAATCTTTCTTATAATCATAATTATTTTGTGTTTAAATACAGTTTACGCACAGGACAAAAATGCGGATGCTGCAGAAAAAGCCGGCATTCCTCAAAAGGAAAAAGTCTGCTTTTTTAATTATCAGGATAAAAGCACGAACGATAAATACAGGTATTTATCTTATATAATACCCAAGTCTGTAGGTGCTGATCTGAAAAATATCGGGAATTATGAAATCATAAATATTCCTGATAAGATCGATTATCTTGATAAAAATTCTTCAGCAGAAGAACGCGCTAAATTTATTAATGGAGTAAGCCGCAGGGGAAGAGAGTACAAAGCTGATTATGTAATAGCAGGTTATTATAATATTGAGGAAAACAATCTCATAGTTTACAGCCAGATACTTGATATTGAAAGGCAGGAAATTATTTATGTAGATGAGACTGAAAATAAAATCAGCGCTATTATACTTGAAATGGTTGAAGAAGTTACTGATGACATCAAAGAAGAACTGCTTAAAGCCAGAGAGATAAGGGAAGAGCTCAGAGAAGAGGAAAGAAAAAGAAAAGAAGCGGAAAAGCGGGCTAATACCTCTCCGTTTCTGGGATTGTATGATTTTTTTAACGGTATGACATTCGGTGTTAATTACGGGAAAATGCATTTCATGGACAGCTGGACTGAGGATTTTACTGACACCGAGATTCTGACATTTTATCTTTCATATTGCCTCGGTGATGCAAGTTTTCTGAAGGATACTTCCTTTATCAGGAATCTCGGATTTACTGCCAAGTATGACTATTTTTCAACAAGAAATGAGGATTATTTTTATCACAGCTCTGAGTATCTGGATTTTACAGGTTATGGACTAAATATTTTCTACCTGTTCAGGATAAATGATATGTTTAATCTTATTGTTTCAGGAGGCGGAGGTTTTTCTGAAATTGAATATCTCTATGAGGGTGAATATGATTATGAAACAGGAACCGAGATAATCCCGGGATATTCAAAGACAGACAATGACTTTTATTATA
Organism: Spirochaetota bacterium; assembly: GCA_016932015.1. Taxonomy (GTDB): domain Bacteria; phylum Spirochaetota; class UBA4802; order UBA4802; family JAFGDQ01; genus JAFGDQ01. The sequence goes on along the minus strand of JAFGDQ010000114.1, from coordinate 57,442 downwards.
ATGCTGCATTTTCAGTCAATTTTATCTTCAGTAATTTAAAAGTAGAATCAGGTGTTTCGTATTATTACATACAGTATCCTTCAGACAGTATCAGCTTTTTTTCAGTTTATTTCGGATTAGGTTATAGAATATAATCTTTGAGGGCTTATGTCTTTAAACGTCAAAGCTGCAGGTAAAACATATTCTCCATGTGCTCCATTTGAAATCACAGACCATGACAGCATGTATTATGCCCTTGCATACAATGAGGATAATGATTTTTATTTTGATAAAAGAAAGAACGAATTTGCTGTGTCTCCGCCAATGTTTGCTGTGCGTTATATGGGTGAAAGTGTTGTTGATGTTTTAAATGATTTAGAAGTGGGATTGAACTTCGGCGCAATGCTTCATTATGCGCAGGAGTTTGAATGGCTGAATCCTGTAAAAGCGGGAGACAGAATAGTTAGCCGGGCAAAAATCGGATCTATTGAGCCGGGGAAGTCGGGCGGAATACTCAGATGCGAGGTCGAATCAAGAAATCAGGATGATGAAGCAGTTGCAAAAGCTGTGTGGTCATTCCTTGACAGAAGCGCAGCGTCACCGGATGGACAGAATCCGGACCGGCCTAAAAGGATAACCGGAGAGCCGCTTTATACGCAGGAAATGAAAGTGAAGAAAGGCCAGACCTGGATTTACGCTGAAGCTTCAGGCGACACCAATCCGATTCATCTGAGTGATCAGGCTGCACAGGAAGCAGGCCTGGACGGCATCATACTTCAGGGATTATGTACAATGGCATTTGCACACAAAGTTTGTGTTGATAATCTAGCGGGGCAGGAACGTGATCCCGGGAGAGTCAGAAAACTTGCAGTTAAATTCGCCCGGCCTGTTGAACCCGGGGAAACAATTATATTCAGACTTCATGAATCCGGCAGGGAGGATAACGGCCTGCGTTTTGATATTGCGGCGCTTAATTCAAAAGGAAAAAACGTTCTGCAGGATGCATGGTGTCTTGTAGTGTAGAATCAGTTGTTTTTTCTGAATAGTCAGGTATTCTGCTGATTATTTTTTGGAGTTTTTCATAATGGCTTCCTTTCCAGTATATTCTGCCGCACGATCCGCAAATAAAATATTCTCTGCACCATTCGAGTACGCCTTCCGGCACCCTGCTGCAGATAAATTGTTTTTTATCTTCATAAGATAACTTATTTACCGTTCCGTTGCAGTTTATGCATCTGTGAAACGGCCTGCATTCCTTCCACAGATCGAGCTTTTCCATTACTTCAGTAATCTGTTTTTCCGGATTTGTGTTTCTGATGAATAAACCTCTGCTGATATTTTTTCTTTTCAGCAACTGGACATCTCTTGTTAACAGAATTCTGCCTTCAGTTTCGGAAATATAAGCAAGTTCAGCGTCATCTTTTTCTTTTTTGTAATCAACATCAAAACCGAGCAGTCTCATACGTTTTGCGAGTTTTGTAAGATGGACATCGAGAACAAAATTCAGATTCCTTAAAGGTCTTTCTCTGAGAGGTGAGATTCCTCTTATTGATAAAGATTCGAATACCGGGTATACACTGATTCTGTCCATGTCCTGTACAATATATGAAAAGTCAACAGGAGCCCTGTTCGCAAGAATCAGGTCCACTTCCACATGCGGTACCCCGATTGCTTTAATTAAATCTTTGACTGATCTTCCGGAATTGAACGAATAATTGAAATCTTTTTTACGCAGATATTCCGGGAGAAAGTCGTTTAACTCTTCATAAAATCTGATTATGATATTACATTCAGCAGATTCCATAATCACTTCTGTAAAGGATAGATTAATGATCCGGCTATTCGAAAATTAAAGAACACCAGCACATATAATTTGAACTGAAAATAATCACTTGTCAATAAGAATCGTATAACGTAAGGTCTTAAATTCATCAGCAAAATTCGTATTATATATTTTATAAAATGCAAAAATAATCTGCTTTACACGGAATATGGCCTTTATTAAATTTGTATTGAAATATATCGGGGCGTAGCGCAGTCCGGTTAGCGCACATGACTGGGGGTCATGGGGTCGGAGGTTCAAATCCTCTCGCCCCGAATTAAATTGAATATATATAAGCCTTTTAATTTATATAATTATTGTAAATTTAAATTTAAAAATAAAAGAAAAACGCAATGGAGCTAGAATCTTTTTTTGACAAAAAACACATTATATTTCTGGAAAATACCGAGAAGCCGCTTGTTTTACGTGAATTGCTTAATAAACTGGAAGAATTCGGAGAAATAGACAACAGCAGCAGATACTACACTCAAATCATTCACAGAGAATCACTCGAAAATACCGGCATAGGCAAAGGCGTTGCCATCCCACACACAAGAACAGAGACCGTCCCTGAATTTGTATCAATCCTAGGCATTTCGAGGGGGGGAATTGATTATCAGTCTTTTGACGGAGTGCCGGTTAACTATGTTTTACTCAATATCTTTCCCACAAAACTGAGCACACAGTATCTTTATCTTATAGGTATGATTTCCAGGATTTTTACGGATAAGGCAAGAGTAAAAGAGCTGAATGCCGCGGGAAAAACTTCTGAGATATACTCTATTCTAAAGTCTGAATTTAAAAATTATTTTGATAATATAAGCAACATTAGCGAGAAAGCTGACATAAGCAGTGAAAATCTTTCCGGAGTCCCCTCATCTGACCTGGATCTGCTGATACAGCTGGACAGACTTTATCAGCTTTTTGATGAAGGCGACACAACGGACTCAATAGTCAGGAAGATAGAAAGGCTGAAGACTCTTATTGACAACAGGTCTTTAACCTATTATGAAAGAATGAGAAAGAAATGCCAGAGCCCTTTTTCCATCCTGGAAAAATGCAGCTGCTCGGGATGCCATATGGAAATTCCTTCAGTACATTTAAAGGAAATCAGGGAAGGAAAGGGAATCTCGGTATGTAATTACTGCGGCAGATTTTTGATTCTTGTATAAAGGATACTGTATTTTTTATTTACTTCTTTATCCTTAACACCTGCGAATTACTTCTGTAAACCTGTAACAGGTTTGTAATATCCGGTATATGCCTGATTATAATGATCCCGAAATGGCTGTACAGGATCTATAACTATGTCTAAAAAAATGTTGCTGTTAAAATTCGTATTGTTTTATTCCATCTTTTTATTTCCTTTTGTTGACAATCTGTATTCTGAAATTGAAAAAAGGATATTAAAAGACGGTACCATAGAATATTACAATTCAGAAGAAATAACAGCATCCCCTGAAAAAATAAAATTTGAAAGCCCGTATAATGAATTGATTGAAAGTATTTCAGGGAAATACGGACTTGATCCGTATCTGGTAAAATGCATTATAAAAGTGGAATCGGATTTTAAAGCAGATGCTGTTTCTGTTGCAGGAGCGATGGGGCTTATGCAGATTATGCAGCATATTGCGCGGGCATATGAAGTAAAGAATCCTCTGGATCCTGAGGAAAATCTGTCTGCAGGAATCAGGCATCTGAAATTTCTTCTGGATTATTTTAAGAATGACAAAGTATTAGCTGTCGCTGCGTATCATGCAGGGCTGGGAAGAGTCAGTAAAAAAATGAATGTACCCTCCATACAGTCAACAATGGATTATGTGAATGATGTAATGTATTTATACAGCGGAAAGAAAGTACGTAATGATGAAAAAATATCGGCATTGTATCAGAGGATAAACAGCGAGGGGACTCTGGAAATATATAATAAGTAATTTATTATTCTACATATTTTTCATTTTCTTTTCTGATAGTCAAATATCCGTTGTCATTAAGCATTCTCATTGTTCTGACGATTGTGTCTCTCGCTTCTTCAATTTTTGTAAGCCTGACTGCTCCCATCTCATCCATTTCATTAAGAATGTCTGTTGCTCTGTTCTGGCTCATGTTCCTGAAAAGCTTGAATCTGAGGTCATCGCCTGCTCCCTTTAGAGCCTGCGCGAAAAGGTAATCATCATTTACTTCGTCAATCAGAACCTGAATTTCTTTATTTGTAAGGTATAGTATGTTTTCAAAATTAAATAATCGTTCGCTTATTCTTTCGGATATTTCGGGAACTTTTATTTCAAAATAATCCATCAGCTTTTTTTCCTGAGAGGGATTCATCTGGTTCATTATATCTATTAAAGTATTGATCCCGTCGGTTTTTTCAGCCTTGTTCCCTGATTGTTTCAGTTTTTCATATTTGATTTTCAGAACCCTTACTGTCTCCGCAAGCGCTTTCGGGGAAGGTTTATCAAGCTTTGCCATTCTTTTTATTATTTCCTTGCTGAGATATGTCGGAAGGATTTTTAAAATATTTGCAGTCTGTGCAGGAGTAAGATAAAAAAGGGTCGCAGTAATGGTCTGGGGATGCTCATTTTCAAGTAATGAAGCAAGGGTTTCAGGATCTATAGTCTGAAGGAAAGTAAATTCCTTCTCAATATCCATATGCGCCAGGTTGCTTAAAATTTCATCAGCTTTATCTTCGCCGAAAGCAACTTTCAGGATATTTTTTGCTACATTTTCCCCGCCGAATACCGAGTTTTTATTTTTCTTAATTTCAAGAATGAATTCCCCTATTATCTCTTCTTTGTCCTCAATTGTCAGGTCAGGCACTTTGGATATTTCCTGTACCAGTTTGAACACGGTGGCTTCATCAAGATGTGAGAGAATTTTAGAGGCAGCATCCGGCCCAAGCGCGATAAGCAGCATGGCGGATTTTTTAATGCCTGTTATTTCATCTTCCGGTTTCACTGAATCTCTGTCCGGCCGTGAAAGCTGATGACATTCTGGGGGCAGACTTCTGCGCATTTCCCGCAGTTAATGCATTTTTCATAATCAATAACAGCCAGAAAATCAATAACACTTATAGCGGTATCAATATCCGGATTATCCGCGAACACTTCTTCTCTGCAGACTTTTTCGCATTTTTTGCATGCTATGCATCCTGCTGAGCAGGATTTTTTCATTACGCCGCCTTTTTCTCTGTTTCTGCAAACAACATGTATATACAGGTTTTCATTCACCAGACTTATGATGCCGCGTGGGCATTCGCTTACGCAGTTGCCGCAGCCTGTGCATTTGTCCCAGTCAACAACAGGAAGCCTGTTATCATTTATGGTAATAGCATCAAAGGGGCACGCGCGCATGCAGTCTCCAAATCCGAGACATCCGTATGAACATGCTTTATATCCAGCCATAATCTGGTTTGCGGAAAGACAGTTTTTCGGACCGTCATATATAAACAGATTTTTAGCTTCTTTAAGGCCGCCCTTGCAGTGTATTCTTGCTTTCTGTTTTTCCTTGACTTCAGCTTCCATGCCCATAACAGCGCTTATTTTTTTTACGGAATCTTCGCCTCCTACAGGGCAGAGATTGATAGGCTTCTGTCCCTCAACAATTTTTGAAGCATACGCGGAACATCCGGGCATGCCGCATGCGCCGCAGTTTGCTCCGGGCAAAGCATCAAGAACAGCTTCAATTCTGGGGTCTTTTTCGACATTGAGCTTGAGTTTCGCATAGGAGAGCACAAGTCCGAAAAATATACCAATTGACGAAATTGCGAGGATTGACCAGAATGATGGAAAAAGTATGTCTAACATTGTTTGAATTCCTTTATTACTATCGGTTTTACCGGATTTTTCGGGAATTATGCACGTGAAATTTTTTATTTAATCAGGAAAAAAACTTGCCCGTTACCGGTAACAGAATAAATTATATTATTAACTGGGGGCTAAATCCAAAAAAAATGTAAATATTGTATATTATTACTCCGATGGCTACGATAGTTAAGTATTTTGTAACGCAGATACGTTTTTTTATGAACTCAGCTATAGTAATAATAATAATATAAAATAAAGCAATAAATATTTTAGCGTATTATAAATTTTTAGGGAATATATACATTAAGAGACGGGCGGGGATACTATAATGTATGACAGTGATATTTATAATGCTATTGACACAGCAATAGGCAATAAAAGCGATATTGTATTTGTTTCATATTCAATTCTGGACGAAACGGATGAAAAAATCCGATACACGCTTCAGAAAATTATGGAAGAGTACAACAGGGAGGACTGGATAACTCCTGTATATTCAGCGGTCAGGGAGCTTATTTCAAACGGATTGAAGGCAAATGCTAAAAGAATTCTGATCGATGAAGGTGTTATAAAGGATACTGATCCGGTCCATGAAATTGTAAGAAAATTAAGAACAGTATTAAATGAGAGGGCTGTTCTCGAGTATGGAATAAAGAAAAAGAAAAAGTCTCTTTCTACCAGAGTTTATTTTCTGTTTTCCCCTGAAGGATTGATAATTAAAGTTATAAATAATCTGCCTCTTTCTGAAAACGAGTTAAAAAAGATACATGACAGGATTAAAATTTCTTCAAAATACGATAATATTGCGGAATTTTTTATGGATTATCCGGATCCCGCAGCAGAAGGAATGGGGCTCGGCCTGTGCATGGTTTTGACTCTTCTGAAAAGCATTGATATAGATCATAACAATTTTACTTTTACAACAGACGGTGTTGAAAAAACATGCGCTGAAATGAGAATTTCATTAAACTGAAAATTATTGCTGACATAAAGTCGCATTTTTTAGAGCACTATTTTTTTATTTTGTAGAATGTTCCCCTTGAAACATCTTCTTTCTCAATTATTCCCTTGTTCACCAGTATTCTCAGCGTTTTCAGAGCATCTTTCCGGTTAATATTTAAAGAATTACTTAAATCCTCAAGAGTAGACGGCCTTCTGGATACTGTGGCGATGATCTGATTCGTAATATCAATATTGTCAATAGTCCGGGTTTTTTCCCGGTTCATCGGTTTTTTTATTATATCGACTTTAAGTGGACTGAGAAACTGTCTGATTTCAATCAGGCTGTTCTCTGTTGAAGGGGTTATCCAGTCTTCAGTGCCCGGTCTGTCAAGGGTATTCAGCTGTATCATGTCAGGAGCAATATCCTCACAGACCTTTTTAATAAGACTGAGCTCTTCATTGCTGTCATTAATTCCGGGAGCAATGAATATTTCCAGTATAATTGTATTTTTAAATTCCTTCCTCAGTTCAATCAGGCCCTTAATGATATTTTCGATAGTGATATCTTTATGAGGCCTGTTTATTTTTTTAAATACTTCGTATGAGACAGCGTCAAGTGACGGCATAATAATATCAGCATTAATAATTGCTTTTCTGACTTCTTTTCTGTAAAGTAAGGTTGAGTTGGTTAATACTGATATTTTATATTCGGGATAGTTTGATTTTAAAAAATTTATAATTTCACCAATGCCGCTATGAAGAGTAGGTTCCCCTGAACCGGCGAAAGTAATAATATCAAGCTCAGGTTTGCTGCTTAAATAATCATTCAGTTCATTAATAATGACTGAAGCAGGGACATATTCCTTAATTTCAACGGTCTTGTCTGTGGTAACTCCGCATTCACAATAAGCGCAGTCCAGGGAACAGGTTTTGTAGGGAATCAGGTCAATTCCGAGAGATATCCCCAGTCTTCTGGAATTGACGGGACCAAAAAGATATTTCATTGTAGTTTTCCGGTATAAAAAATTTAAAAGATGAAAGTATGCCGGCTGACGGCATACTTTCAGGTGATTACTATATATCTCTGATAAGCTTTATTCTGTGCAATTCATTTATTTTCCCGAGGAGTATTTCGTCAGTTTCGGCAAGCCTTTCTGCAAGAACATGCACCATCTTGGCCGCGAAATTAGGGTTTCTGATCAGAAATGATTTAAGCTGCTGAAAATCATCAATAAAAGCAAGCTTTACATCGCCAATTGCGGAAACATTCGCACTTCTCGGCCTGTTGCTGAAGATGGATATTTCTCCGAAAAAATCCCCTTTGCCAAGTACTGCCACATTAAGTTTCTGAGATCCGTTTGTAAGAGTGATTTCAACTTTGCCTTCAAGTATTATATACATCCGCTTTTCGGATTCGCCTGCGGAAATTATTCTTTCATTATGTTTGTAATATAAAACTCTCCTTGCCATAGAGCAAGCCTCCTATTCAATTTATACTTTATTTCTTTTTGTCATCAATAAAGTTAAGCTGCAATATGAGATTATAATCAAAATCGTTCTTTTTACCGGTTAAACTGATGTTGTATATTCTGCTGATTATTGGTGATAATTCCGGATTCTCCTTGAAAGCCATCATTATCAGTAAAGCTTTCAGGAAACTTTCTTCATCAAATTTGCTGTTTGAAAAAAGAAAGGTTTTCTCATCCATTTCTTTATAAAAGCTGTCTTTAGTTCCTGAAAGATCAAAGTTGTCTGATTTAAGGGATTTTTTTATAAAATCAATGTTATTTCCTATGTAGAGGTCTTTATTGTATTCAAGAATATTGATTTTATTATTATCATCGGTAATGAACCAGAAAGAATTGACATCATCAATTCTTTCTTTTCCTGACAGATCCCCGGGATATTTTATTTCCAGATTGTCTGTAATATTTTCAAGTAAATCATCAAAAATTTCACACTCATTCATCGGAATGAATACTAAAAAATGGTCCATTTCTCCCGGTGTGTCGGATTTCCTGAGAATGATATTCACAAAGCTTTGCGGACAGGGCATAGTATCTTTCTCACGCAGGAAATTATCCAAATTTATTGATTTTAGAATGGCATTGTATAATCTGCATATGCCGGTGTTCTGATGATGGTCTTTGCAGTAATTATTGAGCTTAAAAAAGTCAAAAGAAAGGAAATGATAACCCGTTATTTGTTCATCTTTAATATGTTTGCCTGCAAGGCCGGTTATAATCATATCCGCAAATTGCTTTGCGTCCTCATTTTCTTTATTTGTGGAAGTTGTGATTAAAACTGTAATATTATCTGTAGTTCCTTTCAAACAGACTGTTATATAATTTACAGGCAGAGAGTTTTCTTTTTTCCCCGGGTTTTCAGGATAGTCTGTAATATCCCCTGATTTGCCGTCTGAATTTTTCTGTATATTTTCAGGTTGATCTTTTTTCGTGATATTTGCCTGATTTTCAGGGCCGGACGAGCCGGGCTTTAAAAAAATAGTTAGTATTTCGCTGTTATCAGTTTCCTTTTTATTTTTGAAGTCTATATAGTATGGGTCTTCCGATAAAGACAGTTTGCTATCTTCTGAATGCAAATCTATTACTGCTTTTATACTGTCTCCGGATGCGGTTAAAATAAAATATCCGTCTATAAAAGTGTAAAATATATCCGGCTGAATCTGGTAAACCTTGAAATTTTTATATGTATTTACCGCGGGATTCAGATCTGCTTCCGGATTATCTTTATTAAGTCTTTTAATTAATTTTACAAAATTGAGAGCAGCAATTTTTGGGCTTAAAACAGGAAGATAAAAAGTATTTTCCGATTTTCTGTTGTGTTTGTAATAAACCGACATGTAAGCAGCTCTGTTGATATCAAAACCGGCCTTTTTCAATGATTCGTTATTTAACAGGTCAATGCCTGTTGAATTTTTGAATTCAAGTGTTTTTTTCTTATAGGCAAAAAGAGAATCTGCAATACTGCTGAAATGGCTGTCTTTATTCAGAAGTTCAATAGTTTTGGGAATATTCGTCAGCTCCATGAAAATCAGATTTGATGAAAGAGAATGTTTTTCAGCCGTGCTGAATATGGTTGTTTTCCCGTCCTGATCTTCCGCGAGTGCCTGAGAGAAAATTATTATTGTTAGAAGTAAAATACAGGTGAATTTTTTAATAATTTCGTTTTTCATATCTCTCCATATGCAGTTGAATAGATTTTCGGGTTAAATTGGTACAATTACAAGCTAAATTATTGGATAAAAAGGCGCAAGTAATTATTATTTCTGTTAAAATCTCTAAAATAGTAAAAAATTTTAAATTTTTCGAAAAAAATAATACCAGGGTATTGACGAACAGAATGAAATTTTGTATTAATTTATTAGAAGTTGTTAGCACTCTATGAAAGTGAGTGCTAAAAATAAAAAGGAGGTTAATATTATGAACCTAATTAAAAGAAACAATGATGAAAAGGCTCTGGCAAGCAGGTTTATAAAAGATTTTGACAGATTGTTCGACGATTTTTTCCTTTTTAAGCCGACTTCTCTTTTTGAAAATAAGTGGAATCCTGTAATTGATGTGGAAGAGGATAAAAAAGCAATTCATGTAACTGCTGAATTACCCGGCATTGATGAAAAGGATCTGGATGTAACGATTGAAAAAGACCATTTAGTTTTAAGCGGCGAAAAGAAGGAAGAAAAAGAAGAAAAAACTGAAAATAGCCTGTATTCTGAAAGAACATACGGTTCTTTTCATAGAAGTATTGCTCTTCCGAAAGGAATAAATACTGAAAAGATTAAAGCCAGTTATAAAAAAGGAGTATTAAAGATAGATATTCCAAAAGAAGGCGCAGAAGAGCCGAAGAAAATAACAATATCACATTAATTAAATTTTAGAGGAGGTTTAATATGTTCACAACATATGATCTTTTTAATAATGTAAATAATATGAGGCATGTACTGAATAATTTTTTTAACGAAAACTATACCAGGAGAACAGCAGATTATCCGTACGTAAATCTTTACGAGAAAGATGACAATATTGAAATTGCGGTACTTGCTCCGGGTGAAAAAGTAGAAAATATCGATTTGCAGCTGATTGACAACAGCCTTCGGATTGAAATCGATAAAAAAGCAGATTACAAGGACAGTCCGTATATCAGAAAAGAAAGGGCGTTTGGAAAGTTCAGAAAATCGGTAATGCTGCCTTACAGAGTGGATCCGGATAAAATTGAAGCAACAATGAAAAACGGAATACTGAAGATAAAACTTGTAAAAGCTGAAGACGCAAAACCAAAGAAAATTGAAATTCACTAAAAGGAGGCACTAAAATGACAGCAGAATTAACCAAAATCAAAAATGATGCTTATAAATCAGATGAATATATAATTGTTCCAAGTGTTGATATTTATGAGAATGAGAATGAATTCGTAATTACAGCTGAAATGCCCGGAGTTGACAAAGACGGTATTGATCTGACTTTGAATAATGAAGAACTTGAAATAAACGGTAAAATTAATGGAAATTTGCCGGCAGCGGAAAATATCAAATATGAGGAATTCAGACTGTACAATTATTACAGGAAATTCAATGTCGGCGACAGCATTGATAGTACAGCTCTTAAGGCCGGTCTTGATAACGGAATACTGACTGTTACTTTGCCCAAGAAAGAGGAAGTAAAACCTAGAAAAATTGAAGTTAAAGTAGAACACTAATCTCGACTGAAAACAGACCTCATAAACAGCATTGAATTTTAAACAAAGGGCAGGGCAATTCCGGTTAAACGGAATCCCTGCCTTTTTTATTACTGTAACCTCGGTTGTTTATTAATAACTTGACACTGCCGCAGTAAGTTTTTATCGAGTATTAGCAATCCAGAAATTATAGCGTTTTGTGATTAAAATAGTGTATTAAATGTTTTTAATAAAAAAGTCGTTGCGCTGAGATTTATCGAAATTAGAAAAAATTCCGAGGACTGCCCGAGGGCGCAGCCCGAGTTCCGCTGGAATTTTTTCTAATTTCGATAAATCTTAAAATGAATATGTTTTAATTATTCCGTAAAATGCTATAGATAAATAATTATAATGATTTCAAACGAAGACAGTAAGAATCTTCAATCCGGTAATAAAAGTTTTTTCTTTTTCGAAACGAATAAATTCGATAAAGATAATTACCGATCCTATTATTTTGCTGACCCGATAAAAATTATTAGGCTGGACAGGCCTGAATGTCTTCCGGATTTTTTTAATGAATTGTCCGAATCCGCCAAGAAATATTATCTGGCCGGATTCTTCAGTTATGAGCTTGGGTATCTGCTGGAGCCTGCTCTTGCTTATAAAACATCCGGATCCTTTCCTTTCGCATATTTCTGCGCTTATGAGAATCCCGCAATATACGACCATAAAAAACAGAAGTTTATTTCCGGAAATTTTGAACTGCCGCGCGAAGACGGAGAATATAATATAAGCGACCTCAGGCTTAACGTAAGTGAGGACGACTATAAAAAAGATATTGAAACTATCAGGGCTTATATTCGGAAGGGCGATATTTACCAGGCGAATTATACAATAAGGTATAAATTCGGTTTTTCAGGTTCCCCTTATAAACTGTACTGCGACCTTAAGGAAAAACAGTATACTGCATATAATGTTTATGGCGCATTTGATGATTATCATATAATTTCGCTTACACCTGAGCTGTTTTACAGAAAAACCGGTGATAAAATTGCAGTAAAGCCCATGAAAGGAACATGGGGCCGCGGAAGAAACAACTCCGAGGACCGCTATAATTTTGAAATATTTTCCAATGATATAAAAAATCAGAGCGAAAACGTAATGATCGTGGACCTCCTGAGAAATGATATAGGCAAGGTATCCGTAGGAGGTTCCGTTCATGTTACCAGGTTATATGAAATAGAGAAATACAACACTCTGTTTCAGATGACATCAACTGTTGAAAGCGTTCTTGAAGAGAATTTACCGTTGAATGACCTTATCAGGAGCATATTCCCGTCAGGTTCAATTACGGGCGCACCAAAGATCAGATGCATGGAGATCATCAAAGAATTAGAGAAAAACGAAAGAAGGCTGTATACAGGCTCTCTGGGATTTTTTGAGCCAAACGGCAATTCCGTTTTCAATGTTGCAATCAGGACTATCATTCTGCAAAATAATGAAGGAGAGATGGGAGTCGGCGGCGGGATTGTTTACGACTCAACACCTGACGGCGAATTTGATGAATGCAAACTGAAGGCCAATTTTCTTGCACTGAAAGCAAAGCCGGCATTTTCAATAATTGAAACAATACTCTATGATAAGGACTATGAATTTTCTGATCTGCATTTAAACAGAATGCAGGAATCAGCGGAGTATTTTGATTATGCTTTTAACAGGGATTTGCTTGAAAGCGAATTAGATAAACTGAAAAAAGAGTTGTCTGATGATATATATAAGATCAGGATACTTCTTAACCGTTTTGGCGGTCTGGAAATTACACATTCAAAAACTGAATTTCTGGACAATAATAAGATAATGCTTCATGAAAAAAGAACAGACAGCAGTGATGTATTCCTGTTTCACAAAACGACTAATCGTGAATTTTACAATACTGAATTTGCAAAGGCAAGGGAGCTTGGATTTTTTGATGCTGTTTTTTTAAATGAGAAGAATGAGCTTACGGAAGGATGTATTACAAACGTTTATGTTAAACAGGACGGCAGAATATACACTCCGCCGCTGGAATGCGGACTGCTGAACGGAATAATCCGTCAGAATCTGATAGCTGAAGGGAAAGTGCGGGAAAAGAAGATCGGTCCTGATGATATTAAAAATGCTGAAGAGATATATATTTCCAATTCAATCGCGGGTTTTAAAAAGGCAGTATTATCCTGAAGCTTAAGCCATTATTTCAGGCAGAATTTCTGCAAGAGAATTTGTAAGTTTGTAAAGCGCAAGGCCGTCGTACGGGGTCGGGTCCCTGTTTATTATTATTACCGGCTTCTGACTGCTGTATGCCGTCTCAACAAAAGAAGCTGCCGGGTGCACTGCAAGGGAACTGCCGAGAGCCAGGAAAAGATCGCATTCAGCAACAGCTTTTCCCGCAATTCCAAGATGATCCGGATTGAGATTCTGGCCGAATGATACAGTATTCGGCTTTAAAAAACCGTCACAGCCTTCAACTTCGCATCGCGGGTCATAATCACATTCTTCAAGCTTTGCCAGCGTCTTTTCAATATCGTATACTTTTTTGCATGACCAGCATATTGCTTCCAGGTTCGTTCCGTGCAGATTAACAATGCGTTCCTTTGAAACTCCGCCTTTTTCATGCAGGCCGTCAATGTTCTGTGTGAGCAGATAATGAAGCTTTCCCTGTTTATCGAGTTCTCCAATTGCTTTATGCCCGGCATTCGGCTCTGCTTTTATCATGCCCGGAATAGTTTCAGCTTTATAGCGCCAGTAGTATTTGCGTTTCTGAATATCGCTGCCAAGTTCCTGTATTGTCACAGCCTTGTACTGTTCCCATATTCCTGCCGGGCTTCTGTAATCAGCAATTCCTGATTCTGTGGACATTCCAGCGCCGGTCAGAATTGTAATTTTTTTGGATTTTTCTATAATATTTTTTATTTTATCAGTTTCCATAATAAGGGAGATGATTCAGTTTTTAATAATCAGATTTTTAAGTTCGTTGGTATCGTCTTTTTTTACCGGAAAGTGCTTACTGAGTTTATTACCGACTCTTTCAACTGCTTTAACAATTGCTTCCGCCTGTTTTCCGGACTTAATACCCTTGATTATATCATCTACAATATTTTGCCATTCGTCTGTTTTAATCCTTGAATTAATGCCCTTGTCAGCCAGAAGCCATACTTTTTTTTCGAATACAGAAATGAAAATAAGAACGCCTGTTTCATCTCTTGTCCTGTAAAGCTCGCTTTCATAAAAAGATATAAGTGCGGCTTCCTGTACTTCCTCTTCGATTTCTTTAGGGGTAATAAACAGCCGTTTTAACAGAGGAATGAAATCTGCGATTTTGTGAATTACAATTAATGTAATTATAAATACTGCAAGAAACAGCCAAATGTTTTCATCTTTGAAAATGAGAGTATAAGCAATTCCGGAGATCAGGCCGAATATCAATCCTGCGCGCATGTTTGCCAGCGGATAGGAATAGCTGTGGGAAACGATCATCGGGACGATCTCTCCGGAAGTTGTTTTTTCTGCGTTTTTAACTGCTTCTTTAATTCTGTCTTTATCGGTTTCGGTCAGAAATCCGGCAGCTGAATTTTTCATAACAATCACTCCTTTATAATTTTTAAGTTACCAGCTTCCGGAAGCTCCACCGCCGCCAAAGCCTCCGCCTCCGCCGCTGAATCCACCTCCGCCAAAACCTCCGCCGGTTCCGCCGAAAAATCCGCCGCCGTGCCCGCGTCCTGAACCAATCATAAGAAGAGGAAGGACAAGACCGGCAAGGAAACCAGCAGGGATTAAGAGCAGCAGCCATAGCCCGATGGGAAAGATTAAAAGGCCGATAACCGGGAATGCAATTGCTCCGATAACTCCGCCAAAGACTTTACTGATTCTGCCCAGTGAACTTATTATCAGGAAAAGGAAGAAGGCGAAGAAGATATATTTTCCGGAGAAAATTTTTTTATCTTTAGTGTTTACAACAGGAAAATCTTTTGCGCTGAATTCGCCCCTGACAATAGCGCTGATCGCATCTACAGCCTTTGCTACTCCGCCGTCGAAGTCCCCCTGCCTGAATCCGGGAACTATAATATCATCGATGATTCTGCCTGCCATAAGATCGGTAAGTTTCCCTTCAAGTCCGTATCCCACTTCAATTCTGACCTTGCGGTCGTCTCTTGATATGAGAAGTATAGCTCCATTGTCAGCTTTTTCATGCCCGATCTTCCACTTTTCAGCTACCCGGATTGAGAAATCCTCAAGAGCATCGCCTTCAAGAGAAGGAACTGTAAGTATGACAATCTGGGTTGAGTCGGTCTCCTCAAGCCGGGCAAGTTTGCCCTCAAGATTCCGGGCTGTATGCGCGGAGAGCATGCCCGCATAATCATTTACTCTGCCTTGTAATGAGGGAACTTCAAGTGCAAAGAGTGAGGTACTAATGCTGAGTGCAATAATGGCAAGTGAAGCCAGCTTGAGTATTGTTTTTTTTATCATAAGGAATTCCTGTTAAAACTCTACCTTCGGAGCTTCCTTTGCAGCTTCCGAGGCCTGGAAATATTCCTTTCTCTCAAGATTAAGCATAAAGTTATTTGTTAAATTATATGGAAATTTTCTAATGGAATAGTTGAAGTTCTTAACAGCATTATTATAGCGCACTCTTGCAACGTTTATTCTATTCTCTGTGCCTTCAAGCTGATGCATTAAATCGGAAAAATGCCTGTCCGATTTCAGGTCAGGGTATCTTTCAACAACGACCATTAATCTTGACAGGGCGGAGCTGATTCCTGACTGGGCTTTCTGAAACCGGGCAATGGCTTCCGGATTACTCAGATCCCTGGCTGTAATATTTACCTTTGTAGCTTCTGATCTTGCCTGTATTACGCCGGTTAAAGTTTCTTTTTCGTGTCTCGCGAATCCTTTAACAGTATTTACCAGGTTGGGAATGAGATCAGCTCTCCGCTGCAGGTTTGATTCGAGGTCTCCCCACGCATTGAAAACCTCCTCCTCCTGCTGCTGCAATGTGTTATAACCGCATCCGCTGAAAGCCAATAAGATCAAGCCTGTAACAATAATCGCAGAATTGATTTTTTTCATTTTTTCCTCCGGGAAAATTAAAAAACATATTGATAAAAGTTAATTAACTATTTTGATAATTAATATACTCATCGTGACCGGCTTTTTGTATAATATTTTCTGATTTTAGCCGGAAAAATAAAATAAACATTTTCGCGAGAGTATTTTTTTATTTACAGTATAATACCTCTGTATCCCGGCTGTGGTTTCATTTTTATTGTTTATATATATTAAAGTTGTAATCATTATTTTTTTGAAAAATGCCGTAAATTATATTGACATATAACAGGGAATATTATCTTATTTATATTAAGTAAAAATTATTATTACAAGGAAAATAATTAAATCATGTCACGAATTTTCAGTGTTTTATTATTATCACTGCTATTGAATCTTCTATCCGGCACTGGTATATCCATGCGGATAATTTCGTGACCTTATAAAAACCGGTATTTTTAAAGCCGTCACGGAAAACCGTGGCGGCTTTTTTTATTTACAGGTATAATTAATCTTTTATGTTCTCGGAGGTAAAGGGAAATGGCTTTCCCGTTTATACTTAAAGGTTTTATTAAATATTAATTTCTGATATTCTATTATAAAATATGGCTGTCAGCTTGTATTTCTGAATTATCTGTAATTCCGATTATTCTTGATAATTACAAGCCGATTATATAAATGGTAAAAAATGAACAGGCAATTAACAAACGGAGAAATATAATGCAGGAAGATATAAAGAAAGATAAAAACAATAAAGTAACGATATTTGATACAACATTAAGAGACGGAGAGCAGTCTCCCGGATTCAGTATGAACATGGAAGAAAAGCTGCATTTTACAAATCAGCTTGTTAAACTTGGTGTTGATGTAATTGAAGCAGGTTTTCCGATTGCTTCTCCGGGGGATTTTGAAGCTGTGCAGAAAATAGCGGAGGCATCCAAAGGTGTAACTGTTGCAGGACTTGCCAGAGCGGATAGTCAGGATATTGATGTAGCATGGGATGCTATTAAGAACGCGGAAAAACCGAGAATTCATACATTTATTTCAAGTTCTGATATTCATATAGACTATCAGTTAAAAAAGAACAGAACGCAGGTACTTGAAGAAGCAATCGCTGCAGTACAAAGATCAAAATCCTATACTTGGGATGTTGAGTTCTCACCAATGGACGCGTCGAGAAGCGACAGGAAGTATCTTGCTGAAATGGTTGAAGCGGTAATTGATGCCGGAGCAATGACAGTAAATATTCCTGATACAGTCGGTTATGCAATTCCTTCTGAATTCGGTGATCTGATTAAGTATCTTTTTGATAATGTTAAAAATATTAATAAAACAGTAATTTCAGTGCATTGCCATAATGATCTTGGATTTGCAACCGCAAACGCAATTGCAGCAATTGAAGCAGGTGCAAGGCAGGTTGAATGTACTATAAACGGCATAGGCGAAAGAGCAGGCAACACTTCACTTGAAGAAGTAGTCATGGCTATCCGCACAAGAAGCGATATTTTAAATGTTTATACTGATGTAAATACAAAACAAATCATGGCAACAAGCAAGCTGCTGACCCATATAACAGGAGTGGCAGTTCAGCCGAATAAAGCGATTGTAGGGGCAAACGCTTTTGCTCATGAGTCCGGAATACATCAGGACGGTGTATTAAAGGATGCATGCACATACGAAATTATGAAGCCTGAAGATATCGGAATTGCGAAATCAACTCTGGTGCTTGGGAAGCATTCCGGGAGGCATGCTGTTTCAGACAGGATGAAAAACCTGGGATACGAAATGAGCAAGGAAGAGCTTGATAAGTTTTTTGTAAAGTTTAAGGATCTTGCAGACAAAAAGAAAGAGGTTTTTGATGACGACCTTGAAACTCTTGTCTGGGGATCGGTTTATAAAGAGGAAGGCAGGTTTACAGTTAATAATATACAGATATCCACAGGAATGCATTCGCCTCCAATGACTATGGTTACACTCAGGGACAGATTAAGCGAAAGTGAGGAAACATTCGATGTAGCAAACGGAAACGGAGGGGTTGACGCAGGTGTTAAGGCAGTTAAAAAAATAACAGGAACAAGTGCGGAAATTGAGTCGTTCAAACTTGTAGCAATAACAGGCGGATCGGATGCGCTTTGTGAAGTAACTGTATCTGTTGTTGAGAAAGTTGACGGAAAACAGCTGACAGTATTCGGCAACGGTGTGAATATTGATATCTCAGTAGCCGGCATTCTGTCATTTGTTGACGCTCTTAACAGACTGGAATATTTAAAGAAAAAAAACGGAGCTGAGAGAAGCGCAGTTTGATATAAGTGATAATATTGAACCGATTATTGTTTTATTTACAAACGGGATGATTATCCGTCACAGGGCAGGCCGGCGCCTTTGTAAAAGGCAAATGCCTGCTTTTTTATTAAAATTAACCTGTTTTAACTTCAATATTATGTTTTATAACAGTAAAAATTATTCAGGCAGCTTTATTCTCTGAAAATATAAAAATAGTTGATAAAAAAAATCTTGTCTGAATTAATGCATTTCAAACGGAAAAATATTTTTCATGAGGAGACATAATATGGCAGAACAGAAGGAATTCGACCAGAAAGCAATGGCTCTGGATCAGGCCATTAGTCAAATAGAGAAGCAATTCGGCAAAGGTTCTATAATGCGTCTTGGAGATGATTCTGCAAAGGTCAGGATCCCTGCAATTTCTACAGGATCGCTTGAACTTGATATAGCTCTTGGGATTGGCGGAATTCCCAGAGGAAGAATCACAGAAATATTCGGTCCTGAATCCTCAGGCAAAACAACTCTTATGCTTCATGTTGTGGCACAGGCTCAAAAAACAGGAGGAGTTGCCGCGTTTGTAGACGCGGAACATGCCCTTGATCCTTCATACGCTGCCAAACTGGGAGTAAATACAGATCAGCTGCTTGTGTCTCAGCCTGATACAGGAGAAGAAGCGCTTGAAATTACTGAAGCTCTTGTACGTTCGGGAGCGGTTGATATAATTATTATAGACTCTGTAGCCGCGCTGGTTCCTAAAGCTGAGATTGACGGGGATATGGGCGATTCACATATGGGACTTCAGGCAAGACTTATGAGCCAGGCTCTAAGAAAGCTTACAGGCGTTATTTCCAAGTCCAGAACAAGCGTTGTGTTTATTAACCAGATACGACATAAAATCGGAGTTATGTTCGGTTCACCTGAAACGACCACGGGCGGGAATGCTCTTAAATTTTATTCTTCAGTCCGTCTTGATATAAGAAAAATTGAAATACTTAAATCAAGTGATGACCCGATCGGAAACAGGGTTCGTGTTAAAGTGGTCAAAAATAAAGTTGCTCCGCCGTTCAGGCAGGCTGAGTTTGATATTATGTTTAATTCGGGAATATCAGTCGAAGGAGGAATCCTTGATCTTGGTGTCAAGTTCGAAATAATCAAGAAAGCCGGAACATGGTTTTCTTACGGTGAAGAAAGAATAGGCCAGGGACGGGAGAACGCAAAGACATTTTTAAGCAATAATCCCGCGATTGCTGCTGAAATTGAAAATAAGGTTAAAGTGGCAGCCGGTTTGATAGAAGAAAAAGCCGAAGAAAAACCAAAAGAGAAAAAACAGGATAAAAAGCCGGATGAAGCAGAGGCTACAGGCTCCTGAGCCGGATGAAGAAAGAATTAAGGTTAAAGACATCTGATGACATAAAAAGGATAGGTGAATCCGGCAGGATAATTGCTGAAATTTTTAAGGCAATAAATAAAATTTCCTTACCGGATATCTCCACTCTTGAGCTCAATGATTTTATTGAAAATATAATTCACAAGTCAAAAGCAAGACCTTCCTTTAAAACTGTCCCTGATTATAGTCACGCAACATGTATTTCCGTAAACAATGAAGTAGTCCACGGTATTCCTTCAAAAGATAAAATAATAAAAAAAGGCGATATTGTAAAGATTGATATTGGAGTGGTAAAGTCCGGTTATTTTTCAGACGGATGCTGGACTTTCGCAGCAGAATATATCTCAGGTGAAGCGGAAAATCTAATTAATACTGCGCATGAGGCGCTTGAACTTGGAATCGAAGCAGCCTGCCCGGGAGGAAAGCTTCAGGATATAGGCTTCTCTATTGAGCCTTTTGTCGAGTCAAGGGGGTACAGCATAGTCCGTGATTTTGCGGGACATGGTGTCGGATTCGCTGTACATGAACCTCCGCCGGTTCCGCATTATTCAGTTAAAAAAATAAATACCCGACTTGTTGAAGGAATGGTGCTCGCTATTGAACCTATCCTTAATGAGAACAGCCCTGATGTCAGGTATCTTGACAATGGATGGACTGCTGTTACTGAAGACGGGAAACTGTCCGCACAGTTTGAGCATACAGTAGCAGTGACAAAGCACGGGCCGGTTGTTTTGACGGAATTGGTATAACAGTACTTTTTTATTGCATTGACAGTTATGATAACTGGTTATATGATAATAAAAGACAGATCAGCAGTTACACCAGGACACATACTTCTGTTGTTTTTTGTATTATAACTATTTTATTTGATGTTTAAATTTGACTTTTTTATTAATACGGGAAGATGATAAATTCAGCAAAAATTCTGCTAATTATTTTTCTTTGTTTTTTTATCAATTTTGTTTTCATTGAGTCATCATATTCAGCTACTGAAATAATTCTGAATATTGACCCTGCTGTCCCTCTTACTCTGGCTGACTTCGGCCTGGACGATATGGAAGTTCAGATTCAGGACACGAGCGATCTGAACGGGCCTTTTGTAGCTAACGCTTTTGCGCTTGCAAATCTGCTCGGGTACCCGGTCGGTAAGGCTTATATCGGCAGCTTCCCTCATTTTGAGTTAGGTATTTCCGCAGGAGCCGGATGTACTAATATGGAATACTATGATGAGAATGAACCGGCAAGCGATAACGGGTCTCTTCCCGGAATTATGCCCGCCCTTTCTGCTCATTTCGGGCTTGGCCTCTTCGGAGGTTTCGACGTTCTGGGTAAAGTATTTTATGTAAGCAAATCCATGATAAATAAATATAAAAAAGATGTTGATTATGAGACAGATGTTGCCACATTGAATGATTTTCTGATTTATTCAATGGGAGGCAAATTAAGATATAATGTTATAAAGAAAAAACGCTTTCTTCCTTTTTATCTCGCGTTCGGAGGGATAACCTTAAGTTTGGGCGGAAATTTTATGTACGGGAAGATAAGCTTTCTTGGAGACTATGAATACAGTTTTGACGAAATTGAGGTTAATCTGGGAGCTCCGACTCCTGTTGATATGGAGTTTGACGGACAGTTCGGCGCTCAGATTGACTGGTCGATTTTTACCATTGATGCGCAGGCAATTGCCTATTTTGATATATTTTATCTGTTCAGTATATATACAGGTTTTGGAGTTGCAGGAAATATAGGTTCATTCGACGTGGAATTCAGCGGGACCGGGCAATTGGCAACATCAAATTCGGCTTATCAGCTTGCAGCAGGGACTGATCAGATAGGGTCTCTTATTTTTCTTTCTGAAAACAAATACAGGCCGGCTCCTGTCCTTCCGACCTATGTACTCGGCCTTGAAATAAATATTATTGTTTTAAAACTAAATGTTGAGACTATGGTTAATCTTTTGAATAGAAGTGATGTAAACATTCAGGCAGGCACAAGAATTCAGATATAATATTTTAATAACAGTTGAATTGTAATGTTGATATTATAACTTGTATTCTTTATTTAATGATTATATCTGATGCCGCATTCCCGCCGGTTAAAAATAATAAAATAAAAATTTTGGTAATATAAAACAGGAATTAATACAGTATTATTATGAAATTTAAAATATTAAAACAGGATATTTCATGCAGTGCAAGAAGGGGAATAATCAATACTTCCCGCGGAACAATAAATACTCCGGTATTTATGCCTGTTGCTACCAGAGGAACAATCAGGGCACTAACATTCAGGGATATAGAGGAGATCGGATTCGAGATAATTCTTTCAAACACTTATCATAATTATATAAGGCCGGGTACAGGTATTCTTGAAAAAGCGGGCGGGCTTCATTCCTTTATGAATTATCATAAACCTATGCTGACAGATTCAGGGGGATTTCAGGTCTTTTCTCTTTCGGACCTCTGTGACGTTCTGGAAAACGGAGTGGAGTTTAAATCTCATCTTGACGGATCACGACATTTTTTTACACCTGAAAAGGTGCTCGATATTCAGAGGGTAATCGGTTCCGACATAATGATGGTGCTTGATCAGTGTACTCATTATCCTGTTGACGAGAACACAGCGGAAGATGCTGTAAGCCGTACAGTCAGATGGGCCGAAGCTTCGTTCAATTACTGGAAAAGAGAGTTTAATACAGATAAACAGGCATTATTCGCTATTGTTCAGGGCAGCACTTTTCCGGATTTACGGGTAAGATGCGCTGAGAGGCTGATGAAATTTGATTTTCCGGGTTTCGCAATCGGGGGGTTGTCTGTCGGTGAACCCAAGGATTTATACAGGGAAATGACTGAAATAACAGCCGCTACCCTTCCTTACGACAAGCCGAGGTATATGATGGGCGTAGGCAGTCCCATGGAGATATTGTTCGCTATTATGAAAGGTGTAGATATGTTTGACTGTGTAATGCCCACAAGGGTAGCGAGAAACGGAACCCTGTTTACATCTCACGGCAGAGTCAATATTAAAGCAGCAAAGCATGCGGAAGATTTCTCTCCCCTTGATGAAAACTGCGATTGTTATGTATGCAGGAATTTCACCAGGGCTTATCTCAGGCATATTTTCCGCATGGGAGAAATTTCCGCTTTAATATACAATTCATACCACAATCTCTTTTTTATGAAAAAATTTCTGGATGAAATACAGGCCGGTATTGAGAATGATTCTTTCATGCAGGTTTTTCGGAAGTGGGAGAATATCTATTCCCGGGAATGAGTCCTGAAAAAGTCAGAGATAAATACATAGTTTAATTAATTTGTTTAATAATAATTGAAGGTATAGTCTGTGCTGGAAGTCATGCCTTTTTTATATGAATAACTGTTTATGTTGAGTAATTAATTTTTTATAATTATATTATTTATCTTGACATCCGTATTAAATTAAAATAGTTTTAAATATTCTATTCAGAAAACCGGAAATGCAGGGAATTTTAATGGATTTTCCGGACTTTAAGATGTCCGGTATTGATATTTATTCCTGTTACAGCTTCAAAGAATATTGTTTATTTTACCATTATAATATTTAACATAAAATTATTCTGACAAATCGTTCATTTTTTATTACAAAGATATTTAATCTGAATTACATTGATTTGAAGAATATTTAAAGTCTAAACGGTTGCAGGAGTCTTTATAAGATGGATATAACTCAGAAGAGAAACGGAGATATTGTAATTCTTGTAATTATTGGAGAGATAGATTTATATAATGCTCCGGAAATTAAGGATATTATTAATAAACTCATAGAAGAAAGAATTTATAATGTAATTATTGATTTAGAAAAAGTGTCGTATATAGATTCATCCGGTATTGGTGCTTTGATTTCCAGTTTGTCAAATTTAAAAAAATACCAGGGCGGGCTTAAAATAATAAATGTATATGCTTCGGTTAAAAAGGTATTCGAGTTAACAAAACTTACTTCATTTTTTGAGATCTATGATTCCGAGGGAGAAGCAGTCTCGGCCTTTAGTAAATAGAGGTTTTTGATCAAAGATTTCATCCCCTTAAATAATTTTTTGGAGGCAATTTTTATGCGTAAAAATTTTGGCAAATTCATTTCAATTTTTGTTGCTGTAATAGTTGCGGTTGGCTGTGGAGAAAAGATCCCTGTAAAGGAAATGTCTCTTGCGAAAATGGAGATTTCGAGAGCAAATACTGTTATGGCCGAAAAGTATGCTCCTGAAGAAATTGCTGAGGCTAAAAAGAAACTTACGGAAAGCCATGGCTTCGTAAAAGAAGAGTCATTTGACAAGGCGAAAACAGCGGCCGTGGAATCTTATGACAAGGCAAAAGAGGCATATGACAAGTCAGCTCCATTGCTTGCCAGGGATACTCTGGATATAGCAAATGAGAGCCTTGAAAAAGCGGTTGAAGTATATGCCGAAGTTCTGGCGGAAAGCGAGTATAATCAGGCTAATGACGCCTTGAATGAGGCAAACGCCTTATTCGAACAAAAAAAATATTATGATTCTTATAAAAAAGCTCTTGAAGCAGACGGACTGGCTAAAGAGGCAAGGAATGTTGCTATTGGAAAGAAAGACATACTTGGCAATTCAATAGCTGAAGTTAAAGCTACACTTGATGAGGCTGTAAAGTACAATGCAGAGACCTTTGCTCCTGAAAAAGTTGAACTGGCAAATGATAATACCAGGATAGCTGAAGAATCTCTTGAGTCTCTTCAGTTGAAAAAAGGGTTCGCAGCTGTTGAACTCGCGGGAATGAATGCTGATGAAGCGTATCTGATAGCTTTGCAGGGAACCGCTGTTGAGAAATCCCAGGCTGCAGATAAGATGTACCAGGAAGCCCGGAATTCAGATGGTGCCAAAATTGCTACAGATGAACTTAACGGTGCCGGGGAGGCGCTTGATCAGTCAAAAGAGCTTCTGAATGATTCAAAATATAAAGAATCTATACTTTCATCAGATGAGTCCCTGAGATTATCTATGGTGGTTCTGAACGCTATGAATGAAGTGGCGAAGGAGAAGATCGCAAATGCGGAGATGGTATATTATCAGGCTAAAGTTTCTCCTGGTGCGGCAATTGCTGTTGATGAACTGAAAGGCGCGGAAGAGGCGCTTAATAATTCGAGATCTCTTCTTGAAGAATCAAAAGCAAATGAGTCTATTTCTCAGGCTGAGGAATCCGAAAGATTATCATACATTGTTATAAATACCAAAGGGAAAGGCGGCGGCGCATCGACTGCCGCTGTCTCCGGCAAAGGAAAAGGTTCAGGCTCAGATGCCGGGACGGGTGAATTTGGAGATTATTATATATATAAAGTAAGATATATTCCGGAGAGAAGAGACTGCCTGTGGAGAATTGCTGAAAAATACTATGAAAACGGCTTTCTGTGGAAACGTATATACAGAGCTAATACAGAAAAGATCAATAATCCTGACCTTATCTGGCCTGATATGCTTATTAAAGTTCCAAAGATGAGAAAAAGAACATCTCCGGTAAAAGAAACATCTGATGAGGAAACAAATGCAGCTCCACCTGAAAAGGAAGCTGTTCCTGTGGAACAGGAAGAAAATCCGGAGTAAGTCAGAGGCAGGAGTTTACAGGAATATACTTATATGAGAAGCAAGCGGACAAACGTATTACAGGTGATAATAATATTAATAGCATTATTATATATTGTAACCGGTGCTGTTTTTTATTATTCACCTGTAAAATTTATGGAAATTTTTTCAATTGAAGTAAATGAAGACTGGTTCAAAGGAATTCAGTTTGATACTTTTATTGCTCCTGTATATTTTCTGGCACGTAGTTTTTCGGCAATGATCGTAACAGCAGGATTAGCAATGATCCTGCCGTTATTTGATCCGCTTCGATACAGGGGTCTGATTTATTTTCTGGGAGTTGTTTTCCCGGCATTAGCCTCTTTTATTCTATTATACAATGGAATAAAAACCGATCATTGGATAATTATTTTATTCGGTTTAATTTTCAGCACGGTTTTATTAATCACAATATGTGGAGCTATTTTAACTTATAAAGAGGCAAAATCCGGAATTGAATAGATCTGTATAATTCTGAAAATTATTATAATTATTTCTTTTTGCGAAGTGGTTTTTACATAAAAATTCTAAATAGCTGAGTTGTTATAAATTATTGTTGGTTCCTGGCTTCTTGTAAAATAGAAAGTCAGGATTTTATTTTTTAGAAGGGAAAGCATGGAGTTGAATACTAAAAAGACAGGTAATGTTATTGTTATTTATTTATCAGGCAGACTGGATGTTCAGAATTCGCTGCAGATTGAAAAGGAAATTCATCAATTAATACAGTCTGAACCCGGGTCTCATTTTTTATTAAATCTTTTTGATGTTAAATATATCAGCAGCTCAGGTATAAGAATATTTGTTTCCAGTATGCGTATTCTTAAAGATGCAGGAAGAAAACTGAAATTATGTCAAATGCACGATACAGTAAAAAAGATTTTTGAAGTTGTCGAATTAATGGATATGTTTGAAATTTATAAAACTGAGGATGAAGCAGTAAAATCATTTAGTTAAATCTCCGGTAAGGTCAATCTTGAAGCATTCATCAAAAAACAGTCTGAATTCTTTGTTGTTGAAACTTGATGATGATATCATTAAATACTGCGATAAAGCAAAGTTAACCGGCTATACTGAAGAAATACCCCTTGGCATTAGAAATAATACTTTATTCCAGAAATTCTGTAATTTTCACTGGCCTGCCTGGCTGAATAATATTTCGAATGTAAAAGATCCTTCATTCCATCATACAAGTCCTTATTTACTTTTAAATAATAATTTCAGAGACAATATTGTATTTCCCAATTCAGCTCATTATATCCGCATTGATCTCACCGGTATGATCTCTCCTGTTGACGATTTCTGGTCAGTCGAATTCTGGATTTTAGCTAAAGATAAGCTCTTCAGGCCTCAGGAAAATTATTCATCAGTTGTTCAGACAAGGAATCTGGAATCCTTTTTAATTGAAACAAAATGGGATGAAAAAAATTTTAAATTTTCAGAAAGCTTTTACAATCTTGATTCTCCGGAAAATAATTTACATGAAGTAGTAGCAAATCTCAGTCTTTATCTGCGTAAGGACAATATTCCCCACAGGCTTTTTGTTGTCATCAGACCGTATAATCTCGAATCAATAGGAAATGTTAACTCAATTGAGTATGATAAAAAATCAGGAATCGTTAATATTAATAATAAAGACAGAATGTATCTTGAAAAAAAACCGGATCATCTTTATGCAGGAAACAGTTCTATAGGGGATATTACCTTTACAGGTAACAGTGAAAATATAAATAACACTGTATGTAAATTCGGAATGGCGGCAATGGCATTCGGCTATGATGTCAGAAAAGGCTCCAATGATATTAAAATCAGATTGAATATCGGAAAGGCCGGGTCTTATAAACCGGTAAAAACGGATCATCATAAAGAACAGAGTAAATATATTGAGAATTGCCGTTTAAAATACAGGAAAGGTATTAATCTCTCTTTTCCTGATAATAGATTTCAGGACTGGTTTAATGGTTCCAGAATCTCCTCTCTCAATCATCTTGATATGGAATTGTCTTCTATTGCCGGAAAAGACAAACCATTATTGAAGGCGGCATTTTTTATTTCATCCGGTTATAACAGGATGGGATTGTTTACGGAATCAAAGAAAATTATTGAAAGTTCAGCGGATTCAATTACCAAGAAAAGTAAACCGGAATTTCCGGATATAATAAATATATGTTATTACATTCATACTTTTTCCGATTATTTTAAATTATCACGCGATATCGACTATCTTCAGGGGCAATTCAGGCATATCAGGGAAGCTGCAAATATAATATTTCAATATTCTTCAGGCATTAAGAAGCATAAAGGAAAGCCGGGAATAAATTCCATAAGTTATTACTTAATTAAAGAACATCATTTATTTGATTTGATAATAATTGCGTCTGCATTGTCTGAATATTCATATATGGCGAGATGTCTTGGTATTTTTAACGAAGAATTGAAATACAGTAAAGAGTATCAAAGGCTTGAAAGGATTTTCTTGAATGAAATCAACCAGTCACTGAATAATCAGGTCAAAGAAGACTCTGATGATATCGGGGATCCAGGGAATGAGGCGGCAGGTGATATAGAAATACCTCTTCAGAGGAATGAGCATTTTGCTTATAATATTTTAGCGGGTTTCCCTTTCAGCTTGAACAATTTAGCTCCTGAAAAATTAAAAGAGATCGCTGATGAGATTTCACACTGTTTTACTGATAATCCGTTATATTTTAAAACTATTGGAGCAACAGATATATTATTCTCAGTGCTTTTTGGTATCAACTGCCTGAAGCTGAAGAACAGCAGAGCATATATCATCATTGATAAATTGCTTGAATCCGGTAAAAAAAGATTCGTGCTGCCTGAATATGCCAACCCGAATACAGGTCACGGAATAATGGGATGTGGAGATTCAGGAACCGCAGTTTCCGCATTCTTTATTCTGCTCAGGTCTGTTGTTTTTATGGATTCTCAGGACAGGCTTGAAATTTTTCCGTTTCCGAAGAAAGAATGGTTCTCTGAGGGATCGGAAATTACAGTTCAAAATGCCCCTTCAATTTTCGGAAATTTAAATTTTAAATGTGTTTCCACCAGAAATGAAATACAGCTTCATTTTTACGATGTACCCAGGTTTATTCCTCCTGAAATTATGATCAATTTTCCTTTCCAGATCCGAATTAAGCAGGAGGATGATTTTATAATTAAAAAAGAAACCGCAAATTCCTATCTGATTCACGGATGGCCTGTACTTGTAAGGTTTAAAAGAAAATAAAAATATTTCTTTCCACATTATATCATCCGGGATAATATTTTTTGTTATACAATTTCTAAAACAGCCTGACGAAATATAATAATAGGTGGGGAAATCCGGAATCTTTACTGAACAGTATACAGCAGTCCCTTTCGCATAACAAATTTTTAAAACTGTTTAAATATAATCATGCTTTAATCCAGATATTATCATGCAGATATATTTTTTTATAACATTTATTTTAGTTATGGCCGTCTTCGCTTTTTATTTAATTATAATCAAACCGAAGCAGGATCCATATACGAAGGCTGTTTCCCTGAGTAAACAGAACAGGTTTCAGGAGGCAATTACGGAATTCAAAAAAACACTATATTCAAATCCGGATTCTGCCGGGGTGCATTATAAAATCGCGGAGTTGTATATCAGGCAGAAAAATTATGAGCAGGCTGTGTATCATTTGAATGAGATCATACGTATTGATAAATATAGTGTGGAAGTTGAAAAACAGTCTGTAATTAAAAATCTGGCAAAAGCATACTATTTTCTGGATGATATTGAAAAGGCATTTCAGACTTATTTTGATCTCATTAGGGAAAATCCTGAAGATGCGGAAGCATATTATCATGTTGCGTTTATTGCTCTGGGGCAGGAGGAATTTGAGATTGCCCAGCGGTATTTTGAAAAGCTGGTTAAACTTGAAGACAATTTTGAATCTTTCTTCGGAGCAGGCATTTGCAGTTATCAGAATAACAGGAATGAAGATGCGGTAAACTATTTTAAGGAAGCACTGTCAATCAGACCGAATTCCGATATTGCTATTCTGGCAATTGCTTTTGCTTTAGGAAGAATCGAAAAATACAGTGAAGCGATTTCATATCTCGGCAAGCTGACGGAAAGAGTTGCTGATGATAATGTAATTTATATTTCCAAACGCCTCCTGGCTTTTCTGAATCTTTATGCAGGAAAGAATGAGGAAGGATCCGGGATTATGAATGAGTTATTGAAATTTGTTCAGGAAAAAAATCTACAGGAGGAAATTAAACTGTCTTTGTTTGATATGGGGTTTGCCTCAGTAAAAAATAATCAGCTTGATAAAGCGTATAAGTACTGGAACCAGCTGTATCAGCTTGATAATAATTATGAAAATATCAAGGATTTGCTGAATGTTATAAAAAAAGAAATAGATAACGCAGGCAATAAAGACGGCTTTGAAAATTCGATATTTGATTTTGTGGATGACTGGATTTCCGGATCATTTCCGGAGAATTTTCTCTGGAAGATATGCGGACTCAGGAGTGAAAAGCAGATTGATATCAAAAACGTAATGGTGTCTGCAAAAGTTAAAGGCAGGGAATCTTTCAAAACCGATACCGCCGCTTACGAGTCTGAATCTGATGACAGGCTTGATAAATTCCTTGCTTTAAGCAATGAAAATTTCAGAATGATATCTAACAGGCTGATATTTAAACTCGGATATAAAGTTAAGGAAATACTTAATACATACCGCGAGGCGGACGGAGTTGATATTCTTGCCGGCAGTCAGGACAATTCTGAAAAAATTCTAGTGTGGGTCAGACGCTGGAAGGGGAGTAATGTAGGTGAGATTACCCTGAGGAATTTTGCTCAGGCTATAAATGATATAAAAGCTCAAAAAGGATTGTTTATAACATCTGCGGAACTGACACAGGCAGCTCAGAGCAGTCTGAAGACTCTAAGTAAAGTCAGGATTTTTTATCCGCAGGAAACGAATGAATTATTAAAAGGATTATTATAAAGTGTGCTTCTTTACCGGTAATACGACAGTTAAAAATATTTCAATAGATAGAATTGATTTCAGTAATGTTGACTATAAATTAAGCAGAGATTTTATAGATGAAAAACTGGTCAAATCAGTTAATGAAAACGGAGTCATGGAGCCTCCTGTACTTTTTGAAAGTGAAAAATCCTGCATAATAGCGGCTGGCCATAACCGGCTCCACGTATTAAAAGAAATAGGCAAAAAGAACACAAATGCATATATAATCAGGGAAATTGATCATAATAGTTACATTAAGTACGCTGTTTTAAAAAATTACAGAGGAGAAATCGGGCCTGTAGGCAAGATGCGGTTTGTCAGATTATTAAAAGATTTCTTCCAGGTGGATCAGAAGAATATTATTCTCAAACTGAAACAATTACAGATACCTGCAGATATTTTCTATGAAAAATATCCATGGGATAAAGCAGGTATATTGACAGAATCTTTGCGGATTTATATTGATTCAAAAGATGTCAGCTTTAAGAACATTAAGGACATTTTAAAGCTGCCTGAAGAGGCAATTTCTCTTCTTTCCGATTGGGCAGGATACGGGATGAGGCTTAATATTTTCAGGGGTATTGTTGATATGATTCTTGAAATAATAAAACGCGATAAAAAGATAAGTGCGCTAAATCATATAGATGCGGAAAGTTTTAGAGATAGAAGGCAGAAAGAGGAATTGATTTTCAGGGAAGTGTTCAATATCCGGTATCCTGAATATTCGGTAATAAAGGCTAAGGCTGATTCAATACTAAAGAAGTTAAACGCACCGGGATTTAATATTCACTTTCCCGAATACTTTGAAAGTGATGAGATAGGAATAAATTTGAAAATAAATAAAAGGGAAGGAGTTGAGTCTTTCCAAAAAAAACTTAAAAAAGCAGATATGGAGCTTATAAAAGATCTTTTTGATCTTCTTTAATTTTAATCAATTTGCAGGAAAAAAAGCTGACATTTCTTTTATCACTTCCTCGCAGGTTTCATTGAAAGATTTTTTTGACTTGTACCCGGCTGCATTTTTATGGCCGCCGCCTCCTTTATCCATAGCTATTTGAGCGACATCATAATCGCCTTTTGTCCTCATGCTTACCTTCACCTCTCCGCCGATGTTCTGTTTAACAAGAACACTGGCAACAACACCTTCAAGAGTAAGAGGAAGATTAATGTTGAGTTCACCTTCTGTAAAAGGAGCTCCTGTCTCTTTTAGCATTTCGGGTGTAAGTTTCATTAATATAAGCTTGCGGTTGAAATGTATCTCCATAGTTGAAAGCATCTTTGCGCGAAGTTCGAAGCTGTCAAGAGAGTTGCTTTCATAAATTTTTTCGTAAATATTAAACGGATTAGCGCCTATTTCCACTAGATGTGCAATAATTCTGAACGTTTCAGGTGATGTCTTGGGGTATCTGAATGAACCTGTGTCAAATAGAATTCCGGCATATAAAGCCTGGGCAGCTTTAAAGCTTGGCTTTTTTTTATAGTACTTAATAATATCATAGATAATTTCCGAGGCTGATGAAGCTTCAGCTTTGATAAAATTATCTTCAAATTTATCCTGGCCGCCTTCATGATGGTCAATAATAAAAACATCTTTAACACGGTCTTTAATATGCTTGTAAGCTGTGCCAATATTATCAAAATCATTTGTATCAAGAACAAATACTGCGTATTCTTCCAAATTTGGAAAATCTTTTTTTTCATTATAAATATTAATTTCATTATCAATATCTATAAAAAGAAATTTATCCGGGATCGGATCTGAATTTAATATTACGGCTTCTTTATTTAAGCAATAAAGAAGTTCGTTAAAAGCTATTTCCGCACCAAGCCCGTCACCGTCAGGACTCTCATGAGTCGAAATAATAAATTTGTCATATTTGTCCAGAAAAGCATCTAATTTTTTAAATCCGGGAAACATTTCAGGAAGCCTTTGTTTTTATTGTAATCGTGGAAGTTTCAGAACTTCTAAATTTTAAAATGACAATATTGTATATTAAATGATAAATTTTTTACCCCGTAATGCTGCATAAAGAGTATTTCTTATAAGGCAAAAATAATCTATAAGGCGTTTTAAAACAATAAAAAGCGGTCTGGAATTGTTTCTCTGAAAAAATTATATAATTCCCCCATACTGCTTTTCGTAAGTTTCTTTTAGGGCCCGGTGAAGAAGTTCAAGTTTTTCCTTATCGTTCAGATTATAATAATTCAGTACATCTTCGTCAAGTAATTCAAACCTCATCCTTCTGTTTTCAATATCAACAAAAGAATAAGCTATATAGACAAGATAAGTTAAATCTTTGTATTTTTCGGGTGCAAGATGCGGTCTGTGATGATATTTTATTACTTCAGTAAGCGATTCATTGAATTTCCATTTTTCGCAAATAAGACTGCCAAGAGTGCTGTGACTGACTCCAAGGCTCATTTCTTCAAGCAGACTGGCGTTTTCAATAATCTTTGTACCTGCGATATCATGAATCTTCTGGGTTAATTCGGGTTTGATGGATAAAAGAACAATCTGCCCGATATCGCCAAGCAGTGCAGCAAGATATGCGAACTCGTTCAGTTTTGTTTTTTTAATCTGTATTGCCATTTTATTTGCATAATGTGCTGCTCTGTATGAGTCTTTCCAGACGTTTTCAAATTTTTGATATCTTGAGGTCATGATTTGCTGTACGCCGGTCGCAATAAGAAGTGCGTTTATGGTCTTGAGCCCGATCAGTTTAACAGCATCTTCAATTGTTTTTGTATGCTTTAATGTGATATATCCGGCAGAATTTGCAAGTTTAAGTAAAGATGTGGTTAATCCCGGATCTCTTTTAATGCTTTCAGAAATTTGTTTTACAGTTGATTCCGGATCCGAACACAGCTTTTGTATTTCAATTATATTTTCAGGAAATGACGGTATTTTTTCCAGCTCCTTTGTAAGTTCTTCAGCAATTTTGATATTATGTTCTTCTCTGTCAATTCCGAGAGGAGCTTTAATTGTCGTGGTTGTAAGGCCTTTTTCACATTTGAGCTTAAAACTTTCCTTTGAAAATCCTGCGTTTTTCATCAGCATGATTGCCATTATCAATCCGAGTCCGGCACCTTCAGAGTCATCCATTACATCTTCAAATGCTTCGGAAATGTCATTATAGGTGTATGCTTTATTTATTCGTGATTCAATTTTTTTCTGTTCTTCTTCAAGAATAGGTGTATTGTTTATTATTGTAATCTGTATGCTGTCATGAATATATTCAAAAATGATTCTTACCAGCAGATTTACTTCTTTCAGTTTTTCAAAAATTGTGTTATCGCTTCCGTACACATCATTTTTAAATGATTCCATCCCCTGTCTGTATTCTTCTTTTTTGGAAATATCCAGCTTTTTCAGTTTGAAATATAATCTTTTTGTATTTGCTTTAACTGCATTTGTTATAATTTCACGAATTACAGTAAGCAGCATTTCTTTTAAATAGAGGATGTCATGGTTTTCCAGAAATCTGTGAATTATTTTCATAAAAACAGCTTCAACTTCCGGTGAAAAGAAGTTGAATTGTAAATAAAAACGCTGATTATTTTTTATTGAGTTTTTATAATCAGCAGGTTTTAGTAAATACTGTTCTTCCTGTAAAGCTTGCAATTATTTCTCCTCAGACTGACTTGCCAGATTATAATTTTTAGAAAAATATTTTGTATTTTTAATGTTAAAAATTTTGTTTTCCGGATAATAAAAATTATTATTGGAATTATTACACGAGTTAAGAACAAGATGCTCTTAAATAACCAACATATTACCATTAATTGAATAATTTACGTATGATATAATAATATTAGAAATAATCAAGCCATTTATAATTATTTTTTAATGCTCCTTCAAAAATAGTGCTGATTGCGAAATATACCTGACTTTCACCATTATCATTAAATCCTTTTGCACATCCGATATACCCCTGCAGGTCTATTCTGTATCCGATTGTCATCCTGATATTTAGTTCGATTCCGGCACTGGACTTGAATTTATTTATATTCGTATTTTTTTTCCAGACATTGCCGTATTCAGCAAACGGGGTAATCCATAAATCCTTGAAAGATAAGGGAAATGTTGCAAGTCCGAAATCTGTCTGGAATAAAGGCAGTCTGTATTCCAGAGTTCCTGTTGCTATCCGGTCGCCGTAAATAGTCCCTGACGGATAGCCTCTCAGCCCGAATTCATCTTCGTCTGTTTCCGGGACACCAGTCTCTCCTTTTTCAAATCTTCCAAGGTTATAGGGAGATTTATAATCAGGGTTGAAAAATGATGCTCCGCCTCTGAGGCGCAGCATTAATACATTATTATTCCATACTCCGGGCAGATATTCAGCATATTCCGCTCTGAATTTTGAGTATGAAAAGTCTGATCCCAGTTCCTCCCTGAATAAATCGCCAATAACATAAAAATCCCTGCCGTCTTCATTACACACTGAATATGAATATAAAGACGAATTACTGTAGATGTATTTAAGCCTGATACTGGCCTCTGTATCTTCATAGCCGACAGTGTACCGGCCGGGATAATAAATATCAGTAGTGGTTTTAGAGTAAATGTATGACATGGATAATACATGATAGCTTTGATAAAAATAAAACGGTAAAGCAATTCCGAATATACCGTATTCTTCGAGTTCCCTTTTTAATGAATTTTTATTCTTATTTTCCCATGGAAATTTATCGTTTCCGTAAAAAAGAGCTTCATTTTCATAACCAATAACTATATCAGGATAAAAATATGAAAAGTTATAGAAAATACCGGCAGCTGCTCTTTTTTCATAAGTATAGGCCAGAGCACTGATTATATAGGTATTTTTATATAAAGCGTCAGTGCCTAGAGTGGCAAAACCTAAAACAAATTGTGTTTTGTCTTCATAAACTTCAGAGTTTCCAAATAGCGGCAGCCAGAAAGGCGGAATTATTGAATTGAATACGGTAAAGTCATCTGTCTCATAATCATTGCTTTCTGTTACAGGATCGACAGGAGTGTTATTAAAAAATTGTGATGATATTGTTTCTGATTCAATATCCTCAATTTTAATTGGCTCCGGATATTTCATCAATGCTATGTCAAATCCGTTTTTCCCGTAATTTGTAAATGCAATTTGTTTCCCGTCAGGAGATATATCAGGTGATAATCCTCCTCCAAGAAAATTTGTAATCCTTGATAATACTTTTTTTTGGAGATCGTATTCGTAGAAATTATAAACCCCGTCTCTGTCTGAAGAGAAAATAATTTTATTGCCGTCAGGATGCCAGCAGGGATGTATATCATTATATTTGTCATTACTTAATCTGGATATTGCGCCGGATGAAGTGTTCATTACTGCAATGTCCGCATTTCCTTTACTGTCCTTGATCGTGAAAGCAATTTTTCCGCCGTCAGGAGATAATTTAGTGAATGCTAACTGAATATCTGTATTTTGAATAAGCGGTTCAAAATTGGTGAATTTAAGATCAGTCATTAATAATGAAAATTTATTGTTATGCTGTTTTATGAATACTGCTTTTTCAGCACCTGGGCTTACATCAATATAGCTTCCTTTAAGAGATTTTGTGAGTTTTCTGTATCTGTTATTGTAAACAAAAGCCTCATTATAAATTGAGAAGCTTTTATGAAATTCAGCGTCCGAAACATATACGTCATTTTTGTTTGTGCTTATGCTGTTCGGATCATTTACTTTGCATAAGGTTTTATGCTTATTGTTCTGTTTTGAAAAAACAGATAGAATGGATTTATTGTAATTTGTTTTTCTGACATAGTATACTTCCTGTCCGTTACGGCTGAATCTTGGTAATGATGTATAGCATCCGCTGTCTGTTATGATTTTAAAAGGAGTCAGCTTTTCTTCTTTAATAGCATTTAACTGGCTGTTATATTTAATTTTTATATATTTCTGCCATTCTTTCCATAATGCAGGGAAATCCTCTTCGTATATCCACTCACTCATGCTTTTAATAAAAGGAAAAGTATATGGGAAAATATGGTCCTGGTATGGAATTATTTTATTTGAATTATAAATAAAGACTTTAGCGAAGGAATCCTGCCCATATTTATTTTCAAGATAATTTACAAAAAGGCCTCCGTATAAATACGGAATACTGCCGCCAGGCCAGACCCTTGGATATCCGGATGCTTCACTGATTGATTTTAATGAATCATTCAGAACCTCGGTTCTGATTATCATATCGGTAAATGTGCTGTTATTTCTGCCGGATCTTGAGTAATTGGATTCAAAATAGACTGCATTTCCTTCAAGCATCCATATAGGAACAAACATATTCGGGAAAAATAAAGGGAAACGGCCTATGCCGTATCTCAGGACAGCGGGCAAACCGTGAGCTGTGTCCAGATTTAAAATATGTGTATATTCATGAGTTATAATTTCCTCAAGCCAGTTGTTAAAATTGTTGAGTTGCCCGTCAAGTTCAGGCCTTGTCAGATATATCTGTATTCTGTTAAAAGGAAAAGTTGTGGCAAATCCGTTTGCCGTGTACATATTATCTACTAGTACAATGTCTGTTCTCAGAAAAGGGTCCCATTCTATTCTCGGAGTTATCCGGTTATGCACTTTTTCGGCAATTAAACATACCTTTCTGGCCGTATCTTCTATGCCCTGATGATAATGCACCCAGAAATGCTCTGTTTTTATTGATTTCCAGTCAAGCCCTGGATCAAACATATTGGCAGAGAAAAGATTCAACGGAAGCAGCAGGAATATTGAGAGTATAAATTTTTTCATAGTCTCAGATTAACATGCATATGTATTTTTAGTCAAATAAGTTATAAATTACTTGACTGATATTTATTAGAAAATACATCATCGGACAAGTCTTTATTAAAAACGGATACATTTTGTTGAAAGTGTTTTAGGAAAACTGCACTATCCTTCCAGTATTTTTAGCAGGTTAGAATTTTTTTAAAATTACAAAATGGAAAATATAATTTCTGAAGCAGTAAAAAACGGCAGGGATTCTTTATCGGAATATGAATCTAAAATTATTCTGAAGCAGTTTGGGATTCCTGTCACAAGAGAGGGCCTGGCAAAATCCGAAAAGGAAGCGCTTTCCATTGCTTCCGGGATTGGTTATCCTCTGGTACTGAAGGGAAGCGGACATAAAATTACCCATAAAACCGAAATGGGTCTTGTCAGGCTGAATATTACATCAGAAGAAACACTGCTTAGTGCTTACAGGGAAATTACAAGTAGTGTCGCAGGAAGCGGAAATGACATTGAAGGTGTGCTCGTACAGGAAATGCTTGCGGGGGACAGGGAGTTTATTCTCGGCCTGACAAGGGATCGTCAGTTCGGACCTTGTGTTCTTTTCGGACTGGGCGGTATTTATGCTGAAATATTGAAAGATGTCAGTATGAGAATAGCGCCGCTTTCAGAAGGTGATGCGGAAGAAATGCTTGATGAAATAAAATCAAAGGAATTACTTACTGGGTTCAGGGGCAGTCCCGCGGTTAACAGGGATTTATTGATCAAATCTTTGATCCAATTAGGAAATATAGGCCTTGAATATGAGGAAATTTCGGAAATTGATATTAATCCTGTAATTATTACAGGCAGCAATCCTGTCGCGGTTGACAGCCTGATTATATTATCAAATAGCAAAAATAACTGAATACTGGATTCCGGAAGGTTATCGTGATTGAAATAAAGCATAACCGGCGGATTTTGTTTTAAAAAAAACCTGTTATGCATTTAACAGGTAATAATTTTTTTCCGGTAATAATCAAAAATGAAAAAAGAAGATCTTACATTAATCGCTAATTCAATAAGAGTCCTTTCAATGGATGCTGTTCAGAAAGCAAATTCAGGGCATCCCGGAATGCCGCTGGGATGCGCGGAAATAGCTGCTGTTTTGTGGGGAAAAATTTTGAAATATAATCCTGGCGATCCGGCCTGGGTAAACAGGGACAGATTTATTTTATCCGCGGGACATGGTTCAATGCTTCTGTATTCCATACTTCATCTTGCCGGATATGATATTTCAATTGAAGATATTAAACAGTTCCGACAGATGGGAAGCATTACACCCGGCCACCCGGAATTCAGATGCACACCGGGTGTTGAGACAACAACCGGGCCGCTTGGACAGGGCTTCGCAAATGCAATAGGAATGTCCATTGCTTCAGATCTTCTTTCAAAAGAATTTAATACAGGCAATGAAAAAATTCTGGATCATTATATTTATGCTATTGTAAGCGACGGCGATATTATGGAAGGAGTAACGTCAGAGGCTGCTTCTCTTGCCGGCCATATGGGGCTTGGCAATATAATTTTTATTTATGATGACAACAAAATTACAATTGAAGGTAAAGCAGATCTGGCAATATCCGAAAATACCGGAGACAGGTTCCGCTCTTATGGATGGCATGTGCAGAATATTAACGGCCATAATTTCGATGAAATTGAGCAGGCAGTTTTAGAAGCTCAAAAGCAGAATGATAAACCTTCAATTATTATTGCAGGAACTACAATCGCAAAAGGCTGCCCTTCAAAAGAGGGCAGTGAATCAACACACGGTTCTCCATTGGGGCAGGATGCTATTCAGGAAACAAAAGAAAATATTGCTTGTGAGTCTGCTGAGCCGTTTGAAATTCCTTCAAAAAGCTATGAATTGCTAAAATCAAGAGTACAGGTACTTCAGAAAGAATACGGCGAATGGCAGGATAAATTTAATAAAGCCGTAACCGGAGATCTGAAAAAGAAATGGGATAAGTTTTTCAAAACTCCGGATATAGAAAATCTTAGAATGAAAATGCCGGCTTTTGATATTGAAAAGAAGATAGCCACAAGAAGCGCAAGCGGAAAAATACTTGAAGCTTTATTTGCTGAACTCCCGAACCTTGCGGGCGGATCAGCGGATCTCGGCCCGAGCAATAAAACCTTCGTAAAAGGATACAGCGAATCAGGGAAAAATACGACAGGCAGAAATATACATTTCGGTATCAGAGAACATGCAATGGGTTCAATTCAGAACGGAATAGCCTATTACGGAGGTTTTATATCCTTCTCTGCTACATTCTTTGTTTTCCTTGATTACATGAGGCCTCCGGTAAGACTTGCCGCATTAAGTAAACTGAATTCAATATTTATTTTTACACACGATTCAATATTCGTAGGAGAGGACGGCCCTACTCATCAGCCGATTGAGCATCTTGCTGCAGCAAGAGCAATTCCAAATCTGACTGTAATCCGGCCTGCTGATGCTGAAGAGACCGCGGAAGCATGGCTTGCCGCGATTGGGAACAGCACTGGCCCGACAGCGCTGATTCTGACAAGACAGGATATTCCGGTTATCAAAAAGAGTAACGGAAACACAGCTGAAAATCTAATTAAAGGCGCTTATGTAATTTATGAATCGGATTTTGCTCCTGATGTTCTGATCATTGCAAGCGGATCCGAAGTAAGCCTGTCAATTGAAGCTGCTGAAAAATTAAAAGAAAAGAATATAAATGCCAGAGTTGTTTCATTTCCTTCATGGGAGCTGTTTGAAAAGCAGACAGAGGAGTACAGGAAAAAAATTCTCCCGGATTCAATCAGGAAACGCGTTGTTGTCGAACTCGGAATAAAAATGGGTTGGGAAAAATATGCAGGCGATGAAGGCCTTTATATTACTGTTGATTCTTTCGGCATGTCTGCACCGCATAATGTACTTGCAGAAAAGTTCGGCTTTACGGCAGATAATGTTGCAAATAAGATAATCAAATATCTCGATTGAACAATTTTTCAGTCTTTCATTCAGCAATAATATCTATATATTAAAATGAAGCATTCTTTTAATGCTTTAAATCCATCCAATATCAGCTGCTTTTATTAATTATTCACTTGAATTGTGCCGAAAATAAAGCATATACTTATATTTCAATAAATATGAATTTACTATATTCCCGGATATAAATGAAGACGAAAAAAAAGATAAAAAAAAGAAGAGTTGTTCCAGTCGGTATATTCTTTATCCTGTTGATAATTTTAGGCCTGTTTTCTGCGGCTGTTCTGTCCGGTTATTTTTATTTTGAAGCCAAAAGCAGAATTTCAGATATTGAAAAAGCCGCACGTGATTATTTAATTCCTCTTGCAGAAGCCTCGGCAAATCTCGCGGAACTAAGCTATAAAAATAAAAATTATTTTAAGCTGAAACAATTATTCCGGGAAAAAATTGAAGAAGAAATAATTGATGAAGCATTCTTTGTGCTTTCTGACGGTAAAATCATTATACATTCAGACAGGGAAGTTGAAAAAGACCTTAAAGGAAATATCGCCACTGATGAATTCGCGTATAATGTGGATCTCATTATGCTTCCGGTCTGGAGTAAAACTGACAATGTCCAGTTTATGGATTATCATATATATGACAATGATTTGAAAATTCCTTTCAGAAAAGATGTTACACAACTGTTAAAACAGTATATTTACAACAAAGTTGATGTGCCCGGGTGGCTTGTGACAAGAGCGGTTTTTCATAAAGAACAAGGCATAGGCTGTGTAAGTTTCCTTGTTAGCAAGGACAGGATTTATAAATTTCTGCTTGAACTTTTTAATAATATTCTGAATCTATCTTATATATTTGCCGGAATATCGTTAGGTATTTCTTTTTTTATCTCTGTAGTTATTTTTTTCAGATACAGTAGCCTGAGTAAAAGAAGGGCCGGAGAAATAGTTGAACATGAAATCGAAAGCATCATTGCTCCGGTCTACTCAATGCGTAAAAACGGCATGAATGGAAGATTAAAAGAAGCAATAAAAATAAAAAGCACTTTTAATTGTAAAATAAATAATTCTGATAAAAGTATTATAAAAGATGCTGTAGCAGTTACCGATAAGAAGAGGAAAATTGTATGATCTTTATCAGTCATTCAGCAGTAATTGATGATAAAGCAATAATTGTTGATGTGAAGGGCGCTCTCAATTCTGAAAACAGCGCCGATTTTGAAGATTACATAAATCAATTGCTATCCAGAAAGAAATCAAATATTGTTATAAATGCTGAAAATATTGAATACATAAGTTCTGCAGGTATTGGAGTTATTCTATACATTCAGAAAAAAGTACTCGCACAGAAAGGAATGTTTATTATCTGCAGTGTTACTGATGAAATACAGGCGCTTTTTAAATTGCTCGGATTTGACAAGGTTATCCGGACAGCAGCAGACAAAGCTGAAGCAATACAGATTATGGATAAACATTTTAAACTTGAGGAAGAAATCAGAAAAGAACAGATAGATATCATGAATCAGAGTCAAATGAATATTGATTCGGGAGAGATAAAAACAGATTCAGATAATTCATTAGTAATGAATTTTTATAAAGACAATACTGAAAAAGTATTTGAAAATCCGATTATTCTCGAATGCAGCAACTGCAAAAGCATGATCAGAGTTAAAAAAAGCGGTAATTATATATGCCCTGACTGTAAAACAGAATTTTTTGTTGACCCTGATCAGACTGTAACATTTTAATGAATCCTGCACTTACAATATTTATATTCTCCTGTTAAAATATGTATACATTAATATAATTAATATACAGCCTGTCTGTAAGTAGTTATATTAGTTATATTTAGATAAATATCAGGGAATCTAAATATTGAATTAAACATTGAAGAGGAAAAAATGAAGTTTAAAATTATATTAATCATATTGATTGCAGTTATTCAGGTTTCATGCCCCGGAAACTCCAAACCTAAAGAAAGTTCGGTAGAAAGTGTAAAGTGGGAATCCTTTGATACAGGTCTTATAAAGGCAAAAGAGCAGAAAAAATCAATTGTAATTGATTTCTATGCTGACTGGTGCCACTGGTGCAAGGTTATGGATAAAGAAACATTTTCCAATAAAGAAGTTATTAAAATACTTTCGGAGAATTTCATCGCGATCAGGCTCAATACCGAGAAAAACGATAAAATTAATTACATGGGAATGGAAACAACTCCAAACGGATTGGCTTCTGCTGTTGGAGTTAAAGGTTTGCCAACTGTTTTATTTATGGATAAAGACGGTAAACCGATAGATTTGGTACCTGGTTTTATTAAGCCTGAAATGTTTACAGCTATATTAAGATATGTAAATGAAGAATGTTATAAAAAGCAGGTTTCATTTCAGGATTACATGGATAAAAAAGCTGACTGTAATTAGAAATTAGTATAATTATAATAAAATGATTATTTGATTTTATAATCGGTATTTTATATTAGCATAATTACTTCAAATCAATCTCTGTTTCAGTTATAATTATCTTGACAGGAATGATTTAAATAATAATAAAAATATTGATGAAATCAGTTACCGGCTGTTATATTATAAGTACATAAAAGAATAACAGGAATATTGATTAATGGTTAATAATATAAATAAAATATGTCTTGCAGTTTTATTAATTTTTTCTTTTCTCCCTGCCTGCTCTGAAGAAGAGGAACCTGTAAAAATTTCAGTTATTGGCACTGGTGGTAATTTTGAAGGACATTACAAAGTTGATGGCGGGAGAACAGTAACTTTTTCCGGGGAAAATATTGGATATAGTCAGTATGAATATGAAGTTGAAATTGATGAACTGGATTATATTGAAGTTACGGCAATAAAGTCAACCCCCAGCCAGACATTGGAAATTAAAATTTATAAAGATGATGTCAAAGTGAAAAGTGCTCAACTTAGTTCCAATTATCAGGATAGTGATGATGAATTTGTTACTATGCTTGAACTGGACTATGAATATGGAGAGGAAGAAGACGACGAGAGTTCAACAGAATAGATTAGCAGTAAGTATCAGTTTGTGAAATATTAACCTAATAATTATAAAATATGCTCAATTTTGAAGTTAAAGACGCAACGCATAAGCTGACAATTGCCCGCTCGCTCAAGAAATATAAACAGCCTTTTAAGGTAATTGGCACCTATACTCTTATTGATAATGGAACAGAACCCGAAGCAACAGTACAGATAGAAGCTAACGGGCGCTTTATACACGAAGCATCAACAGGAAACGGACCTGTGGATGCGCTTGCCAGAGTTTTAAAGAAGGCGTTAACGCCTCTTTTCCCTGAGATTGCAAAAGTAGAACTAATAGATTACAGCGCAAATATTTTAAATGCGAAAAGCGGCACCAGCACTGATGTTGAAGTAACAATTATATTTTCAGACGGAGAGGATGTCTGGCGTGTATATCACCTGTCACAGAACATCAATGCCGCATCTTTCAATGTACTCATTGACGGTTATGAATATGCGGTTTTAAAAAATTCTCACAATAAATAATCATATACAGTATTTGACGGAATATTAGTTCTTACCTTTAGTTACTTTATTCGATTATTTTCTGGTCTTCTACTGAAAGATCTGTACCGTTAAATCTGAATGTAATAAAGGAGTATCTGCCTTGAGTGATGAGATATATTATGATTCCTGGAAAGAGAACAGGGACATTATTCTTGAATACAATCAGGTAAGCCTGGATGATACTAATATTGTAAACATACTCGGCCTGGCTGTTGATAATCTTACAAGAGATCAGTCAATCGTAAAAGTAATGTCCATGATAGACAGCCGCGGGCTTTACCACATTATCTTTTTAAATCCTTATAAAATAATAAAAATAAGATTTAACTCCGATCTGATGCTGATTTATAATAAGGCATCAATGTATCTTTCCAGCGGAGCAGGTCTCAGGTGGGCGTCAAGAATGCTTAATTCCGGTATCAGGGAAAGAATTCCTATTTTAAGTTTTATGATGGATCTGATTCGCATAGCGGAAATGAAAGAGTATACAATATTCCTCGTGGGCGGGAAACCTGATATCGTGGAACGCGCTTTTTTTAATATCCGAAAATCCTTTCCAAAGATAAGAATAGTAGGAAGGCACGGCGGTTTTTTTACTAAAAGCAGAGAGGAAGCAATAATAGAAGCTATACAGAAAAGCGAGCCGGATATTATTTTTGTTGGACTGGGTTTTCCCAAAGAGGAACACTGGATATATAAGCTTAAGAGCGAGCTGAAGCATGGTGTTATAATCGGTGTCGGAGGAAGTCTTGATATTATATCAGGTGAAATTAAAAAAGCTCCTGCATTTTTTATGACACGCGGCCTTGACTGGTTTTACAGGATAGTTTTAAGACCCTGGAGACTGGGAAGATTGTT
This sequence comes from Spirochaetota bacterium, assembly GCA_016932015.1. Lineage (GTDB taxonomy): Bacteria > Spirochaetota > UBA4802 > UBA4802 > JAFGDQ01 > JAFGDQ01. The sequence continues at coordinate 12,689 of JAFGDQ010000114.1, read as the reverse complement.
TCTTGTAATGTTTTTCTTTATTGGGATTCTTTTTAAGAAAATTTTTAAACGATATTAATTCTGGAACTTTTTATCTTTCAAATTTAAAAGGAATCGCCCGGGTATCTCTTGCGGTTTGCAGGTCTTTGTCGGAAATCTTGCACCTTCCGAGAGTAAAATTTGTAACAATTTCACTGACTCCGCAGGTTCGGCAGCGGATTATTACTTTTTTTTCCGGTTCAGCCCATTCCTCAATCTCTACATACCTGGAATTACAGTTTTTGCAGAATATTATTGATACATAATTGCTCATAGTATTATTAATCCTCTATTTTTAGGGCCAGGATGGATATGTCTTCCATCTTTTCAAGCCCGTCAAGAAAATCATCCGTAAGTTTAATTAGTGAATCGACAATATCCTGCGGGGATTCAAAATTGTTGCTTAAATGGTCCATTATTCTTTTTAATCCCATATTCTGTGCACCGCGGTTTTTAATATTGACAATGCCGTCTGTTATTATTACAAAAAAGTCTTCGGGTTCTAACTTAACACTTATTCTTTTCGGGAGATTCTGCAATTTGCCTAGTGAATTGCTTTTAAATTTTAAATACCTGGCAACATTTTTTCTGATTATAATAGGGTAGGCAAAACCGGCGTTTACAAAATGCAGTATTTTTTTGTCCGTAGAAATAAGCCCGTAAAAAAGAGAAAGATTGTCAATTGTAGTAATACTTTTTGTTATGGTATTATTAAGAGCTGTAATTATTCCGGAAGGATGGCCATTTAGTTTAAGGCTTAATCCCTTTATTGCCCCTGATACTATTGAGGCATTTAAAGCTCCCGGAATACCCTTCATATGTATTCCGCCGATTACAATGCCGATTGAATTGTCCTGAAAATTAAAAATATCGTAAAATTCACCTCCAACTTCTCTGGCGGAAAATGATCTTGCTGCTATATGAATTCCGTCATTTTTATTATTTATTGCAGGAAGCAGAGATTTCTGAAAAGCTTTTGCCGAAGATATCTCATTTTTCAGTCTTTGCTCTTCCAGAGCGTTTTGAAAGAAAATGGCATTTTGAACCGCCAATACCGCCTGATTGGCAAATAAGCAGAACAGGTCAAGATCATCGTCAGTAAACCCGGGCCTGCCAATCGGATTTATTGCCTGTATTACTCCGAGTAATTTTCCTTTAAAGAGTAATGGCACACAAAGTATTGCCCTGGAGTTAAAACCGGTTTTCTTATCATAATTAGGATCAAATCTTTCATCATTGTAGACGTTATTAATATAAACAGGCTGTTTCTTTTCAGCGACCCAGCCGGCAACCCCCTGTCCAACTTTTACCCTGTATTTCTCAGTCAGCTCCTTACCGGCTTCTCCCAGCGCCACTTTAAATACAAGGTCTTTGGTTTTTTCCTCATAAAGAAAAAGTGTACTAGCCTCGGCATTCATAATATCCTTGATGGTTTCCATTATAATGTTCAGAAGTTTACCTATATCCAGAATGGAGATTATGATATTATTGATATCCAGAAGTTTTTTCAGGTCTCCGGATTTTTTATCCTGAATGCTGCCGGTATGAGATTCTGTTGATTGATTCATGTTATTATCAGGTTTTATTCCTCTTCTTCAGCTACATTGTGTTTGGCAATAGCGAGTTTTGCAAGCGGAATTGAATAAGCTGAACATGAAACATAATTTAAACCTGCATTTATGCAGAAACCGATATTTTCCGGATCCGCTCCGTGTTCTCCGCACAGGCCTGTCTTAATGTTCGGCCTTGTTAGTTTCCCTCTCAGCTGTGCGGTTTCGATTAGTTCTTTAACTTCATCTCCGAGAACTTTAAAAGGATTATCTTTTACCAGGTCATAAAGAGAATAGCTCGGGAAAAATGAGTTACTGTCATCTCGTGAAAGCCCGTATGATGTTTGTGTCAGGTCGTTTGTACCAAAGCTGAAAAATTCGGCGTACTGTGCGATTGACCCTGCTCTTAAGGCTGCTGCAGGCAGTTCTATCATTGTTCCTATCCTGTAGTCAATTTCTTTGATCCCGTATTCCTTGATTACTTCATCCTTTATATCCCGAATACCTTTTACTGTTTTACCTTCGATTTTTTTACCGTTTTTAATGAATTTAAGTTCCTGCTCGCTCATTACAATAGGAATCATTATCTCAGGATGCACTTTAATGCCTTCTTTCTTTAACATACAGGCAGCTTCAAAGATAGCCCTGCACTGCATTTCATAAATCTCAGGGTGGGTAATCGCGACTCTGCAGCCTCTGTGACCGAGCATCGGGTTCATTTCGGAAAGTTCATCACATCTTGATTTAATTTCCTGTGCTGAAACATTTTTTTTCTTTGTTCTCAGGAATTTTATCAGTTCGTCCATGCTTTGCTGAGTTCTTGGAAGAAATTCATGCAATGGCGCATCGAGCAGTCTTATAGTAACAGGAAGTCCCTGCATTATTTTAAATAATTCGTAAAAGTCCGACCTCTGCATAGGCTTTAATGCGCTGAGGGCTTTATTCCTTTCCGTTTCATCTTCAGCAAGTATCATCTGTCTGAAAGTCATAATTCGTTTTTCGTTAAAGAACATATGTTCGGTTCTGCACAATCCGATACCTCTGGCATGAAACTGTTTTGCAACAGTGGCGTCTCTAGGCTGGTCAGCATTTGCCCGGACATCAAAATCACCGATAAATTTATGAACTATATCAATGAAATCGAGAAGCCCGTTCTCTTTGAAATTCGGCTCAATCAATCCTACCTGTCCAAGATAAATTGTAGGAGCTTCGTAATACGGCACGTTGATTGAAATATAATCGCCTTCTTTTATTGTCTTTCCGCTCAATGTGAATGAATTGCCGCGAATTTTCATGTCCGGCTGAACCATTGCAACCTTTCCAAGGCTTCTTGCTACAACAGGTGCGTGTGAAGAGAATCCGCCTTCTGTTGATATTACACCCTTTGACAGCTCAATAGCTTTAACGTCTTCGGCATATGTTGCAGGCATAACAAGGATCATATTAGTGTCATCACCCCTCATTATAGCGCGTTTGTGCTCTTCCAGTAATTTTGGAGTTGAAAAATAAACACGTCCGATTGCGGCACCGGTTGACCCTGATATTCCGCCCTGTATTTTTTTGACGTTTTTTATTGTACGCGGGTCTATAACCGGATGCAGTAATTCATTAAGCTGATTAGGATCAATATGCTGTATGAGGTATTTCTCCGGTATTTTCTTCCTGATGTTAAGGTCAAGCAGAGTTTTTATGTGTGACTGGGTTGATTTTTCATCAACCTCAAATTGTTCAACAATCCAGAATTTTCCTTCTTCGATTGTAAACTTGATTTCCCGAATTTCCCTGTAATGATCTTCAATTTTTTTCCCTATTTCGGAAAAATTATCAAAGTATTTTTTGTTAATTGTTGAAATATCTTTCGGCCTGGTTTTATCAATATCAAATGCATTTTGCAGATATTTGCCCGATATTTTCGGAGCACCGGTTACAATATCCCGGGTATAATAATTACCTGAATATGAATTCTGCCCGAAGTTTCCATATACCATTGCCTGGACCATTATTGACAGGGAATTATCAACATCAAGTTCGGAATCACAATATGTATCGGCAGCTCCTTTCAGGATCAGGCTGAGCTGATCATATACATCCTCACTATATTTATCGCCAAGAAGTTTTTTATAGTTTTCAATAGTTTTACTCATTGACTCCAGATTTTGCTGTCTGGATTTGGCCGCTTCTATTTTTTTAATATCTTCCTCTTTTAATTTATAAATTTTGGTTGCCATGCTGTGAAGAAGAAAAATTTCTTCACCATATGCGAATTCCTTACCTGTAAAGTTGGCGAAACCGGCTACTGTTTTACTGTTTAATCCGACATTGTGAATTGACGGGAAAAAAGGAACATTCAAGTCCGAACTTAAAACAACTTTTAAAAGCAAAGGTTTTTTAGGATTCCCGAATTCTTTGTCAATGTCTTTCTCAATTTGCGTAACAGCTGTTTTTATTAATTGTTTTACATTAGTCCTTGGAAGCTGGTTTGTTAATTCCGAGTCGATAATGAATCCGGGTGCGATCGGAAGTCCCATTGCAGCAAGTTCGAGAGCTCTTTTCCCTCTTATCCCAGCTTTTTTATAGAATTTATCATCAACATTTTTCAGATCTTTATCAAAATTTATTATATTATCCATATTATTCTTAACCTCCGGTTATGCCTGGCTTTTTTATTAAAATTATATATTTTAGAAGAAGTACCGTTCTTTGATAAGATTTAAAATAGTTTTAATACTTTTCCAACGCCTAATTTTAGGAACTGTTCAAATCTGACACTGGCTCCTTCAAACAGATATTTTTGTAATTTTGACACTCCTTTGATATCTTCACCACTTACCTGAAAGTAAATTAATGACTGGCTTTTAACTTTCCCCCATTTGAAAAGTGAATTTATATCATTAATAAGTTCATTATCGTAATAGATTGTTACTTCAAGATCCGGGTATGTTGTTGTATAGCTTTCAATTATTTTTTTCCATGCTTCAACATTACCGTTATGAAACAGCTCATTTGTAACTAAAACCGAGTATTTAGGAGTAAATCTTTTTTTACCGCTGCCTGGTGAGGCTGGAGAAGAAGGCTTTTCCTGCTTAACGATTTTTTTAGGTGTTACTGTCTGATCAATGAATTCCTGATTAATAAATACGTCCTTACCTGCTATCATTTCTTCTATTGCTTTAATAGCTTCTTTGGCAATTTTTGAGTCTTTATCCTCAGCTTTTATGTATTTTGAATAAATGACCATAAGCTGATCTCTGTATAATTCAGAAGCTTTTTCCCAATGAGATGGATTTTTGGGGTTTATTAAAATAATATCTCCGTTTGGATTGTAATAGACCAGCAGGATATCAATTGCTGTCCACTTAGTTGTCTCATCAGTTATCTTATTAAAATCGGTTACAGACTTTGGAATGTTAAATGAATCGTATGAATATTCAAACTTGTCTTTTATTACAGCTCCGACTATTGGCAGAATCTGGTCTGAGGAAATATTTCCTTCGTCAAGTTCGCGTACAATAATGTCAGCGATGTTTTTTCCGGATTGAACTTCTTCAACGGTGTCATTAACTGCGAAAAAATGGTTCAGCCCTTTGTTGAATTTACTTTTTGTTGCCAGAGAATAAAAAGTTGTTTCCATGAATTACTTCTCCTTGGATATATGATAAGCAGCATATTTTGCTGAAGCGGCGGAATCCGGCGGTTTAATTCAACCGATAATTACTCAATGAATATTATTCTTTCCGGATAGTCCCGTTTAATTATGAAGATTATTTATTCCGATAATAATCGCAATTTTTTAATGAAATAATACCTGTATACCCTATAATAAAATTAATTGCAATAATTATTATACTGAATAAAAAGAAGGATGCTATATTTAGCATCCTTCTTTGATTATCGTCTGTTATCTGTTAATAGTCAATTTTTTAGGACTCCCTGTAAAGGCTCCTGTTCTAAAGCTCTTTAAGTCCTGATGTTTTACCTCTGCCTTTTTTGGAAGGTGTAAGATCAACTGTTCCTTTAACTTCATTTTCTGCAGCGGATGCTTTATAAGCTGATTCAAAAATATTTTCCTGTACTTCTTCTTCTCCGAAAGACTGATCAATATCATCTCTTATTGTTGATCTTCTTCTTGAGAATGAAGCAAAAGCAGCATCTGCAAATCCCTTGGAAATATCAAACAGGAATTCATTTAATACACCTGCCATACCTTTGAGAATGTACTGTTTTCTTTTAGTAGTTGTACAATCAATATCAAGGACAAGGCCCGGATGAATATGATGCGGATTGACTTTGTATGTGAATTCATGGAATCTTTTTTCAACGAAATCAAGTCTTTCATCAAGAATTACTCTTTCAATCGGATTCTGATGTCCGTGCATTTTAACAAGGATTTCTCTCAGATAACGCATTTTTTTTACAAGATGCAGAATTCTGTATTCATATGTTCTGTTGTTCTTTTCGACAAATGTGTTTTCAGGATACATTTCACCGATTTCGTTCCAGAGAATTCCGCTTGCATCATCCTCTTCTTTTGTGCTGACTCTCCAGTCTTTTTTCATGAGTCTCTTTGTTAAATCTTCAAAATCCTGCAGAGATCTGAATCTTTTCTTTGATTCATAATGAGCATGTATAACATCCCATAATTTTGCAATTTCTTTGCTGAAAGCTTCCATTTGTTTGTCAAATTCTTTCTTTTCTTCTCTCAGCTGATCCTGATCGTAATAAGCCATTCTTATAGCATATCTTTCATCAGGAAGAACTTCAGGATCCATTTCTTCGTATTCACGTATCTTGCAAATTCTTGCATTCTTCAGGTTATCACATACCTGATATCCCATTTTGCTTGTATCAAGTATTGATGTAAGAGAGTTTACACAAGTGTTGTAACCTCTGCCTCTGATGTTTTCTTCATCAATTACATATTTAATATTTTCCCTGATATTTAATGGATCGTATTCGCCTTCATCAATTTCAGCTCTCAAACCTTCAATTTTATCAAGGAATTTTTTAGCAAGAATTGTATATCTTTTTGATTTTTCCTCTTCTTTATTATCATCAGTAAAGTTTTCGACTCTTTTAATCTTTTCAAACATAACTTCAGAAGCATCAAGTTCCTGCTTTCCCTGGTCTACTAACTCTTCTTTCAGCTCTTCAATCTGTCTTTCAATCAGGTTGTGTATGTGTGACTGAATTGATTTTTTAAGCATTGATTCAAGTGTGACCTGATAATGTTTAATCGGACTGACCAACTCGCTGTCACCTATGTTAATTGACAATTTAACGTCATAAACATATTTTGGCTTTAGTGCATTATCTTTAAAGATACATTTAAGAATTGCATATGCATTCTGGCCTCTTACGAAAGCGCCAACATCTGTTTTTTGTCGCAGAATAGAGTTAGTATCGTTTTCAAGGTCATTTATTCCCCGCTGTATATGTCCCTGAAGGTGGCCGAACATATTAACTATTGACTTCTCAATTTCACCTGTATTGAATTTTTCAGCTCCGCCTATTTTATCCAGCATATCGGTGATTTCTCTTGGTGTGTATCTGGCAAGGCCTTTGGATTCCTCTTTGTCAACAAAGTCACGGACTTTTTTGATTATTTCGTCTTCCATTGTGACATTGTATCTATTGAACATGTTAACGTAGGTCTGATTGATATATCCATATAATTTTTCTTTCAGGCCGCCCATTACATCGATTTTTTCCAGAACCTCTGTGGGTAATTTATTATGAACATGATTTAATATCTTATCTGTTGTTTCATCCAAGATAAGTTTTGATTCAGCTACTTTATCACGCCCTTCCTGTACAATTGAATTTCTTGAACCAACTGCACTTGCAACTTCAGGATGGACCTTATTCGGACTTTTGGGAAATTGAAAAACGGACATATGTAAACCTCCTTATTTTACTTATACGATCTATTTTTAATTTTTTTGTCTAAATCTAATCATTTCATTGCTTAATACCATTATGAAAAAAAGAAAAATGTTAATCATAATTCCATCTTTTCTACATTTTTAACAGAAAGTCGCAAACCCGGCTGTTTTTTTATTTATGATTAACCAGTTTAATATACTTTTTTTTACGGTTAATCTATATTTAATTTAAAAATTTGATATTAAGAATGTAAATAATCAGTTACGGTTAATAATAACCATTTCATAATTAATCTTAATAATCTAATTAATTATTACTCAGATGTCAAGTTTCAATTTCAAATTTTATTAAAAAAATTTAACTAAGATCAAAATTGAATTTTAAAGACTTTGCTTAATTTATTCTAATAATTGAATATTTAAAAAAAATCAGGCGTTTGTATATTTAAAAGTGTAATTAGCGACTTTAAACATGTCACCGTTTTTTAAATAACCGCCGGGTTCCCTGTTAATGTATTCAATATGATAGCCTTTTCCGGGCTGTAAAGTATTTTTTATTTCACCATTGACTCTTGTTGCTGTTATTCTGAACGGGTCGTTAATTTCAATTTCCCGGATGGTTAAATTGCATGAACCTTTTTTCCCGACTAATATTTCTTTTACATCCTGTCTTGTGAGATTATATTTTTCGAAATATGGAGAAAGAACCGTGTGATCCCAGTATTCAAGCTGTCCGTGTACTTTTACTTTTGTGTATGTTTTAAAATAATACAGTATCAGCAGAAGAGCAATAATAATTAAAATTGCCATCAGCAGCGGTATGACAGGAAATGCCCCTTCTCTTTCAATTTTTTTGGTTGTCATTTCTTCTATATTAGTAGAAAGATCCTGTTCTATTGTTTTTGCTATATTCTTTTCGATTGTGGCAGTTTTTGTCTCTTTAGCTTCGATCACTTCTGTATATTCAGTAACACTGGTTTTCAGTTCTTCCTGAATTTTAGCGAGCTTTTCATTTTTTTCAGCCTGGCCGAAATTAATGAAAAATATGAACCAGTCTTTATTTTTATAATTTTCAGCTATTTCTTTTATATTGAGCCTGTCTTTGCGACTGTCCGGCGGCGGATCATCAAGAGCATCGGTCATAACAACAATTACCTGCTGACGGTCATCATCTTTCTCTTCAAGCTCCTGGGCTTTGTTCATGGCAACCTGAATCATTTGCTTCGTATATGTCCATTTGCCGGTTGCTTCTATATTCTTTATATATCCGATTAAACTCTCTTTATTTTTTTCATCATCAATATAAACAGTCGGGTATACTTTGACTTCAGTATCGAAAGTAATAAACGTGATACTGTCATCTTCTTCAAGCTGTTCAATATATACAGGCAGACTCTTCTTGACCTGGGGCAGAATATTATCACCGCCAAAACCTACCATGCTTAATGATGTATCGAGGATTAAAATAAGATCTTTTTCTTTGTCCGCAAAGGAGTTTTGACTATTAAAAAAAAGGAAACCCGCAGTGAGAAGGATTACAGTTAATAGTTTTGATGTATTGCTAAAGATTTTTTTATTCAAAACAATTCCCCTTATTAATTAGTTTTTTACTAACAAATTATCGGTGAACTATCCGGCAAATAATAGCATAAATATATAATATGTCAATTGATATATTATATGAAATTAAAAAATGCTTATGGGAGAGGAATTTTCTGTCAGCTATGGTTCCTGTGTATTTTGATGATTTAAGAAGCCTGAAGGGTATAATATTATTTTAAGTGATTATGTTTATAATCCGAATTATATAATATGATGAAATATATCAATAATGAATGATTTGCATGTTTTTGGATAATACTGATAAATATCATATCATATTGGAAGGTCAGTTTAATATTAAGTAATTTGCATTAATTTATTGAAATTTTGAGAAATCACGTATATAAAAATACTAAATGTTGAAATAACACATAATAAATAAAATAATAAATATAATAATGAAAAAAATCCGGATACTATTTTTAATTTTAATACTGGCATTAGTCTTTTTTATTCAGAATGCGTTATTTTCTGATTTTATATTAGATGATGAAGCTGCTGAAAAAGAAGATAAAGTACAAAAGCCAGTTTATAAAGAAGAAAAACTGTCAAGGTATACTGCCCGCAATATCCGGGTTGAAGTTATGCCGGAAATTAAAGGTGCTGTTAAAATTACATGGGATCTTCATAAAGATTCTGGTGATGATTATATTGTCGGCAGGTCAACAGTAATTACTGACAGTGCGAATAAGGCTCTGCAGTCATTATCAATCAGGGTAGTACCTGCCGGAGCGAAAACCGAGGTCATTGATTCAAATCTTAAACCGGGTGCCTATTTTTACTGCATTCTCGCAAGATCAAAAATAATGAATAAGGAAATAGAGCTTTACGCGGGACAGAATTACACCATAAATCCTGCTGTAATTGAACAGGACGTTTTTCAGAAATCTGAGAATGTATTGCCGCAGCAGGTGTCTCTTATTTATACGAGGGCAATTAATAAGAATCAGGTCAGGGTTTCATGGAGAGGGGTTGAGGCTCAGGGGACTATCTATGAAATATACAGAGATAAAAATCCGCTTGATACTCCTGGCAAGATACGGCGGGCAAAAAAAATCCAGACTATTGTTGACGGAAGGGAAAGTTATACTGATTCCGGATTTGATGAAAGCGGAACCTATTATTACGCAGTAACAACGAGAGACCTTTACGGCAATGAAGATTTAAATCTGATTCCTGACCAGAGCTATTCAACTACAGGTGTTTACATTTCACTTGCTCAGCCAGAACCTGTCAGCAGTATATCAGCAGGGCCGGTTGATCAGGGAATTGAGGTGCGGTGGAATAAAACAAGCACAGATATTTCGGAATACCTGATTTACAGATATACAGGCGCAATTTCCGATTCGGAAAGGTTAAGCCTGGCGGCATATATCGGCTCCGTTCCCGCAAATACGAACAATTTTATCGATAAAAATCCCGCATCCGGAAATTATTATTATGCTGTTCTTACAAAATTTCTGGACGGAATGGTCTTGAATGATCTTGTAAAGGGTGATAATTATACGACAGAACCGGTTTTGTATAATACCGGGAAAATAATTGAACTGCTGTCCATCAGCGCGGAAACTTATGCGAACGGAATAGAAATTAAATGGCAGATGACCGGCAGCTCGGGAAACAGAACCTATAGTGTATTCAGAAATGAAAGCAGTATCAAAAATACTGATGATCTGAACAGCTCAGATAGAATTGCTACAGTAGATATTTATGATCTGAATTATTTTGACGGTGAAATTTCTGCCGGCAGCTATTATTATGCTGTTGTTCCGGATTCTGCAAATAATTCAGAGATTGAAATTAAAACGGGTGTAAACGCGACAGCAGAAGCGGTAATTATTGAACCGGGCAGAAAAAAAATTCCTGAGAAGCGCGCAGTCGGGAAGATACCTTCTATTATTCCTGAAAAAAAGATACATGATACTGCAAAACCGTCTAACGTTGATTCTATAATACGCAAATATTTTATATCAGGCAGGTATAAATACACAGGAAAAGAGTTAAGGAAAATACTAAAAAGTTCGAATAATCAGCATGAAAAGGCAAAAGCTAAACTTTATATAGGGCGCTGCTATGTTGAACTGAAAGCCTACAAATCAGCTCTACGTTATTTTATTTTAAGGGATGTTAATAAATACTTTCCTGAAGAAGCGGAATTCTGGAAAGTATTTTCTCTGGATAAAATACGTGATAAGAAAGAAAATTTAATAATCAAAGATTATAATAATTATTAATATACATGGTGTTTTTACCGATAGATGTTATACGAGGAGTAATTTTTTATGAAAACAAAGACAGTTATTGTTGGCTTGATTCTGATCGTTCTTGGGGCGGGTATATATTTCGGTTATGATTACTACCTTAATAACTCGGTTAAGGAACTGATGAGAGAAGCCGGGATGATTTATGAACGAGGGGACAAAACCTCGATAAATAATGCAATTGATATTTATACAAAAATAATTGCAAAATATCCTGAATCCAGATATCTTCCTGATGCTTATTTCAGGATCGCACGCTGTTATGAAAATCTCGGTCTTCATCGTCTTGCCTATTTAAAATATATGTATCTGATTAAAGATAATACCGGGGTCAGTCCGGACCTGAGAAAGGAAGTGCTGATCAGGCTTGCGCATATAAAGGTGCTTAAGAAATATTCTGAAGAAGCTGTTACCCAGTTATACGCTCTTCTTGCCAGCAATCATAACAGGGAATTCAGGAGCAGGGTGTATTCCGAATTAGGACATACATATTTGAAACTGAAGGATTATGAAAAAGCGAGAAGAATGTTTGATATATCCATGTCCGAGTTCGGAAGCAATGAGGAAGCAATTCTCGGTAAAGCCAGAACTCTTAAATGGATGGGAAAGGATGATGAAGCTTATGATCTGTACGATTATTTTCTGAAATATTACGGCGCTGTAAGCCGGTATACTAATGATGTAAGGAACGCGTACAGGGATCAGGCTTATAACAGCGGCTTAAATGCATTCAGGAAAGGAAGTTACTGGCCTGCTATTTCCTGTTTTTCAAGAGTTTCGGCTAACTTTTCGTATCACAGAATCAGTGAAAACGCTTTATACTGGACAGGTGAGTGTTATTACGGGCTTGGCAGATTTGACAAGGCAATAGCATATTTTAACAGGGCTCTTTCAAACAATTTTTATCATAAAGATGAAGACGCGAGAATCAAGAAAGGTTATTCCTATTTTACAAGCAAAAGATTTGACCTTGCAGCAAGAGAGTTCCAGGTATATTTGCAGCAGTATCCTAAGGGAAGATACGCTCCGATTGCAAAGAACTGGAAAGAAATGAGCACCAGGGAACTTCTTTACCGCATAGAAAACAAGAAACTGCCTGAAGCGAAAAAAGCGGAAAAACCAGTGGTTAAAGAAGAGGATATTGAGGAAGAACTTCCTGAAGAAGATGAAGAGCTTGAGGAAGTTATAATCGGAGAGGATGAGGAAATCTCCGGCGATTATTATGAAGATACAATAAACGGCCGCAGGATTGAGTTTGAGAATGTGGCTGAACTTTAGCTGACAACTAAATATTATATTTAGTTTTACTATATATATTTAATAAAAAGCCCCTGAAATAATCGGGGCTTTTTATTTTTTATATATTTATAAAATAT
>JAFGDQ010000113.1 GCA_016932015.1 Spirochaetota bacterium | reverse complement strand
ATATTTTATGCAGAGAAATTAACTTTTCAGGATATTAAACTTTAAAAATTAGAGGTTATCACATGGATTCTGATACAGTTTCCGGAGTTATAAAGAGCGGAATATTCATCCTGTTAACTTTTGCCGCAATAATAATTTCCGCGATTTAGAAATTGATATTTTAATCAACAATGCCGTTTATTAAGTTAAACAAGCTGTGTATATAATCGCAAAAACTCTGTGCTTTGTCTGTTTAATTCAGCGTTTACCTTTTACCCGCAGTGTTTTAAGCATAATTTTTGAATATAATGAATCAAGGTATCCGGTGGCAAGAATCGCGTCATGAGCTCGTTCTGTTTTCAGATATTCAATGAATTTGTCTTTTCCAGCTCCGTTGTCTGTGCTGTATATGAGCATTAAGGGCCTTGAAAGTTCATATTGCCTTTTTTCAACAGTTACAATTTCAGGTTCGTAGTACGGCCCGTTATTATTAACTGAGAACTTGAGGGCCTTGACTCTGCCGTAAGCTTCAGTTTCCGTGCTTCCCATGCCCATGTAGCTTATTGCTCCGGGATTCTGGGCAATCAGCTCAGCGATCTGCCGGTTGTTTTTGGCTATAATAGCGCCTGAGCTGTATTCTCTGTATTTGTTGTTTTCGTAAACCAGGTCTCCCATAAGTTTCTTTTTAAGTACATATTCTTTCATGTATGCGGCAGTGCCTGAATATACATTGCGTATAATCAGATTTATTGCTAAATCGTTTCCTCCTGCTTCTTTCCAGTTAGTTATTTTGCCTGAGAAAATATCGGAAGCCTGATTAAGGTTCAGCTGTGTCACAGGATTATTTTTATTTACGACTATTGCTATACCGTCAAAAGCTATTATCACCATTTCGTAATTATCAATATATGAAAGCTGAAGCATAACATCTTCCTGTATGTCCATTGATGTAGCGGCAAAATGCGTTTCATTGTTTACTAGCTGCTTAAGGCCGAAACGGGAACCGCCGCCGCGGATCCGGATGTTTACATCGCTCTGCAGAGAGTTATAATCTGAAGCAAGATTTTTCAGCATTGGATACATTGTTTCAGATCCGGTAATAGTAAGGGGCTGACGCTGGCAGGCGTTAAGCATAAATAAATTTGTTATGATAACAAAAAGCAGTTTTATGTTTTTATTCATGTTGTTCTCCTGTGCCTCTGAATGAGCTGGTGTTTTATTTTTTAACTTTTCTGTATTGCTGTTTTTAATTTGTTAACTGAAAACGGATGGGCCAGAATATTTTACAACGGAAAGGGTTGCCATCAGGATCAATGGCAGGATAAAATGAGATATTTTTTATCCATTCAATAGTTGCCCTGTTAAGTATCGGGTGCAGATCTTTTACAATTTTAGCGTAAATGATAGTACCGTTTTCATCTATACCTACCTCCACGACTATAACACCTTCTACTCCGAGCTTACGTACTGAATTCGGATAAGGTGGAAGCGCGGCAACTCTCGGTTTTGGAGGTACAACAGACATGGCTGAAAGGTCAAACTTGCCGCTGTCATCGCCGAATTTATATTCTTCTTTCTTTTCCTCTTCTTCGCTGGATTCTTCAACTTCATCCGGCATTGCTATGTCAGGCTCCGCAGTTTCTTCGGCTGCCGGGATTTCAAGCTCAACCATTTCGAACTGACTTAAGTCAACGAAATCATCGGTAGCAGTGATTTTGTTCCACTTAATAAATAAAATAAGAGATAACAGTACTGAAAAAGTTATCAGAAAAAATAATAATTCGGGCCGTAGCCGGAAAAAGTTTACCGGATAAGGATATGTTTTATATTGTTTCATAACAGTAAATCCGCTGCGAGTATTATGATTTTTTTTCACTTACTAATACAATATAATGGATGCCCGCTTCTTTTAACGCATCCATTACATTGTTGACATATTCATACTGTACATCCTTTGACGCCCTGATCAATACCCTGACCTGAGGATTCGCGATCAGTTTATACGTCGCGTGTGTTGTCAGCGCAGGAAGAGTGCCCTGTTTGCCTGAAAAAAAGATGCTGCCCTGATTATTAATCCAGACATTGAAGAATTTCTCATTTTCCTGTACTGAGATACTGGATTTCGGAAGTTCTATCGGGATTTCCTTATCCTCTTCACTGATGCTTGAAAGCATAAAAAATATAAGAAGTAAAAAGGCGATATCTGCCATTGCGGATACATTCAGTACTGAGCGGCTTTTTGATTTTATTTCAATTGCCATGGTTAACCTTCTTTTATAATTCGAAGTGAAAGTTTCTGTACATCCATGATTTTGATTATATCCACTATATCAATTACACGCTGATATTTTACTTCTTTGCCGATTTTTAACAAAACAATTGCTTCCGGGTCTTTTTTGATCAGATCTCGAAGGTTCTGTTCCAATTCATCTTTTGTGGCTGCTTTTTTATTAAATAAAAGAGTGTCTTCATTCTTTATAATTACTGTTGTAATTTCCTTGTCTTCAACTACCTGCGGCTTTTTATTTTTGTCAGGCAGAACAAGATGAAGCCCGTCTTTGAAAATAAAAGCTGACGTAACCATAAAAAATATAATCAGCAGAAACGCGATATCAGAAGAGGACGCCAGATTCATTTCAGAAGTTGTTCTTATATTTCTTTTTATTTTCATATTATCCTAATCCTGTTATCAGGGTATATTATTATAAATGCCTACTTCTGCGACTCCCGTGCAGGAACAGAATTTTCAGGTGACTGAACAGATGAATTTCCTTTGATCAGTTTTTCTATAATGTCTGATGAAAGCCGTTCTATACTGGTTATAAATCCCTCAATTCTGTGTACAAAGTAGTTATAAAAAAGAAGAAGAGGTATCGCCGCTATAAGGCCGAATGATGTTGTTAAAAGAGCCTCTTTGATACCGCCAGCAACGATTTTCGCGCTAACCTGGTCAGCAGCAGCAATATCATTGAATGCTGTAACCATTCCTGTTACAGTTCCAAGGAAACCCAGCATTGGTACTATGTTGGCAACAGCGGATATGATGGACAGATGTCTTTCAAGCGCCGCTACTTCAACAGAACCTGCTACGCTTAATGTTTTTTCAACGCGTTCGTATCCGAGATGTTTCAGCGTCAGGCCTTTCTGAATAATTTTAGCGAGTTTGTTATTCTTTTCATTACATAAATTTTCTATTGTACCCAGATCTTTTTCCATAATGCTGTGTTCAATTTGTTCTATAAACTCCCTGGAAGCAAGGCGGGCTCTTGCGAAAGAAACGAATCGTTCTATTACAAACGCGAGGCCGAATGCGGTTAGAATAAGAATCGGCCACATGAAAGGTCCTCCCTGTTTAAACAGCTTCCAGAGTGAGACTGTATCTCCATCTGTGGAAGTTATATTCTCTTCCGAAGATTTTTCTGTTTGTTCTGCCGCGGGAGCATTCTCACCGGTTTTTATTTCAGTGTTGGTAATGCTCTCATCTAAAACTGCATTTTCATTTGTTTGTGCGTTAATAAAAGTAAATGAAATTGCTAAAATAATTGAAAGCATTACTGAAGTTAACAATGTTTTTTTTGCCATGATAATTATCCTGATTTGTAATATTTGATAATGCACTTTTTTTAAAAAGCGGCTGTTAATAAAAGATGAAGATTTTTTGATTTTTTTGTTAAATATTCGATGCCCGGAAAAAATCAGGAGGGTTAAATGACAGTTTTAACAAAATGCCTGAATATATGATTGCTTTGCAGTATTCAGGTTTTTTACAGAAGGGTTGCTTAGAAAAATCAGTTTGCGGAAAATTCTTTGATCAACAGAACGCTGTTGCCTTTTTTGTTGTATTTAATTGAACTGAATATTTCTTTTGTCATGGCTATACCTCTGCCGTGCTGTTCACCGGACGTATTCAGATCATTAAGATTGGTGCTTAATATTTTTTCATGATTAAATCCGTTTCCCTGGTCTGTAATTTTGAATTCGGCACGACGGGAGCTGATCTGGTATTCAATGTGTACAAGCTTCCGGGAATTTTTTTTCTCACTTCTCCTGTTGGCAACCAGCTGAAAATAATTATCCTCTATCAGAGATTGTGTTTTTTCTGCATAACTTATATCAAGATTGCCGTGTTCAATCGCGTTTATCAATATTTCCCGAAGTGCAATTCTAATCATTGTAACTTCGTCATGAGTTATGAATCTGTGCAGATTTCTGACCATCCTTTGTGATGCCTCTTCAGCTATGAGCAGGTAATTTTCAATTGCGAACATCTGTCTCTCGAATACGAAATATTTCAGCATCGAGTCTTCAAGCTGTGGGGAAGCTATGCCGTGAATTTCATTTTTTCCTTCGATATTAAGAAATTCGAGTTTCACGGACATTTCCTTTGATTCGGCAATAAGGCCGGAATTAAAGGAGGCAATAAATTCTACTGGCTTTCTATTTATCAGAAAGCTTTCAATTTTTTCCTTTACGAGTCTTTTTGCTACTCCGCGGCCGTTGTGATCTTCGTTTATAAGATCAAGAAAATGCATTGAACTGAAATTTTGAGGATTTATTTTAAGGTGTTTATTCAAGGCTCTGTTTGAGCTTATGATATTAAGGTCTTCGTTTAAAGAGAATATTATGTCATTTGATTCATCAACCAGCATACGGTATTTTTTTTCGGAAATACTGATGCTTATATTAGCTTCTTCGATTTCTTTTTTTGATTTTAATAATAATTCTTCTGTCTTTTTTCTTTCTTCAATTTCTGCAGTTAGTTTATCATTTAATTCTTCGAGTTCCCGGGTCCTTGCTTTTACCTTTTTTTCAAGTTCAGTATGCATTCCGAGAATTTTTTTAGTAACATAAACTGCGCATATCCCACCGATTGCCGAAAGCAGTATTAATGTAAATAAAATTAAATTAAAATAATATTCATTGATGTTTTGTATTTCATTATTGGATTCTGTTTTTATTTTATTTACAATATCATCCATTTCCCGAATTGCGTTTTTTACTTTTTTTTGCGAGAGATTTACAATTCTGCTTTTATCCTTAAAATACTCTTCGTTAAGTTTTGCTATATAAGTATGATGCTCTCTTGATATGCTGTTGTGGAAAATTCTTAAATTTTCTATCTTGTCCGGTATTCCGTTGATTTCCATGCACGCAAGTTTAAGATTGAAGAGAGAATCCTGAACTCTGTCAGCTAACTTTGAATATTTATGATAATTATTCTGGAACTGTTCTGGGTCATTTCCTTTAAGGATCATGTTTTCCCAGAGATGAAATTGATTTTGAAAAATTCCCTGGATTCTCAGAGCCGATAATTCTGCTTCCGTAAAATACTGTGAATCCTTCATTGCTTTTCTGATGGAATAGAGTCCGAGAAATCCGCTTGTTAAAAGAAGAATGATTAAAGTCAGCATACCGCTGATAAGAATTTTTGTGCTCAATTGAGTTCTGTTTTGCATGTCAGGTTCCTGAAAAAAAATGTCCTGTGAATAAACCGACATTTTTGTTAATTAAATATTATTTAAATATAAATATTCTATAAAAGGTTAAATAAGGCACTCTTTTATTTTGAGTCGGCTAAAGAATGAATAATATATTGATTTTAAATAATTCCACTGTGGCGTTTTGTGTATTTGTATTTATTTGATAAAATCTTCATTAAAAATTAACAACGCAAAAATATTGTTCAAACCTTTGGATTCATTTCATTGTAATCACGCAAGAAGAAGGAAAGAATAATAGAGATGAAGATTATCAGGCTTTTCAGGAACAGCGGACTTATTATTTCACTGATATTAATTGTTTTTATAGTAGTTTTTCAGAATGTTTCAAATTTTCTGTTTGATATTGGCAAAAAGGAATTATTTGAAAGTATTTTGAGTCTCCAAAAAGAAAACATTTTTCTCAAAGAGAAATTTAATGAGCATTTGATATGGGCGAATTCTTTAGTGGAATCTATTGCCATAGGAAGTGATTTTGAAGGAGAGCTTAATCATAATGAAACGAAATTCGGAAAATGGTATTATTCTTTTTCCGGAAGCCGTGAGTACTGGGAAATGGATGAAGAAAGAAGGGATGTTTTTGATGCTATGGGGCCGGTAAATGTTGACCTTTATAATAGCGCAAGAATGCAATTCAGCGCTGCCGGGAAAGATGAAGTACTGGATATATATACAAAGCAAACTAAAGTGAAACTGACAGAGATATACCTTCTTTTCAGCCGGTATATTAAGCTTAATAAAGAACGAATGACCGATAAAGAGAATCTTTTTGCGCGGTATGAAAGAATAAAAACGATGTTTGATATTGTCTTTTCAACTTTAATTGTGGGGGTCATAATATTTCTGGGAGTTAAATTAATAAGATCCATTATTGTCGGACACAGGGAGTTTACTCTAAGGTTTAACCAGCTTGCACTGGGCAGCCTCAATTGTACAATTGAAAAGATAAGCGATGATGAATATGGTACTCTCTCTCTCAGATTTAATGAATTTGTCAATATTATGAAAAATGTTATTAGTGAGTTAAAAAATACTTTTTATAAACTTTCTGTTGATATGGGAGAGATAACTGAAATTACCAGCGATTTTTTAATGAATTCACATACTCAGTCTGCATCAGTTGAGGAGGTAGGAAGTGCTGTATCGGAAATAAGTGCGGGGATGAATCATATCGCTGAAAATGTTGAAAGTCAGTCAAGGATGCTGGAATCTCTTATTGAAGTTATCAATAAGCATTCAAAATCGGTGGACTCTATTAAATTGCAGATCGGTAAAGTTATTCAGCAAATGAGTATGGTTTCAGCTGAAGCAGTTGAAGGGGAAAGAAAGATTTCACAGATGAATGAAAGCATGAATAAAATAGCGGACAGTGTTAAACATGTTACTGATATGTTTAAAATATTAAATTCAATATCTGATCAGATCAATCTTCTCTCTTTAAATGCCACTATTGAAGCTGCAAGGGCAGGTGAGAGCGGAAGAGGCTTTTCGGTAGTCGCATCACAAATCTCCAAACTGGCAGACGATACTTCCCAACATTTAAAAGTTATCAGTAATCATGTTAAACAAAATGAGCTTGAGACAGAGAATGGAATGAAAAGTATTAATGAAGCTATTATTAGAATTAAAGGTATTATGGATGGAGTTGCCATGGTTGATGACATGATGAAAGAAATTAATTCAGTTATGGAAAAACAGAATGAGATAAACAAAAAGGTTCACAGCGAAGCTGAAGTAGTTAAGACTAAAGATGAAAATATTAGTATAGCGATAAAAGAACAGAAAATCAGCATGGACGAAATAGATAAAGCTGTTCAGGTTGTAAATGAGGTTTCGCAGAAAAATGCCGATGGCGCGGGTATTATTTCTGACAATATTAATGAGATTAAGAATTTAATGAAACAGATAAATCCGAAAATAGATTATTTTAAGCTGTGATTTTCCAAATTCTGACATAAATTTGTTTTTGTAGTTCCGGCAATTACAGAGATTTCATTTATCACTGCCGGATTTAAAATGTATTCAAAATATAATGCTACTGTCATGATAATCCCGCAAATAAATCAGCTCGTTTAATCAGGCCGAATAGTAATAACTTTTTTCTATTCCTTTCTTAAGCACCTGTTTACTTTATAATTATTAAATTTTTAAAAAATTAACATAATCAAAACTTTTTCTTAATACTTATAGTGTTTTTAATTGGTTTTAAATAAAGTAAAACAAACAGGTATATATGTATATCAATAGCGTAATAAGTTCCGGGAAGCTGAATAAAATAAAAGAACCTGCTACTAAAATTAAAATAGCAATATTTTCTGATGTATTAAGAGAAAATCTTGACGGAGTCAGTAATACATTATATAATTTTATAAAAAATATTCCGGATGACGGATATGAATTACTGTTCATTACTCCTTATCCTCCTTTAAACAAGTTTAGATATCCTGTTGTATGCTGTCCTTATATTTCTTTTCCTTTGAACAATACATACCGTTTTGCGTTTCCACAGATTTCAAAAATAGTAAAAACGCGTCTCGATGAGTTCAGGCCCGATCTTGTGCACTTTACAACTCCGTCGCTGCTCGGACTTTATGCTGTTAAATACGCGAAAAGAAACAGGCTCCCTCTGGTTTCAACGTATCATACCCATTTCGCGGCTTACGTAAGATATTATTTCAGGTTTTCTTCTGTATTAACTTCTTTGATGCAGAAGCTGGTATGGAAAATAGCTGGCTGGTTTTATGACAGATGTGATCTTACGCTTGTACCGACGGATCCTGTTAAGGAAGACATGGTTAATGCTGGAATAAACGGGGAATGCCTGTATATTTGGGGAAGAGGTGTTAACTGTGATTTGTATAATCCTTCAAAGAAAGATACCGACTACGTGACAAATTTGACAGGCAAAGGAAAGAAGCGTCTGTTGTTTGTAAGCCGTATTGTCATGGAAAAAGACCTGAAGACTTTAACTGGAATATATAATCATTTAAGAGAAATTAGAAGTGATATAGTTTTTATCATAACCGGTGACGGGCCCAACCTTAATTATCTTAAGAAAAATATGCCGGCTGCAGTTTTCACAGGAGGGCTCGCGAAAGAGGAACTGGCTAAAGTTTATGCTTCTTGTGATGTGTTCGTATTTCCTTCAATTACCGAGACATTCGGAAATGTTGTGCTTGAAGCAATGGCTTCTGGTCTTCCTGTAGTCGCCGCCGCGCAGGGGGGGCCGAAAGGAATAATAAGAAACAGAAAGACGGGTCTGCTTGCAGAACCTGAAGACGTGACGGATTTCAGTTCCAGGATTTTATATTTACTGAATAATCAGGTTTACGCGAAAAAGGTCGCGAAAAATGCAAGAGAATACGCGTTAAACCAGCGATGGGATTTGCTGACGGCCGATGTATTGAATTATTATAAAAGACTTACGGATACTGTTGAAGAAGAAAATGATGATAAAGCAATCGTTAAGTAGCAGAATGTCGGTATTTATCAAAAATATGCGCTGGTTGAAAATACTGTTCTTTATTATTGGTCTTGCACTGATTTACTTTTTTATAACCAATTCTGATATTGATAATATCTCCAAACAGATGAAGCGTATAAACTGGAGATTCTTATTTATTATCGGGATAACAGGATTTTCCTGTCTGCTGGCTTCATTTGCGTGGAAATTGTGTATTAATGATTCAGGAAAAAAAGTTAGTGTATTCAAGCTTTTTGTAATACGTCTTGTTGGAGAAAGCTTTGCCCAGATAAACCCAGCAAACGTACTCGCAGGTGATACCCTAAAAGTATACAAGCTTAAAAAACACGGGATAACGCTAACCGACTGTCTAAGCTCAATCGCGATGTCAAGATTTCTCATCATTATATCAGGAATGCATCTTTTGATAGTTTTCTTTATAATTTTTTTTGAATATTTTAACTTCCTTCCAAAGAATATTACTCTGATATCAATATTTGTTCTTACGATTTTGCTGATCTATCTTACCTTTTATTTTTTTAAACATAAAAAAGGAATTCTGTATCCAATCTGCGTTTTTACTTCAAGATTCAAATGCGGATGGATGGTTAACGC
Organism: Spirochaetota bacterium; assembly: GCA_016932015.1. Taxonomy (GTDB): domain Bacteria; phylum Spirochaetota; class UBA4802; order UBA4802; family JAFGDQ01; genus JAFGDQ01. Next base: position 9,083 of record JAFGDQ010000113.1, on the reverse strand, counting down.
ACATCAGAAGGTTTGTGAAGTTAATGGAGCATTGAGCAGTTTTCACCGAGAGGAGCGTGCAAAATACTGGATCGCATATTTTCTTTCCCTGCTTCATCGCTTTGCAGGCGCACTCGAAGTTTACCTGATTTTATATTTCATAAAAATTAAAATTTCATTTGTTGAGTGTATCGGATTTGAAATAGGAATAATGATTATTAAATCTTTAGCCTCTTTTGTTCCGGGGCAGATCGGAGTTGAGGAATATGCCAATAAGTTCATGCTTCAGCTGGCAAATATAAACCAGCCGTATGCCTGGATAGTTGTTTCAGTGATTAAAAGAGCAAGGCAGATTTTCTGGATACTGCTCGGAATGATTTCATTTTTAATTTTATCCAGACTGAATGAGCTGAAGATTCAGGATTGCAGTAATACGAAAAATCCGAAGGAGTATGGTAATGCAGCCGCTATTTATAACTCATAAATATCCGCCCTCAATTGGAGGCATGGAGAAGCAGAGCTATGAACTGATAAAGCGAATGTCGGAACATTACGATGTAAAGACGATTATTTATGACGGTTCAATGGGCAGGGTAAAATTTTTTTTGTCGCTTATGGATAATGTCAGACGTTTGCTGAAGGAGAATCCGGACATTTCATTTATTCATCTGAATGACGGTCTGATGGGAGTGATGGGATTGTTTATTAAGAAAATTACGAATATACCTGTGCTTGTTACTTTACATGGCCTTGATGTTGTTTTTCCTAACAAATTATATCAGAAACATATTGTAAAAAAGTTCCGGCGATTTGACGGCATTATTCCTGTAAGCAGGGCAACTGCTTCCGAATGTATAGCAAGAGGGATGGACATTAATAAGGTTTTTACAGTCTTTAACGGTGTTGATCATAATCTTGGAAAGACTAAGAAACAGGAGCAGTTCAGGCGGAAACTTGAAGAAATGCTTGGTATTCCATTGAAAGATAAGAAGATACTGGTATCAATCGGAAGAGCTGTGACCCGCAAAGGCTTTTCATGGTTTATTGATAATGTTATGACAAAACTTGATGACGATATTATTTATCTGGTCATCGGAGCTGATAACAGCAGTACGAAAACTCTCCAGACAATACTTAAATTCCTGCCTCCGCCCATTGCGCGTCAGATTTGTTTCCTGTTTGCTGTTGAAACAGATAAATTGAAGATCAGCGAAGCTATAATAAAGAATAAACTCGAGCAAAGAGTTTTTTTTCTCGGCAGGCAGAACCTTGGAACAATAGTCCAGGTGCTGTATCATTCAGACGCTTTCGTAATGCCCAACATCAGAGTAAAAGGCGATGCTGAAGGATTCGGACTTGTTGCTCTTGAAGCAGCTGTCTGCGGGCTGCCTGTAATTGCCGCGAATCTTGAAGGAATAACAGATGCCATAATTGACGGAAGAAACGGATACATGCTTCAGCCCGGCAAAGCGGATGTATGGACAGATTTTATTCATAAGGTTTTGTCCGACAGAAAATCATTAAAGGAATTTGGAGAAAAGGCAAAGGAGTATACGATCCGGAATTATTCGTGGGAAAAGATGGTTGATGAGTATATCTCTGTTTTTTCAAAAGTCGCTCAAAATGCTGAATGCAGGGAAGATCAGGAAGAAACCGTCATTACTTTGACAGCCTGATCTTATCAAGATTAAACTTATGATTTAACGCTTTTGGAAGAGTAAATGACTGCTTTTATAAATAAAATTTCTGACATGTCACCCGCCAAGAGAGCTTTCCTTGTATGCGGTATTGTCCTGATATCTTTTCTGTTAAGAATTGCTTTTATAAACAGCGACCCTCCTGAAGACCTGAGCTTTTCAGCCGCTCTGTACACTGACGAGGGCTTTAAGGTTTTCGAGTCCAGGAACCATGAGCTTTTCGGCAGCTGGAAATGGACTCCTGAAGATGAGTATTCAGGCTGGAAAAACCAGAGTCCCCTTTCCGTGTATTCTTATGCTGCTGTATTTGAACTGCTTGGCGTGAGTTTATTTTCAGTTCGAATATTATCAGTAATATATTCTGTTCTGACACTGCTCTTGTTTTATCTTTACATAAAGAAATATTACGGTACGACAAGCGCAGTGCTTGCTTCATTTCTTTTCGGGACTAATTTTTTTATGATCATGTATAACAGGCTGGGCTTTTATGAAACGCATCTTAATTTTTATATAATGGCAGGGCTGTTATTTTTAAGTATGGGATTTTTAACAGGCTCTGGTTCCTATTCGGGTTTTGATAATAAAGAAAGAAGTATTACTGCAAAGAAATTAATTATTCGAATTATATTTGTAATTGCAGGAGCAGCTTCTCTGGCAGCGGCCTGTTTTATTAAAAAATCCGTACTTCTCAGTATTGCCGCGTTCCTTCCGGGACTGCTTTTAATTATTCTGGATAGACAGTTTAATATAGATAAGAAAATTTTAAAAAAGATATTCACTGGTATATTGCTGCTTGCCGTATCAGTTTATTTAATATTTGCCCATATAAACATTATTGAAAATATTTTTCCGGGTTTACTGAAAGGGTTTTCTATAAGGAGCCTGCCCATTCATGAAGGAATTAATTTTGCCCCGCTGCATATAATGCTGGGCAAGTCTTTATTTCTGGAAGCTGTGTTTCTGCAGCCGCTTGTTTTTTTCACTGCGGTTTTATTCGCGTTTTATTCCATATTCCGATATTTCAACTCGGATGAATCCAATGTAACCGACTTTATTCTGTCCTGCTGGCTTTTATGCAGCTTTTTATTTCTGGTTTTGCTTAAATACAATCCGGCACGCTATTACATAATAATTAATATTCCGCTGATTATTCTGTGCACAAGGTTCTTTTTTCATTTAAACAGCAGTACTTTTAAAAATTTTTTACTTAACGGAAACGGCCGTTTATATGGAATCCTGAAGAAAGCAACAGGTATGATTGCTTCCGCGTATCTTGTAACAGTTTTATTTTTTAATATCATACCTTTCTCATATAAGAAGTCTTTGATGCAGCTTGTTTATAAAGAGGCCGGGGCAGGATTCCCTCACGCATTACGGTTTCTTTTAACCGCCCTGCTTCTGGTTTTGACCATCACTGTAATTTATAATTTATTCAGGAAAAAATATTTTCATAAATTAATACAGAACCCGGGGCTGGCGCATATTCTTTTTACAGTAATTATTCTATTCAGTTTTTTTCAATACGGCAAATGGCTGCTGTTTCATGAAAACAAGATGTATACTGTTTCAAAGGAACTTGCATGCGAGATCGAACCTGATGCTGTAATAGCAGGAAGCTGGTCTGCCGGCCTTGTTCTGGAAAATAAAAATCCCGCATTAATTCTGCAAAGAGATTTAAATTATAATCAGTCTTTACTCAACAGCATTGTCCGGGGGAATGGAATCCCTGTTAATTTAAATACTGAAAACAGAAGTTCAATGCGGATCAGGAAAAACCTGCCTGTTTATCTGGCTCTAAGCCCGGAAACAGTTTTTGAGAAACCAATTTATAACAGATACAGGAAATATCTGCATCAGGGAAATCTGTTTAAGACGATTGAGTTTGGATATTTTGACGTTAAAATATACAGAATTTTTGAGAATAAGCAAAGCATTTTCGCTGCCGACAAATCGCGTGCTCAGTAGTGCGAAAGGGAATGGGAAAAATTTCGGCGAATGTATAATTTTAAATAAGAGAATTGAAAAATCATGTTAGAATCAAGTTTATTGGTATCCGCGGTTGATGACATTATAATTACAGAAGTAGAAAATAAAGCAACGCTTAAACAGTTTATTTTGCTCCCATGGACGGCAGGTATTTATGAAAATGATGAAGCCTGGGTACCTCCGATAATAAAAGGCATGGAAAAATTGTTAAGCCCGGAAAAAAGCTACTTTTTCGAAATAGGCGAGGCTGTTTATTTTCTCGCTTATAAAAACGGTAAACCCGCAGGTAGAATCTCCGCGCATATCAACAGATTATATGAAGATAAGTATGATAATAATACTGGCTTTTTCGGATTCTTTGAATGCGTTAACGATATTGATGTTGCGCGTGCACTTTTCAATTCAGCTGAAGACTGGCTGAGACAAAAGGGAAAGAAAATCGTCAACGGCCCGCAAAGTTTTTCAATATATGATTCTGTGGGATTTGATGTTGCCGGAAACAGTATCATGCCTGCAACTGGAATATGTCATTTTGCTCCCTATTACAGTGACCTTGTAACAGAGCTTGGCTACAGCAAATGTATAGACTGGCATTGTGTACTGGTCAAAAAGGATCTGGACTACAGCCGGCTGCTTGGGCGTCTTCAGAAAAGTCTTATTGAAAAGTCAGGTATTACATTCACGACGCTGGAGAAAAAGGACCTTAAAAGCAAAGGCCAGGTAATTAAGGATATATTCAATAAAGCATGGGAAGGCAACTGGGGGCATCTGCCATTAACAGAGAAGCAGTTCTTAACTGAATTTTACAGTGAACTTTCTCAAGTCGTAATTCCCGAACTTACTTTTCTCGCCGAAAAAGACGGCGTTACAGTCGGATTCATAATAAATATTCCTGATATTAATCCTGCGCTTAAACAATTAAACGGCAGAGTATATCCCTGGCAAATACCAAAGCTGCTTAAAATGGTAAAGCAGTCAAAAAATCTCCGTACAATAATTATGGGAGTTCTGCCCGAATACCGCAGAAAGATGATTGATACTGTCTTTTATCTCAAGACCATTGAGACCGGTATTGAGATGGGATTTGAATCATCTGACTGTTCCCTGATTGTTGAGACGAATAAAAAGTTTATGAATTCATTCAAAACCCTGGGCGGGGAGATATACAAGACATACAGGATATTTGAAAAGCAACTTTTGTAATACAGGGCAGCAGCTGATGTTCGAATCATGAAAACATTTAAAGATAAAACAGTATATATAATCGGCGGTTCAAGCGGTATAGGCCTTTCTGTTGCAAGACTGCTCGTTCGGGAGCAGGCAGTTGTAGTAATTTTTGCACGAAGGCAGCGTGTTCTTGATTATGCTGTTGAACTTATTAAAAAAACAGCAGGCAACGCAAATAATATATCTGCCATGCGGCTTGATGCAACAGATTATGCTCAGGTAAGCATGGTTATGAGAGAAGCGTTAGATAAATTCGGTGCTCCGGATCTGCTTGTAAATTGTGCGGGCCGGGCCCTGCCGGACTATTTTGAAAATATTTCATGTGATCAGTTCAATGAAACAATGAAGGTAAATTTTTCCGGCGTGTGGCATGTAATAAAAGAACTCGTTCCCGCAATGAAAAGAAACGGAGGGCACATTGTAAACGTTTCATCAGTCGGAGGATATATTGGTCTGTTCGGTTATACCGACTATTGTGCTTCAAAATTCGCGGTTATCGGATTTTCCGAAGCTTTAAGAAGTGAGCTGAAATTTTTTAATATCGGTATTTCAGTGATTTGTCCTCCGGACACTGATACACCGGGCTTTGCAAATGAGAATATTTTCAAGCCGGAAGAAACAAAAATGATCTCAGGGAATATTAAACCCGTCAGTCCTGAATTCGTGGCACGTAAATTATTGAGAGGAGTTAAAAAGAAAAAATTTTTAATTTTACCGGGATTCAGTGTGGTTCTTTCAAACCGTCTTAAAGGAATATTGCCGGGTCTTATGGATTTCATTCTAAACAGATCTTTAGCCGGGGTGGCTAAAGTCAAAAAAATATAATTATTTTATAATATTAATTTATTCCAACCAAATGGAGAAAAAAATGGATTTGTTTAATAAATGTAAAATGTTTGTGCGTCATGAGGAAGTAAGAGACTTGGGATGTTATCCGTATTTCTGTGCTATTTCAGAAAATAACGGACCAGTCGTTATTATGGAAGGTAAGGAAGTAATAATGGCAGGTACGAACAATTATCTTGGATTAACGGATGATATGCGCGTTAAGGAAGCAACAAGGGACGCGCTTATGAAATACGGTACAGGATGCTCGGGTTCCAGACTGATGAACGGAAGCTTTACAATACACGCTGAACTTGAGGAAATGCTTGCAGATTTTATGGATAAAGAAGCAGCTCTTCTCTTCAGTACCGGATTTCAGACTAATCAGGGCGCGATTGTACCTATGATAGGAAGAAAAGATTATCTTCTGTGCGACAGGGAAAACCATTCAAGTATTTTTCAGGGCGCAATGGTGGTAAAAGGCATTGTAGGGAAAGACGCGATTATAAAATACAGGCATAATGATATGGCTGATCTTGAGAAGAAGCTTTCAAGGCTTCCTGAAGACGCAGGAAAGCTGATCGTAACTGACGGTGTTTTCAGCATGCTCGGCGACATTGTCAACATGCCGGTTCTTGTTGAACTTGCAAAAAAATACAAAGCGCGTGTAATGATTGATGATGCACACGGGCTTGGTGTGCTCTGCAAAGGCAGGGGAACCGCGCATTCATTCGGATTGAATGATAATGCAGATATTATTATGGGGACTTTCAGCAAAAGCTTTGCTTCACAGGGAGGTTTTGTAGCAGCAGACAGGTATGTTATTGATTATATCAAGCATCATTCTCCGGCTTTTATTTTCAGCGCGAGCATGACTCCTGCCCAGGTTACGACTGTAAAAAAATCCCTGGAAATCATAAAGGAAGAACCTGAACGCACACAAAGGCTTTATGAAATTCAGAAGAAAGTAAGGGATGAGCTGAAGCACATGGGGTATGATGTTCCTGACGGGGTAACTCCGATCATACCTGTTATAATCGGTGATGATCTTACAACATTCCGTATATGGCAGCTGCTTTTTGATAAGGGAATTTATGTTAATGCTGTTATCTCGCCTGCAGTTCCTAAGGGACAGCAGCTGTTAAGACTGAGCTTTATGTCAACTCATGAAGACGGCCATATTGATTATCTCTTGAAAGTTTTTGAAGAGATTGCTGAAAAATGCAAAAACATCCGGTCAGATAATTATCAATATGAATGCCGGGCAATGTGATATTTTTTATCCGGCCCGCAAATCATGAAATTTTTTTCATTTTTTAAAGCGGCATTAAACGAGCTTCGGAAGAATTCATTCCGAAGCCTGCTTACAATGCTTGGCATAATTATTGGAGTATCTTCATTCATTGCGATTGCAGGGCTGATTCAGAGTGCTACTGTTATAATAAAAAGTAAAATATATACTTACGGAAGGAACGCGGTTTCCGTATCCTCGGAAGGAAAAGAATTTTCTTTACAGGACTGCGGCAAATTGAAGAGTTATATTCGTGATATTCAGTTTATAACACCTGTTCATTTCGCTCCTTCCTTGAGCGCTAAATATAAAAACAGGCATATTGCCTCAAGAGTATACGGCGCTTCAAATGATTTTTTACTGATAAGGGACTGGGAAATAGTCAATGGGCGGAAATTTTCAGATATCGAAATCAGTTCCTATCAGAAGACAGTAATTATCGGGAATACTCAGAAAACAGTATTGTTTGGAAATATTGATCCGGTAGGGAAAACTTTTTATATTAATGGGGCTCCTTTCAGAATTATCGGGGTGCTAGCTGCAACGGGAAAGGCATTGTCAGGAAGGGATTTTGACAATAAGATTATAGTGCCCTATACTACTATGGGCCGGAATCTTGCGGGCAAATCCTCATTCAGTGAAATACTTCTTTCTGTTTCCGGATCAGAAGCTCTTGATTCCACAATAGGATCAATCAGAAGGTATTTCAGCCAGGCTCATAATTCCCCGCTAAATAAACTGAAATATATAAAAATATTCACAAGCAGGGAAAAACTGGACAGTGCGAAAAATGTTATAGGCATACTTGCGCTTCTGTTAAGCGCTGTAACAATTGTATCTGTTATTATTGGCGGAATCAATATTATGAATATCATGCTCGCAGGAGTAAGAGAACGTACAAAGGAAATAGGAATACGTCTTGCTGTCGGCGCGAAGAGGCTTGATATCCTGGCCCAGTTTCTTATTGAATCTTCACTTATAAGTTTAACAGGAGGATTGATCGGAATCGTTATCGGACTGGGTATAAATATTACGGTTGTTTATATTATAGGATGGCCGTTTATATTTTCGGTTTTTTATGTTTTTATATCTTTTGTATCTTCATGTATAGTCGGAGTCCTGTTCGGAATGTATCCCGCTCATATAGCATCCGGAATGATCCCTGTGCAGGCCTTGTATTCGTCATAGACATTCTAAAATTTATATCTTAATCCTGTGCAGATGAAATTGGAATCAGTATTGCCGTCCATAATGAGTCCGTACGCGCTTGACCTGTGATGCAGGCGTATGACTAATTCAACAGGGCATTTTATTTTTCCGAATGATACTTCTATTCCGAGGTAGTTTATATAATGCGTGCTTTTACGGTTTCTTCTGTGTTCATGATGCAGTATTTTTTCCGACCAGGAAACACCGTCACCTATTGAAGATGTAATTACGTATTTATTGTTTATGACGTTCCTGCAGGCAATATACAGTGCCAGCACGTATTCAGCATAGTATTGTGATCCGTAATGATACACGAATTGTCCTTCTCCGTGAAAGCTTACGGTTCTGCTGACAGAGAATAATTCCCTCAAATAGCCGGCTCCCGCGAAATATTCGCTTCTGAATGCCGGAGGTGTTGAAAGAAGCTCGGATACATCTTTCGGCGTTAAAAAGCCGTTGTAAACGGAAATGGAATTTTTCTGAAGCTCTTCGGATTGAACTGTCCGGGAAGCCGTAAAAAATAAAAAAATAACAGAAATTAGAAATATAATTTTTTTCACGAACGCACTCTTTTGCAAAGACTATTTTATTAAAACAAGATTTCTAATCTCCGGTTTTTATAAAATTTTTATTACTATTTTAATAATTTTTTATAAAAATTTATTCATAATAGCTCATTATTTTTTAAATATTAACTCTGGACGAATTTTTATGAGAACTGTTTTCATCTTTTTATTTTCATTATCAGTCTTGTTTCTCAGTGTTGTATATGCAGAAGCGTTCAACGGCAACAGGAATGGATTTGTTTCGGGGGCGGGCTTTGGCGTAGGAATTATGCGGTGCACTCAGGAAAGTGCGGATTCGAATGT
>JAFGDQ010000112.1 GCA_016932015.1 Spirochaetota bacterium | reverse complement strand
GTTGATTGCCTTATTCGCTCGCTTCCGGACGGCAATATTCCGGAACGCCCGGGGTTGTCGCCAATTTCATTGGCGCACGCCAGTCCCCTCTGGACATTTTTCTCAATACATGCCGGAATACGGAAGATATTTCTGGATACGCAGGCACATAAAGGAAGCAAAGCTTTTACCTGAACTATCGGCCGGACAAATGAGAATGGCCGCAATGAGAGGTTAACTGCCGGGCAGCTCCGACAAGGTCTGCCTTTTGAAATGCTTGAGCCGTATGAGGGGAAACTCTCAAGTACGGTTCTTAGAGGGGAATGGGATGGCAACGTCCCTGACCTACTCGATCTGACCGCGCTGGGCAACAGCAAAAGCGACAATAATTTACCTGTATTAATAGCTTATCTTGATAATTCAAATTCCAGGCTTCAGATCGCAGCTGTAAGAGCACTCGGAAAATATGATAATGCTGAAGTAACTAATGCTATTCTTGACCATCTTGACGCTGGACAGGATGAAGATCTTTCGACTTTCGCGTTAAAATGCCTTAAAGGCAGGGATCTTGGAAAAGACGGTGTGACAAAAGTTGCAGACATACTGCTGTATTCCAACAATGAGCAGGTACGCAAATACACAATACCCCTGCTCGCTGGAAACAAAGCGCAAAATCCGGAAGAAATTAAAAGTATTCTGAAACAGGCAATGCAGACGGAAACCTCTAAGGCAAATTTAAAAATGCTGCTGGAAGCATACGCACGTTGACTTTTTACCTGCATTCTGCATAAAGAAAAGACTTGCTGCGTAACTCCGGTAAAATTGGCAATAATATGTGTTTTGTATATGATTAAAATAAATTACTTCTCTGCCACAGGAACAAATCCCATATCCTTGATCAGCTTCTGCCCTTCATTACTTAAGGTAAAAACAATAAAAGAACGGATCCGGTCATCAAATTTATTTTCATCAACATAAAAATATAAATTCCTGTAAATCGGATAGGGGCCTTTTCCGGAAATTTTAAGAGCTTTCACCTCGCTGTTCAGAAATGCAGCGCTGATGTACCCGATACAATTCGCATTCTCTGCTACAAAGGCTAAAACACTGCTGTTTGACTTGACAATTACCGAATTCCCGCAAACTTCCTTCCCAAGTCCGAGAACACTGTTCCATACATCACTGGTGCCTGAATTCTTATCGCGGCATACTACTGTAATTTTTTGAGTTTTACCGCCTACAGCCTCCCAACTCATAATTGTTCCGGTATATATTTCGTGTAACTGCTTTACAGTCATTCTTTCAATTTTATTCAAAGGATGCACAACAGGTAATATATAATCGTGAGCAATCAGAAAAGCTTTCAGGGAAACATCCGCTTTAGACGCTTTTTCCAGATACTCCTGTGATGCCTCTGATGATGATTCAGCAATATTACAATCTCCATTGATAAGAGCGTCAAGACCTGAATGTGATCCCTGGGAATTGACTATTATTTTCAGTTTCTTCTCAGATTGAAATGCTTCAGCCAGTTTTCCTGTTATCGGGCCCATAGTTGTTGATCCCTTTACTATAATCGCAGTATTATCAGATACTGTACAGTTTCCAGTACCGAAAATAACTGCCGTTATTACAGCAGCTGAAATTAAATTCCTTATAATCATTTCATCCTCCGAGGAATATACAGAATAATTCCGAACGTACGGAATTTAATACGTAAGAATCTGAATAATATTTAGAAAGAAGTATTTAAAAATCAATGATTTATCATTTCTTTTTTAATTTTTATCAACTACAGAATTCATGATATGATCAATGCAAATTTATATCTCAGATTTATTAAAAATATTTAAAAAGTACTTCAGATCAGAAATTCCTTATTTATATTCTTATGCGAACCCGAGAAGTCACCGGCAAATTAAATTTGGCATATTCGGGGATTGAGTCCTGAAGAATTATATTTTTTGTTAATAAATATTTATAACTTTATATAAAGTTAATTAATTGTTGAATTATTGGGCTATCAAAACAATATTTGCACTATATATCAAAAAAATCTCTACGAAGGAGAGCTTACTGTGTTATCATTAAAAGAAAATGTACTAGAGACAATGAAAAATGGGAAGCCGGATGCATTTGTAAATGAATGGGAGCCTTTTCCACAGGTTTGGGACCCTGTTTTTTACAATCTATTCCCGGTGGCACCAGGCGGTGAAGCAATTAACCCCTGGGGAGTGAAAATTTTCTGGGGTGAAAACGAGCCGGGTATTATGCCGATCGTTAATGAAAAAACCAAAGTCTGTCCTGATATAACCAAATGGCGTGACTACGTAAAGGCACCGGATCTTTACGCAATGGATCTTGACTGGACCCAGGCTAAAGAGGATGCAAAAAAAATCAGAGATGAAGGAAAATTCGTATTAGTATGGCTTCCGACCGGAGTTTTTGAACAGCTTCATTTCCTTATGGGATTTGAAGATACTCTTATGAACTTCCTGGAAGAACCGGAGCCGATGCATGAGCTTATTGATTATATAAAGGAATGGAAGCTTAAGCAGATACAGATACTTGTTGAAAATCTGCAGCCTGATGTAATGAACTTCCACGATGACTGGGGCGCCAAGCACAGTCTGTTCATGAGCCCTGACACATGGCGTGAATTCCTGAAAGAACCGTACCACGAAATTTACGGCGCGATGAAGAAGGAAGGAATTATCTCAATGCACCATGCGGATTCATTCTGCCAGCCGATTGCCAAAGACATGGTGGAAGTCGGAATCGATATTTGGGAAGGAATTCTTCCATCCAACGATATTCAGCAGGTCAAGAAGGATACTGACTATAAGCTGACACTTATGGGTGGCGTAGACGCAGCAATTGTTGACCATGAGGACTGGAAAGAAGAGGTCGTTCGCGCAGAGGTTGCCCGTGCATGCAAAGAATATCACGAAGGCGGCATGTTTATTCCATGCCTGACTTACGGCGGGGAAGGAAGTATTTTTCCGGGTGTTAACGACTGTATTATGGATGAAATAAGAAATCAGAATAAAATCTACTTCAAGTAAATAAAAAAAATACAACCGCAGGGTATTGGACAAAGCAATCGGTGCAATGCCCTGTCAGCAATAGAGTCCGCTTATGGCGGACTTTTTTTCTTGTCAGAATCAGAACTCTGTAAATCTAAGCGAAACAGCCTCTAATTCCGTATTATTAACTTTCAATATTACTTTTTTTACTCAACATTTTACATGTACAGAAAACGGACGCGGATGTATCCTGAACCAGGCGATCACAACCAGTGCTCCAAACGCTGTATAGCTGACTATGAATAACCAGGCCGGTGCCCGGTAATACAATAATTCATTCAGCCAGTGTGCTATAAATGAACCCGGATATACCGCATCACCTGCCCTTTCACGCATATTCATTTCCAGTATCGTGAGAGGGCACATTTTTCCAAACCATGACTGCAGCACAACATAAGCAATAGCAGCAAGATGCAGCAGACGAAACCATGGATTCCTCACCTGAGACCAGCCAAAAAATCCGCCTATAATAATTAACAGCAGGCCGAGTATTATAAACGCGACAAAAAAAATATGAGTAATGAGTATTAAGTCTGCGACAATGCGGAATAAAATTTCAGATTTCATACTGCACCTGATGCTAAAATATTAATTACAAACAGATTATACATTATAGAATAATATCTTTCTATTAAAATTTACTATAGGGAACCTCTAAAAATTACTTTATAAAGAGTACATTTCCTAAATTTTAACAATATTCTTTTTTCTTATTCAAAATATCTTAAAATT
>JAFGDQ010000111.1 GCA_016932015.1 Spirochaetota bacterium | reverse complement strand
TTGCATAACAGGTCGGTTATTTGTTTTTCCCTTCTGGTTAGTCGTTTTTCTGCGTTTTCGGATGATTTAACTGTTCCATCAAGGGCGGATGAGACAAAAAGATTGCTGTGAAGATTTGATAAATGAGCCCTAATTATTCTTAACATTCCTTTTTCACATTCTGAAAATCCACTACGGCATGACCGGTTTAAAGCGATAGCTCCTATAAGATAATGATCAGCGCTTAAAAGTTTAATTGTTGCACTGAATTTGATTTTTTGAGGTTTTATATAATCTGTTGTAAATTCGCTGTTTCTATAGTCATTCCAGTCTTTTTCTTCAGGGGTATCCAGAAAATATGAAAATCTGCCATCTTCTATTTTGTAGTAATAGTCTATATATGCCTTACCCCATTTCGGTTCCATCCCGATAAGTATCTGTTTATAGGATTTACCGGTTTCGTCTAATAAGAAGAGAGCTCCTATGTCGTACGGAATAAGTTCAGCAATTTCAAATAATGTTTGTGTGCAAAGACTTTGTGATGTTCTCTCTTGCCCCACTTTAAGTAAAAAATCATTGATCTTCGGCCAGGGTAAATCTGTACAATACCGCATCAGTACCCCTCTTTGATAGAAATGTTATTTCTATCTGTTTTTTGGATATGCACACTCTGCAAGACGAGTGTATATAAAAATCATGACTTTTCTTTGCATTAAATATCTGTTTCGCTATTTATAAATTTAGTAATATTTGATTATATAATAATATACCAATGGATATTTTATCTGTCTTTTTAATTCGGCAGATTCTCATAGTTATTAAGCTTTAAGGGAATTGTAAAAGAGAAACATAGTTTATTTTTTTTGTAAATAAAAAAATTACTTAAAAATACGTAATATTACGTATTGACTTATATTGATTTTTGCTGATTATAATTGTTATCATACCAGAATTTATAATAAGTAAAAAATCCATAATGCCTGTAAGTCCAGTTAAAGTTCAATAAAGGAAGTACTATAAGCGATTATAATCGTATAATGAAATTCATGCGGACTGTTTTTTTGTTTTATAAAAAATTAAAATAAACGGGGTGCGTTATGAAAAAAATAATTTCAGTTTTATGTGCTTTTTGTTTATTGATTATTTTTACTTCAATACTGATTTCATGCGGAGATTCAAAAAAAGCTAAAATTATAAAAATCGGACTGATCTCTTCAGTCACCGGTCCAATGGCACCCGGTTTTAAGTCAATGGTAGAGTCAGCAAAACCGACTGCTGATTTAATAAACAGCAAGGGTGGATTGACCATTGATGGTCAGAAATACAACATTGAAATTATTACTGCGGATGATCAGTCATCGCCTCCTGGAGCAGTAGCTGCATTTAATAAGCTATTACAGGAAGAGATAAAATTTGTTCTTCCTCCGATTTTCATGCCTAGTGATATGGCTATCACGCCAATTGCAAGACAAAACAAGATAGTACGAATGAAAGCGCAGAGTGCTGGAAGAACTCAGGCAAATCCTCAGCAGCCGTACAGCTTTCTTGCTTCTACAGGAGTATATAATATTGATGTAGGTTATCAGTACCTGAAGAAGCTTTATCCGAAAGCAAAAAGAATTGCAATCGTTACACCGGATGATCCGGGTGCCCAGACCTATCAGGAACTGACAAAACAGACAATTAAGAAGTACGGTTTTGAACTGGTGTTTTTTGAAGCATTCAAAATGGGCGGTGAAGATTTCTATCCGATCCTTACCAAAGCGCTGGCAACGAAACCTGATGTTATTGATGTAATATTTTCGATAATTCCATGGAGCGCCGGCATAATAAATCAGTCACGAGAACTTGGTTTTAAGGGGCCTATAATTGCGCCGGCTATATTTGGAGATATTAATATTCTAAACAGCGCTATAAATCCTAAATATGCATATGATATATTCCATATCGGGCTGGATGTACAAAGTCCTAAAATGCCTGAAATCGTGAAGGAATTTAAAGAACTTGTAGAAGAAAGCACCGGTAAGCCTCTGGATATGGATCATGTTGTTATGTTCGAAGCAGTATACACTTTTGTTAAAGCAATTGAGCACGCACAGACTCTTGATGATGCTGATAAATTCAAAACGACCTTTGAGAAACTGGATACTATTGATACAATATTCGGAAAGGGTGTAATAGACGGTGAAGAGATTTTTAATGTCAGACATGTTGTCAGAAGAGAATTGCCATTCTCCCGTATTATGAACGGTAAAGTTGAATTCGAATGGACCGGAAAAAACTGATTAAATAGTAAACGTCCCTGACATATAAAAAATTTTCTTTCGATTGTCATTCTAAACGGATACAGGAGTCTCAGATGGAAATGACTGCCATTGCGCAAAGCCTGCTTAACGGACTTGCAATTAGCGGTATATACATTCTTATTGCCCTCGGATTAACACTAGTCCTGAGTATAATGGGGATTGTGCAGATATCACATGGCGAAATATACATGGTCGGCGCTTACTGCGTGTATTACCTGATTAAATCAGCAGGCTTTAGTTTTATTCCCGCGCTTATAGTCGCAACTCTTTTTGTCGGCTGCATTGGTGTATTTCTGGAACGTGTTTTCTTTCGTCCGTTCCGCGGCGATCCGGACAGGGCTATGACAGTTTCCATCAGTCTTATCCTGATCATTCAGAATATCGTATTATTTCTTGCGGGTGGAAATCCAAAATCATACTCCAGTCCGTTCACGGGTGTTCTTTTCATTTTCGGAATTGTAATTGCGTGGAAAAGGCTTATCATTGTTATAGTGGGATTCGGGTTGTTGGTATTATTATTCCTCTTTATAAGATATACTAAGACGGGTCAGGCAATGCTCGCAATATCGCAGGAAAGAGAGGGTGCGGCTCTTCAGGGGATCAATATAGATTTTGTTTCAGCTGTTGCCATGTTTCTCGGATGCGCCCTTGCTGCGGTTGCAGCGGGTTTTATAGGATCGCTTTTTAGTATTAGCCCGACTATGGGCAGTTTTGCTCTAATGAAAGGCATAGCTGTAATAATACTCGGAGGCCTTGGAAGTATTGCCGGTGCTGTTATAGGGGGGTTGATACTCGGACTGATTGACGGAGTTTTACCCGCCATAACGTCAACTTATACTGCTGGTCTTGTAGGATTCGCTGCTATAATTATAATACTGTTGTTCCGGCCTCAGGGGATATGGGGGCATGAATAAATGACATATTTGCTGACTTCCCTGTTTCTGACTGTTTGTCTCATTTTTCTTCCGCATTTTATGTCCGGTCCTTATTATGTTCATGTATTTATAATTACAATGATGAATATTATTCTGACAAGCAGTCTGCGTCTGATAAGTCTTTCAGGGCAGATATCGCTCGCGCATGGGGGGATGATGACAATCGGTGCTTATACCTCCGCTCTTCTTGTAATGAGGCTTGGATTGTCAACCTGGTATGCGATGCTTATTGCCGGTCTGTTTGTTGCTCTTGTAGCGTGTCTTACAGGTTTTCCGTTTATGAGGTTGAAAGGTATTTATTTTTCCATAGTCACGGTATTTTTCAGTGAAATGGTAGTACTGATCACACAGCAATGGGAAAGTCTTACAGGGGGAAGCGGTGGAATCTATAATATTCCCGCTCCGGGTGCAATTGTCGTTACCGGGTTGTTTAATATTGATTTTCTTTCGAAGATTCATTTCTACTATTTTGCTCTTTTTCTTATGATAGCTTCACTTCTTATTTTATATGCAATTGAAAAATCAAGAATCGGTTTTATTCTTAAAGGCATTAAGCAGACTGACTCTCTTGCTGAAAGTATAGGAATCAATACCATCGGCTTTAAAGTTCTTGCCTACAGCACTGGATGTTTTTTTGCAGGCATAGTCGGTGCGTTTTACAGTCATTATATTTCAGCAATGTGTCCGGATACTTTTGGTTTTTTCTATACCATCAATATTCTTGTATATATGACTGTAGGCGGTATCGAAGTTTTTGCCGGTCCTATTCTTGGGGCTTTTGTACTGACCATTTTACCTGAAATAACACGCGTTCTTAAAGAATTTATGCCTTTTATTTTTGCTGCTGTACTTATTGCCGTTATATTTTTTCTTCCGGAAGGTCTTGCCGGGCTATTTTCCAGATTGATTGCGTTTATAAAAAAAATTATCAGGATTAAAAATGCTTGAAGTTAAAGGATTATCCAAGTTTTTCGGCGGCCTCGAGGCAGTTTCGAATATTGATATGACTGTTAAGGCCGGAGAAATATTCGGGCTTATAGGGCCGAATGGAGCAGGAAAAACTACATTCTTTAATCTTATAAACGGAGTTATCAGGCCTACACGCGGACGCGTAATTTTTGAAGGTCAGGATATTACAGGCAAAAAGCCGCATTCTGTTGCAAAGAAAGGAATTATAAGAACCTTTCAGGCTAATAATATTTTTCCGGATTTCACTGTGATTGAGAATGTTTCGCTCTCGTGTCATCTTAAAACAGGAATAGGGATATTCGAAGCATCGCTTCATACACCTGGAAGTAAGAAAAAGGAGAAGGATGTTCTTGAACGGTCTTATGAAATAATTAAACATGCTGGCCTTGAATCTTTTACGAATACTGCTGCTAATTCACTTTCCCACGGACATAAAAGAATACTTGGTATTGCCAATGCGCTGGCTGCAGAACCAAAGCTTCTTATGCTTGATGAGCCTCTTGGCGGTATGAATGCGGAAGAAGTTTCGGAAACAATTAATCTGATCAGGAGACTTCTTGATGACGGGCTTACAATTCTTTTAATTGAACACAATATGAGAGCAACAATGAGCTTGTGCGACAGGATTTTTGTGATTAACTTCGGCAAAAAAATAGCAGAAGGCAATCCGGCCGAAGTAAAGGAAAATCCTGAAGTCATTAAAGCATATCTTGGAGCCGGTCAAAATGCTTAAGCTGAAAAAGATTAGTGTGCATTACGGCACAGCAGAAGCAGTCAGAGATATATCTATCAATGTAGAAGAAAAGGATGTAATAAGCGTTATAGGGGCAAACGGTGCAGGAAAGAGTACTATTCTAAAGGCTGTATCGGGATTAATTCCGGTATCATCAGGTGAAATTGAATTCGATGGTAAACGAATAGATGGATTGCCTGTGAATAAAATTGTGAGCCTTGGTCTCGTTCAGGTTCCGGAGGGAAGAAAATTATTTCCTTACATGAATGTCATGTCAAATATTAAACTCGGCGCTTATCTCCGTAAAGACAAAGCAGACATTAAAAGTGATTTAGCCAAAGTATTTGAATTATTCCCCAGACTAAAAGAGAGACGGGCTCAAAATGCGGGCAGTTTAAGCGGTGGAGAGCAGCAAATGCTTGCAATAGCCAGGGCTCTTATGGCTAAACCCAGGCTTTTAATGATGGATGAACCTTCTTTAGGACTGGCTCCTATTATAATAGATAATCTTTCAAAAGCAATAAAAGAGATTAACAGATCAGGTATTAGTGTACTACTGGTTGAACAGAATGCAGGATTGGTCATGAATGTATCGGAAAAATGCTATGTTGTTGAAGTAGGAAAAGTAGTGTTAGAAGGAGATATGAAGGACCTTATGAAAAACGACTCTGTTAAAAGGGCGTTTTTAGGCTAGAGGTTTACAATGAAACGCATTTCAGTAGATATCGGCGGAACTTTTACAGACATTGTCTATCTTGATGATGAGACAATGGAATTAATAACAGATAAAGTACGAAGCAATCCGGAGGATATAGGAAGTGCAGTTTTTAATGCGATTAAAAAAATAAAAATAAATATTACTGATATTTCATTATTTGTTCACGGCACAACAGTAGGCCTTAATACAGTTGTGCAGAAGAAAGGCGCCAGGGTTGGGCTTGTTACAACTGAGGGTTTTACAGATGTCCTTGAAATGGCAAGAGGAGACAGAAAAGAACTGTACGGGTATCTCTGGAAAAAACCGCCGCCTCTTGTTCCGAGATATCTACGCATGGGAATAAATGAGCGCTCAGATTATTTAGGCAATATTATTAAAGACGTAAAAAATGAAGAACTAAAAGAAATTATACGAAAATTTAAAGAGCATAATGTTGAAGCGATTGCTGTCTGCTTTCTGCACTCCTATGCGAATCCTGAAAATGAACTGAATGCCGGCAATATAATTAAAGAATTGTGGCCGGAGATTAATGTTTCATTAAGTCATCAGGTTGTAAGAGAATTCAGGGAATATGAAAGAATGAGCACAACAGTTCTCGACGCATATATAAAGAAGCAGGTAGTTGATTATATGTCTGAATTGGACAGGAACCTGGAGAAAGAGAATTTTAAAGGCCAGATACTTATTGTAAGCCCGGGCGGTGTTCTTGGAATTCCTGCTATTAAGGAAAAGTCAATTGCAACGTTCTCATCAGGGCCAATTGGGGGAGTCTCCGGTTCCGCACATATATCAAAGTTCGTAGACATTAAGAATTTAGTAACAACGGATGTCGGAGGCACTAGCTTTGATGTGTCTCTGATAAGAAATCATATACCGACAGTCAGGCATCAATCGGAACTTCTTGGTTATCCGGTTCTTATGCCGGGTATGGATATCCGTCCTATTGGAGCAGGCGGTGGGAGCATAGCCAGAGTTGACACAGGCGGTCTTTTAACTGTAGGCCCTGACAGCGCAGGAGCGAATCCGGGCCCAATGTGTTATAGCCTCGGAGGAAAAGAACCTACTGTTACGGATGCTGCTCTTGTAAATGGAATAATTGATCCCGACTATTTTTTAGGCGGGGAAATTAAGCTCGATATTGAAGCAGCTAAAATGGGAATCATAACTTTAGGCGAAAAATTGGGTCTTTCCCCGCATGATACAGCAGACGGGATTCTTACAATTGCGGGCAATAATATGACAACAGCCATGAAAGAAATACTTATAGGGCAGGGGTATGATCCAAGAGATTTTTCCATTATGTCCTACGGGGGAGCCGGCGGTTTGTTCGCATCAGTAATTGCCAAAGATATGTCTATAGCAAGTGTTGTAGTTCCTGTCGATCCGGGAGTTTTCTCCGCGATGGGAATGCTGACCATGGATATTATCCATAATTTTTCGCGCACATTCAATCAGACAATGAACAGTATTTATATCAGAGAAATGAATGAAATTTTCAGGGAAATGGAAAAGCGCGGCAGGGAAATGCTGTATGATGAGAAGATAAATGACAGTGATATTGAATTCGAACGAACAGCTGATATTTGTTATGAAGGACAGGGGCATTTTGTAGAAGTTCCGGTTATGAACGGAGATCTGACAAATGATTCCATTCCTGAAATCATTAATCGATTTCACAATCTTCATAAAATAAGGTATGGACATCAAATGAATGCGCCTGCGAAAACAATAAATATCAGACTTAAGGCAATTGGAAAAATCAGAGAAGTGCCTATGCAAAAATTTTCTGAAACAGATGAAATTCCGGAATCTGCGTTTAAAGGCAAAAGGAAAATTTATTTAAAAGGAAGTTATGACATGTGGGAGGTTTTGGACAGAGATAATCTTGCATCCGGAAACTCTATTAACGGCCCTGCAATTGTTGAAGAGCCGCATTCCACGATTGTTGTGCTTTCTGATCAGAGCCTTTATGTTGATAAATACAGAAATATTATCATCCGTTCAAACCCAGAGGTCAAATAAATGCAAAAGCCGGATCCAATAACTTTGGCTGTTGTGCTGAATAATCTCATTTCCATTGCTAATGGTATGCAGGAGACAGCTTTTAGATGTGCGGTTACTACATTTATCTATGAAATAATGGACTGCTGTTTCGGGCTGCTGGACAGAAATGCGGGAGTAATTGCTCAGTCGCACGGTATACTGCTTTTTCTCGGGAGTCTCGGTCCTGCTACCAAAAAAAGTATAGAAATAATTGGCAGAGAAAATATTGAACCGGGAGATGTAATCATTTCCACTCTCCCTGAAGTAACAGGAGCGCATGCTTCCGATGCTCTTGTCTTTATGCCGATTTTTTATAAAGATGAAATCTTCGCATTTGCTTCAACAAAATCCCACTGGCAGGATCTTGGAGCAAAGGATGCTTTTCCAACCAATTCTACTGAAGCTTTTGGTGAAGGACTTCGTATTCCACCTGTAAGGCTTTATAAGGCTGGCGTTATGCAGGAGGAAATCTGGAAAATTATAGAACTTAATTCACGTGCCCCTGAGCTTGTCTGGGGTGATATGCAGGCGCAGGTTGCAGGCTGCCGTTCTGCTGAAAATGGTGTGACAGAGCTTCTTGACCGTTACGGGATAGATGTAGTTGATTCCTGTATTGAAGAGATGTACAGGTACAGCAATGCAATGATAAAGGAAGCAATAAAAAAAATCCCGGATGGAGTATATGAAGCTGAGGACTATCTTGACGATAATGGTGTAGAAAATGATCCTGTCAAGGTCAGAGTCTCTATTGAAGTGAGTGGAAGCGATATAACGGTTGATTTATCCGGGTCAGCTCCGGAGCAAAAGGGGCCGATGAATGGACTTCTTATCAGCTCACTTGCTGCAGCAAGAGCTGCGATAAAAGCGCTTACAATACCGGAAATACCTGCCAATGAAGGATTTTATTCGGCAATCAAGGTGAATGTTCCTGAGCGATCTGTTTTAAACGCGAATCCGTCAGCTCCAACATTTTTGTACGCATGGGTCGCGCAAATTATTCTGGATGTTGTGAACAAGGCACTTTATAAAGTTCTTCCTGAAGATGTCCCGGCTTTATCAGGAGCGGATGTTTGCGGATGCGGATTTACGGGAATAGATCCCAGAACAGGAAAATACTGGGGCACTCTTACTCCATGTCTTGTCGGGCAGGGCGGAGACTATTATTCAGACGGTGAAAATTATCTTAATCCTCTTGCAGCAGGGGCATGTAAAAATACTCCGAGTGAAGTTCTTGAATCTGCATACCCGCTGATTGTTGAAAAGGTGGAATTTATTAAGGACAGCGGAGGACCAGGCCGGCACAGAGGCGGAGTAGGTTCAAGAACATCGTTCAGACTTCCTTATCCTGCTACATTTTTCAGCTTTATTGAGAAAGGGAAAACTCCGCACTGGGGATTGTTCGGAGGTAAGGAGGGGTTGAGGAATTATGCCCTTGTACGTTCAGAGAAACAGGGCGAATTTGAAACGTTGAAACATCCCGGTGTTCAGCTTGAGAAGGGAGATACTGTTGTTGTAACCGCTGGCGGTGGGGGAGGGTATGGAGACCCGTTTGAAAGAGATCCGGAGAAAGTTAGACAGGATGTAATCAATAAATATGTTTCAATAGAAAGCGCAGAACATGATTACGGAGTAAAGATTTCTCCTGATAATTTTGAAATAGATAAGGCAGCAACCCGGAAACTGAGAATGAAAAGATAATGCGAAAGAAATATATAAAGGATTTTGAATAATGTAATTCGGAAGTTATCTCCGGCTGGTTCAGGAAACGTTGGCTGAGCCTAAGAAGCCAGCATAAAGCTTTACAGAAAACCTTTATAACTAAAATACTGATTAAATCTATGCATCAATACCTTCAAAAAGAACACTGGAAAGATATCTTTCTCCTGAATCCGGCAGAATTACAACAATTATCTTTCCTTATTTTTTTAAGATCGTATTTGAGAAATACGCCTGTCTCATCTGTTTTTATATCCTCTATATCCTCCATCATCAGAAGGCCGTCAG
>JAFGDQ010000013.1 GCA_016932015.1 Spirochaetota bacterium | reverse complement strand
TTACGTAAACCGGAACACTCAATGCGTACGCAGTTATGTTGTACCGCGAAATCCGGATACACCGCTTCAGAAAGAGGTACGCAAAAGCTTTACCCGGGCAGTAAAGTCGTGGCAGCATATTGCTCCGGAAGAAAAATACGCTTATTCAAGAAAAGCACGCGGGCTTGGCATGAGCGGGTACAATCTTTACATATCTGAATTTATGACCGGTAAAAAAGTAGTGCGTAAAAAGTATAAAACTCCAGGTACAGTCAGCATATTTCAGGAGACTATGACCTCTTTTGACCATATCCACTCCGTTTCAATACCGTATATGCTCCTGTGTGAAGCAAGTGAACAATATTCCGGCACAGGTTTCGGATAAAACGGCAAATATTCATGACAACATAGTTTCGCAACAAGTCTATTATCTGCCCGCTCTCGAAGGTGAATAGTTAAAAAATATTTATTTTTTGAAATGGTCCCATCCTTTATTCATCAGTTCATTTAATCTTCCGTTATGCGTTTTTAAAAGTCTGGATTTACTCTCCGTAATTACACCAATGCGGTAAATTAATTTATTAAATTTTGAGTAGTAATATTTTTCAACATCTTTTGCACAAGATGAATCGACTGTAAAAATAAGTACATAATCTTCGCCACCGGAGATTGCATAATCAGTCAGGTCATAGGAATGCTGGAAGCAGAATTCTTTTAAGGAATCCGAGACGGGTATTAAATCGCTCTCAAGAATGAAACCGCAATTGCTTTCATCAGCTATATGTCCAATATCAGATACAAGACCATCACTGACATCAATAGCAGCACGTGTACCTTTCATTTGAGAAAGAAACATGCCTTCAGTTACATAAGGGTAAGGGCGAGTATGGGCATTTATAAGCTTAGTCTGATTATTATCTGGCTTTGTAATGCCGTCTAATAGCAACTGTAATCCGGCTCGACTGCTGCCCAGTAAACCAGTCGAATAAATGATATCTCCCGGTACTGCTTTGTGCCGGTAAAGAATATTGTCAGGTGATGAGGTACCGGTTAATGCAATGTTTATAATTAAATATAACCCAGATGCGGAAGTATCACCTCCAAGAATATTAACATTAAATTGTTTCGCTGTTTTTTTCAGGGATGAATAAAATCTCTCAAGATAACCGGACGGAAGATCTTCAGGAATTCCCAAACTTACAAAAGCATGTTCAGGATTTGCTCCCATTGCGGCAATATCGCTTAAATTTACAGTTATTGCTTTATGACCAAGATCTTCAGGAGAGATCTTATTCCTGATGAAATGAATATTTTCAATAAGTATATCTGTTGTAACAACAATAGCTTTTCCCGGTTCTGAGGTAAATACAGCAGCATCGTCCCCGGCAGCCTGTAAAATTTTTTCCGGGCAGAATACGGAATCAGAAGTAACTTTTTTAATAAAGCCGAATTCACCTATATCTTTTATCTTCATAGCGTATATTTCAAATGGTATTTGATATTTGCCAGGAAAGTATATCTGATAACAATATCTTTAGTAATTGATTTAAACTTAATAAATATACTAAAATATATTCCTTTTTATATTTCTGTAAACAAATAAAAAAACCTGCCGTTTATGACAGGGTTTTTATTTTTATCCTTTGGGCGCTACAGGGCTTGAACCTGTGACCCTCTGCTTGTAAGGCAGATGCTCTCCCAGCTGAGCTAAGCGCCCGTAAAATCATATCTTAAATCTTTACTGAAGCATTGATTCTTTTTGCAATTCTTGACTTCTTTCGGGCTGCATTTTTTTTATGTATAGTTCCTTTTCCTGCAGCAGTATCAATTTTTTTAACAAATTCGTTAAAATTTTCTATGATTTCTTTCGGTTCTGAAGAAGCGGAAATAGACTTGTTAACTTTTTTATATACTGTTCTGAGTGACGCTTTTGCTGCCGAGTTCTTCACGCGCCGCTTCTCGCCCTGTCTTATTCTTTTTTCTGTTGATTTGTTATTTGCCAACTCAATCCCTTCTGTCTATTGATTATATTCAATCCGAAAATTTATTTTTCAGAATAATTCTCTATGCTAATTAATCATCCGTCTTATACGCTTATTAACAGATAATCAAATTTAGAAAACAATTTAGAAATATTTATCTATAAGCGTCAACAAAAATAACAAAAAAATCAAAAATTTTTCCAGCTTAAAAAATATTGATATATTTACTTAATATTCTGCACTAAAAATCATTTGAGGATAATTTATGGTATAGCTGACTGTCATAAAAGTAAATTTCACAAACCTTTGTTTTTAAAAAATAATGTACAATAATCTTTGTATCTTTAGTCGAAATGAAAAAGATATCCATTTCTTCACCGGGATTATAATTGGAAGATCCGTACCTTTGTTCAAGTGTTTTGATTAAGGGCTGCAAATCCTTTTTCGGCAGAGTCTTGTAATACTCTTTTACTGAAAACAATTTATTATTTAATAATAAAAAATCCCTTCCGGGGGCAGTTCCTTTTGTACTTATAATTGTTATTCTTTCATAAACATTGCTGTCTACATTTTTTAATATCAAATTAACCATATTCATGATTTTATTTTCATAATCTGGTTTATCCGCAGGTGTAAATTCGAAAGTCCCCTCATCAGGCGCAATTAATTCTTTTTTAACCATTTCTTTGGATATTCCCCACTTATTATAATTTATGGAGGAAAAAGCAATACCTGTAAAAAGAATTATGATTAAAAACAGTATAAAAACTGTTCTGAATTTATTGTATAAAATATTTTTCTTTTCGGTTCTTTTCATTATAATCCCTGTTTATAAAAAAATAATTCTAAAATAAAATCACATTTATAATAGACAACTGCCATTCCTGTTATAAGTTAAATTTTTTACCTCAATAAAGCAGTAATCACAGTTATTTAAAACAACGGGAAAATCAGTTTAAAAAGATATATAATTCTCTATAAATAAAGCCGGAAATTGATTATAAAAAGGTGAGATACATTTGTCAAATATTTTAATAAATTAAGAAGAGTACTAAACAGGAATATTCTCAGTAAAAATGTTTTTCCTGAATTTTATTGATTCCGGGCAGCGTCAGTTTCATAAAACAGGATTTGATAGCATTCCCAGTTTTTCTATCTTCAATTTTAGTATATCCCCTTTTTTAAGAAAAACAGGAGGAGTTCTTACATAGCCCACCCCATCAGGAGTTCCTGTTAAAACAAGTGTCCCCGGAAGCAGAGTAGTGTCCTGAGACAGATATGATATAAGCTCAGCAACCGAATAAATCATATTTGAAGTACTGGAGTCCTGCATTACTTCATCATTAAGCATACACTGAAGGGAAAGATTCTGAGGATCGGGAATTTCATCTTTTGTGGCAATTGCAGGCCCGACAGGACAGAACGTATCATAACTCTTGCCCCTGACCCATTGCCCGCCTCCTGCTTTTTTCTGCCATCGCCTGGCGGATACATCGTTTGCAATAGTATAGCCCAGTATATAATCAAGGGCCTCTGAGACAGGCACATCCTTTGCCTGTTTCCCTATTATCACAGCAAGTTCAATTTCATAATCAACTTCCGGTTTATCCAGGCACACTTTGGGAATTACGACAGGATCACCCGGATTTGTAACAGATGCCGGATTTTTCATAAACAGGGCAGGATAATCCGGCAGCTGAAAGCCTGTCTCTCCCGCGTGTTCTTTATAGTTCAACCCGATACAGAAAATTGCGGCCGGAACAAGCGGCGCAAGCAGTTTTTTTACCATAACCTTCTGCCCGGTTTGCTTCAGCTCCCCGAACAGATCCCCCTCTAAACGGACAGCTGTATCATTTTCATAATCAGTGCCGAAATAAATTTTATTGTCATTATCAAGAAAGCGGATTATACGCATATGCTGTTACCTGTAATATTGAATTGGATTCCTTTACCTCATAAATAAAGCCCGCGTTTTGATGCATTTGCAAGCTTTTTTTAGACATAGATTATTTCCCTTTCCGCAGGTTTATAAAAAATATGCTTGAAAACTTAATGCTCATACATTAATTATTTATCAGAAATTCGGAGGAAAGTACATGTTCAAAGGCAGAAGCCTGACGGTTGTTAATGATTTTTCAGTGGATGAGCAGATTTATCTATATGAAAAGACAAAAGAGCTGAAAGAAGCTATAAGGGACAAAAAAAATATTTCAAAATTTAAGCTTTCTGATCCGGATTTCGGCATCTATCTGATGTTTCTGGAGGACAGCACGCGGACAAAGGAATCATTTGTAAATGCCGCAAAATTTCATAACGCGAAAGTTAACGTCTTTGATGTATCAACATCCTCCTTTAACAAAAAAGAAAGCATTACAGATACGATCAGGATGCTTTTCGGCTACAGCGATAACTCATTATTCATCATCAGGACAAAACTCGAGGGTGTTTGCCGATGGCTGGAATCAGCTATAGGCGATTATGCGGACAGGATAGGATATTCCAGGCCTTCATTTATAAATGCCGGAGACGGAAAACATGAACATCCTACACAGGAATTCCTGGATGAATTCAGCTTTCTTGAACAGAAGAACTGGGACAGGAGTTCAATACATATTGCCCTTGTCGGGGATTTGTATCACGGAAGGACAATTCACTCAAAAGCTGACGGGCTGAAAGTATTTAATGAAATTCACGTTGACCTTATTGCCCCTGACCTCCTTCAACTGCCTGAAGACTATAAAGATAAAATGAAACATAACGGATATGATATACGTATTTTTGAATCTATAGAGGAATATCTTGCACAGAAAAATATCGCAAAAATCTGGTACTTTACAAGGCTTCAGCTCGAGCGCATGGGAGACCAGATACTGGAGAAAGCGGATTATCTCATATCGTCTGTAACTTTTTCCCGGGATTTTCTGGACAGGCTTCCTGAAGATGCCCGTTTTTATCACCCATTGCCGCGCAACCGGACTCATCCCACAATACCTCAGTTCCTGGACTCAACAAAAATTAACGCCTGGGACAATCAGGCAATTAACGGATATTTTACAAGAATAATTGAAATCGCAATGCTTACTGATAAACTGGGAGCGGACTTCAAAGGAACACAGCCGGCGATTAATGATTTAAATGATAATTTTATTCAAGAAGCTGAGATTAATTTCAAAAAGAAAAACGGTTACAAAATCGGCATAAAACCTGTTGAAAACGGAATCGTAATTGATCATATCGGCAGAGGGCATGACCTTGCAACCATATGGAATCAGATAGACAAGATCAGACATATTATGAAACTCAACCTGATAAGTTCACACGGAGTTTATAATTCCCACTCTGAAGACTTATACAAGGGAATGATATCCCTGCCAGAAGTTCTTTCATTTGACAAAAAACAGATAAAAATGCTTGCGGCAATTGCTCCGGGATCAACTTTGAATATTATAAAAGACGGCAGAATTCTTAATAAATACAGGCTTCATATGCCGCCTAAAGTTTATAATTTTGACGAGATCTCGTGCAAAAACGAAAACTGCGTCTCTCATCCCGCTCACCAGGAAATGGTATGGCCGGAATTCCACAGAGCGGACGAATCCCGTTTCATATGCAAATACTGCGAACACATTCATGAATTCCAGGATATCTGGGACGTATGATAATTCTGATACCTCTTTTTCATAATTATCACGAACTACAAGCAGCTAAGCTATAGCAATATCATTCACATTCAGAATAATCGTATCAAACTCAACATCAACAATGCCGCTTATAATATAAGGCCTCTGATAAGAAAGCATAAGCGCGAATTTCCTGTAGATCTTCGGGAAAAAGACCGTCTCAAATATTCCGGTTTCATCCTCAAAGCTTACGAACTTCATAAGATCATTATCTTTTGTCATAACAGTCTTTGATGTTATAAATATTCCCGCAATCCTGACCCGCTTCTTTTTAAACCGTTCCAGATCCTTCGCAAAAATGACTCCGGTTTTGATTCTCTGTCTGTAAAATGTCATCGGATGAATTGAAATAAACGAGTCATACAGTTCCATTTCCTGCATCAGTTTCTGCTCATCAGGAATATCTCGCATTGGAGGCGGAACAATATCAGGATACAAAGCGCCGTGAAATAATTCCTTTCCTGCTGCCGGCTGACTGCCGTCAAAGAAGCGGCGTATGATAAAAAGCAGCTGAGGCTGATTATGTTTTTCAATACCTGAGAAGCATCCGGCTTTCACAAGTATTTCAGCATCAGACTGCCCTACTTCTGAACGCCTCAGGAAGTCATTAAGATTTCTGTACAGCCCGTTCCTCTCTCTTTCTCCAATAAACGACTGAACAGCTTTATATGAAAGATTCTTTATCTGCATAAAACCTATAAACACGCTGTCTCTTTTCCCGAAATACTCATACCTGCTCATATTAATGTCAGGAGCTGCGATCTTCAGTCCCATGCGCCTTGATTCGGATATATACGCAAGAGGAGAATAAAACCCTCCCTGATTTTTCAGCACGGCTCCCATGAACTCCGCAGGATAATGAGCTTTCAAATAGCATGCCTTGAAGGACAGCAGGGCATATGAAGCGCTGTGAGGTTTGCAGAAACTGTACCCGGAAAAAGACTCAATCATCTCCCACAATTCATCAATAATTTTCAGATGAATGCCCTTCTTCTTAAGATTTTCATACAGCTTTTCCTTCAGCTGCAGCTTCCTTTTCTGTTTGCTTCTTTTTGATATTACTTTACGCAGCTCCTCTCCCTCGCTCAGAGAAAATCCGGCTATATACATCGCTATTTTTGTTATATCCTCCTGATAGCACATTATGCCGTAGCTATCTTTCAAAAGCTCTTCCATGCCGGGAACCAGGCCCTTGTACGGCTTGCCCCTCAGTCTTTCCAGATATTCGTTTATCCATTTGTTAGCTGCCGGACGGATTATGGATGAATGCATTACCAGATGGTCGTAGTCGCCTTTTCCGGATTTTTTCTGAAGCTGCCTCATGGCAGGAGACTCAACATAAAACACTCCCATGCTTTCACCTGCAGCGAGCATGTTTATGGTTTTCTTATCATTAATCGGATTAAAATTTTCGTAGCGGATGTCGGTACCATAATGCTCTTTTATGAGTTGAAGAGCGTCCCTTACAACAGCAAGGCTTCTGTTGCCGAGCACATCAATCTTTACAAAACCGAAATCCTCAGCCTGGTCTTTTTCGAGCTGAATAATGTTTACGCCCTTTGCAGCTTCCTCAACAGGAATATAATAGCGCACAGGCTTAGGAGTAATAACAACTCCTCCGCAATGCACGGACATATAGCGCACCATACCGCTTATATCCACAGCCTGTCTGTATATATCCATCCAGCCGTCGCTGTCTCCGCCTTCGCCGCCGTTACTGTATTTATTTTTTGAATAATTTTCATAGTCATCACTGTTTCTGTTATAATAAAACCCGATATTCTTTGTTATCCTGTTTATGTCCTGCTCGGGAAGTCCGTGTACTTTAGCTATCTCCCGTACCGAGGAACGCACTGAAAAAGTAATATGGTTGGACACCATGGCCACATTGTCAGGAGAATATCTCCTGAATATATAATCTATAATTCCGTCCCTGACATCCCATGGGAAATCTATGTCTATATCAGGCGGGTCTTTCCGACCTTCGTTTATGAATCTCTCGAAAAACAGATTGTGCTTTATGGGATCCACGTGTGTAATAAAAAGAAGATAGGATACAAGCGACGCAGCGGCAGATCCTCTTCCGCATGTATAGATTGTCTGCTTAACAATGTCCTGCACCACGAGAAAATAGTCGGCAAAGCCTTTACTCTTTATTATACCCAGCTCTTTCTCAAGCCTCGTGGTTATCTCAGGAGTTAATTTTTCATACCTTGCAGGAATATTTTCATAACACATATTGCGCAGGATATTGAATGAATCGTCCGAATACACAGGAAAAATGGGAGCGCCCGCAGTAAACTCAAACGCGGAAGTTTCCGCAATCTTTACGGAATTAGCTACCGCGTCCTGCATATGAGAAAATCTTGATATTATCTCCTCTTCCGGAATAAAACATGCGTCAGGCTGCTGGACATCATTTTTGCCGAGAGCGGACAGCTTCTTATTATAATACACAGCCCTGAGCATTTTATGACTGTCATATCCGCCGTTTATAAAATATACAGGATATATAAGCACAGGCTTTATGCCGTTTTTTTTAGCGTATCTGTAATCTTCAAAATGATTATCAGCCAGAGCATTCACTTCCGCATACACATTGGAATTTTTTGTTTCTATAATATCCCGGTCTCCGGTAATTATGTAATAATCATCACTATTTTTCGCCAGCTGTTCTTTCAGGTTAAAATCAGGGTTCAAATGAACCTGCGTAATATAATTACATATCCTTGAGTAGCCTCTCATGCTTCTCGCGACAAGTATGCCGTTAAACGACTTGCTTTTTATCCCGGCACAGACAACCGGTATAAGATTATGCTCTTTGCAGGCATCAATGAAGTGCATGATTCCGTAGAATCCGTTTGTGTCGCATATGGAGAGATAAGTAAAATTATTTTTTTCCGCGTAGGATGCAAGCTCGCTTATGAATATGGTCCCCTCGCACAGAGAATATACGGAATGATTTTCAATAAATACAAAATTCATAACTCCGGCACTCATTCAGCAAAAAAAATAGCCCTTTTGCCGAATTTATCTCTTATTGAATCAAAAGCACGGGAGAGTTTTAAATCCTTATCTTCTTCGGAGAACAGGCTTTCCTGAACTGCTGCAGGAATAAAATTATAAAAGCACAGCATGATCTTTTTAACAATCGTCCTTCTTGAAAGGGCGCTTTCAAGATAAGGAAGCAGAAGCGTATAAAGTTTTCTTTCAATGAAAGTCGGATCGTTTATACGCCCGCTTCTGGCATACTTATAATGATCCCTGTATATTATCTTCAGCTCAAAATAGAGAGGAAAGATATCCTGCCTGCGCATTTCCTGACACAGCTCTGAAACAAGATGAAAGAAACGTCTACGGATAACAGCATCATCATTGGCTTTGTCCGAAAGCACCAGAGAGCGGTTCAATACCCTCTCCTCTTTTGCTGCGCTTATGCAGTCAGGGGCAATATTTCTTGAATAGGAATATAAAATATCACCGTGTTTTTTAAACAGTGTTTTAAGATCAGACTTTGAAAACGCGCTCAGGTCGCTTATTGTCTGAATATTATAGCTGGACAGTACCTCGCGCTTGACTTCTGAAGGAATATCCGGAAGATAATCTATTTTCGCGGGAGCAAGAAACATACTCTCAGAATTTCTGTCTATCTCATATACCGAATTGCTTCCTGTTATCTTTGCCGCCATGTATGAAACAAGCTTATTGCCTCCTGCGCCTATTTGAGCGTTAAAACAGTAAAAGCTTCCAAGTTCAGATATTATTTTCCCGCATGTGTCCATTACTCTCCCGAACAGCCTTTCAGTACCTGTAAGGTCAATATAGAACCCTCCTGAGTAATCGCATTCAACAGTTATGGAATAATTCTTAAGATGATCCATAATCATCCTGTTTATTTTATTCATATAATCAAAATCAGCTGTAATAACGTTGATACGCTTTTTAATATCCTTCAGGAACATACCTCTTACAACAGCCGGTCGCAAATCATCAGGCGCGTCTATTATGAGGCTCGTACGCGATTCTCCGCTTGCGATTACGCATTGGGTATCATCACTCCACTTACAGCGCAGTTTTTCAGCCTCAATAAAAATATGAGGAATATTTATAAAAATAATCTTCCTGGTAAAACTTCTCATATCGTAAAACTCCGGGAGGAAAAAAGTCCCTCCTGCCATTCGGACTGTGTAAAAATTTATGCTGCTGATTCCAGACAATTTTATTGTTCATGATTGCGTGAAAATTGCATTTCCATACAGTCCGAACGGCAAGAGGGGCTCTTATCTATTGATAAGAGATGGAATGATGTTATGTAAAAATAAAACCCGTATATATACTACCTGTACTTTCTGTACATACCCACCAGCACACCGTAAATCTGAAAATCATCATCTGAATTTACAAAGATCGGATTCATTTCCGAATTCCTGGGCCTAAGCTCAATTTGATTTTCATGAAAATGTATTTCCTTAACAGTAGCCTGGTTATTTATAAGAGCCACCACTATCTGGCCGTTTTCAGCAGTATTCTGCCTTCTGACTATGATTACATCACCGTCGCATATGCTGCTTTCAATCATTGAATTACCTGTAACAGTAAGAGCTACATTCTCACCCTTTGCCAGTATCTCCTCAGGCACATCAATATATTCCCTGAGTTCATACGCATCAATAGGCGCACCTGCTCTGACCAAACCAACCATTGGGAGAGACACAGCCCGTTTTGATATGCCTGTAAGTGTAATACTCCGCTTCTGATTAGATGACCCTTTTTGTACGAAGCCTTTCCTTACCAGGTTATCAATATGCTCATAAACAGCATTAAGAGAACTAAAGCCGAAATACTCCTTAATTTCGGTATAACTCGGAGACAGATCATTCTCTTCTATATATTCTTTAATAAACTTATAAACCCGTTTTTGCTTTTCAGTTAAATACATAACTTCCTACAGAACTAGTTCCCGCTCATCGAACGGGACTGCATTGATTGGCGCTCAAATATCTAAAACCTTACAATACCAATATACTGGAAGTTTACTGAAAGTCAAGATTTTTTTAAAAAACACCAATTCTTATTGACAAAAAGCCGGAAAATTTCTAATTACGCAGGGTTATAAAAATCTAATGTGTGATATAAATATTTCTTAAAAATCTCCGGAGACAAAAAATATATAATTCCGGAAAATACAGAAGTATAAACGAATTAAAAACATCTACATCATTACCAAAAAAAACAATCGAAGGAGCAGTAATGGCAAAAGATACAAAAAGCTCGGCACAGAGCAGCGCAAAAAAAGTAAAATTACCGGAAAAATTTACAGCATCTGCACTTGTAAATTATATTTCAGAGAAAAACGATATTTCCAAGAAACAAGCCAAGGAAATAATCGAAAGTCTGTATGAAGCAATAGATGCAGGCGCAATGAGCGGCCAGAGAGTGCCTGTAGGTCATATGGGGAAATTATACATCAGAATTAAGCCGGCAACTAAAGCAAGAGTTGGAAGGAATCCCATGACAGGTGAAGAAATAAAAATTCCGGCCAAGAAGGCTACAAAAATTCCAAAATTTGTATTCAGCAAAGCATTTAAAGAATCTTCACTGAAAGCTAAAGTAAAATAAAATCAGGATTACAGGATTAATTAAAATAATATTTATTCCTTACAAAAAATCCGGAACTTATTGATCAATTCAGCTTTATATATATTAAAGCTAATGACATAGCAAATCTTTACCAGGTAAACTGCATTCTTCGTAATAGAAGTAAAAGGATGCAGTTTATTTTTTTAACAGGCTTTCCTTTTTCATAAACAATATCTTACAAAGTAAAACAATCTTAATTGTGGAAATCGGGACTGACAAACAGTTTCATATTTTCCACTTTCAGCACTCTTATTTCCTCCCCCTTCTTCACATGAGCTTCACTATCCGCAATCTCAGCTTTCCAGAGTTCGCCTTTTATTTTCACATACCCCTCAGGATTCAAATCATCAACGGCAACACCTTTCACTCCGATTAAATATTCTTTATAATTCACTTTTCGGGAATCATAAGACTGCCACACGCGGGGAAATATAATTATATCCTTAAGTATCCATAAAAAAATTATTATATAAGCTATCCAGACAGGAAAAGTAATTATCTTTTTCACAAAAAATAATAGAATTATGAGAATAAACAGGGAAGGAATTTGAAGTAAGGTATACCTTAAAATAATTTTTGGAGTAATCATTCTTTAATACATAATTTATTTCTTTTATCCGGTTAGCATGAATGCTCCTTAACTAATTTTCAAGCAGTTTATATTCATATTGCATGAATTTTCCCTCACTTTATTTAACTGAAAGGGAAATGAGAAAGAAAGATAAAGTAGCAGGTAAATTAATAAAACACAGTTTGGCCGTATATGATTATTAACTTTAAAAGTAGCTGATATGTCTGAAGATCTTAATACCTCCCGCGAATATTCACAGTATGTAGCGTGTTTTGATCTGCGAATATCGCAGATCCATTAGCAATAAACGGAACTTCGTTGTAGAGAACCCGGATCCAACAAAGTGTTTTAGCAGATGGTGAGCCGGTAACCCGCAAAAATCGTGACCTTGAAATATTTCTCAGCCTGCGATAATTGTCAAAGAATGCGGATTCGACTGTAGATTGGGAGGGATAAACAGCATTTACAGCTGTTTTTTTAAGTGCTTTGTCTAAATCATTTGCTACATCCTCTGCCGCGGGAGGCATAAGATTATATAGGACCTCTTTTCTGACAGGAAACTTCCGGCCAGCCCAGTTGTCCGTGAGAATGGATCTCCATAGTTTCGGACGGCCTGCTGCTTTCTCTTCAGCAATGGATGCTGATTTACTTCTCAGGCGCCCCGGTTCTGTATAGTCCGGTGCAGTTAATTCAAAAATCAGGTTATCACCGGAAGCAGATGAGTTAAAACAACTGATCATACAATCCTTGCCGGAATCTGATGCAAATACAATCCCTGAGATGCAATCATTATCTGCGTCATAACAGGCTGAAAACATTATATAACTGCTTCTGATCATATGATTGTGCTATTGACAGTTTATTATATTTTATTTAAACAGATAAATTCCACCAAATGTCCGGCGAAAACCCATTATTTCCAGCCGGAACTGGTACAAAATATTATATAAATGATTTTACTTGGATTACACTTATAGAATAACTATTATCAGCGCTCAGTCAATCACCAATAATTGTGATTAATTGATAACAATTTTTCGGGATGTTTTATTGGCAGGGATTATTCAGAAGTCCTGTTAGCGGACAAAAATCATCTTCAGAGATTTTTAGCATGATGATGCAGGGATATTTTTTTGCAGAGAACATGGACTTTATCAAAAACAGAAATATACCATACCAATTGAATATTAATAGAAATAGTAAACAGCCTTAATTCTCTATTAGCTGACCATATGAATTGTAAAATATTTATTAATGATGTATCATAGATCAGTTTTCAATGCCCTCTCTTGCAGGAACATCTATCTGATAATAATGCTTAACTTCCTTCATTTCAGACACCAGATCTACAGCTTCTATAATCTCATCAGGTGCGTAACGCCCTGTCATTATAAGCTCAACTCCGTCAGGTTTCTGCTTTACAAGATTTAAAATTTCCTGAGTAGTAATAAGCTTGAAATAGTGCGATGTAATAATTTCATCCGCTACTACAATGTTATAATCTCCGGAAAACAATGCTGCTTTTATCTTTTCATATCCGATCTTTGCCATTTCCACATGTTCCGGGTCTGGAGGATCCTGGACATGTACAAAAGTATCTTTACCGTACTGTTCAATCACTATATAATCAGGAATCATACGAGCTGCTTCCAGCTCACTGTATTTCTGTCCTTTCATAAATTGCCCGATATATGTTTTCATACCGCTGCCCGCTGCGCGGAATGCCACTCCAAGAGCTGCAGTAGTTTTCCCTTTGCCGTTGCCTGTGTATACCTGTGTATAACCTTTACCAAGTTTGTTTTTTTTATCTGTCATCTAAAAACTCCAGTTCTCGATTTAATTTGTATTCTAACAGTTAATAATTTTCTCTTTTGTCAACAGGTTTGCGGGCAGGTTCTGAATTTTTACAGGAAATAAATATTTATAGCATTTATGGCAGGTTATAAAGAAAAAATATTATAAAGTCATAACCTCTTTTACAATAGTCATCAACACATCCGGATTTATCGGTTTCTTAAGCATACCATCCGCTCCGAACTTGCGAACATCCAGATTCTGTAATACACCTGTAATACACCAGGGTTCATATTCCCAAGCATATATATCTTTACATTTTTATCTTTTTCCCTCATCAAATTTACCGTTTCCATCCAGTATGATGCTTCTTCCTTTATCATTTCATAAATAACCAAAACCGGTTTCTCAATGTTGAATTTATTTAATCCCTCTATTCCGCTCATCGCTGTAATTACCTGATACTTATCTGATTCAATAGTATTTCTCAGAAAAGACAGCACATCAGGATCATTATCAATAAGCAATATTTTTTTACGCTTATCCACTCAATACCTGCCCTGGATTCTTTATAAAAAATTCTGAAGATAAAGCTCCTGCTGTTTAACACAAACGCTTGATTATTCGTAATATAATAGGATATTTAATTATTATTACAGCAGGGATTAGCTTTCTATGCAGCTGTTTTACAATCAACAGCATTCTTATTTTTCAATAATAAATTATTGAAAAATTACAGAAATTGTAAATTCTCAATTATTGTTATATTGTCTTAACAATTTTTCGGGATATACTATTTACTGTGGAGTATAACCCATTGTATGGCATTTCTTGATAATTCGGAGGTATCTTTAAAATGCAGTTTTTCTTTAATGTTCTTTTTATGGCTTTCAACAGTATAAATACTGAGATTTAATTTTTGAGCGATATCTTTAGTACTGAATCCGTTTCCAATGAGCTGATAAATTTCAAATTCCCTGTTTGTTAAATCCTCAACATTATAATCGCTGTTATCTTCCTTCCGGTGAATCAGCTTCTCGATAATTTTTTTTGAAATATTATCGCTTAAATACAATTCACCGCTCAATACAGTACGGACAGCATTTACAATATTTTTTGCCGCGTCTTCCTTCATAATATAGCCTCTGGCTCCTGCCCTGAGAGCGCGTTCGGCGTATATTGACTCATTATGTATTGACAAAACAAGAGTATAAACGCCCGGGAATCTTTCTTTAATCGCATGAATAAGTTCAATTCCGTTTACGTTTCCTGCAAGTGTAATATCAACGATAGCGAGATCAGGCGAATTATGATTAATTAAATCTATTGCTTCATTTGCACCTGAAGCTTCACCAATGATATTAAGGTCTTCAATTCTTTCAATAATGCGTGTGATCCCCTGTCTGATAATCGGATGATCATCAACAATAAGTATTTTTTTTGGAATTATATTACCTGACATTTTGTATCTTCTCTTCTGCATGTTGTGGCAATTGCAAACTGACTCTAACCTCAAATCCCTTATCTTTTCTATTCCCTGCGTAAAAACCTGCACCGATAACATCAGCCCTGTATTTCATAATTCTTAACCCCATACCGCCGCTATGGGTGCTGTTGTCCGAGCCTGTACCGTCATCAATTACAGTAATTTCCAGATCGTCATCTGACAGACAATAAATTGTTATATTTTTTGCTCGTCCATGTTTGATTGCATTAATTACAGACTCACGAACGATATAATACAAATGAATCGCTGTCTGATTGTCATCTATTTCAATATTTCCCTGATACAATATTCTGCATGACACATCAAAGACTTTCTCAAAGGAAGAAATCATTTCTTCAATAGCTGCAGTCAGCCCGTTGCTGTTCATTTCAACAGGATAAAGCATTTTGGAAATGCTTCTTGACTGTACTATTGATTTTCTTATTAGTTTCTCAATTTCATCCAGGTCATCTTCTGTATTATCATGACATCCCTTACACTTTTCTCTTATATTTTCCAGGAGAAAAGATACTGCTGTCAGATTCTGCCCTATCCCGTCATGCAAATCCTGCCCTATGCGCTGTCTTTCCTTCTCCGCGATATGCATAATTTCTCTCTGCAATAACTCGGTTTCAACCAGCGCGGCATTCTTCCTGTCTTCCTGAATTTTTATTATATTGCTAAGATGGGCGACAATGAATCCAATAATAATAAACATTAGTGACCGGATATAATCAGCTGAAGTATTAGCAGCCCCGTCTATCAACAAGTTACTGGATATAAATATTACAGACAGGAATATTGCCACCCATAAAGCTTTAAATCTCCACCAGAATGCTGATAGAATTATCGGAATATAAAGGAAATGGGCAAAAAGCACATTTATTTTCAGAAAATGATGGAAAAATATGATCAATGAAACAGATAATAAAACAAGAATAAATATTATTATAAGCTTTATTTGTTTTCCCGCTATTTTTCTATAGTTCATTTTAATTTTATATTGCAATTTTTCAATAAGTAATGTTATTTTTTTACAGTATTCCTTTAAAGCAAGCATAAAAATCAGCTGAAGATATGAATAAAGACAACTCAAAACTGATCAGCATAAACCGGATTGATAAGACAGATTCATTTGCTCTTATACCCGGATATCAGAATAAGAAAAAAGTTCGCAAATTAAAAGAAATAAGAAAATCAAAAAACAATTGTTATTTTGCAGGGAATATTTCCCACAGTTTAATTGATTTTATTTACAGAGCTGTACTGAAATTAAATCTTAAAGATAAAAAGCTGATTTTTTCAAGAGGCGCAGTAAAAATCAATAACAGGTCTGTATTTCATGCTACTGCTATCCGTGAACTTGACTGGGACGCAGGGATTTCAATTAAAATTCCGCACCGGTTAAAATACAGCAATAAAATTAAAATTCAATACAACAACAAAGAAGAACATCTTGGATTAATGGAAGTTATAGTTCTTTCAGCACTTCTTCATATCGCATTTCCTTCAAAGCCGTCAAAATGGTGTACTGAATCAGCAGTACTGATTATTGCGGGAGGATGGAAGGAATTTGAAAATAAAAAATAGCAGGTTTTCCGCCGTTTTTCTGAAATTGTAATGAACTTAATTAGCTAAATATTATAATTATAATAGGATAAAAAAAATAAAAAAAGTATTGAATTTTTAAAATTCATTGTGATAATAAATATAACATCTGCTAAATCAGCAGTTGCGATCTGTTAAGTAATTAGTTTACAGAAACATTAAAAGAACTTATTTATAACAGCGGAGGCAATTATGGCAACAAAACCAAAGACCGGTTCAGCAGCGACGTCTTCTGCATCGAAGAAGAAACCTGTACAAAAAAAAAGCGCTCCCCAGACAAAAGTAAAAGCTAAAACGAACGTTAAAAAAACGGTTCAGAAACCGAAAGCTAAACCGGCTGCGGCAGCTGCTAATAAAACGACTCAGAAACCGAAGGCTAAAACAAGCGTAAAAGCTGCTCCCCAAAAAACAGCAGCTGCGAAAAAAGCACAACCCGCTAAACCCGTTACTTCTTCGAAACCGAAGAAATCAACCACATTAAGAACACAGAAACCTTTACAGACTCTTAAGAAGGCATCTCCTGTCAAAGAAGAGGAAAAAGTAACTCAAACAACCAGGCCCTTTGAAGATAAATTTGATGAAATTGCCGCTACAACACTGCCTGAACAGGAAAAAAAATCATCCGGATTTTCAAAAGGAATAATCGCGATTATAATTGCTGTAATACTTGTCGTAATTTATCTTCTTTATCCCGGGGAAAAAGCTGACGTAGTAAAAGAGGAAGTACTGCCTCAAACCGCAACACAGGAACCGGCTACAGAAGAAGTTAAAATTAAACCGCAGGCTGAAATTCCCGAAGAAGTAACTGACGGCAAGGTCTATACAGTAAAACACAAGGATCAGTTAACCGAGATCAGTAAAGAAGTGTACGGAAATCACGCGGAATGGAAAAAAATATATCAAGCGAATAAGGATAAGATTGATAATCCTGATTTAATCTTCCCGGGACAAAAGCTGGTAATACCTGAATAAATGCGAGAATAATACGCAGCATTAAAGGTTACAATAATGCTTTACTGTAATCGTATGACAAAGTGTATGCTACCTTGCCATCAAATTTTTCACCTTTAATAAAATTTTTCTTCATTTCAGATGTAATATTTTTATAAAGGTCTTCGGAAATAGACAACCCATTAGCACATGTTGCTTTCTTCTCAAGCCGGGAAGCGTAATTAATTACATCTGATATTATCATACCCGTGTCATCACTATATTTTATCAGCCCTGCATCCATGCCTATGCGAAGGCTTATCTGGTCTGAAATTATTTTATTTGGATAGAGATTAAAAACAGGAAGAGACATTAAAATATCCAGACAGCACGCTACACTTACTGAATAACCGGCTTTATTCTGAAACGCCAATATTCCTCCGTCACCTGCCCACATCCATATACGTCCGTCATATATTTCCAGCCTTTTACGGATAAATTCCCATAACTGGAAATACACTTTTTCCATAACTGAAGTTTTATGTTTTTTAACAAGAGATGAATTATCGCATACATCAACTGAAGCAATTGTTATTTCATACTCCCGGCCTTCCTTTAATGAGCCCCAGTTTTTTAATACTTTTTTTTCCTGATTGTAGAACCGTAGTTTTCTTCTGCTGAAATCATAAAATATACCGGAATTAGCCAGTTTATATAATAAGTTTTCCAGTCCTTTAATTTTTACAGTTTTTCCGTTAAGTGATGTATTATCAAGTTCTATAATAAATGCAAACAATACATTCAAATGATTATGTTGTTCACACTCATAAACCAGCCTCTTGGAAGCATTTAAAGGAGATATTGATATACTTTCATTTATATCTTCCAGTGTGTGAGTACTGTATTTTTTAAAAATATATTTACCGATTGCTTCAATATCTGTAAATGTAAATGATTTTGCAATAAGCTCTATCAGTTCCTTTGTAAGCGTTATATCCAGTAATGTTGTTTCCATAATAAAGGTGTTTATTGTATTAATATTAATATTTTCAAGTTCTGCAGGCATTTAAAATAATTAAAGCTCCATAATTGATTATAAAGACTTTATTAAATACATTTGAACTATAGTAACTATAATTCAATCATTGAAGTAAATTCCTCTAAGAGCTGTCAATCATATAATTGTTAAGTATTATAAGGATATTATTACTCAAGTTTATTTTCGGCAAAAAATCTTTAAAATTAACAGTAATTATACAAATTATGCAGTTTAATTATATTTAATTCAGAAACGGATGAAGAATTGAAGTCAGTTTTAAAAGAAACGGGCTTTTTATTACTTAAAAGCTGATCAAATTTTTTCTGTATTATTTTTTTGGAAACTCCCGCTTCAGTATCATCAAAGACAATGTCAATAAAATACTTTCCTTTCATTTTTCAGGATCAGGATTTAAATGTTTCTTTAAAGATAACTGCTCAGCTATTGTGAAGAAGATATCTGATCAGAAATGAACAAGGTGATATTATTGAAAGTCCTGAAGAATTGTTCAAGAGAGTTGCGGCTTTTACTGCTTAAGGTGATTTTTTATACGGCAAATCAATAACTGAAGTAAATAATACAGCAAATGAATTCTATGAACTCATGGCTTTTTTATGTATATACATATATAAAAAGTCAATTGAATAATTAATTCTGAAGACTAATTTCCTGTGCCAGCATTTGGAATAAAAAGCTGCTTACCCATTAATTTAAAATCTCCTATTGCTTTTTGAGCTTTAGGAGAAATGATCCATTCAGAAAATTTCTTTGCGGTTTCGTATTTAACATTATCGCATCTTTCAGGATTAATAGCCATTACACTGTATTGATTCCTGAGATCAGGATCACCTTCAACTATTATTACAAGCGACTGCTTTCCTTTTCTGATGTCAGCATATTTAATATAAGTTCCCCGGTCAGCCATTGTATAGGCGCTTCGCTCTTCCGCAATGGTGATTGTATTCATCATTCCCTGCCCGGACTGTATATACCATTTCTGTTTATCAGGTACTTTTAACCCGGCAGACTTCCAGAGTCCGGTTTCTTTTTTATGAGTCCCGGAATTGTCCCCCCTGCTTACAAAGCTCGCCCTTTTTACGGCGATTATTCCAAATGCCTGCCTAACAGATTTCCCCTTTAATCCAGCGGGGTCGGATTCAGGACCGATTATTATAAAATCGTTATACATGATTAACTTTCGCTCAATACCGTATCCGTCATTGATAAATTTCTTCTCTGCGTCAGGGGCATGCACCATTAAGGCATCCACATCGCAATTTCTGCCGTATTCCAGCGCTTTTCCTGTTCCGACTGCTATGTATTGCACTTCGATTCCGGTATCTTCTTCAATAATCGGCAACAGATAGTCCAGAAGGCCTGTGTCTGCGGTGCTGGTTGTGGTTGCGAGTTTAAGAATTTCCGAATTGCGATCTTTACAGGAGTTAAAAATGCTTATTAAAAAAAACAGACAAAATAAAAGTAATGGTTTTGCTAATTTCATGATTATTCCTTTGTTAATCTTTTCTTAATACGAATAGGTATTCAATATAACGCATCAGTAGTATAGAATAATAATCATCCAAAGAATACATGTACTTTGTAATTATTTATTATTAATAATTTCAAAAACCAATCCCTTACCGAATATACCTTTAAAAATTTTATTGAACAATGGGACACCCTGATAGACATGGACATTTGATCTTTTGCTATACCCCAATGATTTCAGCCACCACTTAAGATCTTTATAGGTCCAAAACCGCAGATGTTCTCCCGGATTAGTAACCCATTGTAATGCGAACCTGCCGAATAACAATCTGATCCTGTATATAAAATACCCGGTATTGGGGATGCTTATAAAAATTGATTTATTTGCCTTTTGTTCCAGAATTTTAATTATCTCCTCTGCATTGGGCAAATGTTCCAAAACCTCAAACATTATAATATAATCAGCCCGGGGTAATTTTTTAACCTCAT
This sequence comes from Spirochaetota bacterium, assembly GCA_016932015.1. Lineage (GTDB taxonomy): Bacteria > Spirochaetota > UBA4802 > UBA4802 > JAFGDQ01 > JAFGDQ01. Next base: position 16,580 of record JAFGDQ010000013.1, on the reverse strand, counting down.
CTATCTTCAGCATATCACATTTATAAGCATCAATAGATATAGACTTAAGATATTTCAAAGCATATTGGGAAATTTCAGTAGCCATTGGAAATATACTTTTATTTTTTTTAATATATAGTAGTGTACCACCTTCTCCGCAACCGATATCAAGGACTTTTGAATTCTCTTCAATTTTAGGCACAATCCAGTCTGTTCTTTCCCTCTGGAATGAATTTAATTTTCCCAATCCCTCCGACGTTCCATCCTGCCATCGTTTTTTCCAATACTCATCATAATTAATTACTTCCATTTGTAATTCTGGATAAGAAAAAAGATCACGATATATTTTATATAAACGCTTTTTTAAAGCCATCTTTCCTTTACCTTCCCTGTTGGTTCATATTAATAATCAACACCGAATAGTATTTATTTCAAATTATTTCAATAATAATTAAAATATATATTCTACTATGCTCAAAAAAATAAATATCATATGATTTTTTTCAAATAACTATCCCTCTGTCATGTCTTATTATTTTTCCTGTAATCATTTTATTATTGATAAATTTGAGCATTCAACAGGAGTATTAAATGTTGATATTCTTGACTACGCACCAAAAGAAAAGTTCGATCTAATTATTAGTATTCCGACTATTGAACATGTAGGATATGATGATAGCGTTTGGAACGAGAGGAATCCGGAAAATGCTATTAAATATATCAAAGATAATTTAATTGCCAAAGAAGGTCTTGGAGTTATTACAATTCCTTACGGTTATAATCCATATCTTGATTCATGCATCAAGAATGGAAGATTAAAAGAATATGACATTTGCTACTTCAAAAATATATCAAATTTAAACTGGAAGCAATGCTCTTTTAATGAAATAACTGATTCAAAATACGATGAAAAATACCATAATGCTGAAGCTCTGGCTGTTATAATTATTAGCAATAAAAAACAAACTATCTGAAGCAAGTTTTGTAGTATTATTTTATTAAACCATATATTGAATTCATTAAAACATTTACATTTTTTCTAATATCATGAAATTCTAATGCATATTCATATGCATTATCTGACAATTTTTTATACAATTTCTTATCATTTAATATTTTTTTTAGACTCTCATTCATCAGATAAAAATCATCATTGCAGAAAAAACCACAGGAATACTTTTCAATAAAATCATCTGGATTGACATTTAAAGATATTACAGGAATACCGTTCTTGCATGCCTGAATAAAAGTGTTTGGGAATCCTTCCTGCAACGATGTGTTGATAAAGACAGAAGCTTTTTTAAAATAGTCATCAATTTCATTAAATTGAACAAAATCCAGAAGTTCCAGATTTGGAATGCTTTCTGCGTTTTTATAAAACTCATCATAAAGATCAGAATATCCAGGAGACATGGGTGATATCATTACAAAATTTTTATCAGGATTTTCAGCAGCTAATTTTAAATAAAGATCCGGCCTTTTCCATCCCTCTATTCTGCTTACCCATAAAATAAATTCTTTCTTTTTATTACCATTTCTTTTTATCTCATATCCGCTGTATATAATCTTACTTTTAGGTTTATATTTTTTACTAATTTTCTTATACTGATCTTGAGTTTGACATATCAAAAAATCAGAATAATATAGCAAGATGCCAAACAAACTACATATATTGTTTGATCTTTGATATCTTCCAACAACCTCCCTATCATGTGCGAACATAAAAATAAATTTTATTTTACTGAAGCGGCAATATAAAGCAAGTAAGCATGAGAATAAAGTCAAACCTCTTTGTATAATAATGTCAGGCTTTATTTTTTTTATTTTAGAATGAAAAGATAAAATCTTTTTTAGTACATTATCTGAGTTATTAAAAGTATTAATAAAATTAAATTTATTCCCGTCCTGAAAATTTATTTTTTTATAATTATTAATTAAAGAATATACTTTTATATCTGTATATTCGCTAAGCTCTTTTCCAATCAGATAAATTTGTACAGTAGCCCCCCCAAATGTCTTTTGGGAGTCTTTATTAAAGATTGCTTCAGAATCTTTTGGGAAAATAAGCGCTATTTTTTTCATAAAATGACAAGCCTGCTCGAATGTTTAATCTTTAAAATGCCTTCCTAACATCAGCGTATGATACAGTAGTCACAATTCTGTAATAAAAAAACGATTCTTGTTATTTATATTAATTATTTGGCAGCTAATTATTCAATATAATATTGCATATTTCATTAACATCTTTTTTCTGTTTGTGAAATATTTTTTCATATCTGCTCCTCCCAAGTTTCCCATATTCCTTTCTACTTTTTTCATCAAATAAAATAAATAATATCCGGTTCTTTATTTCATCTATTCGAAATGGATTAAAATAAATTACAGAATCTCCACATATTTCAGTAATAGATGAAATTGCTGAACATATAACAGGAGTACCGAATTTCATGCACTCAAGCGGTGGATAGCCGAATCCCTCATTTAAAGATGGATAGACAAAACAAAATGCATTTTTATAAAGGATTTCAAGTTCCGAAGTTTCGACATAATCATGAAGAATAATTTTATCTGTTTTTCTGAAATATTTTTTAAACTTCTTTATAGATTCAACTCCGATAACCAATACCTTTTTATCAAAATCCGGAATCTCTTCAAGTAATTCATTAAAAGCTTTAATCGCACGATACGAATTTTTTACCCATCTATTCCCGCTAATAATCAAAAAATACTCATCTTTTGAAGTATTAAATTTATCCAGAGTCTCCTTCTCCTGCTTAAGGGTAATTTCATCATTGTATTGTTTCACAGGAGGATAAAAAATATCTATTTCTGTACTATTTATATTTGGAAAAAAATTTAACACCGAATACTTTGTATGATTTGAATCAACAATTACATGCCTGTTCTTTGATTTGGATTGTAATAATTTTTCAAGTTTGACCTTCTGCATTTTGATATAATACTGTCTAAATATATTTTTAAAAATATATTTAGATAACGATTCAAAACCTGAATAATATTTATATTCATACCTGTCTGTCGGCATTTCAAGTTCACGTAAGCCGTGCAGGGTAAAAATAAATTCTGTATTTGATAAATCTAAATCATACAATTTATAAGGTAATGCAGAATATATCACATCGTAATTTCCGCTTCTAATGACATCACTAATTTCTTTATTGCTGTTCACCGGGAAAAGGTTTATACTGTGTCTAACCAATAGTTCTTTTATTTGAGGATCAAACCACTCATCAGGTCTGAAGAAGCCATCAATCTTTTCTTCTTTAATTTTTTCAAGCAATCTATATAAAACAGCCTTCCCATACTCACCTGCACCATGAAATTTTCCCTGACTTGGTTGCAGCGCGATAAAATCAAACAAGATTTTCATTTTTATACCATTCTCTTAATTTTACTAATGTTTATAGCCTGTCTAACTCTTAATTATAAGTATCCAGTCGAATCCATGATTCATCAATATTTAAGACAAACCCTGTTACAAGACTATATTATTATTTAATTCCTTCTTTATATAAATAATTTTATTTTTAAACCAGCTTAAAATGACTTTACTATAATCCATACTTAATCTTAGTTATTTTTTACAAAATCAATAAAACTATTATTAACATTTTCAGATAAATTAACTAATAATAATCTTGATTATTCACCATTATAGCGTTATTCTCGGCTTTAATTTTCCTATTTATTAAAAGCGTTTGTTATCTTTTAAATTTCTTTTTAACTGAAGATCTAATAACTGAAAAATAAACATAAAATTTTGAAAATACTTTAATGAAAAACAAATCAGACAAATCACGAATTTTTAAAAATACCATAATTGTTACTAGTGCGAGTATACTGGAAAAATTGATCTTTTTTATAATCAGTGTTATTATCGCACGTTTTTTAAAAATTGAACAATATGGGGAATATACAACAGCACTCGAATTTGCCACATTTTTCTCTGTTTTTACAAATATCGGGATTAATCAGACACTCATTAGAGCAATAAATATTGAGCCCCAATATGAGAGAGAACATTTTACAAATAATCTTATAATAAAAACTTTTCTTGCAATTACGGTTTATCTTTTATTGGTTATCTCTCTCTTCTTTACTAACTATAATACAAATACAATTTATCTAACATTGATTTTTGGATTTGTAAGGATTGGGAATGAATTTTTAGTGTCATTTTATGCATTAAATGATGCAAAAGAACATTTTAATATACAAGCAATATTTACATCTCTCTTTTCATTATCATTTCTTGGAAGTACAATAATAATAATTCTTTTAAAAGGAAATTATTTTCATTTTGCAATTACAAGAAGTATTCTTGTAATATTCTTTCTTACAATAATACTGATATATACTTTTAAATTCATTAAATTAAAATATAATTCACAGACACTGAAAAAATTTCTAAAAGAAACTATTCCATTTACATTATCAATCTTTTACAGCAATATTATTCAAAGAACCAATATTATTATTCTTTCTCTAATGCATGGCCCCATATATTCCGGAATTTTTAATAATGGATATTTATTTTATCTTTCTTTACAATTCATTCCACTCAATCTTCAGAGAGTTTTAATTCCGTTTCTATATAAAATTCCTTACAAGGATAATAAGGACAAATTTCAATTTACATTTGATATATTTTCTAAATATCTTTCAATAATATCAATTTATATAATGATTATTATGTTCTTTTTTTCCAGGGATATTATTCTTACAATATTCAGCGATAAATATAAAGATTCAATTGAAGTGCTTAGAATTATATCATTCGGCATTCCATTCTTTTTCTTATGGTTTACATCAATATCGATTATTACTTCTCTTGATAAGCAACGTATCGTTTCCTATATAATGGGAATTGCTGTTATAATAAATATTATAGCAAATTTGATTTTAATATATTTCTACAAGACTAAAGGAGCTGCATTTTCAACTATCATAACAACTTTTTCAATTTTCCTGTTATCTAATTTATATTTATCAATGAAAAAGTTTATAAAAATTAAACCAGTAATAATTATCTATGGTAAACTCGCTTTAACTTCCATTTTTATCTTTTTAATACACCATTATTTTTTAACAGATTTATCAGTAATATTCAGTTTCATTATAATAAATATGGTTTATCTTATAATCATTTTCTTACTTATTATCAATAGACATGACATTAGAATTTTGAAGGAAATTATAGGATTAAAAAAAGATTAAACATTTTACAAATATCTTTTCAATCCACAGATTTCGATAAAACCAAGTGAAACCTTCCCAAATAGAAAAATATTTTATTTAATTCTGATAATTTAGATTACTTATCAATTACTTTTATACACTCTTTAAAAAAAATGAACGCCCTTGCATTAATACAGGTTTATTATAGTAATCATCATTTTTTCACAAAAAATCTAATACCTGATCTGAAAATTGATAATGATATAACTGCCAAATGGATATAACTATGAAGAATTACTATGAATAAATACTTAAAAAAATTTACTCTAACTATTCCAATAGCATTACTTACAATAACAGCCCTCAATCTATCATGCTCAACAGCAGACAAACGAACTCAAATCAGACAGGACAGAATAATGAAATCCCAAAATTATGACGGCAAAAAATTCGTAAATCCGATACCTGTAAAAGTCATGCAGCAAGGTTCATTCTTCGGTACAGCATGGAAATGGATAGCAGGTGATGAAAAACGTCAGCCGCAGCAGCCAATAGGGCCTTTTAAGCTTGATCCCGACCAGTTTAACTCGATGGATTCATCCGGCCTTCGGGTTACATGGATAAATCATTCAACAGTAATAATAGAAATTGACGGCAAACGTTTTATTACAGATCCGGTATGGAGCAAACGCGCCTCCCCTGTTTCGTTCGCAGGGCCGAAACGCTTCTTTGAACCGCCAATAAAGGTCGAAGATCTTCCGCCTCTTGACGGCGTTATTATCTCGCATGATCATTATGATCATCTTGATGAAAATACAATCAAAAAGATCGCAAAAACAGGCGTCCATTTTTACATGCCGCTTGGAGTCGGAAAACATTTTGATGAATGGGATGTAAATGAAAAACATATTCATGAATTTGACTGGTGGGAAACTGTCAAAATTGACGATGCCCATATTCTGGTTGCCACACCTGCCTGTCATTTTTCAGGACGCGGTCTTTTCAATAGAAATCAGACACTGTGGTCATCATGGGTAATTCTCGGGAAAAAGCATAAAGTTTACTTCGGCGGAGACTCCGGTTATTTTCCGGGATTTAAGCAAATAGGAGAAAAATACGGTCCTTTTGACATAACAATGCTTGAAATAGGAGCATATCATCCGAACTGGGGATCAATTCATTTGGGCCCGGAAAACGCAGTTAAAGCGCATATTGACCTTAAAGGAAAGGTAATGCTTCCAATACACTGGGGAACATTTACACTCGCTTTTCACGGCTGGACTGATCCGGTAGAACAGCTGTTAGTTGAAGCAAAATCAAAGCAGATTAAACTAATGCTTCCAGGGCCCGGACAATCAGTATATAACCTGAATGTGACTCTTAACAGCGAATGGTGGAAACAGCAGGAAATTACAAAAGCAAATAAACTTATTGAGGCTGCGGATTAACATATTATTCAGGAATGTTATTCTCTACCTTTTGAGTTCTCTCCAAACTCATCCGTTCCTATAGTTAAAGGCAGGCACGTACGTTTTAATATCAACGAGTGCCGAATTATCAAAAACAATAACCTTTTTTAAAAATAATAAATATATGGCTCCTGTTTGATTGATTTTGAATTTTATTTTATTAATCTATATTATATTTTGGAAATTTAAAATATCCTTTAAATAGACTTGCTGCTTTACTCAAAGCCTGGCTGGGAAAAAAATGTAAGGTGTTTTTGTATATATTATTAGAAGAAAAAACAACACTTGCAATCATTAAGGAGGATATTCATGGCTACCGTAAAACTCAATCCTGTAATTCTGTCAATAAGCGGACGATTCGGCAACTCCGTTTTTTACGTAAACCGGAACAGACAATGCGTACGCAGTTATGTTGTACCGCGGAACCCGGATACACCTTTTCAGAAAGAGGTACGCAAAAGTTTTGCCGAAGCAGTAAAGTCATGGCAGCAGATTTCTCCGGAAGAAAAATACGCCTGCATAAGAAAAGCACGAGGCTTCGGCATGAGCGGATACAATCTTTATATATCTGAATTTATAACCGGCAAAAAAGCAGTGCGAAAGAAGTTTAAAAATTCTGATACTATCAGCATATTTCAGGAGAATATGACCTCTCCTGACCGTATCCACTCCGTTTCATTACCGTACATGCTCCTGTGTAAAACAAGTGAACAATATTCAGGCACAGGATTCGGTTAATACGTCAAATATTTATGAAGATACTGCAGCGGGCAGGGATGTCGATAAATTAATTATCCGCAGCGGCATATTCCAGGATCGATATGGACGAATTTGAAAAAGCCTGGGAGATTCTTTACGACTAATGGCTTCTCGAAAGCACTTATCAGCCTTATGACAAACCTGTTTTCGAGCTTTTCCTGAATTCTCTGACTGAACATTCCAAAAATGAAATCACTGTAGATACCTGTCTTCCCTTCATCTCTTTACAGTTTATCCAACGAGTGCGTCTCAAAACTCCAGATACAACATACAGGAATAATTATTTTCAATTTTCCAGCGATACCGTATGACCTGCTGCAAAACAGTATTCCGGGCAATGTTTCCTTCGGTAAAAAGTAAGATTTTATAAGAATAAAATACTTGAAATGAATCTTGCCTTGTACTGTATAATAAAATTATTTTAAAAAAAGGAAAATTTTTTGTCTATTTCCTATGATCACATAACAAAGCTGTTTAAATCCCATCCGGCTTTGCGCCTGTTAAGGGCGGAATCCGCTCCGCTTATATGCCCTTTTTTTGACAAAGTATTTATTCAGCCGAATGTTCGTTTTATAAGCCGGTCCGACATTGTTTCCAGACTGGAAGATATGCTTTTTCATATCAGAGAAATAGAAGGCGAAGAAGCGTATCCTAAAAATGCCGGAGCATACATTGATGACTGGTCACATAATGACAAAGGCTGGCTAAGAAAATTTTATCCGGAAAATTCCGATGAACCTTATTATGATCTTACACCTGCTACGGAAAAGGCCCTTGCATGGATAGAAAGCCTTACAGCACATAGCTTCATTGGAACAGAATCACGGCTGCTTACTATATTTGAACTCCTGAGACAGATGATCCTTGGCAGGGAAAAGGACACCGAAGCCAGAATCGCCGAGCTTGAAAAAAAGAAAAAAGAACTCGATCGAGAGATCCGTATGGTGCGCAGGGGAGAGATTAAAGTAATGGACGAAACGGCATTACGCGAAAGATTTATGCAGTTCAGTTCCATGGCACGCGAACTTCTTTCCGATTTCAGAACTGTAGAACACAATTTCAGACAGCTTGACAGGAATGTACGTGAAAAGATAGCATCATGGGAGGCCAGCAAAGGACAACTCCTGGAGCAGATATTCGGAGAAAGAGACGCGATCGCGGACTCCGACCAGGGACGAAGCTTCAGGGCTTTCTGGGATTTCCTGATGTCCCCACAAAGCCAGGACGAACTTACGGAACTTCTTGGAAAAGTTTTCAGTATGGAAGAATTGTCAGTTTTTCATAGTGAAAAACGACTCAGGAAAATTCATTTTGACTGGCTTGACGCAGGGGAACAGACACAGCGTACGGTGGCAAGTCTTTCGGGACAACTTAGAAAGTATCTGGACAACAAAGCATACCTTGAGAATAAAAGAATAATTACTATTCTTGATAATATTGCGGCTGCAGCTCTCAAAGCAAAAAAAAACCTTCCCACCGGGACTTTCATGTCTGTGGACAGCCTGGCACCTGACATAAAACTTCCCCTGGAGCGTCCTCTTTATAAATTTACTGAAAATGCAGCCATCAGCGCCATAGTTGCTCAGGCGGAAGATGAAAACATAGATTATCATTCTCTTTTTGACCAGATATATGTGGATAAACAGTCCCTGCTTGCCAACATCAATGCTGAATTGAGTGAAAAATCCCAGATTGCCCTCCATGATCTTATAGCCAGGTATCCTCTTGAGAAGGGACTCTCTGAGCTGGTAACTTACATTTCCATAGCCGGAGAGGATAACCTGGCAGTCATAAATGATGAACAGTGCGTTACAGTTGAATGGGACACCACAACCGGCAAACCTCCCAGTAACGGCAGATATACCAAAAAAAAGGCCTTAATACCTCTTATTATTTTTAACAGGAAAAATTATGACAGCTGAAATTCAGGAAAACAATGACCTTTCACAGGTTTTAATCTCACTCTTAAAAGGAGTACTGTACAGGGATGAGAACAGCCTGCTCTGGAGCAGCCTCCTTGACCTGCAAGCATATATACGGGATTATATCCGCGTAATCGGGCTAAAGCTGGAAATTTACGAGGATGAAGGATTCGCCTTTCTCAGGAGTGTACCACAAGATGAAAATGAACCCGGACTTCCGTCACTCATCGTAAAACGTCAGCTTTCCTATCCGGTGAGCCTGCTGCTCGCCCTGCTCCGCCGAAGACTCGCGGAGCATGACGCTTCAACCAGTGAAAGCAGGCTGATACTTGACAAAAAAGAAATAATTGATATGGTCAAGACATTCCTGCCTGAAGGTACAAATGAAGCAAAGATAATGGATCAGATTGAAACTCATATCAACAAAACAATCGAACTCGGTTTTATAAGGCGCCTGAAATCCGGGGACGGGAAATATGAGATACGAAGAATACTGAAAGCTTTTATTGATGCTCAATGGCTGAGTGAATTCGAAAAAAAACTGGGTGAATACATAAATTCAAAATTCGAACCTGGAAATCCTATGGAGGAAGAATGACAATACAAGCAGAACTCGAATTCATCAATGACGACACTCTTGCGGGATTCCGTCTTACAAGAATTGATGTCTACAACTGGGGGACATTCCACGACAAAGTCTGGACACTGTTTGCCGGGAGCAGGAATGTGCTGGTTACGGGCGATATAGGTTCAGGCAAATCCACACTTGTTGACGCGATCACCACTCTTCTTGTTCCGGCCAACAGGATATCCTACAATAAAGCCGCGGGCGCGGAAACCCGTGAACGAACGTTAAGATCCTATGTTCAGGGATATTATAAATCCGAACGCAGCGAAGCCGGGTACAGCGCTCGTCCTGTGGCCCTGAGAGACCAGAAGAATTATTCCGTAATTCTCGGAGTATTTTCAAATGAAGGCTATGGTCAAACAATAACACTGGCCCAGGTTTTCCGGCAAAGGGAATTGTCCGGCCAGCCGGAACGATTTTTTGTTATAGCCAACGCCGAACTTAAAATAACAAGCGATTTTACGGATTTCGGGAACGACATAAAAGATCTGAAAAAAAAATTAAAAGCCCGGCCTGATATCGAGGATGTGTATGACACATTCCCGCCGTACGCGGCGTCCTTTAAACGCAGGTTCGGAATTAAAAACGACCAGGCACTGGAACTTTTTCTTCAAACGGTCTCCATGAAAACCGTAGGAAACCTGACTGATTTCGTGCGTGCTCATATGCTTGAAGCTTTTGACACAGAGGCAAGGATCAGGGACTTAATAGACCATTTTGAAAACCTGAGCCGCGCTCACGAGGCCGTACTAAAGGCTAAAAACCAGATCGGAAAACTCGGCCCGGTTATAAAGGATATGGACCGCAGACAGGAAGTAACTGAAACACGCGATGATTTAAGAATGTGCAGGGACGGGCTGAAACTCTATTTCGCTCATCTGAAAAAAACGCTTCTTGAAAAAAGAATACAAACCCTTGATAATGAGCATGAGAAAATTGAAACAAAAATCCGCAGGCTTGATGAGCGAATGTCAGGGCAACAGGCCGAAAGGGACACTCTCCGGCAGTCTATTGCTGAAAACGGCGGGGACAGGCTTGAAAGGCTTAATAGCGAAATTAACTCGTTTCTGGAAAAGAAACGGCATCGCATGGAAAGGTACGAGGATTATCGCAGCCTTGCGGACCGGGCCGCAATACCGTTTGACGGGTCCATGGAATCGTTCCTGAATAACAGGGACATCATCTCTTTGGAACAGGCTTCGGCAGATGCCGGGGAAATTGAACTTCAGAACAGGCGCACTGAAGCTGAAGTGGAGCACAAAAGACTGCGGAATGATCAGCTTGAGTTTATTGAAGAAATAGAATCTTTAAAAAAAAGAAAAAGCAATATAAGCTCTGCCCAGATAAGGATTAGAGCGGACCTCTGCCGCAGCCTCGGCATAGAAGAAGACGAACTGCCTTTCGCGGGCGAATTGATCCGGGTCAGTCCGGAAGAATCACGCTGGGAAGGAGCAGCCGAACGTCTTCTCAGAAATTTTGGTCTTTCCATGCTCGTGCCGGAAGGCCATTACAATGCAGTCTCCGAATGGGTAGACATAACGAACTGCAGAGGCAGGATTATATATTATAAAGTACCTGAAAAGTGGAAAGACAATCCTGCCGATATCTTCCGGGATGACTCCCTTGCGCACAAGCTATCTGTTAAACAGGACAGCCTGTTTTTTCCCTGGGTAAGATCGGAACTGGCAAAAAGATTTGACTTTTCATGCTGTGAAGATATCCGGCAGTTCCGCCGTGAAAAGCAGGCAATAACCATATCCGGGCAGATAAAAGGAGCCGGCAACAGGCACGATAAGGATGACAGGTACGACATTAATGACAGGTCCAGGTATATTCTCGGATGGAGTAATAAGTCCAAAATTACTTTACTGGAATCAAGGCTTAGTAAGCTTGAAAAGGATATTGCCGGTACTGAAAAAGCTATTGATGCTATTCGCGGTGAGCAGGAGAAAACAAGCGGCAGAAAGGTACTGCTGGCGCGTATGAATGCGTTTAAAGCATGGGAAGAAATGGACTGGGAACCTGTTGCGGTTCAGATCAATGATCTTGAAAGAGAAAAAAAAGAACTCGAATCAGCTTCAGACATTTTAAAAATATTAACGGAAAAACTGCATCAGCTTGAATCTGACCTTAAAAATACCCGTGTCGGTCTGGATGAGGAAAAAGACCTTAGATCAAAAAACAGGCAAAAACATATTTATACAGAGGAATTGCTGAACCAGTGCAGAGAAATAATAACTGCTTCGGATATATCAAACTATGACGATCTTGCGGAGAAACTGGACGCGTACAGGAAAAAGTCTCTCGGATACCGCCAGCTTTCGGTTGAATCCGCTGACAACCGTCAGCAGGAAATGCGTGAATGGATTCAGGCTAAAATCGACAGCGAGGACAAGAAGCTGAAAACGCTTGATGAGCGAATTATTAAAAACATGCAGGATTACAAAAGAGATTATCCTGCTGAAACAACGGATGTGGATGCAGGAATCGAAAGCGGTAATGAATTCCGTGAGATGCTCAGGCAGCTTGAGCTCGATGACCTGCCAAGATTTGAAACGAGATTCAAGGAGCTTCTCAATGAAAATACGATCCGTGAGATCGCTAAATTCCAGTCTCAGCTCAACCGCGAGCGCCAGGTAATACGCGAAAGGATAGAAATAATCAATAATTCCCTTGCCGATATAGAATACAATAAGGGGCGCTATATAAAGATTGAAGCACAGGAATCTCCCGATATTGATATCCGGGATTTCAGACAGTCTCTCAGGGCATGCACGGAAGGCGCATTGACCGGTTCGGACGATGACCAGTACGCTGAAGGCAAATTCCTGCAGGTACGGGCCATAATTGACCGTTTCCAGGGCAGGGAGGGCTTCAGCGATCCGGACCGAAGATGGACACGGAAAGTGACTGATGTTCGCAACTGGTTTGCTTTCGCAGCTTCCGAGAGATGGCAGGAAGACGATTCCGAATACGAGCATTATACCGATTCAGGCGGTAAATCCGGAGGGCAGAAGGAAAAACTAGCTTATACAATACTCGCGGCCAGCCTTGCTTACCAGTTCGGGCTGGAATGGGGAGAAGTGAAATCGAGAAGTTTCCGTTTTGTTGTAATAGACGAGGCGTTCGGGCGCGGCTCGGACGAGTCCACGCGGTTCGCGCTGGAGCTTTTTAAAAGACTGAATATGCAGCTTCTTATTGTAACCCCACTGCAGAAGATACATATTATTGAGCCCTATGTATCGAATGTAGGTTTTATTGACTGTCCCGGTGGAAACGAATCCAGGATACGCAATCTGACCATTGAAGAATATCATGCCGCGAAGGAGGCCGTCATCGCATGACCGGAAACAGTTCCGGATGGACAACAATATCGGATATCAGAAAAATCCTTGAGAAAAAATGGATTAAAGGCATAATACTGCGGGAAGCGTTGCATCCACAGGGAATATTTCCTTTAAGACTTTCGTTAACCGGACCGGCTCCGGTTGAATTAAGCAGTATGTTTGCAGAAGCCCGCAAATGGATCGCTGAATTTACCGCATTAGGCCGATCGGAAATAATTAAAGTAGAATGGAAAGAAGTCAATAACCGCATTATCGGACAAAACAGAATTCCGGTTGCCGTCATTTTCGAAAGTCCCGAACAAGCTGCCCGGATGCTTGATAAAATTTATGAATATTCTCTTTTTAAAAAAGTGTCAGGGGATCTGCTCTCGGTATTTCCCGTTCTTAAAGACTGGATACTTAAAAATATTTTCAGAATTATTAATATTGCAGATGATCTTCCGCGTCTTATTGCTGTTACGCAATGGATCATTAAAAATCCAGTACCCAGGATATATACACGTCAGCTGAGCCTGAAAGGTGTCAATACAAAATTCATAGAATCAAATAAAAAAGAAATCGGTGACTGGCTGGACATACTTCTTTGTCAGGCTGATATTAATTCCGCTTTCACAGGCACAGGAAATTTCGAACAGCGCTTCGGGTTTAAGTCAAAACCGCAAATTATCCGATTCAGGATTCTCGATGAAAAAATAATAATTAGAGGATTCTCCGATATAGCAGTAACCGCAGATGAATTTTGCAGGAACACCCCGGACGCTGAAAATATATTCATTATTGAAAATGATATAAACTGTCTTGCTTTCCCTCCCGTAAAGAACGGAATGGTTGTTTTCGGCAGAGGATACGGATTTAGTTTTCTAAGCAACGCGCACTGGCTCATGGATAGAAAGATCCGGTACTGGGGGGATATTGATACTCACGGATTCGCGATCCTGAGCCAATTTCGCGGATTTTTTCCGCAGACAGAATCTTTTCTGATGAATGAAGATATCCTGTTAAAATGCAGGAATAGCTGGACAACAGAAACAGAACAAAGTTCCGCGACACCTGCTAATCTCAATAAGCAGGAAATGAATTTATTCCTCGATCTGAAAAACAACAGGTTCGGGAAATCTGTCAGGCTTGAACAGGAATTCATTCCATTCGATTTAGTATTGGACGCGCTCACTGAAATAGACGCCGAATAATTATAATTTTATTGTAACTACTCAGCTATAGCGGAGCGGTTTTTGCATATAAATTTTCAATAGCTGAGTAGTTACATTTTATTTATATTATTAAAATAATTAATTTAATCCTATGAACAGCAAATCATCTCAATATCAGAAAGAAGAATACACATCGAGAATAAACCGCGTTATAGATTATATAGATGCAAATATTTCAAAAGAATTAACGCTTGATAATATTGCGCGTGTTGCCAACTTCTCAGCATTCCATTTTCACAGAATATTTAGGGCCCTGGTAAAAGAATCGCTTACAAAATACATCCAGAGGATCAGAATAGAAAAAGCCGCATCTCTTCTTATCCATAATCCTGCTAAATCCATAACAGAAATTGCCTATGATTGCGGATTCTCAAGCTCACAGTTCTTCGCAAGAGTTTTCAAAGCATATTTTAAGATCAGCGCAAGCGAGTGGAGAAATAAAAAAAGCAAGATAATGCACACAAATAGCAAGATAGTGAAAGATAGCACAGCCGATTCTGATTATAATAAATCAGAATCAGAAAAAACGGATGATGCTTTGGCAGAATTGAATGTTGAAGTCAAAGATTTGCCTGATATGCATGTAGCTTATGTAAGATATATCGGACCGTATAAAGGTGATGCCGATCTGTTTAGTAAATTGTTTACAAAGATTTTCAACTGGGCATTTACCCGTGATCTTATAGATTACAAAAATACAAAAGTGATCGCCTTATACAATGATGATCCTGATATTACTGATGAAAATAAATTAAGAGTAGAAGCATGCATTACCTTCCCGGAAAATACTGCAGTAGACAGGGATATAGGCAAATTAACAATTCACGGCGGCAAATACGCGGTTGCGCATTTCAAAATCGACAAGGACGGATTCGAAAGCGCCTGGGACGCCCTTTACGGCGAGTGGCTTCCGGGAAGCGGTTATCAGCCTGACGATAAACCGACTTTCGAGCTTTTCCCGAATGTTTTAACTGAACATTCTGAAGATAAAATCATTGTCGATATCTGCCTTCCTATCATTCCTCTCTAAAATGATTGGCAGGAATGAATATATGAATATATTTAATTTGTACCCAATAGGTACTATAGTCCGGTTTGATTCCCATCTGGAAATCAATTTACTCAAGGATTATAAACCTGCTTTACTGCATCTTGATAAATTCAGTCATGTAATTCTGTTATGGCTGAATAACGATCCCGGCCGGTTACTTAAAAATTTAAATAATAAGCAAATATCCGGCTATTTGAGCACATCAAACAACAGCTCATTGAGTCCTATAGAGATCAGCATATCAAAGATCAGGAACACAAATGAGGAGATGGGTACTATTGATATTGATAACATAATAATTCCGAATAATGCAGTAATTCTTGATATAAAGCCCTATTTTCCTATTGCTGATAGAGTAAAAAGTTATACAATTCCGGAAAAGTTTTCATCCCTTCCCGCTTTTGCACCTGAAAGCATTCCCGATGATATATTAAAGCTGCTGCGCTCCGGTCAGTTAAGCTTTACCAAAAAGAATGGTGGTAATATTTCAGTAAATCAATGCGGGCATATCTATAAAAAAAACGGTCAGTGCCGGATCGAACTAACGAATGTAAGAGACGAATTCTTTGACCGGTTCGATTCTTTTTCGCACATAAACATTCTATGGTGGTTCAACCGATTCGAAAAGGACAGATACCGGCGATCTACGCAATGCAATCCTCCTTATGAGAATGCGCCGAGAACAGGCATTTTCGCTTCCAGATCGCCCGTGCGTCCGAATCCCATAGGATTAACAACAACCGGAATCATTAAGATCAACAGAAAGAAAAAAATAATAGATATATCTCCTGTTGACGCGTTTCATAATACGCCGGTAATTGATGTTAAACCGTACATGCCTCATATAAGCAGAATAAGAGAATGCAAAATTCCTCAATGGATAGATCACTGGGGTGAATGGTTTGAAGATGATGAATTAGCTAATAGTAATAACTCATTTTGACTGACTTTTCAAGCTGCAATAAGCAGCTTAGATAGTTCTTTGAAAACTGAATTTTGATTTGGCAACTCTTTA
>JAFGDQ010000110.1 GCA_016932015.1 Spirochaetota bacterium | reverse complement strand
ATAATGACCAGGAATTAAAAAAAGTCAGTTAAGGAGAAACCACTTATTAAAGTTAAAAAATCTGTCTTGACGATGGGGAGCAGTTAACTTTATGATAATACAATTACAGCAAGTGCTTCTATAACTCATTATAGTTCTGTCCAATATGGAGATATTGCAGGTGTTTTTTTATCTGGTGAATCCATTTATCTTGACCACATAGAGGGCGCAGATTCATCGCCTATAGACCGAGTTGTCGAGATTGCTTCAAGCGCTAAATTGTTTGACAAAATACAGGCAGAGTCCGGAGGGACAACTCCATGGGAATTTGATACTGCAAGTATCGGAGCTGATAACACACAGGAAATTTCTTCAGAGCAGACATATTCTGGAACGAATAGTTATAAATTTTCCTTTGGTGGGACGGAAATAGGTTATCTTGACAAATATTTAGATGATGATCTTAATATTTGTTATGCTAAATTTAAAGTATATATTGATTCTGCTACAGCTTTTCAGAGTAAAGCATATAATTATATTTTCGGACTAAATTCCAACTCCTGGCAAACTCTCGGAGGTATCGGAGTAAGAGCTGATTCAAACTATGATCCTTATGCGTGGTATGTCCGAACTTATACAGGAGGATATACGGACGCTATTACCTCAACAACTAATTTTTTAATGGACGAATGGCATACTATAGAATTATACTGGAACGGTTCAGGGGAAGGGACAGCAAATGGCATTTTTCAAGTATGGGTTGACGGTACTTTAATTGCAGATTATTCCAATATTGATGTTTCTTCTTATTCCACAATAGACCGTTTCCGTTTAGGAAATGTCTTATGGGGAGTGTTTGAATCTGGGTCAATTCTTTATTTTGATGATATCGAGGGTGGGGACGCTTATACAACAGCAGAAATTGGAGATTACAGTTCTCTATCAGATGCGATCGCTGGGGAGAGCGATTTCACCGTTGTTGATGCTAATATTGTATTCCGATACACAGAGGCTTTCGAGGATACGACAGCGGTAACTATTGCATCTGGTAGTTTCTCAACACTTGAAAATCACAGATTGATTATAGAAGTTCCAGAAGAATATAGCCACGATGGAACGAGGGGATCAGGTGCAAGGCTTATAATAAACACGAATTATGATTCTGCGTTAAGACTGGAAATTCCCTATGTTAGTGTTATAGGCTTGGAATTAAAAGGTCATGTAAACGGATGTGTATCTGCAAATTATAATGGTCATTATGTCATTGTAGATAGTTGTTTAATGTATGATTGTTATGCAGCTTTTAGTACGTATGGAAATTATAATATTTTTTGTAATAATATTACATATAATATCACAAATAACGCTGTTACTTTTCAGGATTATAGGAATAGTTCTTATTGTTACAATAATACAATACTTAATAGTGGAAATTCAGGCATTCGAGTTGGTATCAATAACTTCAATATTAACATAATAAATAATTATGTAGCAAACAGTAATACTGTGGACTATAATTTTGAAAGTGCTGTCAGCTTAACAACTTGTTTTTCTTCAGACGGATCAGAAAACACTTCTGTTATTTCTCCTGTCGATTGCGACTTTGAATCGTACACAGCAGGAAGCGAGGACGTAACAATCGGATCAGATTCTGATCTGATCGGGGAAGGTACAGACCTTTCAAACGCTTCTGTTTATCCGTTTAATTATGATATTTTTGGTAATGCAAGAACTGGGTCTTGGGATATTGGAGCAATTGAGTGGCAATAGAAATTTGCATTCAGTATGTTAACTTTATAACTTGATTGGCAGCACTTTCATATCAGAGGAGTGTACAGAATTGTATGAATCTGATACTGTTCCAATTTTTTTTTCTCTCAGAGAGGAGAAGGAGGACAAGTGGATGATAGTCTGGCGTGCGATCTGTGAAGCAGGATGAATGACGAAGATTAAAAAATAGTACAATAATAATAAAGTATATAACAATATGAAATCTCTGATGTTTGGAGAACTGCAATTTATTAAAGAATTACCGGCAGCGGATTCCATTGCTGATATTAATATTACCGGTACTCCCGGGTGTAAAATAATTAATCCTGAAGATTTCCGTAATTGGTTCTCGACTGCGTCAGCAATTTTACCGGCTAATACTGATGACTGGCATTATTCACCGTTTTGTTCCGGATCTTTCAGCTGTAATAATGAAAAATATACTTTCAGTCTATTTCTTGGCGGTCGCGGGTTACTGATACTTCCAAACGGGGAGAAAGGACTTTTTTCTTTTCAGTTAAAAATAACTGAATAAATATAATGGAACATATGTTCACTTTTCAGGTGTATCAGGTTTAATTATTTTGTAATTATATTATTAAGCTGTAAAAACAGAAAATACAGGGAATCAGAATGAAAATGCAGATTTTTTTATCGTTCATAATAATATTTTCACTATTATTTTTATTCAGCAGCTGTTCTAAGGATAGCGGGAATGAGGATTTTTTTGGCCTTAATCCTGAAGAGACTTTTGAAGATTCTGACGTACCGGTTGATTACACATATGATTCTTTAATTTTTACAGGCCCATGGGGGTATGATAAACCGGAGAATACTTCAAGGCAGTATCCCTTGCTGGTATCCGGTGCCTGGAATGAAGGTGCCGGTCAATACTCCTCTGTAAATCAGCGTTATCCGGCTTTTGTTGTAACTTATCAGAAAAATACTGAATCGGACGGACGAATTCTCGGGCAATGGATTAAAGGAGTTATTGATGCCGGATACCGGATTGATGTCAACCGGATTTACCTGACAGGATTTTCAATGGGCGGATCCGGGAGTTTCCCTTTGGCAAAAGGTATGCATGCAGAAGGATTATACTTTGCAGCCATAATAAGAGTGGCAGGCCAAAGTCAGTCTGACCTGACTAATGAGATAGCGGGAAAAACCGCGCTCTGGTATCACATAGGACTTTCCGATAACACAACACGTGTGGAAGTAGCGCGTAAGACGTTAGAGAATTTTCGGGAATACACATGCAATAGCGGAGCTGTTGAATCTGCTGCATCGGACAGCGTTACCGGATATGACCGTACAACAGTGCTGCTGCAGCGTTCGGGTTATCCGATGTTCCTGTACAGTGAATATACGGGAATGGGACATACTTCATCGCCATGTTATAAAGATGAAGCTCTGTTTCCATGGATGTTCAATCATTCACTTAAGTATAGGTAGTTTGTTCAGATATACACTTTCTTTAAAGGAGAATAATTAGTATTAAATAGACTATAATGAAACGAATAACAGTCATCATATTAATAATATTTTTTATAACAATATTGCTAATAATGTATTTCAGATTAAAAAGTCGAAACCGGGTATTTAAAAGTTTAAATCAGGAATTGGAATATATTGTTACCGATTTTGTTAATAATGATGACCTTGTCAAAAATTGTGTTTTATCAGTGAATAAAGGAGACGGATCATTTTCATGGTCAGGAGCAGCCGGAATTGCAAACCGTGAGAGTCAGGCGCTTATGACAAAGGACACTCCCTTTTGCCTTGCAAGCATAACAAAATTATATACTGCAGCAATAATTATGCGTTTGTATGAAGACGGGAAGATCTCACTGGATGATCCGATGTCAAAATATCTTCCGGAAAAGCTTATTCATCATATTCATGTTTATGAAGGGAAAGACTATTCAGCTGAAATCACTATCAAACATTTGCTATCCCATACTTCAGGCATTGCGGATTATTATAGTGAAAACCCGGAAGGCGGGAAAAGTCTGTTTGAAATATTCCTGGAGAATCCAGGCAGGAAATGGACAGTGGAGGATACCATCAAAAGAGCGCGCGATGATTTAAAGCCGGACTTTCCTCCGGGTACTGACGCGTCTTATTCAGATACAAACTTTCAGTTATTAGGCTTAATCATTGAGACTGTAGCACAAAAGCCGCTGCATTCAGTTTATGAAGATATTATTTTTCATCCTCTCGGCCTCAGGCATACATGGCTTATCGGCCATCCTGAAAATTTGAAAGACGGATATGTTGTTCCTGCTGATGTTTTTTATGAGGGAACAAATATAAATGAGCTGCGGTCAAACGGTTCATACTGGGCGGATGGAGGTATGGTTTCTACGTCAGAAGAAATGTTCATTTTCCTGAAAGCTCTAAATGAAGGAAAAATTATCAGAAAATCCAATCTTGAATCGATGCATAACTGGCATAAATTAAGTTTTCCTCTTGAGTACGGATATGGAACCATGTATTTTAAGCTGCCAAAATTTATTGCTGAGTGGTCGAATCTTCCGCCATTATGGGGGCATTCCGGTTCTACAGGATCATTTCTTTATTATTCAGAGGATATGGATTTATATCTTGCAGGGACTATTAATCAGGCGGAATCACAATCAAAACCCTTTTTCGGTTTGATATCAAAAGTCATCAAAGCTGTCAAATCAGGGAAGTAAGTTAACTCCTGTCTGTCGAAGAGGAATAAAAAATGCTTAAAGCAAATTAACGGTTTAATGTATTATAAGAATAATAATTTATATTTTAATGAATAGTATTTATAAAACTTTCATCAGTAAACTGAATTTTGTATGATGAAATAAATAATAAGAAAAGGAGAAACAGATGCAATCCAAATCTGCTAACGATCCTGTACAGTATGGATCTCCGATTACATTGGGACTTGCAAAAAAAGTCATGGCGGCAGCTGAAGCTGAAGCCGCTGCAAATAACTGGCCTGTAGTTATAGCAATTGTAGACAGCGGGGGAAATATGGTAATGGTTCTTAAACTGGATCATGCGCAGTTAGGAAGCATTTATGTAGCTGAATCAAAAGCCAAAACTTCAGTTAATTTCAAATGCGCGACCAGGTTTCTTGAGGAACTTCTCGCTTCAGGCGGCAGAGAGCTTTGTCTGCTGACAATGGGTGAGGTACTGACTCTTGAAGGAGGCTTTCCGCTTATTATGGACGGCAAAATAATAGGAGGTATTGGAGTTTCAGGTATGATGTCAGATCAGGATGCACAAGTGGCACTTGCAGGTTCAAACGCACTTGCCGGCTGATTGCAGATTCCTGAACATGGCTCTGTTTCTGTTCAGGATAAAAATAATATGACCCGTAAGGTTATTTTACTTCTGCGGAATGTGATCATTTATGCAAAAAGTTTAACAGCATGTATAAGGTTCATATTGACAATGAAATTCAGGATAATATTAAACAAATAAGAGAAAATGGAATAGACACATTTACAAAATTAAAATCCTGACAGCTTTTTAAAACGGCTTTTGATTCCGTGAAGAAATTTTCCCGGATATGGTATAAGCACAAATTGTTTTATAGTTAATAGAACAGGGCCCCCTGTTTATAGAGTATACTAGGATTCTGATAATTTTTTCATCACACATCCGATAGCACGAAAAGGTGAGACAATACCGGGTGAATTTGCTATCTTACCGTCGAAGGAGAAACGAATAAATGGAATGGTATGACAGAATGAACTCGGCAATTGACTATATTGAGCAGAACCTTGATTATGAAATCAGTATTACTGAGGCCGCAATTGAAGCCAGCTGTTCTTCATTTCATTTCCAGCGAATGTTTTTCGCCATTATCGGTATAACACCGGCTGAATATATCAGACGGCGCAGACTGACTTTGGCTGCAGCAGATCTTTCCGCAGGAAATGCAAAGGTAATTGATATAGCTTTAAAGTATGGTTATGAATCGCCGAATGCATTTACACGGGCATTTCGAAATATGCATGGAATCAATCCGCGGGAAGTGCGCACACCGGGGGTGAAGCTGTCCGCATATCAAAGAGTTTCCTTTCATGTTGAAATAAAAGGAGGAAATGATATGGATTACAGGATAATCGATAAGCCGGCTTTTGATTTAATAGGTAAAAGCAAAAATTTTACTAATGAGGATTTCTTCAAAAAAGCACCCAAATTCTGGAAAGAATATGTATGTACGGAAGAATATCAGGAGCTCTGGAGCCTGACCAACGGCAAATGGGGAGCTGTAACTGAAGCGCCTTTAATGTCTGTATACCTGCCTGATGAGAAAGGCACCCGGGATTCGTTTACCGACATTCTCGGTATGGAGAAACCTGCAGAATTAAGTCCGGATAAATTTAAAGTTTTCAGGATTCCTGCTGCAACCTATGCAGAGTTCAACTGCACATATCAGACAGCAGCAAAAATGAACAAATTCATTTATGGAGAATGGTTTTCTTCTACCGGTTATGAACGGGATGAAGAGAAGGCTGATATTGCAGCATATTTTCCGGTTGCTTTTATGTCTGATAAAGGTATGGGTGTAAGGTGGTGGATACCTGTTATCAAAAAGTAATGTAAAAGGTAAAGCACTTTCTAATAATAAAATTAATTTTATTCAGCATTATATTAACTCGTAATTAAAAGTGCTTAATATTTAATAAAAAAGGATGTAACCTGCTGCTAATATGTATGCATAATCAATTTTGCGGGTTACATCTTTCTTATTAATGTTTCTGCTGAAAAAATGACCGCAATAATGATCTTTTTTTATATAAAGCAAGGATACAAGTTATTTGCGAAAATACAGAAGAACTCGCATCCGGAAACTGTTGAAGTTGTTAGAGTAATTCTATTTCAGTAAAAACGAAATAAACGGCCACCCCATGAATATGGAAAAGCCGAGTATCAAAATAAATGAAAGTATTTCAAGAACCGAAGAGAACATTTTAAATAACTTTTCGTTATGCTTGAATTTTAAAAACAGTCCTTCTCTTCCCAGAAACGCGATATATCCGGCAAAGGAAATTATCACCCCCATTCCAATAGACATCGATATAATCCCGATTACACCGGCTGTTAGCAGATCAAGATGAAGCGCGAAAATCAGTATCATTGTCGCGCCCGGACATGGTACAAGACTGGCTATTATTATTCCGGGATAAAATCCTTTTTTACCAATATTATTAATGTTATTCTCTTTATTATTGAAAAGACTGACTGACCTTGCCGCAACGAATATCAAAGCCATCAATGCAAGAATGATAAATGTAATGCCTTCCATATAAATATAGGCTGTATTGGCGCCTGAAAGGCTGACTATCATTTTTTCCGCAAGGAATACTCCGATTATTATTATCAGACTGGAACCGGCATGCAGCCCCGCAGACAGAAATCCTGCTGCTGCGGGCTCATGCCATGATACCTTTTTTGAGAGGATAAATGAAAATAAAATTGTTTTTCTGTGGCCCGGCCCGGCGGCATGTAAAAGACCATAAAGGAATGAAGCAGCAATAAGAATCAGAAGTGTTCCGGATTTTCCGTTTTTAATATTTCTAAGCGTAGAAGAGATTGTCTCTCTGTACCTGAACTGGATGTCTGTAAAAAATCCCTTGCCTCCGGATATTACAGTCGGAGGAGCTTTATCTGAGTCACTAAAAAACGGATTAGCATGCAGGCTTCCGGCAGCGGTAAAAAAAATAATCAATAAGCATAGTATTGCTGTTATTATTTTTTCAGTTGAATGTGAAATATACAGAAGCTTCATATTTTATAAACTCTTGAAATATATATGTATTTCTTTCGGATAGGCTGTTTCAAGACCGGGTTTCCATTTGCGGTAAACACGCAAATCATCAGCTCCCCCTAAAGGATTATAGTACACAGGATAGTCCTCATTCTTTACTATTTTATATACAGGCTTACGGCCGTTTTTCTGCCTTATAACCGCAGGCCTTGATGAATATTTTATGTCGCAGTAAAAAGTTTTATCAAAAATTGCAATGTAAAAATCGCTCCCGAGATTTTTATCTTTCAGGGGTACGTAAAATCGATACACCAGTCTTCCCAGTTTCTGATATGCTGAAAAGTTTTCCACTTTTTCAGGATGCTTTCTTGTTTTGTCTTTTCTAATGAATATAAAATAACCATACTTCTTTAAATTTGAAAAAGCTTCATTGTATACTTTTTTTAATTCTTTTTTATCAAAAGCTCCGTTATGATCTTCATCAAATTCCTGTATTACAGATGTTCCGAAAATATCATCAAATATCCATTCCAGCCAGAAGCCGTTACATGTATCCCCTTCAAAAATAAATTCAAGGCTTGTGGTAAGTAAAACATGAGGATGCGAATAAGCCTTTTGCGGAGTTGATATTAAACAGAAAATTATTGAAATAACAATGACCCGTGATATTACTGATAAAAAATATCTAATATTTATATATAACCCGGAGAAAAGGCTGAAATGCATTATAAGTTCCTCTAATGAAAAATTTGATGTTCTTCTAAAAAATAGAAATGAAGTTTGTATAAAATAGCTGCTTTATTATTTTGATCATTTTCAAGTCAATTCAAACCGTATAAATGATGATTTTGTCAATGGAATTTTTTAATTTGCAAACATAGCTTGATTTAAAGAAAGCATTATTGAAACGGCCTTGTAAAATTAAATTTTAAAGTTACGAAAGAAATATTTTTGTTGAATTTATATTTTATTATCAGAGATTTATTGAAAAACTATAAAATTTTTAAATTTATTCTTAAAATATTAATATGCTGAAAAATACATTCTGTCATCTAACAGGTATCGGCTTGAAAAAAGAATCTTTCTTATGGAGAAATGGAATTACCACGTGGGAGGAATTGCAGGATAACAATTTATGCTGCAATAATACTGTGCTCAGGATATCTTCTTATTTGCAGAATGAGATTAATCTTTCAATTGAAAAATATGCGGACAAGGACTTGTTATATTTTGCTGAAAGGTTGCAGGATAATCAGACGTGGCGAATATTCAGCGACTTTAGAGATTCTGTGGCATACATTGACATTGAGACAACAGGTTTATACAATCCTGATATAACAACTATTGCATTGTATGACGGGAATAAAATAAATTATTATGTAAACGGCAGGAATCTTGATGTATTTATTGATGATATTTTCAGATACAAAATTCTTGTTACGTATAACGGCAAATGTTTTGATGCCCCGATAATTGAATCATTTTTTAATATCAGACTGAATCATGTTCATATAGATTTAAGATATGTTTTAAAAAGTCTTGGCTATTCAGGCGGCCTTAAAAGCTGCGAAAAACAACTTGGCATTTCAAGGGGATATCTGGAAGGAATTGATGGATATTTTGCTGTACTATTGTGGAATGAATATTGTTCTAATAATAATCAAAAAGCTCTTGAGACATTACTTGCATATAATATAGAAGATGTAATCAATCTTGAAAAATTAATGGTGATCGCATTTAATAAAAAAACGCAGGATATTGAAAATTTAACAGTTAATAAAATACCGGAACCGGATAATGTTGAAATTCCGTTTAAACCGCATCTTGATGTAATTACTTCACTTTTTAATACACATTATCACAGGGAATTCCGGTTATAAGCGGGTAAGTACATGCCTGCTTAAAAAATTCTATTTTCGTATGAATATTAACTTTATTTGTAACTACTCAGCTATAGCGGAGCAAGAAGGACAAATTGATAATTATTCCTTCCTGAGGAGCGCTTTTTGCATATAAATTCCCAGTAGCTGAGTACTTACCTTTATTTTTTTGTTTCTACGCCGGTGGCCTTTAAGCCGGATGGTATGACCTGTGCGGCAGACTTTTCCTGCTTTAATCCGGAATCTTATTTGTTTATTTTATAAACAGAAGGACTGTTCAGGGGAATTATCTTCAAATTATTATTTGCGTAAATTTTTATAACTCTGACAAAAAACATCATGCAGTGGAATAATGCTTTCATATATTAAAATATATGTATGCTGAAAAAATAAAAGTTTCCAGTTCACGCATGGAAGTCATTATTTATCATGTCAGCAGCTAATTGATGAGCTAACGATTTCGCGGCTCTCATCAGTTATTAATTAAACAGGAGAGTATAATGTTATGTATGAATTCAGACCGGCAACTGACCGTATCAAATATATGAGAGAATTAATCCGGAACAGGGTCTTACGCTGTGATGCGGAAAGGGCCGTTATACTTACTGAAGCGCATAAAAAATATGAAAACATTGTACCGATTATAAAGAGGCCTTTATGCCTGTATGAAATCTGTTCAAAGATGTCACTTATTGTAGAGGATTTCGAAGTTATCATCGGCAATAAAGGCCCGAACTATTTCAGCAGCCCGTCATATCCTGAGTGGATGCCGGACTGGATAATAGAACCTATAAGTAAAGGTGAATGGGCTCTTAAGGAGGACGGACTGTATCATAATCCTGAAGGCGAACCTGTAAAACAGACAATAAGCCCGGATGATTTTGAAGCTCTTGCTTCTGTGGCAGAATACTGGAGCATCAGAAGAGTAGGCGCCGTAGCGGACGCGTGGCAGCCGGATTGTTTTGAAGAGCTTAAAAAGCTGAATGTAAGCAGTTATGCTGATGGCGGAATGGGGCTTGCTTTTCTTCCTGCCGGTCACCTTGTGGCAGGATATAAAAAGATTTTAAACGTCGGGTATGCTGCTATAAGACAACAGGCGCAGGACTGGATTGATGAACATCGCGGAAACCTGATGGGCGGGGACATGGAGAAATACATGTTCTACAAGTCTGCTGTAATTACATGCGATGCCGCAATGCTTCTTGTTAAACGCTATTCACAGGAATGTTTTGACAAAGCTGAACAGACCACTGACGAAAAAAGAAAAACAGAGCTGAAACAGATGGGCGAAAGCCTTATGTGGCTTTCTGAAAATCCGGCCCGTACTTTCCGGGAAGCGGTACAGGGCACAATGATGTATCAGGTTTTCATCAATCTTGACGCTTTAATACCGTCCCCTGCTCTTGGCAGATTTGACCAGTATACATGGCCTTTCCTTAAATCCGATCTTGACGCAGGCCGTATTACAATAGATGAAGCGCAGGAGATTGTTGACGCGTTTTTTCTTAAAGCGAACTGTTATTACGGAGCGGGGCCTGCAAAACTTGTAAACACGACAGGTGTAGGAAACACATATCAGCATACAACAATAGGCGGAGTGGATCCTGAAACAGGAGAGGATGCCACAAATCCTGTCACGTTTATGGTACTTGAAACAATAGGGCGTTTAAAACTTCATGATCCGACAATCAGTCTCAGAATAAATAAAAATACTCCGGATAAACTATGGGACTGCGCTCTTGAAACTTCAAGGCTGGTTGGCGGACTTCCTCTGTTTCAGAATGATGAAATTATTATTCCCAGCCTTATGAAAGAGGTTGAGTTTGGACTTAAAGACGCACGCGATTACGGTATAATAGGGTGCCAGGAAATCGTAGGCTGCGGTAATGATTATCCGGCTCCTAACGGAATGCATCCGCCGCATGCAAGTGTGTGGTGGGGATCCATATTTGATATGGCAATTAATAACGGAGTCAATCCCTTAAACGGTGAGCAGGCAAGCCTTAAGACAGGTTATTTGTATGAAATGAACTCTATTGATGAAGTGAAGGAAGCTGTCCGCAGGATGGGCCATTATATAATGAAGATGTTTATTACAACAAATAATTATGCGGAATACATCTCCCGGTATTATGCGCCGCAGGCCGCGCTCTCCATTTCCATTGAAGGCTGTATGGAGAAAGGCAGAGACTGCGTACAGGGCGGGGCAAAATACAATTCATACGGCGGTACTGCGACAGGCCTCGCGACACTCGCGGATTCTATATCAACAATCAAATATATGTGCTTTGATAAAAAGCTGCTCACCACAAGAGAACTTTATGACGCGGTAATGGCTAACTGGGAAGGATATGAGCCTCTGCGTCAGCAGATACTCAATGAAGTACCTCATTACGGCAATAATGATCCTTATGCAGACGGGGAACTGAAATGGTGCGTTGACCTTTATTATGAAATCTGTCGGGAATGCCGCAGTGTTCGTTCCAAAGTATACAAGTCAGGCCTTTACGGCGCTTCCGATCATATTGCTCAGGGATACATTACCTGGGCAACGCCTGACGGCAGAAGAACAGGTGAACCTATTGCTGACGCTATGTCACCGGCACAGAGCAGGGACAAAAACGGGCCGACTGCGGTATTTGCGTCAACATGCTGCTTCGACCATCATCATTACCTGGGCGGTATTGCGCTTAATATGAGAATGCATCCTACAGTACTTAGCCGTGACGACGGCATAGCCAAGCTGCGCGATATGACAAAGACTTATTTCGAGAACGGAGGCATGGAAGTACAGTACAATGTAGTTGATACAAATACACTCCGTGAAGCTCAGGAGTATCCTGAAAAACATCGTGACCTGGTTGTCCGTATAGCCGGTTACTCCGCTTATTTTGTTGAACTCGGCATAGATTTGCAGAATGATATTATTGCAAGAAACGAGAATGTGATATAATTGTCTATTTGTTAGATTGCTAATATGTGTATGTATTTTAACAGGCTGTAATTCATACAAGCAGATATTTAATATAAATTATTATATTTTTATGGTTTTATCGGTCTTAAATTATATTCACAGAATATAAGGAAGAGTCAGTTGAAAAATTAATTCTATGGATCAGTCAAAAAAATCATTTGATATTAACTCCGATCCAATAAATCTTCTTGTTCCCGCATATTTTTACCCCGGAGCTGAATGGGACAGGCTCATTAATAAATCATCCGGTATACCGGGCCGGATTTATATAATTGCCAATCCGGATAACGGACCGGGCCTTAAAAAAGACAAAAATTATGAAACAGCAATTGATAAGTTCAGGGAGAAAGGCGGTAAAGTTCTCGGCTATGTTTATACACAATACAGCAGAAGGAGATTTAAAGAGGTAAAGAAAGATTTTAAGAGATGGTGTTCCTTCTATAATATTGACGGATTTTTTCTTGATGAACAATCCAGTATTCAGGGAGAGGAAAAATATTATCAGGATTTATATGATGAAATAAAATCAGAAAATTCAGATCTGGCTGTTTTTGCCAATCCCGGAACAGTAACGCAGGAAAATTATCTTTATAACAATCGAGAACGTATAACAGATGTAATTTGTCTTTTTGAAAATGAGCCTGAACACGGTGAATTCTTAAAATGGCTTCCTCCGTCGTGGATATATAATTATCAGAGGAATAATTTTTCAGTGCTGCTGCACAGCATTATGCAGCACAACCCTGACAAGATGAATTATAAACAGTATGTTGATTACGCAAAATCAAAGAACATTGGATGGATATATATTACAGATCAGACGATGCCGAATCCGTGGAGTAAACTGCCGGATTTTTTTGAGAGCATGTGCGATTATATTGCTTAAAAAAACTCAATTTGACTGCGTTTTTACTTTGAAATAATTTTAATTTCTGTTAAAAATATTTAACATCTCAATTGTAAACATTAAAGCGAAAAGTCAGCCAAGTTGAGTAAATGATTATAATCTTCCATTTTGTGTGAAAATATAAAATATTTTCATTATAAAAAGTTTATAACCCGGCCGGTTTTATAGCCGGCCGGGTTATAAATTACAAGGGTATGACAAAGGGAAGCGTATTATTATATACCATACCTACATTCTAGATGGTATGAAAAGCGCGATTTCCGGGAAAAAGTATAGTATAAAGATTGCAAGTATAGCCATAGCCAGGAACGGCCATATTCCCTTGAACATTGTTTCTACAGATATTCCAGGGGCAGCTCCTTTTAGTACAAAAACATTCAGTCCTATTGGAGGAGTAATAAAACCAATTTCCAGTACAATAACCACTATTACACCAAACCATATAGGATCAAAATTAAGAGCCTGTATAATCGGAAAAATAATAGGCAGTGTCAGAATCATAACAGAAAAGACTTCCATTACACAGCCTAATATAATATATACGAAAATTATACCAAGAAGTATAACGCCTTTTGGAAGTGAAAGTCCTGCAATAAAGCCGCTTAAAGATGTAGGGATTCCTGTTAAAGCAAGAAAATACGAAAATACGCTTGCGCCTATAATAATAAAGAAAATAAAAGCAGTCATTTTCCCTGTTTCTTTCAGGCACTGGAGAAAACCTGAATATGTCAGTTTTTTCTTGAACAAAACAATCAGTAAAGAACAGAAAGCTCCAACTCCCGCAGCTTCAGTTGGTGTAAAAATTCCTGTGTAAATACCGCCAATAACAATAGCAAAGAGCAAAAGCATTCCCCATGTACCGGATAACGATTTTACTTTCTCTTTCATTGTTGTTTTCGGCCCACGTGGTGCGAGGCTGGGCTTAATAATGGCTGAAACGAAAATAACCAGCATGAACAGAACAGTAAGCATGATACCGGGAATAAGTCCAGCCATCAGAAGCTTGCCTATTGACTGTTCGGTAAGTATGCCGTAGATTACAAAACCGATACTCGGTGGAATAAGAATTCCGAGAGTTCCTCCGGAAGCAACTGCACCTGTCGCAAGACTGGGATTGTATTTATATTTTAACATTTCAGGAATAGCAACCATGCCCATTGTGGCAGCTGTTGCCAGGGAAGATCCGCTTACCGCGGAAAAGAAAGCACATGCGACTATTGTAGCCATAGCAAGCCCCCCGCGCATATGTCCCATCCAGTTATAAAATGTTTTATAAATATCAGTACTGATACCGGATATAAATGCGAACTGTCCCATCAGAATGAACAAAGGAATTACACTTAAAGTGTAAGCTTTGCATTCACACATAGGCAGTAAACCAAGAAGATCAAGAGCCGGATTAGGCCCTAAAAGGAAGATTGTACCGACAAACCCAACCACCATCATCGCCATACCTATATACATTCGCATAGCAAGGAATATAAATAAGCAAATAATACCAATTACACCTATCATTTCTGAACTCATTACGCATTACTCTCCTTTGTGTCTGCTGCACCTGTGCTAGTTGTACCTTCTGTGAAAAGCAGGATAACATCTTTGAGATATTCCAGAGTGAAAACAATACTGCCTATTACTACAAAAATAGCAAAGGGGTAATCCGGAATTTTCAGCAGTAAGGACTCTTCGCCAGCTTCCATAATATCAATAACTCTATATATTCCTCTCCAGGTTACTAAAATCAGCATTATCAGGCAGATAACGTGATTAAAGCGTTCAAAGGCAACCTGAACTTTGGATGGAAGTAAATTATATGCAATATCAACATTTATATGACCTTTTTCAGATTGTGTAAAAGCAAAAAAGGAGAAAACTATAATAATCATCAGATATTCAGTAATCTCATAAGCTCCAAGTACGGGAGAATTGAAAAAATACCGTCCAATTACGTCAGCAGTAGAAAGCAGCATCATGGCGACAAGAGAGATATTGCCAATGTGTGAAAGGTATTTGCTGATCATCCCGATTTTATCAATGAGAAATTTTTTTATCATTTAATTAAACCTCGGTAAAAATCTTTTTATAAGTTAATCCGGGACAGTTTAATATCCTTTGGATTTGTCCCGGATCAGTGCTTATATGTTATATCCTATACTTATTAGAATTTTAATCTAAGATAGTATAAGCATTAATTATCTGGGAAGATTTGTAATGTAATCAAGTACTGCTTTTCCAGGCAGTCCTTTATCTTCCATATCTTTTACCCATTTGTCTTTAAGCGGAGTTGTCATCTTAACCAGCTTTTTCATTTCGCTTTTTGCAAAAGGGACTTCCTTTAATCCTGATTTTATCGCAATTTTTTTGAATCTTGCATATGTTTCGTCAAATGATTTGCCGTGTTTCTCGGATAATACCAGTCCGCTGTTTTTTTCAATAACTGCCTGAACATCTTTTGGAAGAGAATTAAATTTTTTCTGGTTCATTGCTATCCAGAATACCATTGTATAAAAATTTGCCGGCGTGTAATATTTCAGTCTTTCATGCAATTTGAAAATAACCATACCGTCAAACGGGTTTACAACGCCGTCAAGAACACCTCTTTCAAGGCTTGTATAGGTTTCAGTTACCGGCTGTGTTACAGGAACAGCGCCGAAAAGCTGAAGAGCATCAGTTGTAAAACTGCTTGCAGCTTTGATCTTCATACCTTTCAGGTCGTCAAGTTTTCTAATGGGCTTTTTAACTGTAGCGAAAAATCCCGGTGTATGACCGCTTAATGCGAGAAGCTTGGTTCCGCTGTACTCCTTCTGGAATTCAGGAAATTTTTCGTATGTTTTCCATATTGCAACAGAAGATTTTTCAGCAGTAGTTACCATAAAAGGAAGTTCTATAACAGTTGTAAGAGGAAATTTGCCCGGAGAATAGTCCGAGATGTCCCAGCCTATGTCTACAATTCCTTTTTCAACTGCATCATAGCAGCGTCCCGGTTTGCCAAGTGCTCCGCCGGTAATAAATGTGATTTTAACCTGACCGTTGGTTTTTTTTTCGATTGTTTTCGCCCAGGGCTCCAGTACTTCTTTATGCTGCGGGTGCATTGATGGATAGGGATGCGCAAATCTTAATTCATAAGTTTTTGCAAAGCCCTGACTTGAACCTACAGAAAGTACTAAACCGAATATTAAGAACAATCCGGCAAACAGATACATAAACTTTTTAATCATAATACTCCTCCGATTTAATCGAATATTATATTGCAAGCGCGCAATATTATTAATGCTTAAAGTGTTTTTCAACACAATCATACCTGTTACGGTTGTCTCCCGGTATGGACTCGTTTTTCTGCTGAAATTAATAAACCCCGTATTCTTTAACTGAATCTACCCAGACCCTGACCAGATCAGGGTTGCAGCCCTCCAGCTCACCGATATTGGTATGAAAAATAAAGCCCCCGTTTTTCCCTGCTCTGGAACAGACTTCACGGGTATGTTCCCGTACCTGTTCAGGCGTGGAATTTATAAGCATGGAAACCGGCATACCGCCGATTATACACATTGCATTACCAAGAATTTCTTTAACCTTGAAAATATCCGAATCCTGGAAAAGTCCTATTGTTTTTCCGGCCGGCAGTTCCTTTAAATATTCCAGTCTGTTATTCCATGTACCTTCATAGTAAATCCAGGGGGTCACTCCGGTTTCAATAAATGCCAGCAGCATTTTTTTCAATTGAGGCCAGTAGAATTTTTCAAACTCTTTGATGGACATAAAACTGTCTGAACCGTGATGTAGCGGCAGGAATGCCGATGTAGCCCCCCTGGTTCCGGCTAAATGAGAAATGAAATTAATCTGTACCTGTGCGACTTTCTCTTCTGCCGCCAGTAGTTTTTCAGGACATCTCATCATATCTATAAAAATTCCGCGAAATCCACGGAGAGTATTAGACATGAAATCGAACGGAGCATGACACTGGTTCTTTATATAAGAGAATAGAGGAAATCCCAGTTCAGCCAGTCGTCTTGCTGATTCTGTGTTGCGCTTAATCCAGTCTGCAGTGAATTGTGCTGCTTTGGCAATTGCTTCAAACGATCCGGCTATATCGGCATCCAGGAATGATGAAAAATTAAAAGTGTTATAATAACCGAGCAGCCACATGCCGAGAGGCGGTAATGATGATAAACCCTGCAGATTTGAAAATGCTCTCGGAGTATATACTCTGATTGCCCAGTCAGCCATGTCTTCAAGAAAAGCATCATAATCTTCCGTTTTCATGAATTCAACTTCCTGAAACTGAAAGGATCCGTTTTTGTCCAGTCCGTAACCCGGCCATTGAGTCTGTCTGTCTCCCAGTACCTTGCTGGGGGCCGGTGTATGCCACGCTCCTTTGATTATATCCGGCTGAAAACGCACGGCTGCCATTTCCAGGAGTTCCTGTGCTTTCCCGGGATTCTCGTACAATTCGAGTTTCGAAATGCCGCCTAATTCGGCAAGCATATATCCCGTTGATAAAAGAACCGGTATTCTGTCCGGCTGTTTTAACTGCAAAGCAGCTGTAACCCGCTGATTACGCAGCTTCAGCAGTTCTTCCGGGGATTTGTTTTCTTCTGATGGATGTCTATAGGATAGTTCCACCAACTGAATCTCCTTTGAACACAGTTAAAGTTGAAATAAAATTTCAACTGATACATCATGTAGCTTATATAACAGCTGTTTTCTTTAGATGCTGATACTCTGTAATCTTTATCCTGCGATAAAAATAAGCATCTGTTTTTTCTGTCTTTGGAATGAGATTTGACTATTTATTTATCAGAATGTATTTTTTTGTAAAGCCAAACGCACTAAAATCTTTGCATTTTATATATT
>JAFGDQ010000012.1 GCA_016932015.1 Spirochaetota bacterium | reverse complement strand
TCCATGCAATCTTTCGCCTGCGGACATTATTATCTGATCTATTGCTGCAAATTCAAGGGAAAACTATGCGTTAGTTTGACGCTTACGTCAATACTGAAGATAATGCTTTAACAGGTGAGATTATCTGTTCTTTCTCAGTGGCGCAGGAATCAGCAGGAAAACATGTTGTGTTCTTTGCTCAGAGTATTGCAGACGGAAAAGCAGGTGCTGAAATTCAGACTTTTGAAGCAGGCGCAAACGCTATATCGCCGTATACAATAAGCGGCCTTGAGGCGGGAACAGAATACTTTGTTTACGCAGTAATAACAAATGACGGATATGCATCCGCGGAAACTGTTTCAGCTTCAGTTTCAATGCGGGCTACGGCTGGTGAATAGAACTGAAGTTTCTTTAAAGAACGCATTCTTTAACAAGAAGAATGCGTTCTTTTTTATAATCGTATTTTATTTACCAAGAAGGGCATGAAGATTTAATTATTTTTATTCGTTTTTCCCGTAAATCCATCCGTACATAGTTGCCTCATGCTAAGATGTAGTTTTTTAAAAGACCGCTTTAACTGCTTTTGGCCCCCTAAATCCCCCGGAGGGGGACTGAAAAAAATAAAAACGAAAGAATTTTATTAGTTAAAAATATTTTCTTCATGGAATTTAAGAAATAAAAAATAATATCATTTCATATATAAAAAATCTTAAGTCCCCCTCCGGGGGATTTAGGGGGTCGGGAGTGCAATATTGATCTGATTACAAATAAATGCAAAATTTACCATGAGACAACCCTACTGCTCCGGAAGACACTCCATATAAACCATGCCAAGAGGGACAAAAAAGCATCCCGTGAACTTGTCCGGTTATGCTTCAATCATCTCTTTACATTTTTTCCTGTCAATTTTACCATTTGGGTGTTTAGGAAGCGATCTGATCACTTTAACACTGGAAGGCAGTTTATATTTAGGCAGTTTTGCCGCGCATATTTCAAGGATTTGTTCAGCAGCAGTACTCTTATCAATTGGAACAACAAGAGAAACAAGTTTGTTACCAAGCAATTTATCGGGAATTCCAATAACGGCTGTCTCAACGATTAATTCGCTCTCCATAATTACATCTTCAATTTCCTGCGGATTAATTCTATGCCCGCCAACTTTAAGAAGGCCATCCTTTCTTCCCACAAGATACAGGAACCCTTCTTCATCCCGGTATCCAAGGTCACCTGTATGATAGCCGTTATGATCAAGAACCTTTGCTGCTAATAAAAAGACCATTAGAAACTACAAATAAAATATTTTTTTCTTATTCATGTACATCATTTTTCTTCTTAGTAACTAAGTCACTTAAGCTACCGGCTA
This sequence comes from Spirochaetota bacterium, assembly GCA_016932015.1. Classification (GTDB taxonomy): domain Bacteria; phylum Spirochaetota; class UBA4802; order UBA4802; family JAFGDQ01; genus JAFGDQ01. The sequence continues at coordinate 21,772 of JAFGDQ010000012.1, read as the reverse complement.
CCAGACTGTGTGAAAACTATAATAAATTTTTGTTATAAATCACGAACTTATTTACAAGACATAACAAACCTTCAATCTGGTAGCTATAGAGTAAGCGCCAAATTAACCACATCTTCACAAGAAGTCAAATTTGAAATAAACTGCCGGGAAAAGGAGGCAGTTTATGAAAAACTACACAGAATTCACAAATGAAGAAAAGACAACCTACTGGCAGAAGCATTTTGAGAACTGGCAAGATAGCGGACTATCGCAGAAGAACTATTGCGAAAGTAATGCGGCATCATACTGGAATTTCAAGACATGGTATGCCAAACTAAGACCTGTCTCTGGTAACGGACAAAATAAATTTATCAAAGTCAAATCCTGGAAAAATGATACAGTGTATGCTGGGAAAATCGAGATAATATTTCCGGACAACATTAGGATCATCGTTGAAGACAGCATATCTGAGAGTAGTCTGAGAAAAATATTCTCGGCAAAGGGATCTGGCAATGATTAATGATTTTACTGAATATGCCATATACATAATGCCGGGAAGTACGGATATGCGAAAACAGATAAACGGCCTTGCAGCGATAGCAGAAAACGAAATGACGGATGACATATTTTCAGAAAGCCTGTTCCTGTTCTGCAACCGCCGGGCAAGGACGCAAGTTAAGATACTGTACTGGGAAAGGAATGGATTCTGTCTCTGGTAGAAGCGGCTTGAAAAATATAAATTCCCGTGGCCGCAGAAAGAATAGGATTACAGGAACCTGAAATTTGAAGAACTAAAAATGCTGCTTAGAGGAATAGATTTCTTCAACGCGCATAAAAGTTTAAAAAATTTCAGGGCATCTTAAAAAAGTGCTATTAATTTAACAGCCTTCCTGTTATCAGGTACATATGGATTTCAAGAAAGACATATTGCCTGATAACATTGAAGAATTAAAATATTTAATTTTGAATCTTCAGTATGAATATCAATCCGCATACAACTCCTTACAAGTCGAAAAAAATAAAATAGAATCCGAAAACAATTTACTCCAGAAACTCAGATTATTGCAGAATAAATACAAAGCCACGATCCCGATGGTTTACTGGTTATAATTATTTTTTAAATTATTGTAATTTAAATATTTTAACTAATGCATAAATAAAAACTTATTATTTTCTTGTTATTTCTAACAATTCATTTGTGTGCAAATCTAATTTTGCTGGATATCCAAAAGTTATAATCTGACCAAGTTTACGGAGACTTAACTCATATTTATTTGCCATTTTTTTAAGAACTTCTACTTCATGTTTATAAAAACTAAAGTTATCCCAATATGAATCCTCTTTTACATTATTAGGAAATCCAATAATATCACCTATAAATTTTCCTTGAGAAGTAAGAAATTCCGATATTTGTTGAAATAATTCATTTATTAAACATTCATCTAAATGATATAACATCTGAGAACACCAAATATAATCAAATTTTTTTTTGCTTAATTCGTCCTTCCCAAATGAATTTGATACTGATAGAAAGGGTTTCTTTGAAATTAATCCAATTTTATTAATTAGACGTTTAGCTTCTACAATAGAATTCTCTTTTATATCAATGCCACAATAATTACCAGCATTAAGATAGTTAATAAAAGCAATCCCGCCCTGTAACGGCCCGCATCCAATATCTAACAATTTATGATGTGGCTGAAGTCCTAACTTCTTCAATGTTCCAATTTGATATGCCTGCAATTCAGACCAATAACCAACAGGTCCAACCATTCTATCCAGTTTATATTGACGTTGTATTGATGGAAAAATGTGACGAAAAATTTCAATTAATACTCTTTTTTTATTTTGTTTAAATAACCACTGGCTATAGTCGAATATTTTTTTAAAAATCCGGATAATTATTGCCATATATGAATCCTAAGTTATATCTTTATTTTAACCCTTTTTTTGTTATCTTCCCGGTTTCAGTTTTTGGAAGGGATTCAACTACTTCTATTATCTTCGGGACCATAAAGTTTTCAAGTTTTTGCATGCAATAGTTCTGAATAAGTTTTGGAGTCAATGATGAGTCATCAACTGAAACAAATGCCTTTATAGCATTGCCCAAAAGTTCATCAGGAATAGCAATAACAGCAGCTTCACGTATACCTTTGATACTAAGTAAAGCATTTTCAACTTCGATGGGACTAACTTTCTCGCCTCGAGTTTTGATAATGTCATCACTGCGTCCTTTAAAGTATAAAAAGCCTTCCTCATCCATTGAAAACCAGTCCTGAGTGCATAAAATGTTCTCACAAGGCAAATCACCGGGCTTTAACATTTTTGAGCTAAGTTCATGGTCTTTCCAATAACCGAGCATAACATGCGTACCCCGCACATGAAGGATACCATTTTCCCCATAAGGAACAGGTTCTCCTTCAGGTGAAAGGAGAAAGACCTCTGTACCCGGAATCGCTTTACCGACTGAAGATGGTTTAATATCATTAAGCTCCGGTTCAAGATAGCACACTCTTTTACACTCTGTAAGACCATACATCCGGTATATAAGGGCATTAGGGAATATTTCATGCAAATCGATATTATAATCTTCAGGTAATGCCGCAGCTGTATTAGTAACTCTTGTAACATCAGGAAAACATAATGGTTTTCTTCTATGACTGGATATTAGATAGGAATAAATAGTAGGAACTCCCGGAAAAACATTTACTTTCTGCTCTAACATACGGTTAATAATTAATCCCGGAAAAGTGAATGAACGCTCAAGAATCAATGTTGCACCAATTAGTACAGACATCAATAATTGATAAAGCCCATAATCAAAAGCAAGTGGCAGAACGTTTAATATCCTATCTTCCTGTGACAATCTTAGATATTGAACTATGCTATATGCAGCGAATAACATTGATTGGTGAGTATGCATAACTCCCTTTGGATCACCGGTACTGCCAGATGTATATATTAATGACGCAAGATCAAGTGATATACATTTAGAAATTGTTTTAAAAGGAGAAGTATTATAAATTAATTTAGGGAGAAATTCAATCTGATAATTATATTTTTTTTCTAAAGAATTAAAGACTACTTCTTCCTTTCCAGTAAAAAGAAGAGCTTTGATTTTTAAAAATTGATTCAAGACAGGAAAGAAGAAAGAACTGAGATTACTGTCAGTAATCAATATTTTTGCATCACTGTTATTTAGAATATAAGCAAGTTTATCTGATTTTGTCTGTGGATTGATTACAACAAAGACACAACCGATTAAGAGTATACCATAAATCGCCATTACCGAGTAATCGGAATTATCAATATACAGTGCGATGCGATCACCGCGTTGTGCTCCGTATTCTTTCAAGATTGAGGCAATTATAAATGATTTATCTAATATCTGTGAGTAAGTATATTCAGAACCTTCTGTAACAAGGGCAATTTTCGATGGGGTAACATCAGAAGAACATAATAATGTTTCATGCAAAAGACGAATTGGATTATCTGGCATTTATCAATACCTATAAAAAATTATTAGAATAACCTAATCAATAGAAATATCTATCATTCTGGCTGCATAGTAAACCATTTTCAAATCTTCTTCCTGTGTCGTTTTTATAAGGCCATCCTCACGTTTCATACTACCGCTTCGAATAATACCCGCCATTTCCCAAGCATAAGGATGAAAATTAAATTTTTTACGATGCAGATAATTAGCCAGAGCATTTAAAGTGCAATTACTGGAATTTGGATCTGTATCCTTGGGTTCTTCCCATCCGAGAATTTTTAAAAATTTTATTATTTCTTTCTCATCATAATCCATAAACGCCAAAGGATGAATGTTGATTGGCCATTTTTCTTTTTCTATTTTTAAATCATCATCTGATAAAAAATATGTACTTAATTCCCTGCAGTTTTCCAGAATCGGATCTCTCACGGTTTTATGTGTAAATGTCTGGAGCCTGGGACTTGTCTTCATAATGGCAGATGCAATAGGAGCCTGCCCCGGAGACCAGCCGTAAGCCGCGAGCGGGATGTTTTTTTCAAGAGCTGTTTTTAGAACCAGGGACTTGACATGCCCAATGCACGTAGTACATATAGAGCTGGCCCTGTCCAGAGTCTTTGTATTATACAAATCCTCCACTGCAGCGATTTTAAATATCTTTTTCATCTTCCGGAATGAGGGCCTTATAATCAAGCTTGTGGCTCCGCAGATATCAGACATATGAACTATGTTTTCCATAGCTTTTTTTGAGATAAAGCCGTTATCAAATGTTAAGGCTAAAATATTAAGGTTATATTTATCCGCAAGCTGATACATGGTGTAAGTTGAGTCCTTGCCGCCGCTGTAGGCCATTATTACATCATAATCATACTTGCCCCTTACGTCATCAAGAAGGTTCTCAAATTTTTTTATATATTCCTGTTTTTTATTTTTATCGGGCACCAGGGTATGCCTGCAGTAGTTGCATACTCCTTCTTTGTCAAACTCTATACCCGGAAATGTTTCCGGAAGAACGCAGCTTGAACAGAATTTCATTTTTATCTCCTGTTTTCCTGAATAACAATATCTATTTTTATTTTACTCTCAGTTTATTCCTTTGTTTTTCAGAAAATTAACTATGTTATTTATTCCGTCAAGATTCTCCGGGATTAATTCTTCGTCATCAATTGTGACGGAATATTTCTCTTCGATGAACATTACAAGTTCCAGAACACCAGTAGAATCGATTATCCCGCTTTCCAGTAAAGACTGGTCAGGGGCCAGATTAATTTCACTGCGACCCATTATAAAATTTTCTTTAATAAAGTTTGTTATTACTTCCTGAACAGTTTCCATATATTCCTCTTAAGGGGGCTTTTAATTATTTTTTAATAAAGAAATTCCTCAAAACTGATTCTCTTAGCCGCAAACAGAGAGGTCTTACGCTAATTTTGCGGTTTAGGTACCGGAATTTCCAATAGAATAAGAATAAAATCCACCCCGCTGCAAGCAGCGGGAGAATTCTCAGTATTATATTTATTTAATATCTTTTCCTGATAAACATAAATATAAAAACGTCAAGTTAAAAATGCAGGTATGAACATCATAAACTCATTTATGGAAGTTATGATATTCATTAAAAGTATCTTCAATAAAATGATGATGAAGAAGCTGTGTTGAAACAACTCCGACTATTGACATATCATCACGTTCACTGATATTTTTAATATCCGGATTCCTGAATTTATTCAATAATAATCTGATATTATCAAACTCGAAATAACCGTATTTTTTAATTATTTCCTCATTTATCATTGATGACGCAAGGTTATCTCTCATAAAACACTGGTTAATAGGCGCCCTGTAAGGCTGTTTCGGGCGGTAAACAACCGGATCAGGCAAAATATCATTAAATGCTTTTTTTAATATATATTTTTCGTTTAAACCATACATCTTATATTCAGGCGGTATTGTATTTGCAAATTCTATAACATTATGGTCAAGAAAAGGGAATCTTCCCTCTATTGAATTTCCCATCATCATCCTGTCTCCCTGCGTGGAAAGCAGGTATCCGGGCAGGAACAGTCTCGCCTCAAGATACTGTGCCTTGCAAAACGGATGCCAGCGGTCAATATCAGGGTCTATATAATTATCAAGTTCCTGAAAAACAGCGTCTTCACTGAACCTCTCTTTATACCGGCTGCTAAAAAACTGCTTTATTTGTGAAGTATTGTTCCATCTAATTAAATGAGAGTAATATTTGTTGCCGGTATCTGTAAGGCCTTTTTTAAAGAAAGACTGCCAGAATCTTTCCATTTTAGGCTCCCGTGTAATATAGGGATAGAGCGTTTTAAGCAGGCCCGGCCTTTTTTTTGATCCCGGAATACGAGCCCAGAAACGGCGGATCTTGTCTTCCTTGAATATGTTATACCCGCCGAAAAATTCATCAGCACCCTCTCCTGTCAATACTACTTTAATTCCGTTATCTCTTACCAGCCCGGACAGAAGATAAAGAGGAGCGGGAGCGGTACGTATCATCGGTTTTTCGGAATACCAGACAACATTTGAAAATTCAGAACCGATGTTGTCATATGTTGCTTCAATCACGCGATGATCGGTATTTATATATTTTACCATATCATTCTGAAACTTCCGCTCGTCAAATTTACCGTCACTGAATGCAACAGAAAATGTTATTAAATCATTATTGTGATATTTTTTTACGAGTGAAGTAATAATTGATGAATCCAGCCCGCCGCTCAGATATGCTGCAACCGGCACATCGGCACGAAGCCGTATTGTTGTTGCATCATACAACGCTTCTTTCAACTTACCGGTATAAAATGATAGAGGTTTATCTTCATAATCATTTGCATCCGGAAACTGCATCTTCCAGAAAGTATTAGTTGAAATGCCTTTAGAAGATACGGACATAAAACTTCCGGGAGCAAGCTCATGTACGCCCTTAAATACCGTTTTAGGAGGAATATTTACCCATAAAGTAAAAACCTGATTTAATCCAGCAGGATCAATTTCGGGCACGATTCCAGGATACTTTAAGATGGCCTTGACTTCAGACGCGAATACGAACGTCCCGTCAGGCAGAGATGAATAATAAACAGGACGAATCCCCACCCTGTCCCTTGCGAGTATGAGTTCCTTTTCTCTTTCATTCCAGAGGGCAATCGCGAACTGGCCGTTGAAATGCTTAAAACAGTCTTTCCCGTATTCTTCATACGCGTGAACAATAACCTCCGTGTCGCTATGAGTCCTGAATTTGTGTCCTTTCTTTTCAAGGAAGTCCTTTAATTCAATATAATTGAATATCTCTCCGTTAAATACGACACAAAGATTTTTATCTTCATTAAAAATCGGCTGAGACCCGCCGCTTAAATCTATTATACTTAGCCTGGTATGGGCTATCCCGGTATTGTTATTTACATAACAACCGTTCTCATCAGGGCCGCGGTGAGTCAGGGTTGAAGCCATTTTATCCAGGACTGACTTTTCGACAGGCCTTTTACTGTTTGTATGATAAATACCAGCTATGCCGCACATATTGTTTTCCTTATGTTATGAAACTAAATTTGCTTTTTGATGGATTAAATTATTATTTTTTATACAGAATTTTTCTTTTTAAATTAAAGCTTTATACTATAAAGCAATAAATTATTATAGAAAAAATAATTTAACAGTCTGCTATTGGAGAAACAATAAAAAACCACTATTGTAAATGCAAGAATTATATAAAACCTAAAAATGATATTATTTAATTTGTAATTATAAATAACCGTATAAACATGTTGACATAAAATAAAATTGCCTTTTTTAATAAAAAAATAATTAATTAGAATAATCTGAAATTAATTTATCAATTGCTCACGCTGGCAAATAATAAGTACAGGTAAAAAAATAATATCATATGATCAATTTAATTAAAAGCCTTCGGTATCTCATTTTTAGAATCATCTATACATTAACGCATTATCTCGTATTTAAAATAAAAAATAAAGAATGGAAGGCATGCCGTGAAAAGTCTTCCGATGAATATATAATTATCTGCGGTATTGAATTCAACTCTGACGAAAATATTCAAAGAATTAAACAATTTAAAGAATTTATTAAGCAGAAATTTCCTGAAAAACAAATAATTCATCTTTCAAAGAATGTGCATGAAATCGGAAAAAATACCGAACAGGACATTAAATGTATCCCGTGGGAATATGAAACAAGAGCAAGATTGATATCTCCTCTATTCAAGATACTATACAGAAAAGGCCATAACACAAAAGATGAAAATGAAGTTAAAAATTACCTGAAAAACTGCCGGATGATTTATGATCTCGGGAAAAAGCAGGTAAGTTCAGATCTTGGAACAGGATGGACTGCGAATGTGATGGCAAATATAATTACTTCAGCAAGATTTCAAAAACCCTACATAATGTTCACACAGAAATTCGGCCCCTTTAATTATCCTCATATATTCGGTATTATTTTTAAATTTATGCTTAGAAATATTTTCCCTGAAATAGTCCGTGTTTACCCGGAAGATGAAGAATCAAGCGAAAATATCAGCCGCTTTATTCCGTCAGAAAAGATCATTAGAAATAATTTTTATGACGTTGAAAATCAGTATTGCTGATTACTCATTATGACTGACTTTTATGTAAACATCAAATGCAAATTTAAAGAATATAAATGGCCACAACCGGAAACAGTAAAGAATATAACATCAGGAAAAAAATAAAAAGAAGTATAATGAATAGTTTAATAATACTATCTGTTATAAGTTTTCCTTTTTGCTCAAAGATAAATAATAAAAAAGTGCAGCAAAAATATGCTTCGTTTATTTATGAAAGCGAAAAAATATCCCGCAAGTTGCCTTACAGGCTTTACACGCCTGACAATTTCAATATAAAAGCTGAATATCCTCTTATACTCATATTGCATGGAGGTTCTGAACTGGGCAGCGATAATAAAAAACAACTGACCTTACCTGCAGAAATATTTTCTTCTGCAAAAGTTCAGAAAAAAAATCCGTGCTTTATTCTTGTACCCCAGTGCCCCAAAGGCGAACAGTGGCTCAATACAACCTTTAAGAAACCTCCTTTCAGCAATTACAGTCAGGAAAATATTCCTGAAAGCAATTCAATGAAAATGACCATTGAATTAATAAATGCCTTATGTAATGATTATCCTGTAGACAGAAATAAAATCTACGTTACAGGTTATTCAATGGGAGGCAGCGGAACATGGGATATTATTACACGTTATCCGGGCTTTTTCGCGGCTGCGGTTCCTGTTACCGGAGTTTCCGATCCTTTAAAAGCTCAAAAAATAAAACAACTTCCAATATGGGCTTTTCATGGATCAAAGGACACTATATCACCGGTACAGGTTACCAGAAACATGGTAAATGCATTAAAAGCAGCAAAAGGAAATATTATTTTTACAGAATACAGAGACATAGCGCATAACTCATGGGATACAGCTTATAATAACTCAGCAATGATCGAATGGCTTTTTAGACAAAAAAAACAGATGCCCTGATAATTTAAAATTATACTTTAATTTCAAATTAAAATATTTTGATTTATTTTTGTAATTTTATCATTCAGAATTCCGGCCATAACATTAAAATTATTTATATTATTAATTATTGATAAATGATCCCCCGGAATTTCATAAATTTCAATACCTCCATCACATACTTTTTCCCATCTTTCATCTGAATGAAGAAATTCAGACTCCTTTGCTTTGAAAAAAAGCACCGGAACAGGCATTTTTTCAGGAATATATTTCCAGTAATTTTTCTCGTAATTATCAAGAATATAATACGGACGAAGCTTTACAGGTATTGGGCGGTGAAACTTAATATAAGTCAGACAAATTGCTTTCTTTGCCGGTGAAAAAATAAGCCGCTTAGGCAATCCGTAGAAAATTTTTCTTAATATGATCTTTGGCGTTAATTTTTTTTCTTTCCAGTTCACAGCCCCTCCCGAAAGTACAGGATAAGCAGAGTCAATTAGTATCAATTGCAATACTTTCTCTCCTCTTTCTATTAAACGGGATGTCATCTCGTACGCCACAACACCGCCGAATGAATATCCCCCTAATACATAAGGGCCGTGAGGTTTAACTGAAAGAAGCTCCTCAAGATAATGATCTGCTACTTCCTTTACTGAAAAATACCTGATTTTTTCACCGTCAGCACCCTGATGGAAAAAAGCATAAAACGGCTGTTCTTTACCAAGAATTGGCGGCAACAAACTGTTTGCTCTATCTCCATGTACAAGAAAAAACGGAATCCGGGAGCCTTTCGTTTGCAGCGGTACAAGATTTTTTAATAACTTTTCCTGGTATAAACCGGATTTTGATCCGCAGTAAAATGCCAGCCTTTCAATATTCCGATACAGTGTATAAAAACTCCTGAATTTTATTTCAATACCAAATTGATCACTGACAGCAGAAGCATACTCAACAAGCATAAGGGAATCAAGGCCGTAATCGGTAAAATTCCTTTTCTCATCTATTGATTCCGCAGGTAATCCGGATAATCTGCTTAACTCATTTTTTAATATTGCCGCAACATCATTATTACCGGAATAATCCGGCAATCCTTCATTGTTCTTATTATCAGCATTTATCTTTAAATCTGAAGCTGCCTGATTTATGTCAGACTGTTCCTGACTGCAGGTGATTGGATCATCTGAATATAAAGGATCAATCCAGTACCGCTTCCTCTGAAAAGGATAAGTCGGCACAGGAATTCTGCCGGGGCTTTCACCTAAAAATAACAAATCAATATCAGGTTCAATACCGTTAGCCCATAATTTCCCGAATGCTCCGAGAAAAGACATATATTCAGTAACAGGCGATTTGCCTGAAGAGCATACGGATGCAATTTTATTTCTGCTGGCCGCTTTTCTGGATAATACGGACAGAGCATTCCCGGGGCCTGCTTCAAGAAGTAAAATATTGGCGGTTCCGAACAAGCTGTCACAGGCATCCTGAAATCTGACAGTATTGCGCATATTCCTGATCCAGTGCTCCGGATCCTGTATCTGCCCTGGAGTTATCAGTTTTCCGGTAACTGTAGAATATACAGGTATAACCGGATCTGACAGCTTTACTTCTTTTAAAACATCCCTGAATGCATCCAGTACAGGATCAAGCATTTCCGAATGAACAGCCAGATTTACGTTTATATCTTTATATACAATATTTTGTTCTTTAAGTTTTGGAACAAGCTTTTCTATATCCTCAGTCGGACCGGAAACAACACAGTTCGCATCATTGTTGACTACAGCAAGAGCAATGGAACCGGTTAAAAGATCCGAAATTTTATCCGATGAAATCCTGACTGAGATACATGACCCGCCTTTAGAGACTGATTCCATCAAACGTCCCCGGTGATATACCGCGTGAACAGCATCTTTCAGAGATATAGCTTCCGCAACACATGCAGCGGTCCATTCACCAAGACTGTGCCCAATCAGAGCCTTGGGACTTATTCCCATAGTTTGCCAGAGAGCTGCATACGCATATTCTATAGTAAACAGGGAAAGCTGCGCATATATATTGTTATCGTAGATCAGGCGGCTTTTATCTGAATCTGCATAAAATAATACTTCTTTAAAATTATCAAGATACCCGGTAATGCAGTTAAAGCATTCATCACAGGCATTTTTAAATTCCGGGAATAAAGAATATAAAGTTTTTCCCATACCCGCGTATTGCGATCCCTGTCCCGGAAACATGAAAACAGGAGATAAATTATTTACAGCAGCTGCCATCCCGTAACCGGAAATATCATGTTCCGTAAAAACCTTTGCCGGATCATTAACATCACAAACCGCGAAAGCTCTTTCAGAGTAATATCTTCTTCCCATTGCAAGAGTGAAACTTACGTCAGCAGGATCAAGATTGTTTTCTTTAGATAAAAAGTCTTTCAAATTATTCATAGATTCTTCAAGAGCGGGTTTGCTCTTTGCGGAAACAAGCATAAGCCTGTGGCTTTTTTGAGATGAAGAACTCTTATTTATGACAGGAGGCTCCTCAAGTACTACATGCACATTTGTCCCCCCGATACCAAGGGAACTGACTCCCGCCCTGAGAGACATTCCAGGCTCCCACTTTTTCAGGGAATCAACAACATAAAAAGGGCTGTTGTCAAAATCTATCTCAGGATTAGGCGTTTTATAATGCACAGTCGGAGGAAGCTGTCTGTGCTGTATAGCAAGCACAGTCTTGATAACGGAAGCAACACCTGCTGCAGCATCTGTATGGCCTATGTTGCTTTTTACCGATCCTATTCCGCAGTAATTTTTTTTCTGTGTATTTTCCCTGAATGCTTTTGTTAGAGCGGCAATTTCTATATTGTCGCCTATTGGTGTGGCAGTCCCATGTGCTTCAATATAGGATATGGATTCAGCAGTTGCTTCTGCTACTGCCTGCGCTTCGGTAATCACTTTTACCTGGCCGTCAACACTGGGCGCCGTAAAGCTGACCTTTGCGGAACCATCGTTATTGATTGCGGTGCCTTTTATGACTGCCAGAATATTATCCCTGTCTGCAACAGCTTCATCAAGCCGTTTGAGTACAACAGCGCCGGCTCCGTTACTGAACACTGTCCCTGCGGCCTCCTTGTCAAATGGCCTGCAGTGCCCGTCTTTTGAAGGAATAGCTTCTTCCTGATAAATGTAGCCCGATTCCTGCGGAACAGATATGCAGACTCCGCCTGCGAGACAAATGTCGCTTTCAAAATTAAGCAGGCTCTGACAAGCCATATATATTGCAGTAAGCGAAGTGGAACAGGCTGTCTGAACATTTACACTTGGGCCTTTCAGGTCGAGTTTATATGATGTTCTCATCGGGAGATAAGCACTGTCATTGCTTATCAATTTAAGATAATATGACTGTCCTCTGTTTCGTATAAAATTTTCAATGTCGGAACGGGTCCGGAGTACTGAATATAATTTATAATTATTAATAAAACTTCCGGCAAAAACACCGGTGAGGATATTATCTTTCTGGTTGATATATCCGGCTGACTCAAGAGCTTCCCATGCAATTTCCAGCCAGATTCTTTGCTGAGGGTCCAGTAAAGATGCTTCCATCGGGTTAAATCCGAAAAATTCAGCATCAAAAAGATCAATATTTTCCAGTATTCCTTTTGATCTGATGTAGTTAGGATTATTTTTTATATTTTCAAAGTCATATTCATACGGGGCAAGTTCCTCGTCCGTAAAGTGTTTAATGGTCTCTTTCCCCGCGGCAAGATTCTCCCAGAACTGCTCAGTATTAGACGCACCCGGAAACCTGCATGACATTCCTATTATGGCTATAGCGCCATCATATTTATCATCATTATCAATAGATTCATTAGTCATATTATCCCTGCTTCCAGCTTGTTTTGAAACCTTATTATTGACCTCTTTAAAACCATTGCCCGCTATAAACCGCGATAAATCCCTTATTGTTGTATAAGTAAAAAGATCTACTACAGATATTTTCCTGCGAAATATTTCTTCAAGTCCGGAAGCCATCTGTACCATAAGTAATGAATGGCCGCCGATTTCAAAGAAATTATCGTCCATACTGATTGTATCAAGATTTAACAGTTCCTTCCATATTGAAGCTATTTTTTCTTCAATTTCATCTGCGGCCTGAATTATTTTCTCAGGAGATATTTGCCTTCTACGTTCCGGTACAGGCAAAGATTTTCTATTCACTTTGCCGTTTGGTGTTAACGGAAATTCATTCATAATTGTAAAAACAGAAGGTAGAAAATATTCAGGAAGATCCTTTTTCAGATAATCTCTTAATTCATTAGAGGACGGGTGATGTCCATCTTCCGGAATAATATAAGCAGTAATTGACTTATCACCTTTTTCCTCAAACACAGTGACAACTGCCTGCTTAATCTGATCATGATTATTTAAAAGGCTTTCAATTTCGCCAAGCTCAATACGGTATCCCCTGATCTTGACCTGATGATCGGTTCTTCCAATAAACTCAATCTTTCCATCCTGAAGACACCGGACAAGGTCTCCTGTTCTGTAAAGCCTCGCGCCTTTCCGGTTACTTATTGTATCGGGAATGAATTTTTCCGCCGTAAGTTCCGGCCTGTTAAAATATCCGCGGGCAAGCCCGTCTCCGCCAATAAGCAGTTCTCCGGCTGTTCCCGGCGGTAATTGATTTAAATTTTCATCAACTACATAAAAGCTTGTATTTGCTATGGGATAGCCTATGTATACAGGCTCATTTTCATAAATTCTGCAGACTGCTGACCAGATAGTTGTTTCTGTGGGCCCGTACATATTCCACAGCGAAGAACATCGGGACAAAAGCTTTTCAGCTAAATTTTCATGCCAGGCTTCCCCCCCGCACAGTATTTTCAAATCAGCTTTTCCCTGCCAGTCCGATTCAAGCAGAATTCTCCAGGTAGCAGGAGTTGCCTGCATAATGGTCGCACCGGAATCTTCTATTGCCTTTTTTAGCAGCCTGCCGTCGATACATGTTTCTTTTGTTACAAGATGAACCCGCGCGCCGGTTATGAGAGGCAGCCATATTTCGAGACCAATGATATCAAATGAAATAGTTGTAACTGACAGAAGAATATCATCTGAGTTTATAACGGGTTCCTCTTGCATGGATATCAAGAAGTTAACAAGAGCTTTATGAGGAATTTCCACTCCCTTTGGTTTTCCTGTGGAGCCTGAAGTATAAAGTATATAAGCAAGATTTTCAGGCAGAGGCTGCGCTGTTATACCTGTTTTTTTTATTTTATCAAACGAATCAATAAATATAATCTGCGCATTTGTTTCAGGAATATCATTCTCAAATTTTTTAAGAGTAACAAGTAAAGCGGGATTCGCGTCTTCCAGCATATATGTAAGGCGTTCTTCAGGGAATATATTATCAAGGGGCAAATATGCCCCCCCTGCTCTCAGGATGCCAAGCATTGCTATGACCATTTCAGGGCAGCGGTCGATATAAAGCGCGACCGGTTCGTCCGGTTTTATACCGAATGACGCAAGATAGTCCGCAAAATCTCTGCTTTTCTGTTCAAGTTCCGAATAAGTGAGCTGCTGACTCTCAAATTCAACAGCTATGGCATCAGGTGTCTTCTTTGCCTGTTCGACAGCCAGTTCATGTACACATTTATCATATTTGCAGGCTTTTCCCGTATAACTCATCTCACAGCTCAGAATCAAAATTATTTAAGCATTAATTTTTAAATATATCAGAGAATCCCTGATAGTTTATTTACAAACCGAGATTAAAAGTCAATGTTACAAAACTGTTTTGTATAATAAAGCATTTTATTTGTAATTATCGGCTTTTTGCATTTTTAGAGGCATTTAAAACCCGAAAAATATTAAGAAGATTTTCAATGCGGGGCTGAAACATAATTAAAATCCGTTTAATTAGTGATGCTTCCTCCGGTTTCGTATAGCTTCAATCCTCTTTTCTGCTCTTGTATTACTTTCATTCTGCTGATTATTTAACCGGTCATTACCAAGATTTAATACGAATTGCCTTACAGTAGGGTACTCAAAAATTTTAACGATATCAATCTTTATTCCAAGAACTTTTGACAGATCATTTTGCAGGCCAAGAGCAAGCAGGGAATCACCGCCCGCGTCAAAAAAATTATCATCTATACCGATATTGCCGGTTTTAATGATTTTTTTCCAGCAATCCAGAACTATTTTCTCGGTTTCATTCTCCGGAAGGCTGATATTCCTTTCATCATCCTTTATTTCAATATTATAATTCTGAAGTGACTTTCTGTCCGCCTTTCCGTTTGCTGACAATGGCAAGGTATCCGGGATAATAAATCCGGAAGGGATCATGTATTTAGGCAGTTTAGCTGCCAGGTAATCTTTAATTTCCTGAATAATATCCTCTTTTACGGTTTTAGTATTTCCGCGCAATGTAATAAAAGCGAAAAGCCTTTTGTCTTCCTCTGATATTGTTTTTACAATCACTACAGCCTGGTCAACACCGGTGTTAGCCAGTATCAGATTTTCAATTTCTTCCAGCTCAATCCTGAAACCGCGGATTTTTACCTGGTTATCAATGCGGCCGAAGTATTCAATATTGCCGTCAGGTGCGTACCTGGCTTTGTCTCCGGTTCTGTATATTCTTTTTGTGTCGCCGCCTATATTAAGCTCTATAAATTTTTCACTGTTGAGTTCCGGCCTGTTAATATATCCTCTCGCGAGGCCTGCACCTGATATTACCAGCTCTCCCATAGCACCGACTGGCAAAAGGCTTTTGTTTTTGTCTATAATATGCAGCGAAATATTATCAATCGGCTTTCCTATGGGCACTCTGTTTGATATATCATCAGCAGAACAATCAAAATAAGAGACGTCCACCGTAGCTTCCGTAGGACCGTACAGATTTATTAATAATGTTGAATTACTGTCATGTAAAAGGCTGTTAAACAGATTAACCGTATTCAATGGAAGTGCTTCTCCGCTGGCAAAAACCCGGCGCAATGATTTCAGCCGGCTGCTGCAGTCAGACTCTCTTACATAAGAAAGAAAAGCGTTCAGCATTGAAGGTACGAAATGCATGGTTGTTATACTGCTTCTATCAATTTCATTTACGATTTCTTCAGGAAATTTTTCCATTCCAGGGCCGAGAAAAGTTACGGCTGCACCTGTAAAAGACCACCAGAACAATTCCCATATTGAGACATCAAACGTAACAGGTGTTTTCTGTAAAATGACATCCTTTTCGGATACAGGATATTTTTTCTGCATCCATTCAATCCTGTTAACTGCCGAATGATGCTCTATCATAACACCCTTTGGCTTCCCTGTTGATCCGGAAGTATAAATGATATAGGCTACTTCCTCCGAATTTATACGCGCATGCGGATTATCAAAAGGCTGTCCCGCGTACGGAGATTTATCCGCAAGGATCAGCTCTGGCCCGAGTGCTTCAAGTTTCTCTTTAAACTTTTCAAGAGTAAAAAGATGCTTTATACCCGCATCGGTTATCATAAACTCAAGCCTGTCTTCAGGATAATCAGGATCCAGAGGAACATAAACACATCCGCTTTTCAGTATCGCGAATATGCAGATTATCATTTCCGGAGAACGTTCCATGCAGATTCCGATCCTTGCACCGGGTTCAATGCCTCCGGAAAGGAGATAATTGGCAGCCTGATTTGACAGGCGGTTCAAAGCTGAATATGTAAGTGAATCATGCCCGAAACGGACAGCGGTACTGTCAGGAATTCTTCTGCTGGTTTCATATAGAAAATCATGTATTAGTCTCTGTCCGGAATACGGGCACTCTGTGGCATTCCATTCAATCTGAGCAGCAAGGTCAATACCGGAAATACAGTCAAGATCGGTTATCGCAGCCTCCGGCGAGCTGATAGCGGAACTCAGGAGTTTAACATAATTGGCAGTAAATCTTTCCGCGGTTTCCTCCGCGAACAAATCGCTGTTATAGTTAAGCCTTGCCCTGTATCTGCCGGAGTCAGTCCATAGAGTCATAAAGAATCTCAGCCTTGACCCTTCCTGATCAGCAATATAAACAGAAGACTCAATTCCGTTTAAATTTAAATTCATAGGAGGTTCAAACGTAAACCCGTATTGAAAAATAGGATTATAAGCGGGATTATTCTTCACTTTTAACTCAGTAATAATCCTGTCAAAAGGAACTTCCTGATTTCTGTGAGCGAAAAGCATCTTTTTCCTGATAATACCCATAAGCTCCCGGAAGCTGCATGCGTCCGGTATCTTCACAGGTATTGGAAGAATATTCATAAAACATCCGGCAATGTCCTTTGAATAATCCTCCCTGCGGTTCGTAAAAGGGACGCCGATATTGAAATCCTGCTGATCACTATACCTCATCAGAAGAAGGCTGTATACTGAAAGCAAAACAACAAACGGATCAACACTTTCATTTGAAGAAAACTTCTTTAAGTCATCAGCCGTATTTTCAGGTATTTCAAAAAGTATTTCCCTTCCCCTTAAAGAAAGTATTGATGGAGGATTCAGATCTGTAGGGAAATTTAAGAATCCTTCAGTATTTGAGAGCATTTCCTTCCAGGTGGAAATCATTTTCCGGTATTTTTCAGAATTCCTGAACTCAGTCTGCCGGCCGGAGTATTCGGAATACTGTATCGCCTCAGGCAAAATTACGGCTTCTTTATTATTGCTTATTGAATTATACAGCTCCGATATTTCATTCGAAAATATTTCTTTTGTACGCAGGTCTGTAATTATATGATGCATGGTTACGCAAAGGCAGTATTCCGCTTCGTTCACTTTAAACAATTTAAAACGCGCGAGCGGACCGGCCTCAAGATCAAAGGTCCGGTTTATTTCTTTATTTATTGATGACAGGACAAATTCACGCGGTTTCCCTGAACAATCGGCCTGCTCCAGAATAAATTTTGACAGCCTGCAAATCTCCTGGTGAGGGTGCCCGCCTGTTTCTCCGAAAACTGTTCTCAATATCTCATGTCTTTTAATGACTGTTTTTATTGCCGTTTCAAGGGCCGCGACATCAAGTTTCCCTTTAAAATTAATTACCGATGGGATATTATATGCGGATGTGCCGGGATGCAGTTTCTCGGTCAGCCAGTACTGCAGTTGATTGGAGGAAACCGGTTCTTTTCTTATACTCGTTCTGTCCAAAATAAAATTAGTTTCAATATTTTCCATAAATACTTAACTGCAAATCATTTCTTTTTATATATTTCTTTCAAACTGGATAGTTCATCCGGAGTAATATTAAGTTCTTCAATTATGGCATTGACCTGAGTTTCGGATTTATCCTGTATTTTTTCGAGTGCTTCCTCTCTGGTAAGAAGATCATTTTTTATCAAATGGCTTAACTCAAGTTCATACGGATTATATCCCAGTGTCTGTTCATGAATAAAATTGTTGAACGCGTTTAGCCTGCAGTTGCTTGAGCAGCCGTCCACATCTTCAGGCTGCGTCCATCCGGTTTTCCTGATCTTTTCCAGAATTTTCTCTTCGCTTATTTCTTCGATACAAAGCAGGTTTACATTATAGGGATCTTCCGTCACGCTGTCCAGGAGCGGTTCATCAATGCACATATATTTATCAATCTCATCACCAACCGCTTTCCGCAGCTTATCCAGAATCGGTTTTCTGCTGTCCTGAAAAAATCTGTAATTATTTTTATATATAATCGTATTCAGCGGGATCTGCCCGAGTGTAAATCCCGCGAGTATAAACGGTATTTTTTTTTCCAGAGCCATCCTGAGAGCCAGGATATTGACCATAGTAATACAGGAATTGCAGTTGGATGATATTCTGGTAAGCGTTCTTTTCGTATAGACCGGATTAAAAGAACTTGCCCTGATAAGCTTTTTCATGAATTTAAGTGAAGGCCTGATAGTCAACAGGTCAACATTCAGAGATTCCGCGACTCTGTTTATATTTTCAAAGGCAACAGGAGAAATAAAACCGTTGTCAAAAGTAAAAGCAAGAACATTCAGCCCGTACTTCTCAACAGCAAGCATGAGAGTATAAGTACTGTCCTTGCCCCCGCTGTAGCACATAACCGCATCGTACTGGGATTTCCCTTTCCCTGATTCAAATCGCCTTATGATTTCCTCTTTTGATTTATCCAGTACATCTTCATCAGCAGTGTGATACATCTCATCTCTGCAAAAATTGCACACACCGTTTTCATCGAAATTGATATTAGGAAAAGAAGCGGAAAGCACGCATTTAGTGCATCTTTTTATATTATCTGTCATAAAGAATCCTATACTTATTAAATCTTACAAAAATTACTTATTTACAGCCCTGAAAATATGATCCACCATTTTATTCATTGAACCGAAATTTTCTCTTGTCATATCCTCTTCAACAACAGTGACTCCAAATTGTTTCTCAATAAATGTTGTTATTTCAATCAATCCCAGTGAATCAATTACACCCTGATCTATTAAAGATTCATCCATGTTAATTTCGTCTTTTTCCACAATGAACTGCTGTGCAACAAAATCCGATAATTTATTAAATATTTCATCTCTTGTATATGCCATGAAAACCTAACACCTCTTATTATTCTATAATTTCCACTATCTTTTTATCCTCATCAATTGCAAAGGATTTTTTATTTTTCATATGTTCACTGGCTATTTGAGCTGAAAGAATAAAAGTTACAAGCATATTATCTCTGTAGCCGATTCTTTCAGGAATATCTATGGAATATTTTTTTAATAACCGCTGAACTGTTTTATTATTAAACAATCCGTATTCTTCAACTTTTTCATCCGAAAGAAAATATTTTGCTGTTTCGGTTCCTCCGCCTGCTCTCAAAAAAGATTTAAGGTCAGGAGCCATATACGGTAGTTTGGGACGGTTAGTAATCGATTCCGGAATCACTTTTTTATAAGCCTCTCTAAGAAGATGCTTCTGTGAAAACCGTTTCATTTTAAAATTATCATTATAATAGAAGACCTTCTCAACTATTCTGTGATCAAGAAACGGAAATCGCCCTTCAACTCCATGCGCAAGCGACATTCTGTCACCCTGGGATGAAAGCAAATATCCCTGAAGCAGTGTTTTCATTTCAAGGAACTGGTTTTTTTGAAGCAAAGACCACGACTTAAAATTGTCAGGAAGCATTGTGTCAAGGCCGGAAATTATTCTGTCCCTATCAAATAAAATATTATGATCTTTATTAATATAATTTAAAATAACGGAATTATTCTTAACTCGTATATTTAATCCTGTAAGATTATTGTCATAGTCATTCAGGAATCCTTCATAGAACATCTTCATAAGACCGAAATTTTTCGAATCTTTATAATGCTTTAAATGAGGATATAGTTTTTTGATCAATAAAGGCCTGAATGACGATGACGGTTCTTTGTTCCAGAAATTCAGAAGCTTTAATTCCTTAAAAGAATCGTACCCCCATAAAATTTCATCAGCCGCCTCTCCGGTAAGCACCACTTTAATATCATTTGACTGTACCATCTTTGAAAGCAGAAAAAGCGGGACTGGTGCTGTTCTGAATACAGGCCTTTCGAAATGATATATGGCATCCGCGAAGCTTGAATCGATCATATCATAATCAACAACAAGCTCTGCATGATTTGATTTGACAAGCTTAGCCATCTCTTTCTGATATACAGATTCATCAAAGTCCGTATCCGAAAAGGCTACTGAAAATGTTTTAAATTTTTCTTTTTTTATGCCCGCAGTCAGCAGTGTAACAATAGAAGAGTCGATCCCTCCGCTTAAATAGTTTGCTACAGGGACATCGCTTCTGAGCCTTAACTCAATGGAATTCTCCAGCAATGCAGTAAATTCATCCATAGCTTCATCAAACGAAACAGGTGAGGTACCGCTGGATTCGCCAAGCTCATAATACCTGATTTTTTCAGGAGATGATGATTTTGAATAAACTTCATAAGTTCCGGATTCAATGCTTCTTATATTTTCAAATACTGTCCGGTCAGATAAAGTATTCCACAGAAGCGCGTGTTCAACAAGATTCTGAATGTTGAATTGTCTGGAAAATCCCTCAATCCGGTCAAAAGCTTTTGTTTCGGAAGCAAAATAATATGAATTATTATACTCCAGTACGTAAAGCGGCCTTATGCCGTATCTGTCTCTGGCTGCGTATAAAAGTTTTTCTTTTTTATCCCATAACAGGAACGCGAACTGTCCGTTAAATTTGGGAAGCGCATCCGCTCCCCAAATTTCAAATGCCTTTATAATGACTTCAGTATCACTGTGAGTATTAAAAGCAGCTCCTTTTGAAGAAAGTTCTTTCCTTAGCTCTATATAGTTAAAAATTTCACCATTATATGAAATAACGAACCGTTCAGTCATCATAGGCTGGTTTCCGCCTGACAGGTCAATGATTGACAGGCGTGTATGACCGAGAGCAATATCATTTGAATGATACAGTCCCCATCCGTCAGGGCCGCGATGATACAAAGTCGAAGCCATTCCTTTTATCTCATTAAGAGAAGGAATATTATTCTTTCGATTAAAGATTCCAGCAATGCCGCACATAATATTTGTATTATTTTTATTTTTGAATATTCAGTAAAAATCTTATATATTATTGTTTTCGCGAATAAAGTGATCAAGTAAAATATTTATATATCTGATATAATTCAGTAAATATTTACAAGGTTCACAATAGCGGTTAAAAATACCGGTATAAACAATCACAGTTTATACCATCAAATATATTAAAGTTTGATAAGGGAACCTCTAAAAATTACTTTATAAAGAGTACATTTCCTAAATTTAAACAATATTCCCTTTTCTTATTCAAAATTTT
>JAFGDQ010000109.1 GCA_016932015.1 Spirochaetota bacterium | reverse complement strand
TTTTGTTTGAAATATCTGAAATATATTTATTATATAAATATTTAAACATATACTCAATTTTTTTACTTTCAGAATTTTTAAAAGGATGATAATAAATATTCCTATAATTAAAATCGCGCAGTTCCTTTAAAGCTTTATAAACGGCAGGTGAAAATTTAATGTATTTTTTGCCGTAACTGTTGTTCATAATGTCCACCGCCAGTGAGTTAATTATCCGGTCATTTTTATTTCCAAGAATTTTCGCGGCGGAATCCGGAATATCTTTCCTTTTTATCAGGTCAACTCTGATAGCATCTTCAATATCCCTGCCAATATACGCGATAATGTCAGAGACCCTTACAACGCATCCTTCAAGGGTCATAGGCCTTATCTTCTTTGAATAATTTTCTATTTTCCTGCAGCCGGAGTATTCTTCCAGTAATCTGTCCCATGTTTTATTATAGTCAGGCATAAGTTCTTTTTCAAACAGCTCACCGTTGTGACAGAGAATCCCGTCAAGAACCTGGAGAGTCAGGTTCAGCCCTTTGCCTTTATTTTCAAGTTCATACAAAAATCTGAAACTCTGCGCGTTATGGCAAAAAAAACCCTCTCCCTTTTCTTTACAGATATTATTCAGATATTCCTCACCGTCATGACCGTACGGAACATGTCCAAGGTCATGCCCCAAGGCAATTGCTTCAATCAGGTCTTCGTTAAGGCACAGGCATCTTCCTATTACACGAGCAATCTTTGACACAAACTGTACATGAAGAACACGATGCGTCAAATGATCATTCTCGAATAAAAAGAAAACCTGGGTTTTATCTATATATCTGGAATAAGACATTGAATGGATAATTTTATCTGTGTCATGAAAAAACGGCGGCCTGATATTTTGAATATCATCCACTTTTTCGATATAAGGATTTCTTCTGATTCCGGCATCACTTTTACAGGCAAATTTACTTAATAAATAATTTTCACGTTCTTTATTTCTGTTCAGGATCTGCTGCTGAATGTCTTTTTGTAATGTAATTTTTTTCATGAATACGGTATTCCGGGTACAGGTATTAAATCAGTGTTACTGGTATTTTAATCCATCTATGAAACAATATTAACCTCAATAATGTCAAATATTTTAAACTGTATTTCAGTATGAACCCGGATTATTGAAAATCAGGAATATATTATCTGAATAAAAAAATAAAGACTGCTATATACAATATTTATTCAATATAAAATGCTTTTAATAATATGAAACTTGACAATCATTTATAATTGTAGTAAGATTAGGTAGGATAAAATTTTAATGTATTCAGGTTATTTTTTTAAAGACGTATAAATCCCCGTAGAGAATATAAGAAAATTACTTACTGAACAGCCCATTGGAAAAAATATTCTCAATCCGGATAAAACGCCTCCTTTCTTTACTTAATTTTAAGTAATGGCGGTCGGCCATACGGCCGCCTTTGTTTTTGCGGGAACATTATTCAGCCGTGAATTATTCAGCATTAAAGCGTTGTTTATAAACCGGTTTTCTCCTGTTTCGGTAAAGCACCGAAATACTGATAAAGATAGCATTTAATATTACCGTTGTATAATTTCCTGTTTTTTGTTGCCTCCCTTCCAAAATATTTCTGAAAGTCCTGATGCGATGTCAGAATAAAAAATGACCAGGAATCAAGCTCTGAAAAAACCTTACCCATATCCCTGTAAAGGTTTTCAGCTTCTTTTTTAGTACCCAGCCGTTCACCATAAGGAGGATTACAGATAATACAGCCGAATTTTTTTGCTGAGCTGAATTCCTGAAGAGGCTTCTTTTCAAAAATTATATCATCGGTCAAACCGGCTTTCTCAGCATTTTCCCTTGCCTGTCTGAATGATTTTTTGTCCATGTCCGCAGCATAAATGGACAAAGGAATATCCTTAACCGACTGCTCTGCTTCGAGCCTGGCCTTTTTCCATACTTTTTTTGGAATTATGGACCATGTTTCCGATACGAAATTCCTGTTAAGGCCGGGAGCAATATTTTTTCCAATAAGAGCTGCTTCAATAGGAATAGTTCCGGATCCGCACATAGGATCAACGAACGTTCTTGACGGTTCCCATCTGCTTAACTTTATTAATGCGGCTGCAAGAGTTTCCCTGAGCGGCGCTTCAACTCTTGTCTCTGCGTAACCGCGTTTGTGAAGGCCTGCTCCGCTTGTGTCAATTGTTAAAGTAACCTTATCCCTTAATAAAGCTACCTCAATTTTATAAACAGGCCCGTCTTCAGTAAACTTCTCACGTTTATATTTACGCTTCATGGCTTCAACAACAGCTTTCTTTACAATTGACTGGCAGTCCGGAACGCTGTATAATTTTGATTTTACAGATTTTCCGACTATATGCATTTTCCCGTTTTCCGGGATAATATCCTCCCACCTGACGGCCAATGCGCCCTGAAAAAGCTCTTCAAAATCGTAAGCATTGAATTCAGACATATTAAGAAGCAGCCTGTCTGCGCATCTCAGCCATAAATTGCACTTAACAATATCTGTAATATCACCTGTAAACATTACTCTGGCATTTTCCGTCTGTAGATCATTAAATCCCAGTTCTCTTAATTCTGATGCAACAACAGATTCAAGGCCGAATGCGCTTGTAGCTATTAAATTAAATTTTGTCATAGTATATTTTTTCTTTATTGATATTTACCGCTGTATGTACTGGTATAATTATTTTCAAGCAAAAATATTTTTACTATTATTAAAATACATTATAAAAATACATTGACACAGATAACAGTCGTTTTTTAGATTATTCTTTTTTAGAGAAACAAATATTAAAGACTCTTATCTTTAAAGTAAATACTGCTGACATCCAGTTTATTTTTTAAGATAAGTTCTGATAAACAGAAACACAAATATGAAATCAGGCAATAAAATCAATCCGTTCAAAACAAAAGGTTATTTCGGCGACTTCGGAGGTCGTTACGTACCGGAAATGCTGATTCCTGCATTAGATGAACTTGAAAAGGCGTATCTTGATGCCTTGAAAGATAAATCCTTTCAGCAGGAATTTGAACATATTTTAAAGACATACTCCGGCAGACCTACTCCCCTCTATTTTGCGGAAAATCTTACTAAACGCCTGAAAGGCGCTAAAATCTATCTGAAACAGGAAGGGCTTGGCCAGACAGGATCGCACAAAGTTAATAACGCGATTGGTCAGGCTTTACTCGCCAAAAGAATGGGGAAAAAGCGGCTTATTGCGGAAACAGGCGCGGGTCAGCACGGACTCGCGACTGCCACTGTTGCGGCAAAATTCGGATTTGAATGCGAAATTTTCATGGGCCTTACAGACATCAAAAGACAAAGGCCTAATGTTTTCTGGATGGAGCAGCTTGGCGCAAAAGTGACTCCGGTTACAACTGGAAACATGACACTGAAGGACGCTGTTAACGAAGCTCTGCGTAACTGGATCGAAACACTTGACACAACACATTGTCTTATGGGTTCAGTACTGAGTGCTCACCCGTATCCTGTTATTGTCCGTAATTTCCAGTCTGTAATCGGCAAGGAAGTAATTACACAGATCAAGCAGGCAGAAGGAAGACTTCCCGACTATCTCATAGCATGCGTCGGCGGAGGCAGTAATTCAATCGGGCTTTTCTATCCATTTCTTGATTTTGATAATGTTAAAATGATCGGAGTTGAAGCCGGCGGCTTGGGAATTTCAACGGGAAAACACTCTGCCAGGTTCGCAAAAGGCAAATTAGGCATGATAGAAGGATACAGATCACTTTTTCTTCAGGACAAAGACGGACGTTCACGCGAGACTCATTCAGTAGCTGCCGGCCTCGATTATATAGGCATAGGCCCTGAACATGCCTACCTTCATTCAATTGGAAGAGTCAGTTATACGAGTGCTACAGACAAGGAAGTACTGGAAGCATTAAAACTGCTAATAAAAACAGAAGGCATCATACCTGCTCTGGAATCTTCTCATGCGCTTGTTGAGTGTATCAAGGTTGCGCCGAAACTCGGCAAAGATAAAGTAATTGTTGTAAATGTTTCCGGCAGAGGAGACAAAGATATATTTATAGTAGCCGAAGCATTGAAAGATAAAGAATGGACTGAATTTCTCAGGGACAAAATAAAAGAGGCTGACAAATGAGCAACAGCATAAATAATAATAAAGCACTTATGACCCATATAGTGCTTGGTTATCCGAATTTTGAAGCAAATAAAAAGCTCATTAAAGTAATGGCAGATGCAGGTACGGACTATATTGAAATGCAGATTCCTTTTTCAGATCCCATAGCAGACGGCCCGACTATTGTTAATGCTAATCAGAAAGCTCTGATTTCCGGAACCAGCCTGTCAGACTGTATTAAATTCGCTGGAGAAATGGCTGCTGCGTTTAAAGAAATTAACTTTCTTTTTATGACATATTATAACATAATCTTCAGTACAGGTATCAGTAAATTCATAAATGATGTTAAAAAGAAAAATCTGTATGGCCTGATTGTACCGGATATACCTTTTGACGAAGATAAGGAAGGATTTTTTCAGGAATGCAGAAATAACAGTATAAATCCTGTTTATGTTTTTTCTCCCGGAACAACAGATGAACGTTTAAAGAAAATAGGGTCTGTTGCTTCAGGATTTGTTTACTGTACTTCACGTGTAGGAATTACCGGCGCAGGTAAAGATCCTCATCAAAAGTTAAATTCGTATATTACCAATGCTAAAAAAATAGTAAACCTTCCGGTAGCAGTAGGATTTGGAATTGATAATGCCGCAAAGGCAAAAAAGATAGCTGAGTTTGCTGACATTATTGTAATTGGAAGCAAAGTACTGAATATTGTTGATGAAGCAGGCAGAAACTTTCAAAAACCCGCATTTAAATTTTTAAGTGATATAAAGAAAAGTCTGTCATAGGCAAAGTTATGAAAAACGTAACAATTATAGGAGCAACAGGTTTCGGAGGTCTCGGACTTATTGAGATACTGCTTCGGCATCCCGGATTTAAAATAAAGCAGCTTGTCGCAAGAAAAGACGTGGGAATGAAGATCAATGAAGTCTTCCCCCATCTTACAGGATTCTGCGAAGCAGTTGTTGAAGATCCTGAAAATATTGATTATTCGGGAATTGATCTCGCATTTTTCTCAACCCCTGACAGAGCCGGAATGACTTTAATAAAACAATTTCTTGATAAAGATATACCTGTTATAGATTTCAGCGGTGATTTCCGTTTTAATGATGCTGAAGTTTATTCCGGATATGCCAGATTTAAAAACATGAAGGATGAACATCTGTGTCCTGACGTATTGCAGCATGCGGTATACGGTTTACCGGAGTTAAATGCCGAAAAAATAAAAACAGCTAAAATTGTCGGTAATCCCGGCTGTTTCGCGATATCGTTAATATTGGGTCTGCTTCCTGCTGTAGAAAAAGGAATAATAAAGACAGACGGAATAATCTGCGACGGTAAAACCGGAGTTTCCGGTGCTGGAAAAAATCCGGGCGAAGCTAATTTCTACCCTCAAAGATATGAAAACATAAATACTTACAGAGAAGGAAAACACCAGCATATCTTTGAAGTTGAAAATCTTCTTAACAGCAGAAGCAAAACACCCGTGAATATTCTATTTATTCCGCAAATAATTCCAATGACAAGAGGAATACTGTCAACTATATATGCGTCCCTTACAGCAAATACAGACACAAAAGAGGTACTTGAAATTTACCGGGAATATTACAAAGATAAGCCTTTTGTTGCAGTCACTGATAAATCACCCGGTACAGCAGATGTAAAAGGCAGCAACAGATGCATTGTAAGGCCTATGATAGATGAAAAAACCGGACTGTTCTTCGCAACTTCTGTAATTGACAATCTTTTAAAAGGACAATCCGGGAATGCTGTTCAAAACGCGAATATTATTTTCGGATTCGATGAAAAAACCGGACTTGATGTTCCGGCATTTTATCCCTGAAAAAATAAACGGATTACAGTCAGCTTCAATAATTTGAATATTGCCAGAACAATCTTTTCTTATCAAAGAAGCAATCTTCTCTTCTTTGGAATCCGGAAAAAATAATTCATAATTTATTTTGAAGTTTTTAAGGCTGTAAATTCCGTACAAATATTAAAAAATTTAAAAGTAAAATTATTATGAAAAGTGAAAAAATCAAATACCGCAACAAACAAATTGAAACACCGGATAACCCTGTAATCCTTTTTATTGAAGGTGACGGCACGGGACCTGATATCTGGGCGGCAGCAAAGTATGTACTGGATGCTGTAGTTGAAAATACCTATAACAGCAAAAGGAAAATCGACTGGATGGAAATCCTTGCAGGGCAGAAGGCATTTGACAAAACAGGCAGCTGGCTTCCTGATGAAACAATAAACAAAATTAAGGAATATAAAATTGCCATTAAAGGCCCGCTCACAACACCGGTTGGAGGCGGCATTAGAAGTATAAATGTTACTTTAAGACAGGTACTTAAACTTTATGCCTGTATCAGACCGGTACGTTATATAAAAGGAATGCCGAGTCCTGTTAAAGAGCCGGATAAGGTTGATATGATTATCTTTCGTGAGAACATGGAAGATGTTTACGCCGGAATTGAATGGCAGGAAGGATCTGAAGATGCAAAGAAAATTATCAATTTTCTGAACAGAGATATGGGACAAAACCTTGGGCTTGATACAGGTATTGGAATTAAACCGATCAGCATTCAGAATTCAAATAATATCATCAGAAGCGCTATTGACTATGCGATAAAAAACAAAAGAAAAAACATTACGATTGTTCATAAAGGCAATATAATGAAGTTCACAGAAGGAGCTTTTCGCGACTGGGGATATAAACTCGCGAAAGAGGAATTTTCAGATAAAATAATCACTGAAGACGAATTATGGGAAAAATATGACGGAAAACAGCCTGAGGGCAAAATTGTAATCAAAGACAGAATTGCAGATGCTATGTTTCAGCAGGTTCTCCTAAGGCCTGATGAATACGATATCATTGCCACTACAAATCTGAACGGTGATTATATATCCGACGCGCTCGCGGCTCAGATTGGAGGGTTAGGGATGGCACCGGGGGCAAACATCGGCGACAATGAAGCTGTTTTTGAAGCAACACACGGCACTGCTCCCAAATACGCGGGCATGGATAAAGTCAATCCGGGTTCCCTTATACTGTCAGGAGAAATGATGCTAAGATTCATCGGCTGGCAGGAAGCTGCCGACAATCTGCTTAAAGCACTGGAGAAAACTATTCTGCAGAAAAAAGTGACTTATGATCTTGAAAGATTAATGGACGGTGCAGAGCTTCTCAAATGCTCAGAATTCGCTGAAGCTATAGCAGATAATATTTAAATTAATTTTAATTCAGACTTACTTTAAATCCGGAACTCTTCCGTAAAGTCCTGATATTAGAATAATACTGATGATTTAAAATCAGCTTTTATAGAACAGATTTTTATTGACATTATATAAAAACCGTAATTTATATTTATACAATATTTCAAATATAAATAATACAGGAACTGCCATGAAACCCTACAAAACGGATAAAACAGGTGAAGATATTCTCGAAATATTATCCAAAAACGGCAAAACACCGCATGAAGATATAGCCAAGCAGCTCGATATCTCCCTTGAAACTGTAAAGAAATATATTTCGAAATTTGAAAAAGATAAAATAATTCTAAGGTACAGAACTCACATAAACTGGGAAAGAATAAAACATCATGAAGTCAGGGCACTGATTGAAGTAAAAGTAATTCCCGAACGCGGACTTGGATTTGACGCTATAGCCGAATCAATTTACAGGTTTCCGGAAGTAACCGCACTCTCTCTTATTTCAGGAGGATATGATTTACTGGTTCAGGTGGAAGGCCCTACTCTTCAGGAAGTAGCATTATTTGTTTCGGAAAAACTTGCAACCCTTAAAAATGTACAGTCAACAGCAACCCACTTTCTCTTAAAGAAGTATAAAGAGGATGGAGATATACTTGTAGAACAACCGGATTCCAAACGGCTGCCTATAAGTCCATAGCCGTAATAACTTTCTATTTTTTTATATTTATAAGAGAACAAATTTCTCCGATGTCATTGCTTGCGGTATATTTATTAAATAAATCAATGCTCCACTCACCGTCAATTACATAATTATACCTGTATGTTCCGGGAGAAAGCCTTTTTTGCAAAGTCCAGACTCCGTTTTCATTTCTTTGCAGAATATCATTTTCCGGATTCCAGTGATTAAAATCACCGACAAGTGAAATAAATCTGGCATCAGGATTGTAAAGTCTGAATTCAATAAATCCCGGCCTTAACATTCTGTATGTAAGCATATTGTTTTCAGGCTGCCGATACGGCCTTATAAGAGAAACATATGATCCGGCATTATCATCTTCCCTGTACATGTTCAACGGATCATAGGACCATATTCCGTCAACATTGAATTTATACCGTGATGAATTTTCGGATATAGATTCATTGATAAAATGATACCATACTCCGTATTTTCCTCGTTTCATTTTTACTGATTTCCAGTCGGAAAAATCCCCTGATACAAAAACATTTTCAGCATATCTGTTTTTATAAGTCAGCAATATACCTTTTTCAAGAAGACTTTCCCCGCTTGAAATATTTCCCGCCCTGAACAGAGAAGTTACCATTGGAGCTTTTGCTTCTCTGAGATTTTCCAGGGCATATTCATTCTCAATCTCTTTATTCCTGTTTGATGTGGTAAAAGCGAAAAAAGAAAGAGTAGAGAGCAGAATTAAAGCTTTAGTTCTAATATTCATTGTTATACCGGATATTTTTTATAATTGAAATATTTGAAAATTCAGAGTTACATCTTTTATGTCGATATTTACAGTGAAAATATTGAAATAAAAAGTTAAGATGGAAGCCTGATTATTATAAAAATATTATTGCACTATCACTTAAAAGCTGCATTTATTATACTAAACTTTGTGAAAATTGATTGATTTTTTAAGCAATACTTTTAAATATATTATGTCTCATGAAATGTAACTAAAATATCGATATATAGAATATATAATTTTTTCTTTACTATGCTTTCTGTATTATTGAATTAACTTGTGAAGAAAATAAACTTAAAAATACAGGTCTGATTATCTGGATGTCCTGATGTTTCAAGATTTAATATTAAAACTATTCTAAAAAGACAGGTCTCATATTAATGAGAGGAAAAGACGAAATCAAAGAACAAATTATTGAATACTCGCCTCAGGAGCTGGAAGAAATTGATAGAATATTAAACAGGGTATCTATCGAAACACTGGAATCAGATATTACAACTACTTCCATACCTGAGGAACCGGAAGAAGATTTTGAAGAAGAACCCGCTGAAATCCTTGAGACAGAAAGCGATGAATTATCTTATATGGAAGAATCTCCGGAAGAAATATCCGATTTTGAAGATATTACTGCTTCCGAATCTGAATTAACTCAATTCGACCTGCCTGAAGAAAGCGATAAAATACCTGATGCAGAAGAATCAATCGAAGAGATAACTGATTTTTCTGATCTGTCAGATCATGAAACGGAATTGACTGAATTTGATTTACCAGATGAAACTGATCAAATACCGGTTATGGAAGAATCCCTGGAAGAAATTACTGATTTTACTGACTTAACCGAACCGGAAACTGAATTAGCTGAAGCCGAACTGTTTGAAAATATCGAATTTGAAGAACCGGACCAGCTTCCTGAACAGGATATTTCCGATTCAGGTGATGAAGCTGAAGAAATACAGGATATTACTGACCTGATCCGGGACATTGATCAGACAGAACCTTCAGAATCACCTTTTAACCTTGAAGAAACTGCCGAAGCAATACAGGACCTTGAAGAACTTGCTCCTGACGATCTTCTTTCAGAAGATTTTTCATTGCCTGTGGATATTGAAGGAGAGCCGTCAATATCGCAAGAAACTGAAGATGTAACTTCTTTTGAAGATGATCTGCTTTCTGCCGATTTTCTGGAAACTGCAGATGAAACATCGATACAGCCTCTGCAGGAAACAGAAGAATCCATTGAGTCCCCTCCTGAAGAATTTGATCTTAACATGCTGGATAAAGAGCTTGGGGAAATTCCATCCTTTGAGGAATCAGCAGCAGAACCTGCGGAAGAACTCCTGGAAGAGAATCTTGAAGACATGCCGATTCCTGATTTTGAAAGAGCTGATGACGCTGATGCAGCTGTTGATGAAACAGATACTTTGCTTGATGAAAATTTTCTTGAAGAATATGAGCAAACCACCGCTGAAGCATCCGCTGAGACAACTGATGAATCTGAAGCCTCATTTGAGGAAATGGATATTGGAAATCTTGAAGATTCCGGAGATCAGGATTTTGATTTACAAGTTGAAGAAATGACTTCAATTGATGAAACTGCAATAGAAGAATCCTCTGTACCGGAAATGCCTGATAGCGGAATGGAAGAAGCTGAAGATTTTTCGGCAATAGATTTTGAAAGCCTGGAATTACCTGATGAACAGGTTTCTGCACCTGCATCTTCAAATGAAACACATTCAGGCATGCAGGAACCTGAATTATCGATAGATTTTGAAACTCTTGATGATCAGGTAACACACGCTGAAACTGCAGCTGTAATACCGGATATTGAAGAAATCGGATCAGCAGGAGAACCTTCTTATGCTCAGACTGATGAAGGAATAGACCTTTCCGATTCTGAATTAAAACAGCTTAAAAAAGTTATACAGTTTTTCCAGCCGGCCCTTACCAGAGAAATTAAAAATGTTATTATAAATGATCAATTGCCTGCTCCCGATATCAGGAAACTCGTGGATATGCTCTTAGGAGGCAAATCAGAGCAGGAAGTAAAAAATTTTCTGGAAAGCAAGTCGGGAAAAAAAATCGATATTTCCGGACGAAGGAAAGTAATTACAGCAAGAGCCGAATATACAAGGGAAGGAAGAGAGAGACAAAAACGCCTTTTTAAAATTACCAGAATCTTCGGAATTGCTGCAGTAGCTGCATTCTTAATTACAATTTTTTCTTATCAATTTATTTATAAACCTGTAATGGCAAAAAATTACATTAAACAGGGTGTAGTATTAATCAGGAAGCCCGGAGTACCCGCGTTACAGAAACAGAAAGATTATAGAGAAGCTGAAGATATTTTTAAGTATGTAGACGAAAATTATATTGAGGATTATCTTTACGGCTACAATGAATACGCGAAAGCATATTTACAGAATAAAGAATTTGACTCATCCCTTAAAAAGCTGAATGAAGCTTATGAAATAGACTCTCTCGATGTTGATACTTTAAATAATCTTGGCCATTTTTATTCAAAAATACCTGAACGCCAGTTCAGGCAAATCAAGCCTGATCTTAATAAATATTATTATTCCAAAGTCAAACCTGTAGGCCCGGTTGACACTCAGCTTGATGTCGCAATCGATTTTTATAAAAAATCTCTTAATGCTGATCCTGAAAATATAACAGCTTTATACGGAATAGGAAATGCCTACATAAGTCAGGGCCAGAACAGGAAAGCCAGAGATTATTTTGAAAATA
This sequence comes from Spirochaetota bacterium, assembly GCA_016932015.1. GTDB lineage: Bacteria > Spirochaetota > UBA4802 > UBA4802 > JAFGDQ01 > JAFGDQ01. The sequence continues at coordinate 63,764 of JAFGDQ010000109.1, read as the reverse complement.
TCATTAAAGTAGATAAAAATTCCATTATTGGCTACTCAGGCCTGCTCAATCTTTATATTGAAAGAGATGCATTTCCTGAAATTATTACAATACATTCAGACCTGAAGTACAAAAAAAAACTGTCTGAATTACCGTCACCGCTTCTTGCAAAACTTGCTTCATACTATTTAGGCAAGAAAAAGTCTGACGACCGTAACATAAGAATAGATTACGGCATACAGTCTCCGGTAATTAAAGACATAAATGACAATCCTTATCCTGCAGTAAAAGATGTTCTTAACGCTCTTTCTGAAAGAGATCTGGATTATCCTCCCATGTTTGTATTATTCGCGAAGCTTTCAGAGCAGGAGGGAAATTACAATCTTATGAAGCGGAACCTTCTGACATCACTTGAAAAAGAGCCCAATTACTTTGCGTCAAATTTATTGATGGGAAAATTCTATTATGTGACCAATGAACCGGTTGAAGCTTACAGGTATTGCAAAAAGGCAATTAAAGCGTATCTGTCTCCGCCTGAATTTACAAACGAAGACTTTTACCATGAGAGTGAAAATATCGGCAATGCGTATGCGATAATGGGAAATATTTTTTACTACTATTTCGATAAAATGAAATTCCGTTTCGGAGACGAATTTGAAGATGACACTGTTCATGAACAGACCGAAAAACTGGCAAATATTGAAATTGCACAGGACAAATATGAAAAAGCCATATCTGAAAATTACAAGACCAGCGAGGTAACTTACAATTTAGGAAAAATATATTACAACAAGGGCAATTACGAAAAAGCAGTTACAACCTGGTTAAACCTTTATGAAGATCACTTTGCGCAGCCGGAACTTATGCTTGCACTTGGAAATGCGTATTATCATCAGAATATTCTCGAAGCCGGTAAAGGAGAATTTCTGAAGGTAATATCAATATATGAGGATAAAGAGGAAAAATTACTGAATGTAATTCCTGGAAGAGCGGAACATACTAAAATATATCAGACATTATCTACTGCATATAATAATCTTGGAGCGGTTTATCAGATTCAGAACAAAGAGACCAAAAGCAACATCAGCTACTGGCGGTCAATAGAATATGCTAAAAAAATTGAAAGAGAAAATGAATACGCAAGAATTAATCTTGGACGAGCCTTTAAACCCGGCAGAGAAAATGTACTTCCAGTACTTGATGAAAGCCTTCCGGAAAGCATTGACGCGTATAAAGATTTCGTCAGGTAGATTTAATTATATTATTTATTTTATCTTTCTGTTCACTATTTAATTCGACAAATTCGATACCCATACCTGCTTTGCCATGTTTCATTTCACTTTCGTCCATCCAGCGGACTATCCCTTTTATTTCAATTTCCTCTTTATTCGAAAGCTTGATAGAAAGATTTACTTCAGAACCTATTTCGACGGGTTCCGGCGTAGAAATAAATATCCCGCCGCTGCTCATGTCAATTGTAGTACTGAAAGTCATTCCATCCTGAGAATGAACTTCGGATTTAAATTTTTTCTCTATTCTCGGGCTTTGTCTTTTTTCATTCATATTTTTTTCCTGTTGATTAATCTTTGTTGAAAAAAATTATAATATTATTTATTTTTCCGGATTTTAAGTGTCTGACAGTATAATATTTTATTATTATAATAAGAATGCTTTCATTAAAGCATGATTATATAATAATATACGTTGACAAAATTACAAGATTTTTTTATGGAACAGGCATGGAAAAGAATGTTGCTGAAAAAGATGTTTATTATAAAATTACATGGTCAAAACAGTATGAATGCAACAGACATGTAATCAGCGGAATTCCGGTTTTACCGGGTATTGTGGACCTTTATCAGGAGAATAAAGGAGTTATTACGCCATTACTTTTCTATGCCTGCTGGAAAAGCGGAATACGTATAGGCATCCGAAATCTCCTTGATCCGAACTTTTCACTGTTCCCGGAACTCATAAAACTTTCAGAAGACAAGAATCTGCTGTTTCGATACTCTGTTATAGACACTCACTTTCTTGATATGAAGGATATTTTATACTGGCTTATAAGAGAATATTCCCCCGAGTTAAATAATGCCAGAGAATTTAAGGATTCAGAAAGGTATAAGGATATTTATCTTAAAGAAATCTATGAAAATGCCTGAACCAGATAAAGATAGTATCAGCATTCCTGCCTTTAAGTAAAATAATAAAACACTCAAGTTGAATGATATTTTACATAAAAATAGTGATAATTTTTATTAAATATATAAAATTTTAATCAATTTTCAGGCAACGGAATCCTGTCTATATTATTTAATTCAACTTTTAATTTTTCCGTGACATCTCCGTATTTTACATCTGCTGCATCAACAGCCCATACGTAATCTCCGGTTGAAACATCAACAAGCTTCATAAGATAACGATAAGTTGCATAAAATAGTCCGGGTATTCTGATGACCTGCCCTAATACAACTCCATCTGCTCCAATTATTTTAGCAATATTTAATGCTGTTTTTAAGCTTACAGGGTTATTCGGATTAAGCGATTGCTCCCTTACTGCTTTTGATATAATTTCTCTGTCAATACAGTCAAATCCAATTTCCTTCAAATCATCTGAACACTGGTCGGCAAATTCCGGGCCCTGAAATATATAATTTCCGGCTGATACTGTATTAAAAGTAAAGACAGCTATTTTTCTGTTATTATTCTGTATTGCAGACGGATTCAGAGTGATCTTTATATTACCGCTGTTTTCAGCATTTAACTCAGCAGTATAAGTTATAATAGCTATTCCTGTTAAAATATAAAAAATCATTTTTCTAAAATTCATATTTATATTCCTTTTCGTCCTTATTAAAAATCATTAGAATATTCATGTATAGTTCTGTTTTTGTATAGAATTTTTTGAAAAAGCATAAGTTATTAAAAAAACACATCTATTATTTGTTTGACTTTTGGATAATCGTAAATTCTAATTTTCGGCAACTAATTATTATTTTCCTGTCATAACTGAATTTCGCAGCATATCTTTCCTGAATTAAATAAAAAACATAGAAAGGAGGAAACTTGCCGTGAATAGAGAACAGTTTCTGGAATATGTCGATCATTTTAACAATCATAGATTTGACAAAGTTGTCAGCTATTTCTGCCCTGATGTCACACTGGAGTATCCTGATAACTTCATGGGCCCGCAAATACCGGGGAAAACCGGTAACACACTTTACGGCCCGCTGGAATTCGTTGCCAATTACGAAGCCATTGCCATTAATGTACGTGAAGTTCTGAACCTTGGAGCTTTTCTTTCGGATGAAAATCAGTTTGTTGTCGAATTAGTTACAGAATTCCATGTATTACACACTCCTGCTGCTGATGCACCCGGTTCACAGTGGAAGAAAGGTGACATTATAATTATGAATCAGATAGTGCATTACGATCTGGATAAAGAGGGCAAATTTAAACGTATACGCATATTTCATCACCGCTATCTTGATCCTGAGACTGTACTGCAGAAAAAAGCTCTTGCATAAAAAGGCAGCCGGCGGAAATTACTTCCTGCCGGCTGCCAGGCTCTTTATTTAGCACCGGACTAAAATCCGGTATATGGGGATTTATTGAACAAATATTAAAGAGATATTTCTTTTGAAAAATATATTCAGGATACTTAAAAAATTAATCCGCTACCTTTAATGAACATTGCCTGTTAATCGCAGGATCCTCAACAACCTGCCATAACCTGTACAGATCAGGCAGGAAATTAGGGAAAGTCGAAACCTCAGACCTGTCATGCTTTTTCCAGACTTCAGGCAATTCCGGCGGTACAGGCCCGAAAAACCTCATTGTAGACCGCATTCTGCAGCCGTTAGGAGAAGCCTCCCATTCGTGAAGAATAATAGCACCGGTTTCCCCTTCCGGGCTAAGACCTGTACAGACTATCGCATGTTCATAAATTCTTGGAATAGGACAATCTTTAGGATCATCCCAGCGAATACGGAATTTCATTGGAGGCATATCACCCATAGCTTCTTCCGCAATCTGAATAGCTCCGAGATAACCTCCAACCGGCGGCTCAACTTCCCACACAAATGATTTATGATCATTGGGCTCCCACAGCGGGTATCCCTTCTCCATATTCACCCACCACCAGTCTATCATTTCCGGTGTTACACCAACTAGCTCTTCGTGTTCAACGACAGCATCTTTAAACATAACCTGCCCCGGTTTAATTTTATAACTCTCCACAGGGATAGTTTCTGTTTTAACATTAATTGCATCTCCATCTTTTTTCAGAATAATCCATTTCAGCCAGTTATTGTCATCTTTATCCGGATAATCTTCTCTGTAATGCCAGCCTCTGCTCTCCTGCCTTTCAAGGGCTGCCCTGAAAGCCAACTCAGCACATATAGCTGCGCAGCGTACTTCATGGCACTTACCAAGATTATGCATATCTGATGCATACATCTTATCCAGATTTCCTTTAACTTTTTCTATCTTTGAAAGAGCTGCCTCAAGTCTCTTCCAGCTTCTGCGGATATTATATTTTACAGGTATTACCACTTCCTGTATATCATGAATGATCTCTGCTGCTGAATATCCGCTTTGGCGATTTAACGGTTTATAAATTAACTCTTTAAATTGCTCAATATCCTTAACGTCAACTTGAGGTTGATCCGCTTTTGAAATATAATCAATAAGCGAAGGCCCGGCAATAATAGCTCCGATTATCGCATTCATTAACCCCGAACCTCTTAATCTGCCAGGAGGCGCCTCAGTTGCGCCTGCCCATGCCGAACCCGCATAACTCGTATCCCCTATTGCCCATAAGCCGGGTACAGTTGTTTTCATGTCATGATCTACTCTTACTGCTGAAAACTCGCCTGTAAATCCGAGGGATACTTCAGCTCTTTTTGAAGAAGGAGGCCCGTATTTTGCTACTTTTTCAAACTCTTTACCGAAGAATGCATCAGTATGCGGCCTGTTCCATTTATTCATATCCCCGCCTGACTGCATTTTTCCTAACTCTTCCATATCAATGTATATCGGGCCCCTGCCCTCATTAACTTCTTTTTCCATTCCCAGAATTAAAGAAATCGGAATATCAGGCTGAAAGCCTTTGACATACTTCGGGCTGATATGTTCGCCTTCAGCATTATAAAGAAAATTAAAACCGAATACTACCGGTATATTTGTTGCTTTATTCGTTACGTCATAAAAATTAGCGAATTCCGCATTTCTCATTTCAGCGCCTGCATTGTAAGCAGCTATAACTCCATCTCCCCATGCATTTGCCCACATTCTCATTACTCCCCAGTCGCAGTCGCCGTTTGCCAGTACTGTAGCTTTTGCTTTAAAAGCGATTGATTCGCCATCGATAAGATTAAAGCCGATTGCTCCTGTTACGCGTTCATATTTTTTAAGCAGTTCAACTATCTGGGTTTTATCCATCATTTTAACCCCAAGAGCTGCAGCTTTTTTTCTAAGAGGACTCATCATATCAAGATCAGCTGCTGCTATTGACCAGAATGGACTAAGCTTAATAGTTTCAGGCTCTCCATCAGGAGTCATTGGAATATTCACTCCCCATTCCGCGAGTTTCTTTACTGCTCCATATGACTCCTTTGCCATCTTATAAAGCAACTCCTGATCATTAAGAAAAAAACCTATATTATTCAGATGAAAATCCATAAAGGTTTCTATGTCATCTTCAGGTGTAAGCAGCCATAAAACTCCTGCTCCCTTGTTAGCCTTTCCTCCCCAGCCGATTGTTTGCTTATCAACCAGAAGAACATCAGTTTCCGATGACAGTTCTTTTGCCTTTATTGCTGCTGTAAGACCGCCAATACCGCCGCCTACGATGAGAAGATCAGTCGAAATAATTCTTGTTTCTTTTGTTTCACCTTTATTCATTTACCGCTCCTTATTTCAATTGTTACACTTGATTTTTATTGTTTATGAATAATTTTATCCATAACTAATGCCAAATATGTAAAATCCGTTTAATTGTTATATCTTTGTTACTGATTATTTTATGAACAATATTAGATTTTTTAATAAGGCGATGTTTTAGATGTAAATTCCGGAATAACATTAATACTATTTGAAGGACAATTTATTTCACATGTAAAACACCAGACACAGTCTTCCTGATAAGCAGCTACAGGTTTTTTACTGTCTTCATTCCAGCGAATAACATCAATAAAGCAGGCTTTGTAACATAACATGCACCCGGTGCATGTATTTTCATTGATTTCAATCTTTGCGCTCATATCCTATCCTGTAATGATTAATTATTTTAAAAGCAGATACATCCGAATCAAAAATAATTCCAAAAATTTTTACTTTTTAAGTACCAGGGAAGCATCTGTTCCTTATCAATAAAAATTATCTTTTAATAATTTTTATTATGCTGTACGTACGTACAGCATAATGTCAAATTTTTTTAATATCAAATCAACAAAAAATACTAAAAATATTTACGATTAATTTATTTTCTTTTATACAAAAAGAATATTGACTCATAAGGTTAATCAGAATTTTATAAATTCAATTGATAGAGATAATAAATTCAAACTTACTGCAAGGCTGTATTTAAATGAAATCTGTAAAAGAAAACAAAAAATCAGGCAGGCAATCGAATGAAGAAGCAGAAAAAACCAAAATTAAAATTCTTGATTCTGCATTAAAAATATTCGCGCAAAACGGGTTTTATAATACCAGCCTGAGAGATATTGCTGCTCATGCAGGAACAACTCATAATCTTATACGACACCATTTCGGTTCAAAAGATGACTTGTGGAAAGCTGCTGTTGATAATAAAATACAAAGTCATGCTGACAGTTTAACAGAAATATTAGAAGATGCCGGACTAATGGATCCTGTTGACTTATTAAAATTATTCATTAAAACTTTTATTTCATATACTGCCAGGAATACGGAACTGGCAAAAATATTTTTCAGCGATTACGGCAGAAACAATCCTCATCTTGACTATCTGCTTAAAAAACAGAAAGTATTTCTTGATATAACACAACCTATTTTCACGAAAGTGCAGAAGAAAGGTTACTTTAGAGATATCAATCATGAAAGTTTTGCAATTTATCTAACGTCTCTTGTTGAAACACCTATTGTTACATCCGTTTTTACCAATAAAATAATGAAAGTTGATATCTCATCTGAAAAAGGTATAGCTATTCATACAAAAAATGTACTCAGATTTTTATTTGGAAATGAGAATTAAATCATATAATTCATAATTGAATTATATGATTCAGATTTAAATTAAGATTCTTAAATTATCTACTATATAAAATACACGATGAATTATTCTTTATAATTTTACAGCTTGAAAAATCTTAATATCATCGTTTTATTTAATCAGCTTAAATTTATAATCTAATATTTTCTGTCAATCCTTCACAAATAAATTATAATCATCACAAATCAGGTGATTTAATTAACTTAAATTATAGATTTTATATCTCCAATCAAAAATAATTCCAAAAAAAACTAAATATATAAGCATTAACTCAATATTACTAAATTATTCCTAAACTTAAAATATTGGCATAAAAATTGCTTTTGTATTATATATATAATCAATAGCTGACATTCAGCATTACGGTAGCAATCGAACCAATAATCATACTTTCTGAACTAGTAATTTATTTTGAAATAACTTTTATTATTCAGACTTCAATCATTATTATTATCAATAATCTTAACAGACGCTTTAATATAAACGGCTTAAATAAATAAAATATAGTCCGTAAAATTACATTTTACAAATCCACGGTACATATAATCCGCGGTTAAAAATAGTCAGGGGGAATGTACAATGAAAAAATTGTTTGTTCTGTTAGTACTTTGCATTGCTGTAGCTTGTAATTTTGGATGCAGTAAGAAGAAAGCACAAAACGAGATTCTCGTAGGTGTAGTGCATGCTCAGACCGGTATGTATGCTGCATTCGGTCAGGGAGGGACCTTCGGAATACAGGCTGCTGTTAACGACATAAACGAAGCCGGAGGGGTTAAAGTCGGAGATGTAATGAAAACAATCAGACTTGTTATTGTTGATAATGAAAGTGATCCTAATAAAGCTGGAGCTTTAGCTGAAAGTCTGATTGTTCAGGACCAGGTTGATTTTATTGTAAGCGGCGATGAACCGCCTCCAATGCACGCCGGAGTTTCTCAGGTCACAGATAAATACAAGGTTCCTTATATCACATGTGTCGGACCGGAGGAACCATGGCTCGGAATGAGACAGGAAACTCCTACAAAATGGAAATACACATGGGCAACAGGTTTATTTGCAATTGTATCTCCTGTAGCCAAAGATGATTTTCGTAATAAACCAGGATACACCATAATGGATACATGGACCGGAATGCTTAATCTTTTCGGAAAGAAAACAAATAAAAAAATCGGTATTATTTGTTCTGATGATCCTGATGGCAGAGGCTGGTACACTTTATTTGGTCCATCTCTGAAAAAACTGGGATATACAGTTGTAGGTCTTGATAAAAATCTAGGCCTTATTCCTCTCGAAACTACTGATTTTTCATCTGCAATAAAACAATGGAAAGACGCCGGTATTGATATTCTCTGGGGGAACTGTCCCGGACCCTTTTTCGGGGCTGTTTGGAAACAGGCAAATACACTTGGCCTGAAACCGAAGATGGTATGTATTGGCCGTGGTGCACTTTATTATTCCGATATTTCTTCATGGGGTGCCAACCTTCCAAATGGTATATGTACCGAGGTATGGTGGGATCCGTCTTTTAAAAATTCACCTGGAATTGGCAATACGACACCAATGTCACTTGCAGAAAGATGGAAAGACGAAACAGATGAACCTCTAAATCGTGCAATAGGCCCGGGATATCGAACTATTCAGGTACTTATTGATGCAATTGAACGAGCTGGATCAATTGAAACAGACAAGGTAAACACAGCACTTGCGAGTACAGATTTAATGACCATATGCAACAGAGTAAAATTCAATGAGAATCATTTTAATCGGGGACCGCTTGTATTCGGACAGTGGTTTAAAACTGACAAAGAAGAAAAATGGGAGCTTAAAGTAATTTTCTCCAAACATAATTTTGCAGAAACAACAGGAAAGCCTGTTTTTCCAAAACCCTACTAAAAATAAAAATCGATTGTATTGAATCAAACAGTTAACCTTCACCTGTAATGGCCTCCCATCCGGGTGAAGGTATTTTTTATCAATAATTATTCTGATCAATCGAGGTATTGTGAGCAATAAAAATAACAATATTCTTTTATCAGTCAATAAAATAAGTAAATATTTTGGCGGACTAACTGCATTAAAAGATGTCACCTTTAATGTTAAAAAAGGCGAAGTGCTCGGGTTAATGGGTCCTAACGGTGCAGGAAAGACAACACTTTTGAACGTAATTTCAGGAGAGTATTCTCCTGAAAATGGTAATATTATTTTTAAAGAATCTGATATTACAAATTTGCCGCCTCATAAAATATGCCATCTTGGAATTGCACGGACATATCAGATTCCTCAGCCTTTTGTCAGTTTAACTGTCGGGGAAAATCTCCTGGTATCCACGCTTTATGGGAGACAGATGAAAAGAAAAAATACTGCTCTCGAAGATGAAAAAATATTCGATATAGTTGGACTGGTGGACAAAAAAGATATAAAAGCCGGCAGCATGCCTACCCTTGAGCTTAAAAAGCTGGAACTTGCCAGGGCACTTGCCAGAAAGCCTGAACTGATTTTACTTGATGAAGTTGCCGCAGGTACAACTGAAGCTGAAATTCCACAAATATTAAAAATGATAAAAGAAATACGAAATATGGGAATCACAATTATTATAATAGAACATGTAATTAAAGTATTAATGAATGTAGTTGATAGAATAGTAGTTATTGATAAAGGAACGCAGATTGCCGAGGGAGACCCTTCTTCGATTCTGTGCAATAACAAAGTTATAGAAGCGTACTTCGGAGCTTAAACAATTCCAGGAATGTAAATTATGGTTAATCAGGTTTTACTCAAAATAAGTAATATTGATGTTTTTCACGGTACATTCCAGGCGTTATGGGATATATCAATTGAAGTCCGAACCGGAGAAATGCTAGCGCTTATAGGATCAAACACATCCGGAAAAACAACTTTAATGGATACAATATCAGGTCTGCTTCATCCAGTAAAAGGAATGATGGAATTTAACGGAGTTGATATTACCTGCCTTGATCCGTATCAGATAGTTGAACTTGGAATAACGCAGGTACCTGAAGGAAGACGAATATTTCCGGATATGACTGTGCTGGATAATCTTATGATCGGATCCTACTGTTCGTGTGCAAGATCAACCAGAAAACAAAATCTGATAAGAGTGTATGAACTTTTTCCAAAGCTTGAAGAACGAAGGAAGCAGATAGCAAAAACTCTGTCAGGCGGTGAACAACAGATGCTTGCTATAGGAAGAGGTTTAATGGCAGATCCGAAACTTATGTTAATTGATGAAATGTCATTGGGGCTTGCACCTATTATTATTGATGAATTATTTAAAGCACTTAAAAAAATCAGGGAGCGTGGAATAACCATTTTATTTGTAGAACAGAATGTGAAAAGAACTCTTGAAGAAGCAGACAAGGCATATATTTTTGAAAATGGCAGGGTTACTTTAAGCGGCAGTTCAGCAGAACTCTATGAAAAAAAGCAGGTTAAAAAAGCATATTTTGGAATAGATGAGTGTGAAATATGAATGACATTTTAACACCGATTTTGATGGGTATTATGTTAGGCGGTCTATATGCATTAATCTCTCTCGGGCTTTCTCTTCTTTTCGGAGTAATGAGATTTATCAATCTGGCGCATGGAGATTTTGTTATTCTTGGCAGCTATTTAGGTTACGGCATATTAACTTATTTTGGATTTGACCCTGTAATCGGACTTGTTATCTCCGTCCCTCTCATGTTTGGACTTGGTTTTTTAATACAAAAATATTTAATGAGCCGCGCCTTTGAAGTATCATCAGACACTCCGCTTATAATTGCTTTTGGACTTTCACTTATAATACAAAATGCAAACCAGATAGCATGGACACCGTTATCAAGAGGTATTAACACCGGTTATTCGAATGCAAGTTTTTTTATCGGATCTCTTCAATTTCCTGTTGTTTATTTACTGGACCTGCTGGTTGGAATATTAGTTATGCTGCTGCTGCGTGAATTTCTTACAAGAACTTACCTCGGACGCGCTATTACTGCGGCTTCTCAGGATAAAAAGGCAGCAGAACTAATGGGAATAAATTCAAAACGCGTTTATGGATATGCCTTTGCCATAGCAATGGCATTGACCGCTATAGGCGGAGTTTTCCTTGGTATGACATTCCCTTTTACGCCTACATCCGGAATATCCTTCCTGACAATTGCTTTCGGAACTGTCATCATTGGCGGTCTTGGCAGCATGTGGGGCACATTTATTGGAGGAATAATTCTCGGGGTTATGCAGACTCTTGGCGGATACTTTTTTGGTCCTGCTTCACAGATGCTTGTAGTATATCTAATAGTTTTGATAATTCTTGCAGTCAGACCGCAGGGTTTGTTCGGACGTTAATCGTTAAAGGAGCAGAGCTATTCATATGATATCAAGATTAAAAAATGATTTTTTGATTCCGACTACATTTATTTTTATTATACTCGCTCTGTTTCCTCTGATTGGAGCACCAAGAAACTGGATTTTATATGCTTTTCTTTTCTTTATATATCTGGCTATGGCAAATATGTGGAATCTGCTTGCAGGATATTCAGGTCTTATTTCACTTTGCCAGCCTGCATTTCTCGGCCTTGCAGGATATGCAATGACAATAGGGACCTGGATAGGAATCCCGTGGTGGATCGGAATGACAGGAGGCGCAATCATTGCCGCTTTTTTTGCTTTTCTTCTTTCGCGAGCCGTTTTCAGGCTAAGCGGTATTTATTTTGCAATCGGTACCCTTGTTGTACCTGAAGCTCTAAGAATGATATTTTATTTGTGGAAACCTGTAGGCGGAGCAATGCACGGAGCCGGAGCAGGCTATATGCTTAAAGGCATTGAAGGTGTATCACAGAATACAATATTCTGGCTCGCTGCTATTGTTGGTATTGGTTCTGTGTATTTAATAAGAATTATTATTAGATCAAAACTCGGTCTCGGGCTTTCCTCAATACGAGACAATCAAAGGACAGCAGCCAGTATAGGAATTAATGTTTTTCGGGTAAAATTATATACATTCCTTATATCAGCATTTGTTACCGGGCTTGCCGGAGCTATATATTATCTAAATCAGGGTTATATTGAACCTTCTGCAACGTTCAATGTTCGCTGGACTATGATAATGCTTTTGGCAACAGTAATCGGAGGAATACGTACGGAAGAAGGGCCAATTATTGGTACTATTATAATTGTTATTTTATATTTTGCATTAGCAAGATATGCAGGCTACAGCTTTTTAATACAGGGAATAATTCTCATATTGATTATGCTTATCTCTCCGGAAGGAATAATGGGAATTATAAAAAAGTTTTTATTATTTGCAAAGAGGTAAAAAATTACATAATTTTATGTATCAGAAAATCAGATTGAATTCATATTATAATAAAAAAGTAATTCAAAAATGAATTATAAAATTCATTCATGAATTAGAATTAACTAAAAGTACTAAATTTTTATCATCTGACTTTAACTTTCTCTCCCAAAAAAATTAATCTAATATCACAAACCCTTATTATCAAAGAAAAAAATCAGGAAATATCCATCTAACATCCATTTTTATTAAGTTTTATCATATTTTAAAGACATATCATTATTAAACCAGCTATTATCATAAAATTTTAAACATTAATTTTACAGATGGCATGAAAATTGCTTCATATAAGTACATCAGGTTAAAGTCAGTGTAAATAAAATATGTAATAACTGTTGTTGATGCAGTGCCTCATGAAAAACGAAGAATTGCTTAATAATTTTAATTCTACGATATATTAAACATTGATTAAGGAGATATAAATTATGATTAAACGTGAGCTCAAAGACGTACAACCTTACAAAGCTCCGGGGCATTTCGACATGACTGCCCTCAGACTGCATGGGAAGGAAGAATCAGGAGCAAAAAAATTCTGGATGGGACTCTCTCATTTTCTTCCGGGCGGAGGAGCCGAATACGATGAAGCACCAACTGAAAAAATTTACTTCGTGCTTGAAGGGCAGATAACTGTAATAAGCAAAGACAAAAAAAAGATAATACTAAACCCTACAGATTCAATTCACATCGATCCGAATGAGGGTCGAACTTTGATAAACGAAACAAATAAACCGGCAACCATGCTTGTTGTAATAAACTATCCGGATGCATGATTAATAAATATAAAAACGGGAAAGATAACATGGAAAAAATAAATTTAGATGCTGTAAAAAATATGTTCAATCTTGAAGGTAAAGCGGCAATTGTCACCGGCGGTGCAGGGGCTCTGGGAGAAGCAGTATGTGCTGCACTTTCAGCATACGGTGCTGATATTGTAGTTACAGGAAGAACTGTTAAGACTCTTGAAGATGCTGTTAAAGGAATCGAAAAAGCCGGCAGGAAAGGATATGCTGTAGCATGCGATGTGACGAAAGAAGATGAAGTGGAAAATCTTGTGAAAAAGACAATGGATATATTCGGTAAAATTGATATTCTTGTAACAGTCGCCGGTATTGCTAAAAGATTTCCCGCTGAGGATTTCCCGGTAGAGGATTTCAGGCAGGTTATTGATATCAACGTTACGGGAACATTCCTCTGTTGTAAGCATGTCGGCAAAATTATGAAAGAACAGGGATACGGGAAAATAATTACCATATCTTCAGTCCGTGATTTTGCAGGTCATACCGGAGGATACGCAGCATACGGGCCGAGTAAAGCAGCAGTATCTTTACTTACCAAACAGCTGGCAACTGAATGGGCCAAATACAAAATAAATGTAAACGCAATAGCACCAACGATTTTCTGGACACCGTTGACCCAGCAGGTACTTGAAGATGAAAAGCTGAAAAAAATTTTCCTGGACAGAATACCTATGGGCAGAGCTGCGGTTCCTCAGGATATGGCCGGGGCAACGGTGTATCTTGCTTCAGCTGCATCGGATTTTATAACAGGCCAGGTCCTTTACGTGGACGGAGGATGTACAGCTGGTTAGAATTACAAGCTTACCATACACTAATTTCCCGGAGTTTTACTTTGAAAAACAGGATGATACAAAATATAGCTGTTATTGGAACCGGCCTGATGGGCTGCGGTATTGCACAGGTTTTTGCAGGGAATAAAGATCTTACAGTCTACACCTTTGACAGTATTTTATCAAAAGATCAGGTTCTGAATAAAGTTAGTTCAAATTTAAATCAATTAAAAGAAAAAAAGCTGATAAGCCAGAAAGAAATCGATGACCTTATAAACAGAATTTTCCCGAAAGACAAAATGGAAGACGCAGTTAAAGACGCGGATTTTATTGTAGAATGTATTCCTGAAAACATGGAGCTTAAGCAGAACATGTTCAGGTATATAGAATCCCTCTGCCCGGAAGACACAATTTTTGCCACCAATACTTCGGTTATGAGTATCACTGAAATTGCGGAAAGAACAGAAAAAAAATCGAGAATTGTAGGTACTCATTTCTGGAATCCGCCCTATCTTATTCCTCTTGTTGAAGTTGTAAAATCAGATTATACATCTGATGAAGTTATGAATACAACTTATGAACTGCTTAAGAAAGTCAATAAGAGTCCTGTAAAGGTAAACAAGGATGTACCCGGATTTCTGGCAAACCGTCTTCAGCACGCCTTATGGCGCGAAGCGATTTCAATAGTCGAAAATGGAATTGCCGATCCCGCGACAGTCGATGAAGCAATCAAGCTGAGTTTCGGATTAAGACTGCCCAGGCTTGCACCAATGGAGAATGCGGACATGGTCGGCCTTGACCTAACACTATCGATTCACAGTTATATACTGAAGCATCTGGAAAATTCAACCGAGCCCTCAAAACTCTTAAGGGAAAAAGTCAAAAACGGCGAGCTTGGTTTCAAATCAGGAAAAGGATTTCAGCAATGGACTCCTGCGCAAATAGAAGAATCAAATAAAAGTCTGAGAGAATATTTAATTAAAGTCATTTACGGCAGATAATATAAGAAAAATTTAAGAATAAATTCGAAATTTAAGTTATAAGGAGCATAAATATGGGAAAAAAAACATTCATAGATCTAAGTCATCCTTTTGGTGCTGACATACCATTATGGCCATATTTTAATAAACCGGTTATAGATACAATGCACGGACAGGCAAAGTCCGGCGTTTTAAGCCAAAAAGTTTCAGTTGTTATGCATGCAGGAACACACGCAGATTCGCCACGTCATGTAATGGAACGTGATTTTGAGGGTAAGCGTGCCCGTTATACCCATGAGCTGCCTGTTGACGCATACTGTGGGCCTGCGATATGCCTTGATCTTGACTGCGAGCCATGGCAGCTTGTAGATGACAAGGATCTTGATGATGCATGTAAAAAAGCAGACTTTAACCCGAACGAGCTTAAAAACGGAATGGTGCTTGTTTTAAGAACCGGCATGCACCTGCTGTACGATGACAGTAAGGATTACTACCATTATGCTGCAGGTACTGGACTTAAAGCCGGACAGTGGATAGAAAAATATCATCCGAAATGCGTAGCTATGGACTGCCAGGCATTGGACCATCCTCTCCATACTGCTATGGGGAAAAACGGTCCTACTCAGATGAATCTTCCGGGAAGAACTGGCCGCTCAATCACACAGGAGTATATAGACAAGTACGGAATCGAGAAATATGCATGGTTTGAACGTGAAGTCTTTATTGAGACATTTGGTATGGATAAGTACATGGATGAATACGGAAAATTAGAGAATGCAGGAGAATGGGGCACGTGGGAACCATGCCATAAATATATGATGGGCAATGGAATTGTAGGCGTTGAAAATCTTGGAGGAGATCTTGAAAAGGTTGTCGGCAAGCGTTTCCAGTTCTGGTGCTTTCCTCTTCGCTGGTATATGGGCGACGGTACCATGGTCCGCTGTGTTGCTGAGATTGATGAAAGTGATCTCACCGGTGCTCCTGACCGTCTGTATCCATATGGTGTAATCTAAACGTAAAAGACAGAGTCGCTGAAACCATCATCTTAATTATTCAGTGATTCTGTTTCCTGTTATAATTTTAGTCAGTATTTAAGCATTTAATTTTGAAATATGAAAAAAATAATATAATGAGAGCAATGAGATGAATGATAAAGTAATATTAACAGTAGCACCTACAGGAGCATGGCCTTCAAAGAAAGATATCCCGAGTATTCCACTTCAGCCAAAAGAAATAGCTGATGAAATTTACGCGTGCTGGAAAGCAGGAGCATCTATAGCACATATTCATGTGAGAGATGACAATGATCTGTCATCTATGGATTTTAACAAATTCAGGGAAACTGTGGAAATTATTCGCTCAACAGACTGCAAAATAGTTCTTAACCTCACAACTTCAGGTCAGCTTGGTTTGCAGGACGAAGAGAGATGGAAACATCTAATTGCATTAAAACCTGAGATGGCATCTTATGACTGCGGTACCATGAACTGGCTTCACACTTCTGTTTTTGAGAACAGTCCTGGTTTTCTGGAAGGACTTGGTAATATTATGCAGGATAATAACATTAAACCTGAAATTGAAGTATTTGATACAAGTTTCATATACAATGCGCTGCATTATCTTAAGAAAGGAATTTTAAAAGCTCCCCTGCACTTTCAGTTCGTACTCGGAGCTGCGGGTGGAATAGATGCCACTGTAGAAAATCTGGTATACCTGAAGAGTCTAATTCCGGAAGATTCTACATGGGGTGCATTCGGTATTGGCAAAGGACATATGCCAGTGCTTTATGCAACCATCGCTCTTGGAGGGCATATCAGAGTCGGCATGGAAGATAATATTTACTATTCAAAAGGCCGCCTTGCAAAGTCAAATGTTGAATTTGTTGAACGGGCAAAACGACTTATCAATGAAATGGGAAAGGAAATTGCGACTCCGGATGAAGCAAGAGAAATGCTTAATTTGAAAAATGTACCTTATAAATAATTTTATTTTTATTCGTCTTTTTTCAGTTAGTGAAATTAATTAAGGGTTATTCGGGAATTAATTATTTAACTTATTCATTCGCATTATACAGGTCATCAAAATTAGCATTTGTAAGTTTAATTAGTAAATTATTAAATTCGTTTTCTTTATCGCCCAGGGATCCGAAAAATTTCTGATCAGTTTCTCTTACTTTGCAAAAAATATTCTGAGCGAGTTTTGTTCCTTTATCAGTAATTTTTAAAAAATTATGTCTTTTATCTTTTTCATTGACAGTACGAATAACAAGTTTTTTTGATACCAGTGTTTTTAACACATCTGAAACTGTCATTACATCAAGTTTGGAGTGCTGTGCTATAAGTCTTTGATTTACATGTTTATTATTTTTAGATAAATATATTAAACTGCAGAGGATGATAAATTGAGTATATGTGGCATTAAATTCCTTCATGTCCCTCCTTATCAGGCGCATCCATATCGTCGATGCCTGCCACAACATAAACGCCGGCTGGTCTTCCGGCTCTTTCAGTTGCTTTATAAATTCATTATTGTCTTTAAATAACTTTGTCATTTTTCTTCTCATGCTTAGTGATTAAATGATGATATACGGATAAAGGATTACAGATGTCAAATTTTTATTCAATTTTTTTTCATGGATTTTACTGAGTAAAGAAAAAAATTATTGATATTAGTAAGCATACTTATTATCCTGGATATTAATAAGCATGCTTACTAATTTTTTCCGTCACAAAACCCTGATAATCCGTATCACCGGAATAGAAATCGACAGAATATTTGCGACATATTTAAAATAAAAAACTATATGATTATTACTGCCGGTCTTCCAGGTTTTCCGTTGCTGTTACAGCATAAGTAAAGTCAGACGGTAAATATTTAACTTTTTTTCAGGGAGATTAAAAACTATGCATAAGATTGAAGTTGACTATGACAAATGCAACGGCTGTATGGCCTGTTACAAAGCATGCTATGTAGATGTTATTCGGTGGGATAGAGACAATAAAAAGCCGATTATTGCGTATCCTGAAGAATGCGCAACATGCAGCTGGTGCGAACTCTCCTGCCCGCAGGGAGCTATTACAGTTATTCCGGTAAATCCGGTATTTATTCCGGAGCCCTACCCCAGATCATTCTATCCTAAATCCTATATAGATAAATAAGGAAAGTTAATTAAATGTCAAATTTTGAAAATTACGGAGAGTTTTTTTCATCAGATATATTAATTCTTGGCGGAGGGCTTGCAGGGCTGATTCTTGCCAACAGGCTTAAGGAATTAAACAGTAATCTGGATGTTTTAATTGTTGAAAAAGCGACTACAGGGTTTTCCGGCTCAAAAGCCAATAAAGGCGCAGGTGTAATGTGGGTCCTTGATGAAACCGATAGTGCTGATAAGTTTCTTGAGTTCTACGTAAACGAAGTCGGGCATTACCTGGAAGACTAGGAAATGGTCAAGATATATGCCGAGACCTCACTTACACTGGTTGAAACCCTTGAACGCTGGGGTATAGAGATTATGCGCGATGAAAACGGAAAACTTTCTCGCATTGAAGAAATACCTCTTTGGGCTTTATGCGCTTATGATCTGGATATACTTCAGAAACTTAGAAAACTTGCGAAGAAAAATAATGTGCGCATGATTGACAAGACGCAAAGTGTTGAGCTTCTTACTGACGGTAATACTGTTACTGGTGCTGTTGGCTTTGACCTGACAAACGGAATTTTCCGTATTTTTACGGCTAAAGCGACTGTTATTGCAAACGGCTCTTGCAACTGGATGGCTACAAACATGTGGTACAGCGGCAGAGGTGATGGTGTTGCTGCAGCATACCGTGCAGGTGCTGAATTACGAAATTCTGAAATTTCCAACTTCTATAACATAGGCCTTCGGGGAAACATGTCTTCCATCGTCGGAGGCCAGTACGCACTTTATAACGCGTACGGAGAATACATCCCTTCGAAATACTGTAAGGAATGGGAACCTGACTTCGATATAAATATATTTTTAGGTATGGAAAAGGAAGTCATGGAAGGCAGAGGCCCGATCCTTTTTGAAGAGACTGAAATATTCGTTAAAAATCCGATTGCAGCAGGCGGGTTTCTTTTTAAATGGGACAGAAAATGGGCAGGAAAATTCTGGGGCATGCTGATGGCAAAAGAAGAAAGATTTTCATCAGATGAAGGCTGGAGGCCCGAAGTTATTCCCCTGTTCATAGGAGAAATGGGAGCGGTCAGTGTTGATCATAACATGAAAGGAACACTGCAGGGAATGTGGGCTCTGGGAGACGCGTGTAAAGCAGGTTCCGGTTTCTGCGGCGCTACACCTCCGCCCTGCAGGCTAAGGGGATCGGGACTAACATGGGCAGGTGTATCTTCTATTTTAGCTGAGAAGTCCCTGGCTGAATATACTGCTTCAGCGTCTGCTCCTGTTGTTCATGAAGAGCAGATTGTTCGTTTTAAAGAAGAACTTTTTTCTCCTATGCAGCGTAAAACAGGAATGAGTCCTCGGGAAGGGATTAGAATGCTTCAGGAAGTCATCACCCCTCCCCGCTACAGCATACGGAAGAGTGAAAAACGCATGAAGGAATCACTCGAAGTTATTGATAAAGTTTATGATCTTGTAAAGAATGAAATTTCTCCTCAGGAAGACTTTCATATGCTCGGACTATATCACGATCTCAGGAACATGACATACTGCTCCGAAATCTATATGAAAACAGCTCTGGAAAGAAAGGAAACACGCGGATGGCATATTCGTGAAGATTATCCTGTGCAGGATGACAGGAACTGGAGAAAGTGGATTACTGCCAAACTGGAAAACGGAACTCTTAAACTTTCCACTGAAGATATTCCCTTTGAAAAATATAAATACAATCCTTAGGAGATGCGGCCATGACAATTCAAATGAGAGATCCGGAACTTACTCCGGAGGAAAAAGCAAAACCATATTCCAAATATTTCTATAATAAGCCTGTGCCGCCTGCTCCGGGTTCTCTGGAAAAGATGGAAAACCCCATGGATCCTGGCAAGGCTCTTCCAATTGAACGCCTCAATGATATGCTTGATCCGGGATATCACGAAGTTGAGGCAGGCTGGTGCGCATTACCGCAGGGAGGACTTTATGTAGCCAATCATCTGAAGATGCCGGGTGTTACTGTTGAAATGATTGACTGGTGGTTCGGCTGGCACGGCCTTGAGGACTTACGCTACAAAATCTGGTTTCCTCCGGGACATTTCGGTGTTTCAATGAGTGAACGAGACAGAGCTATTGTAACAGACCCGAATACCCCGGCAAAAAAACGATTTCAGGGCATCACCCATTTTGTTTTCGAAGATACCGGAGGACCCGGCGTTGAAAAAATAGCAATAAGCTTTATGACGCCTGAAGACGTCGGATTCGACATGAGCCGCTTCAAATCACCCAATGTCGGTACACTTGTTGCTGCAAATGGTACATCCAAAATACTTAATCCGCCTCCCGGAATTCCTGATCAAAAATCTCCCGCATTCATGATGCATTTTATACGCGAAATTCCCGAGGGAGTAGAAATTCGCACAAGGTTCTGGATGGGATATCATATTCTTGATAAGAAACCATACTATTGCCTGCCCAGGATTGCTAAAATTCCGGAGATCGTAGCTAAGGGACTGGCTATGCACAATGTAATGGAATATACCAATCTGGCATCATTTCTACCACAAATTTTCAAGGAACAAAAAGGTGCAATACCATAAAGATCGCATTCTGCTTTCTACATAAGGAGGTGAATATATTTATTGATAGCTTTTAAAACTATATCATCATAACAGACTTATTTTTTAAAAATACTGTATCATTTAAATTTATAATTATTTATCAAAAATTAGGAAAATAGAGGTAAGCAAATTATGAAAAGAATTATAATCGTTACTATTTGTCTTTTCTTCATTTCTTTTTGTTCTGGTCTGAATCCGGCAGTTGTTAAAGCGGAAAAACCGATTGAGCTAAGATTTGCTCATACAATACCGCCGTTTGTACCATTGGCAAAAGCTTATCAGAACTGGGCAGCTAAAGTTGCAAAAGATACCAAAGGCAGGGTTAAAATAAATATATTCTGGGGTGAGTCATTATTAAAAGCTACTGAGCTATACAGAGGCACACAAACCGGTGTTGCAGATATGGCATATTATGCTGTTGGTATTGACTGGGGATTAACTCCTTTAAATATGGTAATGTCGCTTGGTTTCATGGGAATTCCTTCAAGGCAGGCCGGAACTGAAATATATGAAAAATTATGGAAAAAATTTCCTGAAATAGGAAATGAATTCAAAGGTGTAAAGGTATACGCGGCAAGAATGCAGCCTCCGTATCAATTCAGTTTTAAAAAGAAAAAAGTACGCGTCCCTGATGATGTAAAAGGAATGAAACTTATATCACTAGGCGGTTCATTCGCAGCTGAGATGAAAACAATTGGTGCTACACCGATTGATATTAAAGTCGGAGATTTGTATGTATCACTGGAAAGAGGATTAGCTGACGGGATATCAGCTCTAATGCCTGTAGTAGACGGTTTTGGAATTATGAAACTTGTACCTAATCACACAATATTTAAAGGCGGAACTACCTCAACAATTGATATGGTACTGATAAATCCAAAAACATGGGAAAAGCTTCCTGATGATGTAAAGAAAATATTAATGGATATGGAACCATGGGTAAAGAAGGAATTTATTAAATTTGATGAACTATCTTTACAAAGGGCCACGGAAAACGCGAAAAAGATGAAACATGATTTCATTTATCCAACTGAAGCTGAAACAAAATTATGGGAAGATGCGGTTAAACCTGTTCACGATAAGTGGATAAAGGATACTGAAGCCAAAGGTCTTCCTGCAAATGCTGTTTATAAAGAACTGAAAAAATTAATTAAAACATATTAATATTTGTTAATCGAAGAATATTGTTATCTGTTTATACTTATGGAATTTGTATTTCTTCTATATCCATGTCTTCATCATTGTCTGTTCTGTATCTCCTGTTCCGGAAGACATGGATACTTTTTTCCGTATCACTATTGATTGATAATATCAATATTGGCAAAAACCATTCCGGATATACAAAGAGATATGGTTCTCATTAAATCAGGACAATTATTATGAAACTTTTGAATTTTATAAGTAAAATATTTCAAATAGCGGCAAGTACGATTCTTGCGTTAATGATGATGATCACAGTTTCTGATGTTATTATGCGTTATTTTTTCAATAAACCCATACTTGGAACAACTGAACTTACAGAGAATATGATGGTGATTATAGTATTTTTTGCCTTAGCATGGTGTGCCCTGAAGGGCGATCATCTGAAAGTGGATATATTAATGACACATACCCCTAAACGGTTTCAGTCTTTAATTGATAGCATTACACATTTGATTGGATTGATAATATCAATACTTATGATATGGAGAACAATTATAGAAGGAGCCGCGCTTAAAGAATTAAATATAACAAGTAGTCTTCTCCATGTTCCGGTTTACCCTTTCTATTATATAGCAGCAGCAGGAGGAATACTATTTTGTATTTCAATTGCAGCAATTTTAATTAATACAATTAATACGGCGGTTAAAAGATGAGTCCTGAACTGATTGGAGTAATAGGTATAGTTGCAGTAGTCGTTCTTCTGCTTTTACGTATGTGGATAGGACTGGTTATGGCTGCTGTGGGCTTTTTCGGTTTAATTTTTCTGATCGGAATTGACGGAGCTTTTGGTGCTCTCGGCACTGTTCCGTTTAAAAACGTAGCTTTTTATCCTATATCGGCTATACCGTTGTTTGTTCTTATGGCTATGATTATTTCAAATACAGGTATCGGAGCTGACCTTTTTAATACGGCATACAAGTGGTTTGGTCATCTTAGAGGCGGATTAGCCATGGCAGGGATATTTGCAAGCGCTGGCCTTGCGGCAATTATGGGAGACTCTGTTGCCGAAGTTGTAACTATGGGGAATATAGCTGTACCTGAAATGAAAAAATACAAATATGATTCTCAGCTTGCATCAGGCAGTATTGCAGCTGGAGGAACCCTTGGAATTCTCATTCCTCCAAGTCTTGGATTTATAATGTATGGGATATTGACTGAGCAGTCTATAGGCATGCTGTTCATGGCAGGTATAATTCCGGGTTTCCTGCTAACTTTTCTTTTTGTTGTAACCATATGGCTGATAACCGCCCGAAGGCCCGACGCAGGCCCTCCAGGTCCGAAAACCGTATTTCTTGACAAGATAAAATCAATTAAAAGCATATGGCATGTAATGTTACTTTTTATTTTAATTATTGGCGGAATATATGCCGGTATCTTTACACCCACCGAAGCGGGTGCTATTGGTGCTTTTGGAGCAATTGCTGTGGCTACAGTCAGCCGCAGACTTACAGTAAAGAGCCTGATGGCATCATTAATGGAAGCTACCAAGATTACAGCAATGATATTGCTTCTTATAATAGGTGCATTTTTATTAATGAAATTTCTTGCTGTAAGCAGACTTCCTTTTGCCCTGGCTGAGTTTATTACAGGTCTTAATGTTTCGCGTTATGTTGTTTTTGCTTTTATTATTCTCCTCTATATTGTTCTAGGTATGTTTCTGGATGTTTTTTCAGCAGTTGTTCTGACTATTCCGGTTATCTTTCCTGTTATCTGCAGCTTATGTTTTGACCCGATCTGGTTCGGCGTTATCATTGTTGTGGTACTGGAGATGGGTTTGATTACTCCTCCTGTTGGATTAAATGTATTTGCTCTGGCAGGAGTTACGGATATTCCGCTCAATGTAATATTCAGGGGAGTAATGCCGTTTTTATTAGCTATGATAATCAGCATTATTCTGTTAGTAATTTTTCCTCAGATTGCTCTTTTTATTCCATCAGTAATGTAATTTTTTACTGTACATATGCATTCTAGCATTGCTATATTTGTCTGTAGAAGTAGTTTTTAAGCTGCTTTTACAGACATAACTGCAAATCCCTTTTAAATAAAAAATTGCCGGGAATATTTATTTGGGACTAATTGATTTTCAGCATCTGAAATCCCGGTTTAGGAGGTAATTTTGAATACTAAAAAATTCAAAATTGATGAGTTTTTTAAAAAACAAGTAAACTGCATTCCCGAAATAGATTCCATTGAAACCGATGAACCTACCTTTAATATTTTAACAGCATATAGCAAAATCGTTAAAAATCAAAATGAGGAAATTAATAATTTAAAACAATATAAAGAAAGGGAAATAAGCGCGTTTTCAATTGGTGACGCAATTGCTGATGGTATTTGTCTTGTAGATAAAAATCATAAAGTTCTGGCTGTTAATAAAGTTTATTCTGACATTACAGGGGTAAAAGAGGAAGATTTACTTGGCAATGACATCAGAACATTAATAGAAAGAGGTTACACCAAAAAGATTGTTTCGATGATGGTAATGGAACAGAAAAAGACAGTTACAATATTATCCACGATAACATCAAATAATGATAAAAAAGTTCTTATATCAGGGACACCTTTCTTTGACAGGAAAGGTGAAATAAAACAGGTACTTACTGTAATGAGAGACATGACAGAGCTTATCAAATTAAAAGAGAAACTCGAAAAACTGGAAAAAGAAAGCGAAAAGTACCTGAATGAATTGAATTATTTCCGAAACAAAGGCAGGCGCAAAGATGAGTTTATAGGAGAAAATTCCGATATCTTAAAGCTTAAGGAACTTATAAATTATATAGCAAGAACTGACGCGACCATTCTCATATCCGGAGAGACCGGGACAGGAAAGGAAATTTTAGCCCGCGAAATTCATAACAGAAGCGACAGGAGCAATGCGCCGTATATAAAAGTCAACTGCGCTGCAATACCGGACTCACTTATTGAATCTGAATTATTCGGTTATGCTAAAGGTGCCTTTACAGGTGCTCAAAACATAGAAAAGCCCGGTATGTTCGAGATGGCGAATAACGGCACTATTCTTCTTGATGAAATCAGCGAAATGCCGATACACCTGCAATCAAAACTTCTAAGAGTTCTTCAGGAAAAGGAAATTATTAAAGTCGGCGCGACGAAAAGTACAAAACTTGACGTAAGAGTAATTGCTGCTACAAATCAGGATTTGCATCTGCTCATTAAACAGGGTAAATTCAGGGATGACTTGTATTACCGTTTAAATGTTGTACCTGTCAGAATTCCTCCGCTCCGGGAAAGAAAGGATGATATACCAATCCTTGCTTACAGCTTTCTTGAAAAATTCAACAGGAAGTACAGAAAAGAAAAGATATTTGATAATCCTGCAATTGAGGCTCTGGAAGATTATGAATGGCCCGGTAATGTAAGGGAACTTGAAAATGTTATGGAAAGACTGCTGGTCATAGACAACGATAAATATATAACCGGCAAAAAAATATCTGCTATAATCGGTAAAAAAAAATCAAATGAGAATACTGCTGATTACTCTGTTACACTCAAAGAAGTCGTAGATAATCTCGAAAAAGAGATGATTGAAACCGCATTAATAAAACACGGCAGCACATATAAAGCAGCCAGAGCTCTAGGCCTTACACAGCCTACTGTTTTCAGAAAAGCAAAAGCCTTTGGAATTAAATATTCGAATTCATGATAAAATGACTCTATATTACTATTAATTATCTCTATCTATCAATTTTCCACTTATTATTCCATTTCTCAACATCTATGGAAGTCATTACATCTACTTTTGATCCCTGGAATTCTCCCTGTACATCACCCATAATGTCCTCCATATCTCCTTCAATCATGAGAGCAACATCCTGCACGTCCTGCAGAAAATCTTCGTCCGCTTCCCATAGCCCGCGGCTTTGGGCTTCAAGCAGTCTGCGTGTTATCTCTTCAAAAGCATAAGGATTATTGTTCTTAAGCCATTTAAAATTTTCTTCATTGCGGATATATATTTCAACAACTGAATCAAATACCCATTTTTCAACTTCCTGTGTTGTCGCGCTCCATTTAAAAAGATTATTAACCCTGCTTGAGACTTCCTCAGCTCCCTGATACCCGTATTTTTTCTGATCCTTAATCCAGTTCTCATTAAAAAGCTTCACTCGCACTGCTGCATTAATGTCGTCTTTCAGATCGCGGACTGACAGATCTCCTTCCGCGTTCAAATCAGTCCAGTACAGCTTTGATTTCTTTCCGCTGACTGCTTTTGAAGCAACAGCCATACCGCCCATAAATCCAATATAACATCCGCTGTCCACTAAATCATGTTCAGCAGAATACTGCCGCATATATGTTACATCAATGCTTTTCAGATTCTTTGCATATACTTTCTGCATTTCAGCGCCATCGATTCTATTGAATTTTCCTTTGTTGTCCGAACCGTAAGCATAACCTGACCAGTTTATGTAAGTTTCAGCAAGATCCTCCTCTGTTTCCCAGGCTGATGCGTCTATAGCAAGACCTACTCCTGTACCGTATGTTCCCGGCGCTGAAGAAAAAACACGATAACTTGCCATACGTTTTAGTTCGCTTTCAGACAGATTTTCAGAAAGCTCTTTTTTGAGTTCTTCAAGACGCTCAAGTGTATGTTTTCTGATAAAATTTCTTTCAAACGGTTCATCAAGTTCTCCTGCTGTAACCGCAGCTTCATCAGCATAATCCGTAAAATGAGGTACCATATCCCGGAGTATTCCGCTTGTCTGTATTACAACATCAATTCTCGGGCGAGGAACAGTTTTTCCTTCAAATCCAATATTCAGATCATCAAGTTCAATTGGTTTAATTCCTGATATCCTGCCTGTAGAGGCCCATTCAGGTTTCATGCCCATAAGATATAGAAGCTGACAGAAAACTTCACCGTCAGAATGAAAAGCGTCAATACTCCACAGGCTTAAACCTACGCTTTCCGGAAATTTTCCTTCCTCAGTTAAATATTTACGCAGCAGATTATCGGCAAGCTCTCTGCCTACATCCCAGGCCGATTTTGAAGGCATTGCCAGAACATCTGCTGTGAAAAAATTTCTTCCTGTTGGCAGTACCTGGGTCTTTCCCATATACAGAGATGCTGATAAACCGGGCTCAATATATTCTCCGTTAAGTGCTTTTATCAGTTGCGTTATTTCACGAGTACTCATAGCAGCGCGGCCGCCAACTTCAAGACACCATTCTTTCAGTTCCGAATATTGTTTCAGATCGATTTCTATTTTATCATTATCAAAAAATGATTTAACAACATCTTTTGCATCTATATATGTATCACCTGAAGGATTTTCAGCCCATGAAGCTATCTCCTCAAGAGTCGGGCGGCCTTCTTCTTTTTTAATCAAAATTGTTGTAAGCATTGTAGCTATACTTTCTTTTTCAGGAGCTGTTCCCAAAAGATGCATTCCCTCAGGAGCAAGAGATCTTTTGCATCTTGATATCTGGCGTGATACAAGAGCAGCAGTATTCTCAAAATCCTCTCCATCGTAATCCTCTTTAACAAATTTCAGCTGCTTCATCAGCGGGATCATTTTTTCTATTATTGTTTTATTTCGTTTGCTTTCTCCTGAACCGGAAGATTTTTCATATTCAGTAATCAGCTGTTCAAGTTCGTCTGTTTCCTCACCCATTACAGCAGGTTTCTGCACAGGTGTAAGATGATCTACCATGACAGCTTTTCCGCGCCTTTTGGCAACAACACCGTCGCCCGGTACATCCATTGTGTAAAGATATATATTAGGTAGATTTCCTATAGATATTTCAGGAAAACAGGCTGCGGACAGGGCAGCTCTCTTACCTGGAAGGAATTCAAGAGCTCCGTGAGTTCCAAAATGAACAACAGCATCGGAAGTATCCTGAATAAATTTATATGTAGCAAGCCAGTGCGGCGGCGGCGAAATTTCAGGATCATGCAGAATACGGCAGACTTCTCCGTTGCATTTAGCCCCGTAGCAGCCGCGTTTAGGCTGAATGATTATCTGTACATTGCCAAATTTAAGCCCTGTTACAAGAAGAACATCCTCTCCGCTTTTATTGTACACCATACCCTCTCCGGGAAATTCTCCCCAGTCGTCAAGAATACGCGATCTGGCTTTTTCAGGCAGTTTAGAAAGATATCCTTCATATTCATTTCTGTCTGTCATGTGAATTACACCGCCCTTGCTGACTATCTCATCTGTTGTAGTCCAGCGGAATTCAGATATTGCCTTTTTATCCAGAAATAAATTCAGTATGTCCTCACCTTTTTCCGGAATATTAGTTATATTATAACCCGCATCTCTCAATGAGTGCATAAAAAAAATAAGGCTTTCAAAAGTATCAAGGCCGGAGGCAAGTCCGAGTGTAGCTTCAACACCTTTGCACGGATTATTATTCAGTACTATTGTCAGTTTTTTTTCAGCATTTGGCAAATCCTGCATCTTAAACCAGCTTTGCAGCCTTGCACATAAATGATCAATACGCTCTTCTATAGGCTGATAACGTCTATAACCAAGGCCTGTTGTTGAATCTTTTTCTGGCGTAGATGCAGCTACAACAGTAGGTTCAATAACACCGGAGATCTCTGGCTGGGCAAGAGAAAAAACCATAGCTGAACCGCTGCCCATTCCTCCTTTATCCTCCTCCCATTCTTCAACTGTCTGATTCCATAAACGCATGAGCTGTATAACCGGAATGTTCAGGTCTTCAAGTATTGATGAATCTTCAGACTTTGAAAGGAATCTGCCTCCGAATAAATTAAGTATTACTTTTAATTTATTTTCAGATTGTGATGCATCTTTAAAATACGGCAGCCATGTATATCTTTTTTCAAGAGGAAGAGCACTGTCAGCCATTCCTTCAGCAAAAACACATACAGGTATGATTCCGTTTCTCTCAAGCCCCTGTATAACACCATCAATATCAGCACAGTTCTTTTCCATAATCTGACCGTAATAGCATAAAATTCCTGCTAAAGGCTTTTCATTATTTGAAATATATTTTTCAGAATACCATTTTAAATAATCTTGAGTTTTTTCAAAAACAAAATCTGATTCAGGATGATAAATTCCATGTGTATTGATTTTATCAGGTTTTTCAAATTTAATCTCCATACCGGTACAGGATGCGAGAAAGCAAATACTGTTATAATAATTTTTAACTGATATTCCTGAATAGCTTTCAAATTGTGTTAACTTTTTTTCATCGAGATTTGTGAAATCTGCAGGCATTTCCATTCCGATACCGATACGATAAGCAGCTTTTTGAGAAGCTTCAATCATTTCTGTGTGACACGGCAGATCATGAAACAAATGGCCTATGAATATATCAACTTTGTTATTATTCATGAATTCCAGAGCTTCATACGGATTCTGCCTTTGAGAATAGATATGCATATGTATGCCGTCTTTTTCAAGCATCTCAACTGCATTTGCCCATGTATTTACATTAAATATGTGGCCGAAGATATAAACAATATTCATACTATAGCTCCCTGAATTATTTGTGTTCTATATAATTAAAATAGTAATTTAAAATAATCGTAATTTTTATTTTCCAGAAGAATATGTTAACTCTTTCCAAGAGCAGGCTCTGCAACTGCTTCCTCTATTTCTCCTTCTATATCAAGATAAGCGTCTCTGAGAGCGTCTTCCCTTTCTTTTGTAGTGTACCACATACCGCGGCCTATTGCTTCAAGAAGCTTATCCAGAATATTCTGCAATGCGTACGGATTAACTTCTTTCATCCATTTCTGCATTTCAGGATCAAGTGCATACTTATCCGAGAAGCGGTCATACATAAAGTCATCTATAACTTCCGCACATGCATCCCATCCGAGAACCACGTCCATCATATGCGAAAGATCACCAGCTCCCTTGTATCCGTGTCTTTGAAGTCCTTTTATCCATTTTGGATTCAGTACTCTTGCCCTTAATACGTGTTTAGCTTCCTCGTCAGTAGTACGAACCTTAACGCGCTTGGGATCACTTGAATCCCCGTAAACAGACATCGGATATTCTCCCTTTACGGTTTTTACTGCTGTTATCAGCCCGCCGTAATAATTATAATAATCAGTGCATAAAAGCATATCGCTTTCACGCGAATCACAGTTCTGAATTGTAGCATCAACCCTTGATAGAACCTTCCTGAATACTTCAGGTTTTTGAACACCATATACACCAGCACTGTCATCATAAGCATGTGAAGAATATCGTATGTATTCATTTCCAAGATCGTCCTGTACTTCCCATCTTTTGGTTTCAACGAGTTCTTTTACACCTGCACCGTATGTACCGGGAGGACAGCTGAACATACGGAATTTCGCGTCTTTTTCAGCTTCTTCCCTGCTTTTTCCCTGAAGCATATATTCATCAACATCTTTGAGAATGTTACTCCTCAGGATATTGCTTTCAGGAGGCTCATTAAGAGCTGAGATCATTTTTACTGCGTCGTTGACCAGATCCATCAGGTTCGGAAAAGAATCCCTGAAAAAACCTGTTGACCTTATAGTAACATCAAATCTGGGCCTACCGAGCTCTTCGAGCGGAATAACTTCAACACCTTTAACTGTACCGCCATTCTGCCATATAGGCCTTGCTCCCATCAGATAAAGTATTTCCGCAATACAGTCACCGTTTGTCCTCATTGTGGTTGTACCCATTATATAAATTGCCACATTTTCAGGATTCTTGCCGATCTCTTTCATGCTTTTTTCAATAAGAGCATCCCCCAGGCTTTTTCCGATCTCCCATGCTCCGGGTGTAGGGATCTTCGTAGGATCAACCGAATAAAAATTTCTACCTGTTGGAAGAATATCAGTATTGCCTCTGGATGGTGCTCCGGAAGGTCCGGGTTCAACATAGCGTCCGTTCAATGCGGTAAGCACAGAATTTATTTCACCTGTGGTAAGTTTGATATTGGGTATCAATTTATTTACAACATATTCAAGAGTCTCTTTAACAGATTTAATTTGTGTGTGAAGCACGGTTTCCATAGCTCCGGTTACAGAATCTGCTGAGAAATCATGATTTTCCAGATATCTTATCAGTTCAACGCATGTGGAATGAGCTTTTTGTATCAACTGTCCGCCGCTCATGCCTCCTGATCCGGGGAAAACCCTGCCCCTGTTCTGCAGAAGCTCGTCATAATCAAATCCCATAAAGCTTACAACAGACTCTCTTAATGAAGGCACATCACCGTTAGGAAGGCGTGTAAGCTGTGCCGCAAATTCTATAAGCCTTTCACCTTCAGGATATGTACCCATTGTATGAAGCCCGTCAGCTATCAATGTATCATTAATATCCTCAAGATAATCGTGTATCTTTTCCATAAATGCGTCAAAGTCAGCCATTGCTTCATCTTCACTTATCTCAAGATCCTTGTTAATTTCAGCTTCCACTGCAGCTTCCCATACAAGATTCTTAATTACCGGAAGCTTGGAACGTTCCTGACGCTGAGCTTCCTGATAATCACGGATAGCGTTATCAAGCTTTTCCATATCCTCATAAAGGCCGGAATTGGTAAAAGCCGGTGTTAAATGATCAATTATACAGCAGAAGCTCCTGCGTTTTGCCTGCGTACCTTCACCAGGATTGCTGATTAAATAAGGATAGATATTAGGAAGTTCCGTAATCGCAAGGTCAGGATAGCATTCTTCAGAAAGGCCGAGAGATTTTCCAGGCAACCATTCAAGTGAGCCGTGCGTTCCTACATGAATTACTGCATCAGCTTTAAATACGTCCTTTATCCATCTGTATTTGGCGAGATAATGATGTGTAGGCGATAGATACAGATCATGCATCTGTTCTCCCGCTTTTTCAAGATTTCCTCTTGGAGGCTGCATTGTAATAAATACGTTTCCGTTTACAGTGCCTGCGAAATTCATCCTGTCATCGTAAGTAAACATGTGTCCCGGAAGTTCGCCCCACTGTTCAAGCATCATTTTTCTGTTCACTTCAGGCATGTTGTCATGCCAGGGCTGAAAAAGATCTCTTTCTGCGTACGCTTCCGACCTTTCAGCAAGAGCTTCAGGCGTCAGCCATCTCTTGTCATAAGTCATGCGATTCAAGATTTCGCCTGACATATCATCACCGTCTTCATAAGTCCGCTCAATTTTATAGCCCAATTCCTTCATTCTGTCTATAAGCAGTTTTATGCTCATAAAGCTGTCAAGACCGGACGCACTGCCGATTTTATCATTTCTCGGGGGATAGTGATGAAAAACAACCGCTACTTTCTTTTCATGATTCGGTTTCTGATACAGATTAATCCAGTTCAATGTCATACGGGCCAGCTTTTCTATCCTGTCCGCTATGCCTTTATTCTTTATTATTATACCGCCTGTAAGTTTATCCACATGACCGTTCTCAACTGTACCGGTATTTACAGTAACAAGCACGCCGTCAAATTCAGGGTGTGCAACTGAAAAGACCACATCCATAGTACTTACGCCCTGCATGCTTTCTTTCCAGTCTTCATATGAATTTGAAGAAACTATAGCCTGCATTACCGGTACACCCAGTTTTGAAAGCAGACCCTTGTACCGTGGCTTTAAGAGATTTAATGAATAGGTCATTACATTAATAAGCGCATGAATTATAGGTTTGCCGTCCTTCGTGAAATATTTCCGAACAACACCGTCAGAACCCAGGCTTTCCGGATTATCAAAATATCTCTCATGAAAAATCGCCAAAGGACAGGCTCCCTGTTTTTCAATCTCTCTTATTATCATATCAATATGATCAAGATTTTTGTTCAGCCAGTAATGCTGATGAAACCACATGCCTACAACCGGCTGTCCGGATTTATGATATTTTTTCATGTATTCATTAATATCAGGAACATGATCAAGGTCAGGATGATAAATACCCTGCTGAAGCAGAGGCTGTACAGGGGCATCAGGCAGCTCTTCATCAAGCACTATACTTCTCATTGAAATCAGGAAATTTTTCAAATTTTCAACTCCGCCGCCTTCAGAATAGCGGCTTACTGCACGCCAGCCTTCAGAATTATATGCTGTTGATTCTTCCTGAGCAGTAATAAAAACTGAAGGGTCATCACCCATAGGATGTATATGAAGATAAGGAACAGGTTCTCCAGTGCTTTTCTTCGCCTTAATGGCTTCTATAACAGGATTTATAGCAGGACAGGAATAATCACCGCCGTACAGTATAATATAGACAAAATCAGCTGCCATTGACTTTTCTACGAATTCATTTATACGTGTGTTATCAAATATCTGATTTTTTGTTCTTGCGAACACATTGATTCTTTCATCATTGATCTCTGTAATAGCAGTTGAAAGATTCGGTATCTCAGCTCCTCCGCCGCTGTAATATACGATATTGATCTGACCTTTCATTTTTTTCTCCTGATTAAATTTTTGAAATTTTCCCGGGATATGTCAGGATTTCATCAGTAAAAAATAAAAAATCCTCATACCGGTCAGGCATGAGGATTCCCATTTTTTCATCATGACAATGAATATATCCATTCCCCTGGATAACATCTTCCGATTCAGGCAGGTCTTCTGGCTTCCGGATAATTCTACTAACTGCGCCTTCCCGTCTATTCGACAGTGGCATTAATACTTAAAATCCCAATGGGATTAAAAATATTTGCAGTGTTCGTCCCCGGTTACAGCGGTGGGCCCGCATCCGATTTAAACGGATTTCCCTTTTAGCTCAATTGAGCACCTGGATCGATCAGTTGTAAAGATCTGATTCAGTTCTAAGATATGAAAATTTTTAGTCAAGATAAAATTAAATAAAACTAACATATGAAATACTGCACTGAAATATATATGACAATATTATTAATTATTCTGCTGAATTCTTTCAAGCTCAACCATGCCGGCGTATATGCTTCCGGATTCAATCAATGCGTCATGACTGCCGTCTTCTGCGATTTTTCCATCCCGGATTACAATAATCCTGTCCATTTTTCTCGCGCTTGCTATTCTGTGTGCTACTGTTACACATGTGCGTCCTTTCATTATAGTTGGAAGCTTCGAGTAAATAATTTTTTCGGTTTCAGGATCTATTCTGCTGAAGGCTTCGTCAAGAATGAGCAGGCCCGGGTCTCCTGCAAGCGCTCTTGCAAGAGAAATCATTTGAAACTGTCCCTGGCTCAACTGGCGGCCGCCTTCTCCAATACGTGTTTGCAGTCCGTCTGAAAGGTCATTAAGCCAACCGGAAATTCCGCTTATTTCGACAGCATTCAGAAGCATTTCATTTGTGATAAAATCTCTTCCAAGAGTAATGTTATATTCAAGAGTGGATGATAAAAGTATAATTTCCTGGCTTACAAGAGCAGCAAAACCCGAGAGTTCCTGTGGATGTATGCTTTTCAGGTCCATGCCTCCGAATTGTATACTGCCTTTACCCGGATCATACAGTCTTAGAAGAAGATTTACCAGAGTACTCTTTCCGCCTCCGCTTGGCCCTACAAGAGTAACCTTTTGTCCGGCCGGAATCGCAAGATCAAAATTCTGTAGAATATCCTCATTTTCATTGTATCCGAATGAAACAGACTCAAAAACTATATCATTAACACTTTCAGGAATTTTCCCGTTATTAATTTCAAGAGTATCCTGATCATCAAGAAGCGTATATATTCTTTCAGTGCTTGATATCGCTTCCTGAAGATAATTATATTTATCACTCAGGTCCCTTACAGGAATAAGAAGCATTTCCATATAGCTGATAAAGGCTACAAGTGTTCCGAGGCTTAGCCTGTCCTGAATAACCTTGCCTCCGCCATACCAGACAATCAAAGCTACTGCAAAGGCTCCTACCAGCTCCATAAGAGGCGTGAAAACCGCGAACATTTTTGTCTGTGCAATACCGGCTCTGTAATGATTTGTATTAAGATTGAAGAGCTTCTGAAGCAGAAATGATTCTGATCCTGTAAGCTTTACAGCAGCTAGCCCGGAAAGCGCTTCCTGCAGCATTGTGTTTAATCTTCCTGTATATCCCTGAATCCTTCTGAATATCTGCTTTGAGAAGCGGGAAAAAAAAGCTGTAATTGCAGCCATTACAGGTACAATGGCCATACACACGGCAGCAAGGCGCGGATTAAGAGCAAACATTACTATTGCAATGCCGGCAAATAAAAATATATCCTTGAATAAACCTGTCAGCATGTTCCTGAAAAGATCCGCTATTTTCTGGGAATCATTATTTATTCTTGTTACAAGTTTGCCTACAGGATTTCTGCTGAAAAAAAGCAGGGAACGGCTCAGTATATGTTCGTATAGATATAGGCGCATATCCATTATCATGTTTTGCCCGGCTTTTTCAAGATTCACATTCTGATAGTATGAAACAATAAGTATAAGTACCGCGCATACAAGATATAAAACAGCCATAATCACAAGTCCGGCCGCATCCGAAAAGCGGAGCCTGGTTAATTCTTCGCTATTTAAATTTTCCAGATTATCTTCAGAAATTAAATAACTGTTTCCAGCCTTTGTAAAAATATCAGGACGGGACCGCGCATACTTTAAAGCTTCCGGTTTTTCAGGTGCGAGATACCAGCGTTTTAAATCAACAACACCGGATTTGCGCAATTGCGCTGCAAAAGAAGGGTCGAATTTTCTCCAGTATTTTTCATGAATGTACCATTCATTTTCAGATTGAAGCACTTTCATGTCTTTGGTAATTCCTGAAAGCTTCTGTAAAAATTCTGCAGGCATATGAACAGTATTCATACGAATATGATAAGATACGAGGTATGAATCTACAGCGTAGCGCGTAATAACCGGCATAAGCAGCTCAATACCGGTTGAAACAATTATCAATAATGAAGAAATGAGAATGAGCCGTTTATGAGGTTTTAAAAATTTTAATAACCGGATAATAAGAGCCGGGCCATATGAAATGTCTGGTTTATCTCCCTCAGGCAGATCTGAATATTTATTAGACATGTTCTTTAACCCTGCCTTCAAGCTCCTGTGTGTATACAAGATGTCTGTATATATCACTTATTTTTGAGAGCTCTTTATGAGTTCCGCTTGCCTGAAGAGCGCCTTTATCAAGAACAAATATATTTTCACAAAACGATATGGACAAAGGCCTGTGGCTTATTATAAGATTGATGTGTCCGCCTCTCAGTCCGGACAAGCGGCTCAAAATTTGTGCTTCAGCTTTTGTATCAACTGCTGAAAGCGGATCGTCCAGCAGCAGCACTTTTCGCTCCTGCAGCAATGCCCTTGCAAGAGCAAGACGCGCTTTCTGCCCCCCGCTGAATCTGTGACCTTTTTCACCCAGCACAGTATCAAGTTTAAGCGGCAGTTTCTCAATCTCTTCAGCGAGGCCCGCGTTTTCCAGCGCGTTCCATAATTCATCTTCACCGGCACCAGGAACAGCCATAAGAAGATTTTCCTTTATTGAATCTGAAAATATATAAGGATCCTGTGCAGCTGTTCCGAAATATGAACGCAACTCTTCAAGAGGTATGCCTGTAATGTCTCTTCCTCCCAGAAAAATTTTCCCATCAGGAGGTTCATAAATTCTTGTTAGCAGTTTTAAAATTGTTGATTTTCCGCTGCCTACAGATCCTACAATACCGCCTGATACACCGTTATTTATTTTAAAGCTGATATTATCAAGCGCGGGCCTGTCTTCACCAGGATAATAAAATGTAAGATTTCTGATTTCAATATCAAAATTTATTGGTTCCTGAACAATCGGTTCATCTTTTGTATACTTTTCAGGAGGTCTTTCGAATATCTCATTTACGCGTTTTGCTGAACTTTTTGAACGCTGATACAGATTAATAAGATACCCTGAATATGCCATTGGAGTTCTTAACATGACGAGGTAAAAAGAAAACGCAACTATCTCTCCGGGAGTTAACTGGCCAAGCACGGCCATTGCTCCTCCTAAACCCCAAACGATTGCCATGCAAAGACTTATCACAAGTGACATTACAGGCATATACAGAGAACTGACTTTAACAAGTTCCATGTTATTATTCATATGAAGTAAGGCGGTTTTTCTGAAATGATTTATTTTCAGCTGTGCTATATTAAAAGACTTAATCAAACGTACCGCGTTTAAATTGTCTCTTGATTCTTCAGTCAGCAGAGAATATGAATTCTGAATATTCTGATGGCATTGATGAAACTTTCTGCTCTGACGCGTAGTTAAAAACGGCAGCAAAGCCATGGGGATAAAAGATAGAAGAGTCAGGAAAGGACTCATATATACCATATATCCGACTGCCAGCAGGAGCGTAAGGCTTGAGCTTAATCCAGCCTGAAAACCGTAGCCAGCAGCAAGCCGTAAATTGTCAAGATCATAGGTGGAACGCGCCATTATTTCACCGGCAGGTACACTTTCAACAGCTGACATAGGCAGTCGTACTATATGAGAAAATAAACCGTAACGAAGGTCCCGTTCTGTTATTCTTCCCAGCCCCAGGAACATTGGCCTTCCGAAAGCCCTTAATATCGCTATTCCTAAAGCTAACGCGGCCATAAGCAGAGCAAGGCGCATTATTTCAGCAGGTCCGCTGATACCCCGGGCAAGCATATCTACTCCCTGCTTAATAAGCTGAGGATTGTATACTGCAAGAAGTTCAAGACATATAATAGAAATAAAACCGATAATTGGAAACCGCCGGGATTTTTTTATACTTCCTGATATTATTTTCTTAGCTGTGTTCAAATTCTTTATCTGTAGACTATTTTTTGTTTTTTTGTTTTGTGCAGTTTCTATTTATCTTTCAGAAAAGTTCAAGGAAATATTTATATTCCGGTTTTCCGAATATTTCAGGATGAATAAGTGCAGCCATTTCCATCAAGATTTCATCGAATTTATCAAACGACTGATGCAGTATTGATCGGTTAAGAATAATTCTGCCGTTATTTAAAGACCTGATACCGGACTGCAAAGGTTGTATTTTTTTCATGTCAGACTTGCTTTGAAGGTCTTTTTCAGAAAGCCGGAAAGAGAACATGATATCGCATTTCTTTCCATACTTATAAAAAATTTCCATAGATAAAGGCTGATGATAATCGCCTTTTACGTCCGCGAACATGTATTTTCCTCCTGCTTTTTCAATTATTTCCGCCATCGGCCTATAATTAATATTTTAGAAATAAATCCGGTGTCTGTATGGAAAAATCGCCTGCTATGATATGAATTTTCTCAATAGTATGCGAATATCGGAAGCTTTTCCGAAAATGCTTCTTTCAATGTAGTAAAGACAATGCAATACTGTTTTTTTTGACACCTCCTTCCCCTATTTCAGGGAAAGGAGGCCGGATATGCCAGACATCCTTTTCAACAGCCTGAGTTTTTAACCTTTGTCGAAATTCAAGTCACAGCTTAAACCAGCTACAAAGTTGAATCCTGGTGATTCATAAGGATCTTCGAAATGTTTATCATTCAAAATATTATTAAACCTGGCGTACGCATTCAGCCATCCTAAAATCTTATAGCGGATATTGACGTCACAACGGTACCATTCTTCAAGTTCGACGTCTCCTTTCCAGCGCAGCCTCGGCCCCTGATAATAACCGTAAACGCCAAGGAATAGCTTGTCATTCCAGTTATACTCCAGTCCAAGACTTCCAGCATGACGGGAAATTTGAACGGTCCGATAGGTAACACCATCCGATTCAGTTTCGGATTTCGTATATGTATAATTGCCAAAAAAAAGAAAATCCTGGAAAAAATATAACTGAAAAGCGGATTCAACACCTTGCGTCTCTTGCCTGTCCCGGTTTACATAGATACCTGTTGTGGTTGGGATTGTCGTTAAATATTTAAAGGCAATGACATTTTTCAGCTCGCTTTTCCAGGCTGTTGCTTCCAGGTGAAGATTCCCGCCCAGGAGTTGCTGTCTGGCTCCGCCTTGCACCATCCAACCTTCTTCGGGCTTTAGACCTTCATTACCATACTTGGGGTCATAGATGTGTGTAATTGTCGGCTGCTTGAAGCTGGTGCCGTAATTTCCAAAAAAAGTTGTTTCCGTTACTCGAAGCGTATAACTCGACCCAAATTTCCAGGTCGCCTTGTTTTTGAATTCTGTATTATCATCATAACGGATTCCGGCATCAATGACCAAAGCTTCATCAACAAGCAGCAATTGGTCATTAATATAAATTCCTCTTGTTTCCTGAGTCCCTTCATTCTCACCGTACTTGCCCCATTTTTTTCCTGATTGTCCTGTCCAGTTAAGGCCAAACAAAACAGTGTTCTTAAATACTGAAGCCTGCTTGTCCCAGATAAGGTTATAGTCAACTTGTTTGTTTTCATTTTCGTAATAAGAACCCCGTCCGTCATCATCGTCATATATAGGCACGGTTTCGCCTTCGTTGTAATAATTGACATAATCAACGGTAAAATTATCTGTTGGTGCATTAATATAACCCAAAAGTCCGTTATCAGGATTTCTACTCGTGGTTTTCTTCTTATACCAGCCGAGCATCAGTTTTTGCCGTACCTCATCGCTAATCTGGTATTTCTGATTAAAGGTAAATATATTGTAATTTTCCTTGTTATAACGTTCCGGATCGGGAATCTGGAACGCCCACAAATCATCACTGCTGTCTACCTCATAATAGGGTTCCATCAGCTTAGCGTAGTTCCATTTGCTGATGATGTTAAGATATGATACTTCTGCATCAAAATATTTTTTACCCCAGCCCAGCTTGATATGAGAAGACAGGTTCCTGTAATCCTCATGCTCGTGTATCCCGTCACTATCAGTACCCGCGGTGTGAATTGCGTAGCGGAATGAGTCCTCAGTACCCCGAATGCCTGCTGTCACCTTCTTCCAGTTATAGGTTCCGTATTCTGCGCTTGTATTTACGTTTAATCCTGGCGTTGCTCCTTTTGTTGTATAGGACATGACACCTGCAGTGGTATCGGCTCCATAAAGGGAGGACTGTGGGCCGTGAAGCACCTCTATTCTCTCCAGTTGTGACGGATCTAACTTACTGAGAAAATTGCCTGTGCCGGAAGACATGCTTTCATTGATTTTCATCCCGTCAATGAGAACAGCGAAATTCCCGTCACCATAACCCCGTAATTTAGTATAGACATACTGACCGGGCCCGCCGGCACGTTTGAACTGGACTCCCGGCGTGTAGCGCAGGAGATCGGTTGTGTCAGTTAGTGCGCTCTCCTCAATTTGTTCTTCGCTAATGACAGTCACAGTATCTGTTACCTGGCTTTGTTTTTTCCCAATTTTTGTTGCGTTAACAACAACTTTGCCAAGATTTGCTTCAGATCCCTTCGCTTTAATTGATGCTGTTTCTTCATTCTTCTCTTCTTTTTTTTCTTCTTCCGCATTCTGAGCCGAAAGGGACTGAAAAGAAAAAAATAAGAATACTGCCGTAAATATCATACAAATTTTAAATAAATTTTTCATAATATCTCCTCATGAATTTATTTCTTAAATAATATTGACTCTCTGGAGAAGATATTATTAAATAAATATGAAAGGGTTATCTCTCTCCGGAGAGTAATCTTTGAATCGCCCGGATAATTGCCGTTATCCGGGCGATTTATCCAACTTTTTTCTTAATCATCATTTTCTCGCATAACCTCCTTCTTTTCCTTTTAAATTTTTTATAAACGGGTCTTATTTAAAACATAACAAATATTTAAATTCTGATTAGCATCCTTCTCCGTCCTTCGCGATCAATGCGGCCCCGATTGCTCCGTTAAGCTGCGGATATTCTGGTACATTCACATCGCAAAGAAGCTCATCCTCAAGCGCGCCTGCAATTCCTGAGTTCAGTCCGCCACCGCCAGTAAGCAGAACACCTTCCGCAAAGCCTGCCTTACGCGCCATGCTTCCTATTCTTTTCGCTAGTGACATGTGAATACCTGCAACAATGTCCTCCTGTTTCTTTTTT
The DNA here is from genome assembly GCA_016932015.1 of Spirochaetota bacterium. Classification (GTDB taxonomy): domain Bacteria; phylum Spirochaetota; class UBA4802; order UBA4802; family JAFGDQ01; genus JAFGDQ01. Next base: position 22,829 of record JAFGDQ010000109.1, on the reverse strand, counting down.
CTCACAAGAAGAGAAATAACTTCAGACTCGGCAAATACAACGCATGTGCTGTTAATTGTTATAGGGACAGTTGATTCAAGGGAAAGAGGCCCAAGCCTGTCCACCTCAATCTCAAGCGCTCGTGATAAAGACTCGAGAAAGCGCCCTGTTCCTGCCGCACACTTGTCGTTCATTACAAAATTGAAAACACCGCCCTGTTCATCAAGAACGATTACTTTGCTGTCCTGGCCGCCGATATCAATTACAGTTCGAACATTTATGCCTTCAGGCGCGGACCAGCCCGCTCCTCTTGCGTGAGCCTGTATTTCGGTTACGGTTTCAAATGTTCCCTCTATATTTCTGCGGCTGTACCCCGTAGAAATAATTTTTTCTATTTGATCAGCATTGATATCATTATCACTGCAAATATTATCTATAAGCTTTTTTGCTGTTACTCCTGCGTCAACTCCTGTTATAGCACTGCCATAACCAGCCAGATTTTCATTTTCATCCAGCAGTACTGCTTTTACGTATGTGGAGCCCGCATCAATTCCCGCATAAAACCGTTTCATTATTTGTTTCTTCCTTCTTTATTTGTTTTTTTCTTGCTCTCAGCATTTCAATAAATGCTTCCACTCTTGTCCTCAGCTGTTCAAGATCTTCAGGATTATAATCCGTCTCAATTCTCACCAGCGGGATTCCCATTTCTTTAAGTTTTTGTTCAACGCGCCTTATTTCAAAATCATATATTATGCATCCTTTAAGAACATGGTAAAGCACTCCGTCTACAGCATAGTCTTCAGCCATTCTTCTGACCATCAAAAGACGATCATCATTTGGAGCGAATGACGGGCAAATGCAAGGTGCCATATATCTTGAAGCTATAGCTGTCAGCTGCTCTCTTAAGCTATACTCAATACTCCCTACCGGATCATATATATACCGGTCACCTGCGCAGGATTCGTTAATAACTACAACTCCGCCCATCTCTTCAACAAGATCCGGAATTTTTAAATTCGGAAAGATCATCGGACTGCCTGCAATAAAAATTCTCGGTTTGTCTGCGTCTTCAGATTCTTTTCCGGCTTTTTCGTAAAGTTCGTCATTGAGCCGGTTCAAAGCTTTAGTCCATTCCCTGACTGGTGCATACGCATAGGAATTAGCGACAGCTGCTGCCTGTCTTCCTCCTATAACCGGGTCTGCCGATTTTCTAATATCAAGCAGTTTCCGCATTTCATACTGGGCAATTGCAATATCTTTCACAGCTTTTTTTAAACCGCCCGGTGTAATCTTTCCGCACTTTCTCCCGTCAGGAGTTTTAAATTTTTCCAGTCTGGATTTCAGTGCCCACATCTGCTCAATCCAGATACGTTTTGAATATTCAGCATCCTTTATATGAGGAACTTCAAGCATCCATACATTCTTGTAAGCTGACAATTCCTCTCCCAGCTTTCTTTTGGAATCACAGGTTGTTGGTATTATAACAGCATCACACATATCAAATACCTTAAGCCCGCTTTGAACTGATAATCCCATTGAGGATTTAACAAGAGGACAGCTGTCCCGCGGAAGGAAATCTTCACTGAACTGGGAAGCATCATAACATCCCGCGCATAAACGAACCGGTATGGCTCCTGCCGCATAAATAAGCTCTTCAGGTACAAGTATGCAGTAAATACCTATAACCGGTTTCTTTTCAGGTTCATTATTCAGTACACTTTCAGGTTCATTACCAATAAATACTTTTTCAAGAATATCATAAAAGTATGAGAGTGAAGAATAACTTTTTCCTGTTTCCCAGAGAGTATTGAGTTCCTCTGCAGCCTGTCTTGCTATCAGTTTTAAAAACCTCTGCTTTCTTTTTTCTGATTTATCCATGTTTTCCATAATAATTTTCAGTTTTTCAGCTGTGAATGTACTTCATTCGTAGCTGAAGATTTCTTTACCCGTTTATTAATAAATTTTTTAAAAGATGATTTATACAGTGTAATACCCGGCACAAAAGGAATTTTAAATTCAGCTTTTAATGCGCCTTCTTCGGGACAGTTCTCAACACATTTAAGGCATAATGTACACTCACTGAACGTTACATCCTCTCTTCCGCGTGATTTATATACTTCCTCAATTTCCATGGGACAGGTATTATAACATATCTCGCATCTTGTACATTTTACGTCATCTTTCTTAAGTTTAATAAAGCTGATCTTTCTGTACCATGAAAGAATAAGCCCCAGAGGACAAAATGAACACCAGAACCTTCGTTTAACAAATGATCCGATAAATGTTATGCCGGAAAAAGCAAGCCCCAGCGTTGACATAAATACATTTGTAGCTGTTTCATAATTCACAGATATTCGGTCAGGATTACCTGAACACAGGGGCAGGAGATATTTTCCGGGGCACATCTGGCAGAACGGTATATAAAGATTGATTGCCGCTCCAGGACAAATGACCGGGAACGCGACCCATACGGGTAAAAAAAGCGCTATCGAGAGAAAAGTCCACTTTATCCACAGTAGCCTGCGTTTAAGTTTCTCTGAAAAACGGACATAACCGACTCTCAGTTTCTGCCTTATATAATCAAGCAGATCCTGTATAAAACCAAGCGGGCATATCCAACCGCACCAGGCACGACCGAGAATAATGACGAGTATTGAAAAATACAGAAGACGCTCCAGAAAAACAAGCATGCTGTCCAGTGTAAATTCTCCAATGATCTGCTGCAGAGTGAGCATAAAACATGTTCCTGCTCTTGTATTTACATAACAGCATGAAAATGTAGGCAGAAATGAACCGAGGTACAAGCCCGCATACGCTCCGAACATAAGAAGAAAAAATGAAACAAAAAGGATTATCCAGCGAAGTCTGCTAATATTCATATTTCCTCTTTTATTTTATAATTATCAAATATAACGAGTTTACGGTTTTCCTGCCATCTGTTTCTTCTAATGACTGCAAATATAATTATCAGCACAACAGCAGTCCCGATTATTGCCCAGAAAGTAAATCCCATAGCTTTGGAATACCATTCAGGCCTGTTCCTGAATACGATCACTGGAAATGTATTTACATGATATGCCCCGTTTTTTGTGTCATGGTAAGATGCTGTATAAAGATATTTCTGCCACTCACGGCCGTCTTCAGGCCTGTCATCCGTTGGTGTGATTTTGAATTCCCCGTTCTCATCTGTAACAAACCCTTTTTTCCAGCGGCTTCCGAACGCATACACAACAACTTTCGCACCCGCAAGAGGTTTATTCATGTATTTGACCATAAATTTATATTCTTCATGCGGCCTGTGTGTTCCGCCGCTGAATCTTGATTCTGCCGTATTTACAACTGGGCCAATCTCAAGCGGCATATATTCAGCATCATCTATGAAAACAACTGAAGCGCTTCCGAGTTTGCCTCCGTTTTTATAATGCGTGATAAGACGTTTTGCAGAGAGATAAACTGTTTCGGGTACACCGTCGTTATTTATATCCGCATTACCCAGCTTGTAATTCGCGCCTAACAGATACCTCCCAATCAGGTTTGTGTCTTCAGGAATAACGGCAGTTGAAAAATTGTTCTCTATACCGGACAGCCTGAAAATTTTTCCGTCAGGATCACGCACTACTGCTGTTACCGGCTTTTCAAAATCCTTAAATGATCCGTTTTTTTCATCCGTGCTTCCGATGTCGATAATTTTCAGACCAGCTGTTTTCACTTCACTGCTTGCGCTTTTGTTAAGCTCCCTGATTTCCCTGATCTTGCGCCAGTTGTATTTTTCCAGATCAAAACGGTATACATACCGCTCTTCATCAACAAGCTGCCACATAATTGCTGGAGTTTTCATTGAAGCATTTATATTTGAACTGAAAGATAAAAATAGGAAAATAATAGAAACATAAAGAAATAGATTTCTCATAATTTATTTCCTGGTTTGATAATTAATGTTTATAATGTTGTTTGCTTTATCCATATTCTATAAATCAGAATTAATAGACCTATGGATAGATAACTGTTGTGAATTAATTATTATTTAAAGAAAATGGCAGATTTGAAAAAAATAATAACTGGGAGTACATTACTTTATATTAAGGAAGTGTTGTATGAAGACACTATAAAATCTTCTGCTCTCTCAACATAATGTACTCCCAATTATTTTACTTAACAGGAGTTGCATAATAATTTGTTTTTATTATGCACACAAAAATATAATTTAATACCAGGTTTAAATTTCAATGCCTGCTTATATAATTTAAACAAATTGAAATTTAATTTATAATCAGGGGATATTAATAAAAAAATCCCCATACTATTAATTAGTATGAGGATTCCCTTTTCTTATCCGCACAACAAATATCATTTCTTCTTTACGACGAAGAATAAAATGAAAATGAACAGGCAGGTCTTCTGACTTCCGGATCAATCTACTAACCGCGGCTTCCCAATAGCCTTTTGACTATCAGTGCCTTAATACTTAAATCCTAAAGGGATTTAAGTATTTTAGAAGATTCAAATTAAGAATTTGAATCTTCAGAAACTTTTTCCTTCAGGATTAAAATATTTGCGGTTTTCGTCCCCGGTTACAGCGGCGGGTCCGCACCCGATTTTCACGGGTTTCCCTTTTGCTTCCGTATTTTAAAAACAATATTTTACAGCAAACACGGAACCTGAACACTATATTACTTTATAATTTGTAAAGATCGTTTAATTCCTTGCTTAATTTTCATTAAGCAATAGTAAAAAATATTTATAATTTGTCAATTTATTTTTATTAAATAAATGATAGTATTCGTTATTTACTACTTAGCAATATGAATAACGCCAACTGCATCAATATCAGCACCGCCCGATCCCCATGTTTTGAATGCGTCACGAATTATATTTCCAAAACTGTCATAGCATGGATAATAATCATCTGTCCCGTCATTATCAGGATCAAGATCGATTCCTTCTGTGCCGTCTGTACCTGAAATATCTATCAGCTTCACATAACGGATATTCGAAAGATCTACAATGTCCTTTAAAACTTCCTTTTTATTCCTAAGCCAGGCAAGGTCAAAAGGTGTTCCATAGCTTGTACCATAAGCATTCGGTTGAAGAGCTCCAAGACCGTTAACATCACCTGTACATACAGTTCCATAACCGCCTACCGGTTCGGAAGTAAGTGACACATTATCAAATCTCAGGAAATCCGTTCCATTTGTACTTACTTCGACAAAAAACAGTTCTGCAAACATATCTCCTGCAATACCAGCCCCTCCATTCGATTTAAATCCGTTTTCATATACTACAAAATCATAACCGATCCCGTTGCTTATTCCGCTTTCAAATTCGAGTATAACTTCTCCGTGATTGCCTATAACAAGAACATCAAAATTATCACCTGTAGCCGGACCGAGTATTTGTGCTCCAAGATCAATCGTCTCTCCTGTTTCATCATCTGTTTCCCATTTCCATGTATCATCTATATCAAGTCCATACGTAACAGAATAATCAGTTGCCCATGCAGCCAGGCACTCATCATCAATATGAATTCCCTCTGTAAAATCACCAACAGGAGGAAATTCGTTCAGAAGCTTGTAAGTGAATGAATAGTTATCACCAATAATTTCTGAATCTTTTTTTACCCGTGCGAAGACCTTTACCGTTCCGTATGAATCAACCAGAGAGAAAGCAAAATTTTCACCTGCATTCCATTCTTCCGGCTCTGTTGCGTAAAGGTCTTTTGTCCATCCGGTCTGGATCGATGCACCTGCTTCTTCAGTTGAGAAAGTTAAAGTTAGATCCTTACGCGCATAACCAGCTTCATAATTACAGAAAACACGTATATCTCCCGCAGTTTCCGGAATGTAAGCTGCTGTTGTAAAACTATAATTCAAATCATCACCGAGTTTTGATCCGGATTCAGTTTCAATGTCCCCTGAAAGTGTAATAGTATATTCAGCATTTTCTTCAAGAGGCTTATATGGTATAAATACAATTGTTTTTAATTCAGCAACATATATAATTTTTCCAAAAGAACGTTTTTCATTTCCTATTGCAAAAACAGAATTCATTTTTAGAGAATTCTGATTAATGTCTTCATCCATTTGAAATTCCAGAGATGAGTATGTAGAGATATTTTCACCCAATGATTCGTAATTTTCCGAATCATCGTATTGCGGAGTTAAAAAATTGGAACCACCTGAATCCAGACAGCCGGTTATAATTGTAAGTGTTGAAAATAGTAAAAGTATCGATAAGTATTTGTTTAATTTCATTTTATTTTAATCTCAATTTCTTAATAGTTATATTTTAATGTAAGATAATACGCTCTGCCAGGCTCTGGATAATTTTTATAATCCAGATATTCATCATTTGTAATATTTTTTACTTCAAAATTTAGCATATAATTAGACCATTTCAGTTTTAATCCTGCAGTATGCTCATTTTTCGACTCTGTTATTAAAAGCCCGGCTTCTTCATAATTTAAACCACTCTCATAGTGTATTTCATAGTAAATCATTCCGAATGGAATAACCATTTCCAGCCTGCTTGTTAAAGCTTTTTCGTATCTGCCCGGTAATTTTCCTTCATCTTTATAGTCAATATTTGAGTGACTGACTGGATACTGTCTTGTATAATTGCATGACAGCTGAAAATATTTAAATAAATCGATTGAGACAGTAGTTTCCACTCCTTTTATTTCTGCATCTGAAAGATTCTGTGCTTTTCCAATACCTCTTGCATCATAAATAAAAACAATAAGGTCTTCTATATCGCTTTCAAAATATACCATTTCAAAATTTAATCTTTGTAGAAAAAAATTATTCTTAATCTGAAATGCTAATTCAAATCCAATGTCCTTATTTAATCCTTTTTCCGGTTTTAAGTCAACATTTCCAGTAGTAAACCCCCTGTCCCCAAACAGTTCCGAGAAAGTCGGTTCCCTGTAATATTCCGCTACATTTCCTTTAAAACGTATCCAGTTTACAGGTTTAAATAGGAATCCAAACTTGGGGCTGAAATAATCATTTTCTTCCACACTTGCTGTTGTATAATTGCTATCCTGGAGCTTATCAGTTATATAATAGTAACGGATACATGGAATCAGGGACAGTTTTTCTCTGAAAAGAAGTATATTATCTTCTATAGCAGCTGACATTATTGTTCGCCAGCTCGGTTTTATTGTAATATCATTAAGAAGATCCTTATGCCTGAATCCTTCATATTTAATATCAGCCACTGCTGTTACAATATTATAAGGGAGTGTAATTTCAAAAAGTTGATTTAAGCCGAGGTCCTGTGTATAATATTCAGAATATTGCATTCCTAACCCGATGCTTCCGCTTGGTTCAGCGCTGTCATCATAAATTTCTTTTTTCCAGGTATACTGTAATCGGGAAGCAGAGTTTATATTAAGTGAAGTCAGATTGTCTGCAATAAATTTTAGAATAGCAATATCTCTATAGGTCTTAAGGCTCGCATAAACATTCTCACTGTTGTTCCAGTATGGAAGCGCCTGATCTTTTCCAAAAAACTGGTTGGAAAAATAAAGCCTCACATTATCCGTAAAATTATATCCTGCTTTTCCAAGAAGATTATACTGATTGAACTGATTGTTGTTTCTATGTTGCCATTCCCAGTTCTCACTGCTTTCTGTCTGCCCGTATTTGTTTTGAAAATAAAAATCCCCTTTGCTTCCAAGAAAATCAGCACTGACAAGATAGTCAAAATTACCCGGCTTGTAATTCATAAAAAATCCGGCTTGTGTTGTGGTGAATGAACCGTAACCAGCATTAGCTGAAAGTACCAGTTTTTTATCTCCTGTTCTGCGAGTACGAATATTTATGGCTCCACCGATTGAAGCCATGCCGAACTGAAGCGGAGTAATCCCCCTGTAAATTTCTATAGATTCAACGTCTGCAAGAGATATATTGCTTAAATCCACTCCTCCTCCGGACGCTTCATTCAAAAGCACTCCGTCAATAAATACAAGTACTTGTTCTGTTGTGGAACCGCGTATAGAGACTGATGCGAAACTACCAAGTCCTCCAGCTTTTCGTACCTGAATCCCGGCCTCTTTTTCTATAACCTCTGAAAGGTCTTCCATTTTTCCTTCAAATTTTTCCCTGGTAATCACTTGTACAAAACTGGTAATTTCATCAACAGGAACATCACCCGTCTCATAAGAAAGAACATCAGTTTTTACAGGCTCAGAAGTTACAACTACCTTTCCTAAAGATACTTCATTGTCTTCTGAAAAACCTGTAACAGGAAGACATAATAATATAAAACAAGTCAGCGCTATTGCCGGAAATAATTGCTTCATTTACTCTTCCTATTCTGCAGGATCTGATGCGTCAATTTCTTCAAGTGTATCAGCATTAAACACTGCAACATATGAATCTTTACTTGCCTTCCATATACCATCAGAATCTCTGTAAAGACGCTGCATTCCGATGAAAACTCTGTCCCCGATTATTATTGCACTGGACATTTCAGGAATACCGTCATCATCACCATATATAGAAAGATCGAGCTTTCCTTCCTTGAATTCGGACTGGCTTGTTGCCGATGGATTAACGACCCAGGCATACCTGCTTTCATAGCGTGTGAGGAATCCTCTTGTTTCTGAATATACAGCAAGTGCGTGAGGATTTGTAGAAGCAAGACATTCATCCTCTTCATCATAATCGTCCATTGCAGCATACTGCCATATAACGTCCGGATCTGGAGTATTTACATTAGGTCTTACCTCTCCCGGATTATCTATATGAAATTTCATTACGCTGTCGCTGTAATATCTCTGTATTCTGTAAAAGTAATTCCCGAAAACATCTATTGCAAGGTCGGAAGTATCAGCAGTAAGATTATTTACAGGCATTCTTACACCGGATGTCTGTTCAATTGGTATTACTGAATGAGCTCCTGCTGAATAGGTCATTGTTGCTGTTACCGCGACCGCTTTTTCGTCGCAGAACTGAAGATACTGCGGCACAAGAACTGTATCGACTTCCTCCTCAATAGTATCATCAGCTGTATCTATTACGAGTATACCTTTAAAATAGGATTCACCTTTTTCAACATAACAGCATACCCAAAGCTTTCCGTATTTATCTGTTTCAATGCTGATTATGTTTGCATCTCCGTAAGTTGTATTACTGTCATCCCCAAGTTCCGCTACATATCCGTCCTCAACCTCTCCGGTTGTAGGATTAAATCTTTTTATTACTGAGTTTCCCCATGTGAGATATTCCACAAGGTATGCCTGTGTTGAAGAGACAACCGCAACATCCGATATACTGTGATATGGATAAATTACATCGTCTTTTTCAAATGTTTCAGTGTTAATTCTCTGCACACCGCCCCAGGTAACGATCGGATCATTATTGTCACTGCCACCGCCCATAAGCTGGCTTGCTCCGGAAACATAAAGGTAACCGTCATTATATTTCATTCTTCCATAAGGATTTCTAATATCGAGTTTAATTCCATTATTAATTGCTGTTGCTACTCCCAGAACACTGGGATCAGTATAGGATATTACCTTATCATTTGATTCAGAAGTGAAGATTGAACATCCTGAAACGAAGGAAACGGCATAGATACATAATGCTGATACCAGCAATTTTCTGTTAAAAATATTAATCTTCATAAAAATAACCTCTCTTATAGAATATTCCTGCACTATTATTAATTATCAGAATTTTCCTCTTCGTTTTTATCCTGTTTCACATTTATTCCCATTGCGGAATTCAAATGAGTACCAAGACACCAGCCTTTGGAGTAATCCTGACCGTCAAGAATAGTGTCATCATCAACAATACGCAGATACCGCATTTTCCCGTTATCTGGCCATGCGGAATCATCAGTTTTTGATCGGAATGTGGACAGGTCAAATGAATTTCCACCTAGATTTGGATCTGTTGCTTTAAAGTCTTTTGATATAAAAACTTCGTCAATATTGACCCATTTGCCATTAACGATTTCCTGAGCCTGCATATCCTGATTTATATTAGCCCATGTCGGGTTGTTCCCGTGTAAACCTATTACATTAGCATAGCAGTAATAGCCGTTATCCTGTGTAGGATCGGGATTAATGTCGTATTCTTCTGCGCTATTATAATACCATGTTGTCATATCCTCGGAAATTTCAACATGTCCCAGCTCATTGCAAAGTCCGTCAGTAGTGCATCCCCATGCGAAATTATCCTGAAAAGTAGTGAAATCATCTCCGTCACCGTTATAGATATAGAATCCTTCTTCAAAATGCCATGCTGCGCTGCCGTTAATTCCTACACAGGTAGATGCCCCGCCGGATGTCCCGGAGCCTGTCCCGGTAGGCCCTCCATAAGCATAATCATTCCTGGTTGGAATAAAATCATCATCAACCCATCCCCACCAGCCTGCCCTGGCAGCCCCGACGACCCCTGGATTCCATTCAACTATCGCATCAAGATAAATATTTCTCTCGGTAAATGAATTAGAGTCAGCAGTACTTGCATCTACGTCTTTTTCCGTTATATCCGCAGTATAATCAATATTTTCCGTTATTGACGAATCATCATTACAGCATAAAATCATTGCTAAGAAAACAACCAAAAAGAAATATACTTTTATCTTCATGATGATATCCTAGTAAATATAAGCTCTTCCTGCGTTCAGAACTTCGTCGCAATCTTCCGTATATGCCCCGGAAATTAAATAATCTCCACTGACAGCAACTGATTTTCCGAAATGGGCATATTTTGATATTATCTCGGAATGAATTATACGGTCTTCATTCCAGACGCCGTCATCATCCCTGCTGAAAACATATACTGCTCCTGCTGAAGAAACCGGGTTACCGTCACCGCCGTCTTCACCGTATGCACCAATTACTGCCAGATCACCGTCAATCGAGACAGAACAGCCGAAGCTGTCTCCCGCGTACATATCCGAAGCATGGAGAATTGCAGTTTCTTCCCATAGCCCTTCAGAATTGCGTTCAAATATATATGCTGAGCCGGAATCGGTCGCATTTGTATCATCACCTCCATCTTCATTAACTGCGCCAATCAATACATAATTTCCGTTTATTGAAACAACCTCTCCAAAACGATCAGAGCTTTCCAAATCGGAAGATGTTAATATTGTCGCCTCAGTCCATGTCCCTTCACTGTCCCTTTCATAAATATATGCCGCACCGCCTCCATCAGCTCCGTATGAACCGACAACTGAATAATCATTGCTAATTGAAACAGATATTCCGAAATAATATCCGTCATCATAATCAGATGCGTGAAGAATTGCTTTTTCAGTCCACGTTCCGTCTGTTCCTCTTTCAAATATATATGCTGCTCCCGCGTAATTTTCAGGATCATCGGCTCCTCCGTCTTCTTTATAGGCACCGACAATTGCATAATCACCGCTAATAGATACTGATATTCCGAAATAGTCACCTTGTCCTGCATCTGAAGCAGTAAGAACGGCTTTTTCAGTCCAGTTTCCATCTGTATCACGCTCATATATATAAGCGCCTCCTGCGTCAATTATTGTGCTACCGCTGTCTTCATCTTCTACGTCCTTCAGATACGCGCCGATAATAGCATAATCACTGCTTATACTTGTTGATATTCCGAATCCGTCTCCGGTACAAATATCCGAAGCATATAGAATCGTCTTCTCGGACCAGACATCATCTTCTTTCTCAAATATATACGCAGCGCCTGCATCCGTATACGGTGCTCCGTACCCGCCATCTTCCTTATTTGCTCCTGCAATTGCGTAATCACCGCTGATGCTTACAGATACTCCGAAAGCATCGTTCATCTGTATATCTGAAGCATTGAAAACGGACAGGGATTCCGTTCCGTAAATTATTTCTGCTTCATCCAAATCGTCTTCCGAACCATCTTCTCCGGTCCCGTCATTTTCATTAACATTATCAACAGCTTCATTGCTGCCTCCACTGCTGTTACTGCAGCTTATGGAAAAAAGCAGAGCAAGAATAAATAATAATGATAATATCTTTTTCATTTTAATTTTCCTCCGTTGCTAACTCTGTATCCGTTTTAACATTAATTCCCATTGCTGCATGCATTTGTGCCCCGAAACACCACCCATTTGAATAACCCTGACCATCTATTATCGAATCATCATCGATTATTCGTACATAACGCATTTTCCCTTCATCGGGCCATGGTGAATCATCTGTTTTTGACCGGAATGTAAAAAGATCGAAGGAATCTCCTCCAAGATACGGGTCTGTAGGTTTGAAATCCTTTGATACATAAACATCCTCAATAGCTGTCCATTTTCCATTCTTGATTTCATATGCCTGCATATCCTGGTTTATGTTTGCCCAGGTAGGATTATTCCCGTGTAGTCCTTTCACATTGGCATGACAGTAATCCCCGTTATCCTCAGTCGGATCTGGATTTATATCATATTCCTCAGCACTGTTATAATACCAAGTAATCAGGTCCTCGCTTACTTCCACATGGGCGAGTTCACAGCAAAGGCCGTCAACAGCACCGCCCCAGGCAAAACTTCCTTCAAAAGTAGTAAAATCATAACCATCTCCGTTATATATGTAAAAGCCTTCCTCAAACCTGAATGCCGCACTTCCATTTATACCAACGCAAACACAGCTGTAAACTCTGCTGCCGCAACCATTACCTGTCGGCCCTCCGAATGCTAAATCATTTTTTACAGGAAGAGAGTCCTCAACTATTACATAATTTGCTCTTGCAGCCCCTGTAAGCCCGGGATTCCACTCGACTATTGCATCAAGATATATATTTCTTTCGGTAAAAGCATCTGAGTCCGCTGTTATTACATTCGAGATATTATCATTGATCACAGCAACATTGTTTATATCACTGTTAATTGAAAAATCATTGTTGCAGTTCAGAAAAACTGTTAACAGCAGTAGCAATCCGCAATACAAGATTTTCATTTTTCCTCCAATCCATATATGATCTGTTTCTATTCCGGAAATATTATTATTCTCAGGATTCCTGCTTACTATTGCCTTATTCCACCATATTAATAACATGCGGTTCATAAACATCGGCTCCGCCGGAATCCCACGTCAAATAAGCATCGTTAATAGTATTGCCGAAACTGTCATAACAGGGAAAAATGGTATAAGTACCATCCACCGTACCGTCTCCGTCCTCGTCAAAATCAACGGTATCGACTTCATCTGTGCCAGGTATATCAATATATTTCACATGGGTAATTCTTGACAGGTCGACAGTACCATTCAGTACTTCCTTCTTGTTATGAAGCCAGGATAAATCATAGGGCTGAAGAAAATCATAACCGTAATAACATAGCTGGCATGAACCAAGTCCGTATACGTCACCGGGATCAAAGCACAAATATGGTCCAGTTGTGATTGTAAGAGAGACGTTATCGAAACGTATATAATTAACACCATCGGAGCTGACTTCCACATAAAACAATTCAGCAAAAATAAGCCCGTCAGTATTCCTTCTGAATGTATTTTCACCAATAGCAAAGTCAGGGCCTGTTCCGTCTGTAATGGGATTATCGAAAGTATAAACAAAGATACCGCCATTGCCCATAACGAAAGTGGTGTTTTTCCAGTTATCGCCAATACCAGATCCATATTCAGTATAACACACAGACGCTGTTTCTACAAAGCCGGCATCATCACTGTGAATGCCTTCGCAGTATCCATCCTCGTCAACCTTCGGAAATGCATCCACAACTTTATATACAAATGAATAAACATCTCCTGAAGTATTGCCACCGGATTCAACTGCCCTTGCAAAGACTTTTACTGTTCCGTAAGTATCTATTCCGGCAAAATCAAAGACATTCCCGTCCGCCCACTCATCAGGCTCAGTTCCAGAAAGATCCTTTGTCCATCCGGTCTGAATCGTTAAATCCGATTCATCAGTTGTGAAGGTAACATCCAGGTCTTTCCGGATATAGCCCATTTCATAATTTGAAAAAATACGTATATCCCCCGCTGTCTCTTTTGTATACGAACCAGTTGAAAAGGAAAAAATAAAATCCTCGCCATTATTCAGCTTTATCAAATCTGTATTTTTTATTTCACCAGATAAAGTAACATTATATTTCTTATTCTCTTTAAACAGTTTATACGGAACACATACCAGTTTTTTATTTTCAATGTCCTGAATCACCTGACAGTATATGACACTTTCTCCATCATCGCTTTCGACTGTTATTGATTCGTCACTTAACGAAGATGCATAAATTTCATAATTCATCTGAAACTCTATTGATGAATAGATCGATACGGATTCGTTTCCCGACGGACTGTAGCTCAATACTTTTAATGCCGTGTCATCTTCCGCATCACTGCTCCCGGCACCTATATCATTATTCGATCCGCTGCTGCCTCCTCCGCATCCGTATAGTAACAAACCGTAAAAAATTATTACTATCATTATCTTTTTCATTTTCATACTCCGTAAAAAATATAATTATTCAAAAAAATAGACAGCTCCAGATAATGAATAGCCGTCGCCTTCGCCACCGTCTTCACATGGAGCTCCAACTAACACATTGCTGCCGTTTACTGCGACAGAGAAGCCGAAAGAATCGTATTCCTGCAAGTCGGAGGCATGCAGTATATATACTTCATTCCAGTTACCGGAGGAATCTCTTTTAAAGACATAAGCGGCTCCTGCATCAACCGCGATATCCGTACCATAAGTATCATAACCTCCATCTTCCATAAATGCACCTATAACTGCATAATTACCGCTTATGCTTACTGTACCTGAATAATAATCTCTCGCACCCCCGGCAAACCAATCGTTGTCCTGAATATCCGATGCCTGCAGTACAGCTTTCTGCTCCCAATTACCTTCAGACGAACGCTCGATAATATATGCTGATCCGGATTTTCTTTCTTCATCATCATCACTATGACTCGTCCCTCCATCCGAAATAATCGCATAATCTCCACTTATGCATACTTTAGTCCCAAAATAACTGAAAGCCTCTCCGTCCGAGTTATGCACTATCGCCTTTTCTTCCCATATACCGTCGCTGCCGCGTTCATAAATATAAACAGTACCAGCCATAGTCGCTTTTGAAACTGTTTTGTATGGAGCACCAACAATTGCGAATTCCCCGTTGATACTGACAGAGTTCCCGAATGATGAAATTTCGTTCACTGATATATCTGATCCGTTTAGTTC
This sequence comes from Spirochaetota bacterium, assembly GCA_016932015.1. Taxonomy (GTDB): domain Bacteria; phylum Spirochaetota; class UBA4802; order UBA4802; family JAFGDQ01; genus JAFGDQ01. The sequence continues at coordinate 7,689 of JAFGDQ010000109.1, read as the reverse complement.
CTGCTTTTCTTCCCATGTACCTTCGGAGTTGCGTTCAAAAATATACTTGTTAATCATCAGATATTCGCCGCTAATAGATACATCTCCTCCGCTTAAAGTGTTTTCTTCGAATAAATCGATTACCTGTTTTTCTTCCCATGTCCCGCCTTCTGTGCGTTCATAAATGATAGCTCCGAACCCGCTCTGGCATCCTGCGGCTGCATAGGTTCCGCTGATGGAAACGGAATATCCCAATTTATGACAATAGCAGGGAGTCGATTCAATCATTGTCTGTTTCACTTCCCAAATGCCATCGTCATTTTTCTCCAAAAACGAAACAGCGCCTGCACTTAGAACGGTGTTGCTATAATCATCCGTAAATGTATACCATGGGGATCCGACAATTGCATAATCATCGCTTACCGCAACATCCAGTCCGAATCCCAGTCCTTTGGATATATCTGCAGCATGGACTATTATTTTTTCCTCACCGGAAAAGACAGTTTCATCGCTTGATTCATCATTGCCGCCGCTGTCGCTTCCGCAGGCAAAAAATAACGCTGCCATAGAAAGATAAATTGACATTACTAAAAAATTAAATTTCATAATTTTTTTTTGCCTTTTCTAATTCTCCGGCGGGATTGAAATTCTCCCGCCGGGAAAAACTATTAATTATTCAACTGAATATTCATAAATATAAATGGCACCTGCATCAGTTGTAGTGTTATCGTCTCCGCCGTCTTCCTGATATGATCCTACAAATATCTCATCATCAGTTATCACGACTTGTGACCCGAAATAATCACTTCCATTATAGCTGTCTGTCTGAATTTTCTTCTTTTGAATCCATCTTTCGGAATCCAGATCATACTTAAAAACATAAATACAGCCTGCTCCAAAGCCTTCAGAAACAATAACACCTTCGGCGTATTTATTTGGAACACCTATTACCGCGTAATCACCATATACAGAAACAGATGTTCCAATCTGATCGTAATATGCGGGATCAGAAGCGCGAAGGACCTGCTTTTCCTCCCACGAATTGGTCTCTGAATTATATTTAAAGACATATACAGCACCTGACCAGTTATAATCACCGGAATCGTCTCCATCATCCTGTGACGCACCTACGAAAATATAATCGCCGTTTATTGACACTGATTTGCCGAAATAATCTTCCGATTCCACTGTAGTTGAAGTCAGCGTCTGTTTGAAAGTGCAGGTACCGTCTGAGTTTATTTCATAGATGTAGGTCTCATCGTCTGAATAAGATCCGATTACAAGAGTACTGCCGTCCGTGCTTAAAGCAAAAGCTCCATACTCAATATCTGAATCATCCGGCTGAAGGAAATCGGTTTTTGTCCATGTGCCGCTTTCCAGCTTGTAAACATAAACACCAGGAGTTACAGTATACCCAAAAAAAGTTCCCCAGAGACTACCGTAACTTGCAACAAACATATAATCGCCGCTTATTGCGATAGAAGTACCGTAATATATTCCGTAACCCATTGTGTCTGCCGAATCGGTTTCTGCAAAAGTCTGCTGGTATTCCCATTGGCCGCTATCTGAATTTCGTTTGTAAATAACAACAGGACTATTGGGAGTCAACTCTATCGCAGATACAGCAGCATAATCGCCGTTTATGGCTACGCATGATCCGAAATTGATGCCGGAAGCAATAATCGAATCAGGAGCACGAAGTATCTGTTTTTCTTCCCAGTTGCCGTTGCTATCCTTTTCAAATATGTAGGCAGCACCTGTGTTATAAAAGGGATCTCCTTCCCCGCCGTCTTCATAATAAGCGCCTACTATGGCATAATTTCCGCTTACTGCTATAGAACTTCCAAAATAGTCACTTGCCTTCATGTCCGAAGCATGAACAAAATCTTTAAGACTTACACTTACTTCTGCTTCCGCGATGCTTGCCGTAACAGTATAAACAGCAGTTGATCCGTCCTCAGCAGTAACTGTATATTCAACAGCAGAACTGAAGTTATTCGCTGTTACGCCGCTTTCCTGTACTGTTACTCCAACACTTACAGATACTCCGGTTGTTGAGAATGTAGCTATTAATGAACCAAGATCAGTTGCCGGAGGCAGTGCTGCTGTTATATCGTTTCCTGAAATCTCAGCTGTTACATCTTCAGAAAGCGCATTATCAGTTGCCGCAAATATGAATGATGTAATTTCCTTTGAATCCGATCCAGGGGCATCATCCGAACTGCTGTCATCGCCCGAGCATCCCGCAAAGCAGAACCCTGCAAGTAATAGCAGAATAAGTACTGCGTTTAGTTTAATACTTCTCATTTGGTAAAATCCTCCTTCCATTTATGGAATTTATTTATGTTTATCCGCAACTTAATCCTTTGGTTACGTTAAATATGCCCTTTAAAACACAAAACCCCGGCCCGTCATTTTCATGACAGTATCCGGGGCTACCCTTTTTCCTCAGATTTATTCTTACGGCTCCCGCCTCGAATCCGCTTGGCGAAGTTGCAACCGCCGTCCAGGGGGGAGCAACCGCTTCCCGAGCAAAGTCGAGGGAACATTCACAGACAGGTCTTCTGGCTTCCGGATCATTCTACTAACGGCGCCTTCTCACGCAATTTAAACGCAATGACATTAATACATTCAGAAAAAAGCCTCTGAATGTATTTTAGCCGTTTTCGTCCCCGGTTACAGCGACGGGACCGTCGCACGCGATTTTAACGCGTTTCCCGCTGGCAAATACTGCCGCCTCCGTCTTTATGGAGGATCTGTGAAAAAATTTGTATTCTGGACAGTACTGATTATCTTTTTTAAAACTCCCTGTAAATCTTATGCGATGACAATAACAGGATAATTCATAATTTGATTAAAAACAATATCATTTATGGTAAGACCTTAGGACATTAAGAAAATTATGTCTCGCATATTTCTGTCCGGACAGATTTGGACCATGTTTTTTTAAAAAAATAATCAGAATATCTTTTTTTTTAAATTTATTCAATAATTACTTCAAATACGGCAATCTAACGAAATATTTTTACGTTACCCGCCATACGAAATAATTTCCGGTTAAGCCTGTTTTCTGAATGTTTTTCTCCTGTCATTAAAATCCTTTCTTCTCTGCTCATTTAAATATTCAATTAAATTAAGAACCAGCTTATTCGTTTTGAATATCTTTTCGAACAGATAATCAAAATCACTGTTACTGATATACCCTACATCAAGAGATACATAAAGACATGTCCTAAGCTCACTTAAAAGCGCTTTAGTTAAAGAGAGGAATTTAACAAATTCGCTGTTTTTTTCTTTTTCAAATCCAGTTGCAATATTGGTCAGTACTGAAATAACCATTCGTCTCATTTGATCTTTTAAAGCAGGATCAGACCTGAAAGTGTCTTTATCTGTAAATTTATAAACCTCGGCTACAAGTTCCCTTGCCTGCTGCCAGGCATCAATGTTTTCAAAATTAACAATTTGTCCCATGCGTTCTGTCTGGTAAGTCATTTTCTGTTTCTTTTATTTTTTTATTTAATTTTAAAATTACAGCTCACAAAAAAAAGAATAAAAATTTCTTCTTAATCTTTTTTTAAAGTAAGCTGTTTAAAAATAAATATTACACATCGATTTTTTTATGTCTCGAACATTTCTGTCCGGACAGAAATAGGCCATGTTTTTTTTAAAAATTGCAGGATTTTTTTATTATTTTTACTGTCTGCAAGTAAATACTTACATTCAAATAAGCTGTTCCGGCAATCAGAACTTAAGATAATATATGGAAAGTAATCAGGTTTTGAAGTACGGGTGCAGCAAGTAATCAAAAAACAAATTTACTGATAAATTAATAAAAAATAATATCAGCCATATTCGTTAATTAAATGATATTTGAAAAAATTTTTACAATATAAAAAACACATTATAAGATATCACTCCGCAGTATGAATAACGCCAACTGCTTCTATGTCCGCTCCTCCGGAGCCCCATGTTCTGAACGCGTCGCGTATGATGTTTCCGAAGCTGTCATAGCAGAATTTGTATCCGTCTATCGTGTTTCCTTCCTTATCTGTATTCAGGTCTATGCCTTCTGTGCCGTCTGTGCCTGGTATATCTATCATTCTGACATAGCGGATGTCCGACAGATCTACTGTGCCGCTAAGTACTTCTTTCTTATTCCTGAGCCACGCAAGGTCAAACGGACTGCCGTAATGGCTTATTCTGTACGCGTTAGGCTGCAGTCCGCCAAGGCCGTTAACAAGGCCTGTGTCAAGTGTGCCGTAGCCGCCTACTGGTTCCGGTGTCAGTGACACATTGTCAAAGCGCACAAAATCGGTTCCGTTTGAGCTGACTTCCACGTAAAATACTTCAGCGAATATCTGTCCTTCAACTCCTGCTCCTCCTTCGGAGATGAACCCGTTCTCGAATACTACAAGGTCATATCCTGTGCCGTCGCTTATTCCGCTATCGAAATAAAGTGTGAGTTCACCGTGATTGCCCGTTACAAACACGTCAAAGTTATCTCCTGTTGCAGGGCCGAGCACAAGGTTTTCCTGATCTGTGCCTTTCCATTTATCCTCCACGTCATAGCCGTATTCAAAAGAATGTATTGATGTAGCCCAATCTGTCATGCACTCATCAGTTTTGTAAATGCCTTCAGTATTTGCTCCTATTGGCGGGAATTTATCCATGAGCTTGTAAACGAATGTAAAATTATCACCTACAGGCAGAGAATCCTTTACCGCACGCGCGAATATCCTTACTGTTCCGTATGATTCTACCTGCGAAAAGGCAAACGTTTCACCTGCTGACCATTCGTCCGGTTCAGCCGCGCTCAGGTCTTTTGTCCATCCTGTTTGTATTACTGCATCGGTCTCTTCTGTTGTGAATGTCAAGGTCAGGTCTTTACGCGTATAACCGGATTCGTAATTACAGAATACCTTGATATCTCCTGTAGTGTCTGCGATATATTCGCCAGTTGAGAATGTGAAAGTACAAGCCTCTTCCATAAGTATGCCGGATGCAACTTCGGTGTCATCTGACATTGTGATTGTATATTCGCAGTTCTCATCAAGCGGTTTATACGGAATAAACACTATACTCATTGTATAATTGTCATATACTGCGCATCCATAAGCCTGTTTTTCATTACCTGTTACTGCAATAAAATCGGAATTAATGGAATTTTCACTTATTGTTCCGGATATTCTAAATTCAATTGAAGCATATATTGATACATTGCTTTTATTATCTAGAGAACAGTCTGTTACACCTATATAGCTGACATTTTGATCATTCGAACCGCCTGAGCCGGAACAGGTCGTTATTATTAAGGCAGAAACAAGAAATATAATTGATATAATCAGTTTTCTATTTTTCATAATATTATTGTCCCCTGTCTTAAGCTTTTCTTAATATTAGTACTTATCATGAATAATGAGTCTCGCATATTTCTGTCCGGACAGATTTGGGCTATTTTTTTTTGGATTTTTCTGTGAATATTACTATTTTCTGGAGGAAATAACAGGATTTGCTGCATATTAAGCAGTTGAGAAGTGAGCATTATCTTACAACAAACCGAGAAATAAGGGGCTAGCTTAATCTCATTAAGTTAAGGATCAAATTGCCTTGCTCGTCCGGCAACAAGAAAGCATCATACCCCGCCACACAAAACCCGGCGAACGGGTTTTGTAGAGGCAATTCATGAATTGCCCCTACTAGCGTCCGTGCCCATGTTTCTGTTTTTCTTCATGCCCGCAGGGCAGCCTAATGATAAAACAACATGCTACAAACAAAAATATACACACACATTTTGCTACTACTCCCTCCGGAAGAAGGAACACGCCCTGCTTTGCAAGGTACGGATTGCCTTGCAAGGCAAAGAATGAGGGCATTGGACGTTTCACCAGTAACCAGTTTTTCTGTTTATAGTATTTGATCCTTAACTTAATGAGATTAAGCTACGCCCCTTGCTCGCACTACTTGCTAAAGCGCCTTACCTCAAGACGGCCCTTCGTGCTCGTGCTGACGTTTTCTGCATTGTCAGCAAAGCATAACCCGATTTTGTCCAAAAAAACCAATCCCTTTTAGATAAACGGGTATCCTTTTTAAAGTAAAGAGTTTGCCTGCAAGGTTGATCGTTTTCCTTTTCAGAGTAATGGCAATAATTTTTAAATTGAATGGTTTGCTTTTCAGATTGATTACAATAATTTTCTGGATGATAAGCTTCCTTTTTATGTTAACCGGTTTCCTTTGAAGGATAAGGGCAATCCTTTTTACTCTGAGTGCATTCTTTTTTAATATGACGTTATCTGACATATCGTTACTGATCTATTGTACTTCCGATATAGTATCAAGCCCCCGTTCTGATTTTTGGCAGGGATACAGTGTCCGGGGGCTTGATCTGTAATGGTCGAAGGTATAAACCCGTTATTATTTAATACTGCATTGAGTATTTATTCGTTACTCAGCACCAGCCAGTACTAAATTGTCCATTGCAAAGTAAGCAGGTGTGTTCATTCCGTATTCTCCGACATCGGAGGAGGTCAGTTCAAACTCAAGTCCGTATACTTCTCCAAGACTTGTGAGGTCCAGCCATGTCCATTCATCTACAATGTAGTCTTCTTCTGAATTTTCAAACCTGTAGTCTGCCATGTAAAACTCAACTGTATTTGTTTCATCTTTTTCATAGTTTTCATCAAGTGCGTAAACAGTGAGCAGGAACCAGTCAGTATCTGTTCCGTCCTCGCCGCCGAATTTCTTTGCAAAGTCTTCGTCGCCGTTAAGCATGTTAAGGGCCGCGTAAGTTGTATTTGTTACGAAAAATCCTTTAACTGCCTGTTCGTAATTTCCGGAAGTATATCCGAAATATACCTGCGCGCGCTGTCCCCAGTATGTCATGGTGTATCCTATTGCGAAATTTGAAGAACCCGCATGTGCTTCACCTGTATATACGCTGTACTGGTTTGTCCAGCCTACTGTTGTTGTATCAGTCATGTTGGAATAGGCAAAGCCTTCCCATGAATCGTATAATATGCATTCATAATTTGTAAAACAGGCATCACCGCTTACAAAGGTGAAGTAATCACCCCAGCCGCTGCCGTCGTCATCGCCGTTCCAGTATGAATCTGCTGCAAGTGTAAGATCCTCAAAGGTACTTGCAGGAACAGTTGTGACAGTAAAAACAGTTGTCTCTCCGCATTGCGGTGTTACTTCATACTCAACTGCAGCGCTGAAATCGTTTGCTGTAACTCCGCTTTCCTGCGGAACTCCGTTAACCTTTACCATTGCATCATCCGCAACGAATGTTGCCACTAGCGCGCTCAGGTCTGCCTGTGCCTGAATGTATACTGTGATATCCGTTTCAGAGATCACGCCTTCAGATGTGCTGTTAATACACGCGTTGTTTTCAGCTTCAAAGGCAAAAAAGGTGATTTCTCCTTCTTCTCCTTCAAAACATCCGGCAAAAAACAGCATTAAAAGAACCGGTATGAAAAAAATTATTTTTTTCATTTTTTCCTCCTTTATAAAAATTGAAAATTATTTTTTACTTAATATTGCTTAGTTACGGTTATAAAGCATGAATTAAAACGTAGGTTTTTTACAGAGTCCAGCGTATAAGGCAGAACTTGTGTATTAGATAAAAAAATAGGCTCTTCAGACTATATGGTGAGAGCAGGCATGACATCCAACCCACCTAAATGGAACAGGATGGCATTTTTAAAACGTTCT
>JAFGDQ010000108.1 GCA_016932015.1 Spirochaetota bacterium | reverse complement strand
CGATGAACGAAATCAACCGGACGCTCATAGCAGTAATCAGGTTAATCCTTTAATCATGTAAATCGTGGTTCAAAAAACTAAGGATTACCATGATTAGCCCGGTGATACGCGTTCAATACTCTGTTGATGAACGAAGTCAAAAGCACGTTCATAGCAATAATCAGGTTAATCCTTTAATCATGCAAATCGTGGTTCAACAATTTGCACGACTGAAAGCATACAGATGCTCTCAGATATACGATTATTCCCGATTAGCCATAGCAGTAATCATGCTAATCCTTTAATCCTTAAATCATGGTTCAACAAAAAGGCAATCTACTCAATGAAACATAGTGAACTTACAAAAGATATAATCGGCTGTGGCATGCAAGTGCACAAGACTCTGGGAAACGGTTTCCAGGAGGTTATTTATCAAAGAGCACTCGCTGTTGAATTCGAATTCAAAGAAATACCTTTTGAGAGAGAAAAGGAAATCCCGATTTTTTATCGCGAAAAGAAGATTGGCACGCGTAGAGTTGATTTTTTCATAGAAGACCTTGTAATGCTTGAACTGAAAGCCATTACAAATCTTGAGGATGTACATCTTGCACAGGCACTGAATTATCTTGAAGCATATAAAATGGAAATTGGACTTCTGATCAATTTCGGCTCCAAAAGCCTGCAGTTTAAAAGGCTGCATAATAAGAATCTGAACCGGGATTACGCGCCATAAATGGCGCGCAGGATTAAAGGATTATCATGATTAGCCTGTAAAAATGTATTCGACAGTTTGCTATGAACGAAGCAAACCTCATGTTCATAGCAATAATCGAGTTAATCCTTAAATCATGCGAATCATGGTTCAACAATTTGCACAGCTGAAAGCATACAGATGCTCTCAGATATACGATTATTCCCGATTAGCCATAGCAGTAATCATGCTAATCCTTTAATCATGCAAATCATGGTTCAAAAACAAATAACCGTAAAAAAACAATATTTTAAATTTTTTTGGGGAATTCCACCCTGAAAAACCTACTGTATATATGAAAATCAGATAAATGATTTCCAGTTAAAATATTGATATTTTAAAGGTAATAAAAATGTCAGTAAAACTGCAGGTAAAATTCGTACTATTTTTACTCTTTTTTATTTTATTTTCATGCAACCGGGAAGATATATGGAATTACAATCTTGACAATATCGTTGATCCGGACCCGGAAACCGTTACAATCCCGGACGTAAAAATAACTTCTGTAACAGCAACAGGCACCGGAGTTGATCTGCAGTGGGACTACCCTGAAGGAATAGACATTAACGGAGTCGATGTTACATGGACATCGGGCACGGATTCAGATACTGTACCACAAGCTCGGACTGGGTTGGCGGACTCGCCGGCTCAAACCAGAACGGAGCGACTATTGAATATTCCAATGCAGGCAATGGAGAGGATATTTCCTGCTGCTATTCAACCGGAAAAGTAACAGCCGGTGATTTCTGGGGCGGTATCATCGGAGAATACAATACCTCTACAGGATCTGTTGTAACAAATAATTATTTCAACAATGATGATAACGCTGTATGTAGCAAACGGAACTGGATACCCTAAAAGCCTTACAGGCATGAAAAGTGCTTCTAATTATACGAATGGAGACCCATGGAACTGGACAACAGTCTGGGCTGAGGATAATACAACACCTTTAAAAAACGAAGGATACCCGTATCTTATCAATATATATTAATATTTATTTTACAAATCCTAAGTACACTTATAACCGGGAGCAAATAATTTTACTGTATATATTTTATGCTGAAACAACGTACTTTCCGCAGGATATATACTATACTTGTTGTGAAACTATATTGTTATAAATATTAGCCGTTTTATCCGAATCCTGTGCCGGAATATTGTTCACTTGCTTCACACAGGAGCATGTACGGTAATGAAACGGAGTGGATATGGTCAGAAAGGGGCATATTATCCTGAAATATACTTACTGTACCCGCAGTTTTATACTTCTTCAATACTGCTTTTTTGCCGGCCATAAATTCAGATATATAGAGATTGTATCCGCTCATGCCAAGTCCGCGTGCTTTTCTTGTATAAGCGTATTTTTCTTCCGGAGAAATTTGCTGCCATGACTTTACTGCCTGGGCAAAACTTTTGCGTACCTCTTTCTGGAGCAGTGTATCCGGGTTACGCGGTACAACATAACTGCGTACGCATTGCCTGTTCCGGTTTACGTAAAAAACAGAATTGCCGACTCTCCCGCTTATTGATAAAATTACAGGGTTAAGTTTTGCCGTAGCCATGATTATCCTCCTTATGTATTTTTTCTTATATTAATATATACAAAAACACCTTACATCTTTTAATGGATTTGCAGCATCTTTTTAAATTCTGCTTATTCTGTCTTTGAAGGTTTTACACAAAAACAACAGGAGTATACTGAATTACTGTGAGGCTATTGTTTTTTAAACAGATCAGGACAACAGCAGGCAGGAGTGCCTGAAAGGGACTTGCCGGTTTTTATTTATTTTGGCTGAAAAAATTCAGAACTGTCCTGAAAAGCGGCCATGTAAGTAATAGATTTGCTGCTAAAATTACAGTTTTCTCTTAAACCGAATCTGAGTAAAGCAACAAGTCTACTATTTACAGTTACAACTATCGGGCCGCGTCCCTAAAAAGTATTGACTGCGCACAAGATTCATGCCATCCTTAAATATGCTGCTGTTATTAACCCGACAGCCAGCAGGAGGATGACATGTTACTTAACAGCATATCTCTTAACCAATTGTCAGAAAAGCTGAGCAATATTCCTCTTTATAATGCCATAAGTTCCATAGATGTACTAAGCCGGATAAACTTTTTCAAAGATGTGCCCAAAGATATTCTTGCCGGACTTGCGGATGAGATCGAACCACGTATAAACTCTGATGTAGAAGACGGGGTTCTTTCTTTCACAACGACATTGATGTGGTCGCATGCCGAGTATGCAATGGCTTCTGATGCAGTCAGATGCGCGGCGGAAGGAGCTGGACTGTTAATGCTTTTTTATTATTGCTTTTTATAACACATATAAAAGAATATAACACATGAAAAACAGAAACCTTCATATAGAAATAACACGAAGAAATGAACCATCCAATGATCTTGAGTACTGGCAGTCAAAAACGCCTGAAGAACGATTTGCCGCAGCTGAAGAATTACGCAGGCATTTCTATGTTATGCAGGGTTACACCGAAATTCCGCGAATAAAAAAAGTAATAACAATAAGGAAACGAAATGCAGATACATTCTGACTTTGAAGATTTCATTTCTTTATTAAACAAGCATAAAGCAGACTATCTTATTGTTGGTTCATTTGCATTATTTTTTTACGGACAGCCAAGAGCTACCGGAGATATAGATATATGGATAAGACCGGAAATGGAAAATGCGGAAAAAGTTTTATCTGTAATTAAAGAATTCGGCTTCTCTTCACTTGAACTGACATCTCAGGATCTTTTTTCAGGAGATGAAATTCAGCTTGGGTATCCGCCTGTACGTATTGATTTACTGACAATACTAGACGGAGTCACAACTCAGGAAATATGGGAAAGCAGAGTTGCCGGTAAACTCGGAAAAAACAATGTAAATTTTATCGGAAAAGAAGTCTACATTAAAAACAAGAAAACTCTCGGGCGTAATAAAGATCTGGCTGATCTTGATTTACTTAACGGTAAATGATAATTAATTTAAAAAAACTTTGGAATCTATACTAGCATACAAAAATGAACCTCATTTTTATAAAATCATTTTTTATTAAAAATAATTTACATACTCGATTTTTAATTCGAATTTACGAATATTAGTATTGACAAACAAAAATTCCCAAAAAAATAACACATAAAAACAATTGGAACCTTAAACACAATGACAATCAGACCTGATGAATATTTTGTGCTTTTCACATGCGCTCTCTGCATCGTAATGTCTTTCGGCTTTTTAATTGAACATCAGCGGAATCTCAGAAAAATCCTGCTCAGCATTATTCTTTTCCCGGTTTCATACATACTTTTCAGCACATTTCTGTTTTCATCAAAACTTATTTTTAAAGTACCCTGTCTGCTTTTTACACAGATGCCGCTGGGAATAGCAATTACGCCATTAATGTTTTTATATGTCAGAACCTTTCTTCAGGATGACCGCACCCTTGCCTTAAGGGATTATCTTCATTTTTTGTCCCCTGTGTTCGCAACGCTGATTACAATTCCGATGCTTATTCTCCCGGCTGATGTAAAAACAGGTCAGATAGAAAGCCTGTATAAAGGTTTTTCAGTATACGGTATAATGGCAGTAATAAATATGACTCTTTTTTTAGCATACTCAGCCGTTATTATTTTCAAAATAAAAAAAGTATTCCATAGCGAAAACCCTGTACACAAACGGCTTTTAACCCTGTTTTTATTTCTTATGAGCTGGATAATAATTACGTCTGTCAAAGCAGTCGGCATTATCACAGGCGGTCTCTCATTGCTGCGCTGGTCTAATTTTTTACTGGCTGCAGATATTTTTCTCCTGTACTTTGCGTTTCACAGAAGCCCGTACCTGCTGAGTTATGCAAATATGAGCATCGAAAAAGCAAAGACGCGTTCAAAATCCCTGTTGAATACAATCGACATAAAAACACTGAAAAGTCAGATAGAACTGATGATGGAGCAGGAAAAACTCTATTGCGATGAAGACCTTTCTCTTGGTCGCCTGGCACATGCTCTTGAAATAAAACCTCATCAGCTTTCCGAATTTTTAAATGAACATTACGGGAAAAATTTCAACGCTTTCATAAACAGCTATCGCATAAAATATGCTTTATCTCTGCTTACAAATGATCCTGAATCAAATACTCTTTCCGTTGCCTTCGCGTGCGGATTTAATTCCTACTCCGCTTTCTATTCAGCGTTCAAAAAGGAAACCGGGCACTCACCGGGCGAATATAAAAACAATAACAAATCATAAAAACAAATATTCCTGCTGTCAAAAAAAGACCTTCAGTTTCTGAATTATAATTCAGAATCATTTTTCTGTTTTTAATTTATAATCCAGCAATACAACCGCCCTTTACTTCGTCTATATTTGTGTATTATAGATAAGGAGAAAATAATGAAACGTATAATTGAACTCGCGGTAAAGCATCCGCGTAAAGTAATAGCACTTCTGCTGCTTGCGACACTAATATTCCTTCCGGGGATCAGGAAACTAAGGATAGATCCTTCAACAGAAGCTCTGATGCCCAAAGATTCCCATGAATATAAAATCAATACGCGCTCGAAAAAAATATTCGGAGACAGTAAACTTTTTCTGCTTACGCTTATTGAAGGTGAAAAAATACCGGTATTTTCAGAGCAAAGCTTTCAGATTATAAATGAACTTGTAAGAGAACTGGAAGAATTTAAATATTTTAACTTCGATGAAGAGAATAAACGCCTGAACAGTATTATTGAGCTTGGATCTGTTCAATTTTCTGAAGACAGCAGAACAGAATCAGCTGAAAATAATGAGGAGCTTATCTCAGATGAAGAAATAGATGCTCTTCTTACAGGCAATTCAGCAGAAATAAAAAATGATTATTTTGACGTATTCGATACTTCCGCGCCTGTACCTGACGACTTTTACACAGCACCAATACGCGGTGAGCGCGTGTATACATTTACCGGATATAAACCGGTTTCCCTTGAGAATCTTGAAAATGTACTCGATTCCGCCGGGAAAAAACAGTTAAAAACAATATTATTCAGAACAGGCCTGCACAATGTCCCCGGTGACCGTAAATTCACAGCGGATGAGTATAAACGAATCGTTGATGATTTTGAAACGGCTTATCTTCTCAAATCAATTGAAATTATAAAGGGCTTTGCCAATCCGGTAACAGGAGAAGATATAACCGGAACCAAAGACGCGCTCGTTCCGGTAAAGCTTGTGGAGAATGACGATAACGGCAGTCCCATTCTTCCGGTTTCCGCGGATGATTTTACCGCGTACAGGCAAAAACTGCTGGCAAATCCCATTTTTGAAAACAGCATTTACAGCAGCAGCGCGGATGGAGAAATTTCATGCCTTGCGATGAATATACAGTTCCGTCCTATTGAAAAGCATGAACACATCAGCCGCTATGTAATGGACATTATTAACAAATACAACACCGGAAATCTTCTTTTTACTACCATAGGAGTTCCGGTTTTTGAGCGCTATATCCAGGAATACCTGAAGCGCGACATGAAAGTATTCATGCCGTTTGTATTTATTGTTGTAATACTTACTTTCTTCTTTAACTTCCGTTCACTCAGCGGAGTACTGCTCCCTACACTATCAATAGTAGTATCAATCATATGGACAATGGGCCTGATGGGTTACCTTGGGATTCCTGTTACGATGGTTGTCAACGCGCTGCCAACTATACTTGTAGCAGTCGGCAGTTCATACTCAATACATATTTTAAATCAGTACCTGCATGACAAAGAGGAAATAGCAAATCAGAAAAAAAATACCGGGCTTATTAAATCAATGGTACGTATTTCACTTACAGTATTTCTGGCTGCCTTCACTACTTTTATCGGCTTTTCAACTCTCGGATTTAACCAGGTTGTATCATTAAAACATTTCGGAATTTTCTCTGCGACAGGTACAGCCTTTGCGATGATCATATCCATGCTTTTAATTCCGGCTGTGCTGTCATTCAATAAGCTGAAAGCGGACAGAAAAGCTGATGAGAAGACAGATAGCAACAACTTACTTAAACGTTTAATCTTAAGAATGGGCAACTTTACCCTTTCGAATCCATGGCCGGTTATTATAAGTACTATAATTATCTTTGCTGTATCCGTATACGGTGTAAGCAAAGTTAAAATCGAATCTTCTCCGCTATACAGTTTTAAAGATGATTCCTATCTTTTACTTTCAGATAAAAAAGTCAGTCAGGCACTTGACGGGAATATAGTACTTAATCTGATGATAGATACAGGAAAAGCCGGAGGAGTAAAAGATCCGGTTTTTCTGAAAAAAATGGACGAATTTGCCAAACTTGCAGTAAGCGGGGAATACAAGTCAAAATATCAGTTTCTGTCCTCCTACACTTTTGCGGATATCATCAAGAGAATGAACAAGGCCATGAATTCCGAAAAGGATCAGTTTTACAAGGTGCCTGAATCACGAAACACAATTGAAGACTATATAATGCTTTACAGCGGAGAAGACCGCGATTCGGACGGCCGTGTGGATACAATGGAACGCTTCACGGATCCGCAGTTCCGCGTTGCCAATATTTTCATTAAGACCGGATCTTATGACGGGCATTTTTATTCAACTGAAAATCTTCTGAACGGAATTGACGCGTTATCACAGCATATTGACAATGATCCATATTTTAAAAATTTAAAATATTCATTCGCGGGCCAGAGCATGAATTACGCGGTATTGAATTTTTTAATAGCACACGGCCAGATACTCACAATTTTTCTGACACTGATAATAATAGCAGTAATTATTTTTATTTTGTTCAGGGATTTGAAAGCCGCGTTTGTATCGCTTATACCTATTTCCTGCAGCATAGCAGTTGTTTACGGCACAATGGGATTTCTCGGAATTCCTATTGATGTGACAAAAGCAATACTCGCGGCAGTAACAATAGGAATAGGTATTGACGACACGATTCACATGCTCAAAACAATACGGGGTAATTTAATGGAAGGCTGCAGTCTTAAAGATTCAATTCTCAAGTCATACAATGAAGCGGGAATGGCTATTACTTATACATCTATTGCCCTGATTCTCGGATTTTCCGTATTCATGTTTTCAGAATTCAAAGTGCTTTTTTATTTCGGATGGCTGGTTGCCTTTAACATGGTCATTACTACAATTGCGGCTCTGGTTGTTCTGCCCGCGGCTGTATGGCTGTTAAATATCGGGTTTCATTTTTCCGGCAGCAAAAATCCCGGAAGGAAGAATCCATATATTGAGACTGTAGAAAGGGAGATTTCCTGTGAGGCCGATTAAAGCAAACTGTTTTGAATATGACAGCTAAAGTTTAGGACAGAAATGTTAAAAGACCATGAAGCTTTCTTCAATTTAAACCTTTACATAACTATTCAGCTGTAATAAATCTATGCGCGGAACTACAGCTGAATAGTTACACTTTTACTTTAATTACAATTCTGTCTGACCGCTGACTCTTTGAGGCAATCCCGCGATAACGGCCGGAAGTTCGCAGCATCAGGCCGGACAATACGGGAACATCGGGAAAACAGCATTGTTTTACTTACCCGGAATAATAAATTTCATAAAATTATCTATAATCTGTACGCGTATCCCAGTTATTTAACAAAGTTACAAAATACCGATTGCAGTCAGATTACTGATGTTTTTATGATTATCAAAAAATTTAATGATTCATTCGTCTGCCGCAAATAAAAACTAAGCATCCCGAACGCGATCACTGTCGATAATAATTACATAACTCAAGTTGAATGACTTTTTACTTTAGAATAATATTAATTTCTGTTTAATATATAGAATACAGGTCATGGAAGCAGATTATTTAATCAGGAAATACGATGAAATGATGGCCAGCGTCGGCAATCATCTTTATGAGGCGGAGTGCCTTCTTACTTTATTTATGAAAAATATGGCTGAATTATATCACGACACTATTCTTGATCTTGAAATGGAGCTTCCTGAAAACGGGTCTGATTCCGCTGTCGTATTAAAAAGAATATTGTGGAACGACGCAGCTCGATGTATCGAGCTTGAAGCTGAGAATGAAAAAGTTGATTATCCCGTAAACTGGGACAGCCTTACAATAAGCACAAAAAACCTTATTGCCAATTATATTCATTTAAAATTACTGTCAGACGGAATATACGGGCATATAAGGAATTGATATCTTTTATAAACTTCAAAATACATAAGCTTCATTTTTGTTTTACCATACGCTGCTGTCCTGTTCGGATAAAACCGGACTGCAGCATCAGAGATCCCGGAAATTTTCGCATTTTTCAATTTTACTTTTCTCCGGGCATTCTCCGTACCGTTCCGGAATAAAGATATGAATTGCCTGCGCTCTGCATATATGTTAACTGCGCAGAATAAACAATTTTTCCGTCAACGATTGTCATTTCCACCTGTATATCACCTATCTTCTCTTTGTCAGCTTTAAAAATATCATCGCTCAGCACCTGAAAGTCCGCGACCTTGCCGATCTCAATGGAACCTCTTACATATTCCATAATACTCCGCGGCACGGGGCTCAGTAAGTACTCCTGCAAAAAAAGCATCTGGTTTATCACTATCGCAGCGGAATACAATTGCTGCATTGCCTGCAGGGTAAATGTTTCGAATAAATTTTTTGTCAGAGGAATATACCTGATGATAGAAGGATACAATGTTTTTATATCAGGCAGACGGCAGACTCATATATAACCTGCAGTCCGGCGGGTATGGCAAAACAGGGTAAAATAAAATCAGGCCCGTTCTTATGATTAATATCAATAATAAAAAGATAAAATCCGGCAGGCCGGTAAAATGTGCTCCGGATTTATAGTTTGAACAAAAAATATTATGCCCTCCTGTAAGGAGGGCATATTTGTAAACAGAGTAATTTCAAATTACTTTTGTAAAGAGGAAAACATCCCGGCTTCCGGTATCAGTCAAGCATGAAAGTCCATTTTACAGGATCAGATATTGCTCCTCCGTAGTAATTAAATGTTGAACCGTCTGCTGTCCGGCGTCTTACTTTGTTCCATCCTTCTGATAATGAAATATTATTAAAGATATAAGTTTCTGTTCCGTCAACGACAGAACCGCTGAGTGTAGTACTTCCGTCCGCGTAGATATATTCATACCATTCAGCATACCCTCTTCCGGCAATGTCAAAATTGCCTTCATAGATTGATTCATCATTATCATCATTAACTTCGGCTGAATATAACTTTACATCCGGACTGGAAGAAGTAAAACCCCAGTCCGCGCTAGTTAGCATGTTGACGGCAGCAGGAGCGCCTGTTGTAAGATTAAGTTCAGCAGTATCCCCGTTGTCTGTATCTATAGCTGTCCCGTCATCAACGCCCCCTGTAGTGCTTATAAGATGATAAGCCATGCCGCCCGGGTGCGCATATGTTTCTGTCCAGTTATGAGCAGTTACATCAAAGATGTGCGTGATTGTGCCTGTAAGCGTCAAAGTATCCCCTAATTCAACGGCAGGGCTGCCTTCATCATCGTCATCATCACTGCTGCATGCGGAAAAAACGGACAGCGTTAATACCAGGATGAACGAGAGCATTAATTTTAAAAAAATGCTCTGGTTATTAAAGATTTTGATTTTTTGTAACATTGTAATCCTCCATTATTTTAATAAAATTTTAAAAACTTTTGTTTTTTGATTTGCCGCAATGGGCATTTAATTCCCGCGGTTTTAGTTTATAAGCTGAAAATTAAATAATTTTATAGCTTTCATATAAATAGTAGGATACGGCTCTCAAAAAAAACTAAAACCGGGGCATTTTCAGGGTAATTTTTTTTAAAAAACCGGAATTTTTATGGAAAAGTGAGACATAATAACAAAATGTTAGAATTTGAAACGGCTTTGAAACGGTTAGGTTAAAATGAATATGAGAAAAGAGGCTAAAATTTATTTTTTTTCATATTTAGCCTCTGTCAGGCTGTTAAAGAGTTCAACAGTCTCTGCTGAAGGAGAGATTCCCAGTTCTTTGTTGAGTGAGTTTACAAGGTTTTGATAGGTTTCGCTGACCATTTTCATGTTACCTGCGCCCGCATATGCTTTCATCAGCATGCGGAAAACATCTTCAGCAAAGGGGTCATACCGTGACAATACATGCAGATGTCTGACAGCAGGGCCGTAGTCGTTTTTTTCAATATAAAAGTTACCAAGCTGTTTCAGTACCTGAACATATGATAACTCAAGTTGTTCTCTGGCCAGTATAAGCCAGGAGTAATCCAGTTCAGTAAGATAATCGCCGCGGTAAAGCGCGGCTGCTTCACTGAGAAAGGATGTTGATATTTCCGGCATTGGCCCTGCGTTTCTGGCAGTATTAAGAAGTCGTTCGAAACGGCCGCGGTCGGTAATGTACGTTTCTTCTTTAAGCCTGTACTTGCCTCCGGCATAAAGAATAATATCCCTGCGCCCGCACGCGCGGAAGATTGTCTGCCTTAAATAATAGAGCGTGGTATGAAAAAGCTGAGAGCTTTTGTCGCAGTCCATTCCGGGCCACAGGTGCTCCTGAATGCGGTCCCTAATGACTGCTTCTCCGCAATGAGCGAGGTAAACCAGAAGATCGCGGCTTTTCAGTGTTTTCCAGTTCGAAGTTGTGGCTTCCTTTCCGTTTATATATATTTTCAGGGAACCGAGCATATCAAAACGGAGCAGAGGGATTACGGGCGCTGAAGGTTTGTTTTTATCCATGATCCCCAGGCTGCGCGCCATCCGGACAGCGAGTTCTTTTACCCGCGGGGAATTGTCCTCTGTCAGGGATCGGATTATCTTTTCCGCCTCCCGGCCTCCGATCTCGGCAAGAGGAATTATGGCCCTCTCGCGCATTTCAGGGACGGCAGCTGCTGCCAGGCCTGACAAAAGCTCCACAGCTCTCCGGCCCAGGCGCACCAGCACCCGGTGAATGAAGAGTACTTCTATTCCCTGTTCAAGGCCTGTTTTTAATACCGGATGGAACAGGTCATAGGAACTAATGAATATCTGGAGATAATTTTCTCCTGCCGCCGGTTCAAGGCATTTCCGGGCGTGCTCTGCTGCCGCTGCGCGGTCGCCTTTCATAAGCAGAACAGCTGTTAAAGCGCCGTGTGCGATACAAAGCGGATATTTTGCCCCTACCTGTTCGAGAACAGCAGCGGATTCAAAGAGCATTTGTACCGCTTCCTGCGCCCGGCCTGTGCCCAGAAGTACAGGGGCTGCCATTTCATTTGTAAAAGCCATTACATACGGGGACTGCGATCCGGATAATTTTATTGCTTCTTCAGTTAAACTCTCTGCTTCAACAAACTTATTCTGCGCCAGTAAAAGTTTCGCGAGCATGGCAAGGCTCATGATCAGAAAAGTCTGTTCTCCTCCTGTTTCCCTGGCTATATTTATGGAACGGCGGTAATTGTATTCGGCATCCGCGGTATTTCCCATATCCGCCTGTATGGCTGCCAGCTGATAATAGGCATAAGGCAGCACTTCAACAAGTCCGAGTTTTTCCTTTACGGCAATGCTTCTTTGCGCCTGTTCCAGAGCTTTGTCAAGTTCTCCCCAGTCCCGGTAGATAAGGGCAATGCTGTCTCTCATATAGTAATTCGTCTGTATCGGTTCTTTTGAGACATTAACGGCACGGCGGTACATTTCCATGGATTTTGAATAATCGCCCATTAGGAAATACAGATTGCTTAAAGACTCGGCAAAATTGGCTATAAGATATTCGTTGCTTTTTTCTTCGGCGATCTTTATACCCTCTGTTAATTCGGCCTCAGCCTCTTTAAATTTTCCGGCAAGAGCAAGGGTAAATCCCTTTTCTATGGAAAAATCGAAACGTTTTTCAGATTTCCCTGTTAATGACAATGAACGGTCAAGGAGCCTAATACTTTCGGAATGGTATCCTCTCGAACGGAGCAGCCTTGCCTGCTGGCCAAGGGTTTCGCTCAGGCCGGGCGGGTTATTCTGTTTCTCAAATAATGCCGCAGCTTTTTTTAACAGCGGATCAGCCTCTATCAGGTTTCCCGTATAGATATGTATTTCAGCCTGAAACAGAATAAGCCATGGTTCACGATTGACCCTGTCCGGGGACAGTAATGAAAGCCATTTCCGGACTGTCTGCCAGCGTCCCTGCCCTAAAGTATCTTTTCCGTTTTCAATTATCAGCTGAAACACTTTTTCATGATTACCGGCAATATTATTATATTCTACAGCTTTATCGGTATCTCCGGTCTGTAATGCTATGTCTGCCGCCCTGGAAAAAAGCTGTTTATCTTCTTCCCCGAGACGGTTCAGCAAAAATTCACGGAAAAGCTGATGATAACGATATGCACCGCCTGAAAGGGAAGTTACGAATAACTGCTGTTTGTTTAAAAATTCCAGGATTTTTCCGGAACCTTTTTTTTCCAGTAATGAATCGCAGTATTCCGCGGTCAATATTTCCAGAACAGAGGTTGCCAAAAGGAAGTGCCGTATATGATCCGGATGATGCCGAAGTACTTCATCAGCTAAATAATCAAAAAGCTTATTTTTTCCTTTTCCTTCATGAAAATTTTCTCCATACCCGGCATTCTTCATTAACCGTAAAGCAACAGGCCAGCCTTCTGTCTGTTTTTCTATATGCGCGGCACTGTAATCCTCTGAAATCGCTGCACCGAAATATGAAATTATTTCGTCTTTTGTAAAGCGGATTTCCCGGCTGTAGATTGTAATAACCTGCCCCTCCAGGGAGAGCCGGGAGATCGAAAATGGAAGCGCGGTGCGGCTTGCAAGGCACAACTGGATTTCGGCCGGAAGACAGTATATAAATTCTTCCATGAACGAATGCATCGCGGCTTCAGCAATGGAATGATAATCGTCCAGAGCTATTATCAATTTTTGTTCTGTTTGTATAGATAATTCCTGAAACAGCGCGGTTATAATCTGTCTTTGTTTTTTAAAAACACCGGGCTTATTAATCATGGGCAGCAGTCTTTCTCCGAAATCAGGCAGATACTGCTTTATGGCGGCTGTCAGATTTTTCAGAAAGACTCCCGGGCTGTCATCATATGAGTCTATCTGATACCAGATGACCGGTTTGCCGGTCGCGTTACAGTACTGGGACATCAGAATTGTCTTGCCATATCCGGCAGGAGCATTGAATATAACTACACCCGGCTCCTGTTCCGGCAGGATTATTTTCCCGATCAGCCTTGGACGGTCTATAATATTTTCATCAAGGCAGGGAGGTAATAGCTTGCTGGTAAGTAATTTCAATTTTTAACCCGGTCTTTTTTTATAAAACAGTTTCGGCAGTTTTCAAACAATAATATTTTTTTACAAACTAGTCAAGGGCTAAAAGAAATACTTTTAAAATTTTTTTTTATTTTCCTTATCTAAACCATGGAATGCCGGCATCTCCGGGCGGGAAAATTTTATTCTTTTTTCGCGCGCGTGTCTTTCATGTCTTTCGGCAGTTTCCGGGGCATTTCATACAACGTCCCGGCACATGCAATGCCTGAATGACAGGAGTATCGGGTTTGCGGGAATCACGTTACAGGCGCATAAAAAAATTTACGCATACAACCCGGCACCCCGCTCCTAACAGCAGATGGGCTCAGGCGCTACCTTTTTTCTGAATAACAATATTTCAGAATATATTTTTATTGAAAAATAAACCCTCATAATATAAATAACAAAACACCATAACCTCCGGAGGCCCGGTATGAATACCCAGGCACAGAATAAAACACAAATTAAAAAAAAACAGCAATAACCGGACTGCAGAAAAACGCAGCAGAAAATGAAATAAGATCAGCAGTAAGAGAGGCCGCAGAAGCGGCAACCGACTTTTCCTGGCTTACAAAAAATGACACAGTATTCATTAAGACAGCGCATAATTCAGGCATGCCCTACCCGTCCACAACAAGCCCGGCCGCAGTTGGAGAAATGATACTCCTGCTGAGAAGCAAAGGGGCCAGACGTGTAATAGCAGGCGAAATGTCCGGCATAGAGCATGTAAGGCTGTCAGAAAAGGGATGTAAAGGCAGCACCCGCAGCCTGATGCAGGCTTCAGGCATGGCACAGGAAATCGCTGCAGCAGGAGGAGAAATACACTGCTTCGAGGAGGCAGGCTGGAGCGCGTTTTATGAAGATTACCCCGCGTCAGGCACAAGCTGGAAAAAGCCCTTAATGATGCCTGACATCCTTAAAGAGGCAGATCATATTGTGCTGATGCCGCGATGCGGCCGCCACGTGCTTGCAGGAAGCACACTTGGACTGAAAGCTACAGTCGGCTACTGGCGGACTGACACACGCCTCGAGTATCACAAAAACGCGTCCACCTTCCACGAAAAGACAGCGGAAGCGAACACGGTAAGTACAATACTCAATAAGCAAAGGCTTGTCCTTACTGCTGCGGATAAAGTACTCGCGAACTTCGGCCCGGATAAAGGGTATGTGCTTCAGCCTGAACAAGGGATCATAATTGCATCCGAATCAGTTGCATCACATGACGCAGTCTCCCTTGCATGGCTCATCGAAAACATGAACAATCTGCCCGCATCTCAAAAGAATGTAATTCACGACCCGAATCGTAACAGCCTGGCAGTAACTATAGGCAACCGTGTTGTAGTGAAATGGCTTGGAGGATTTAAGAATGCAATCCTGGCTGAAAACCTGAAAAGATATGATATCAATTCAGTATGGGATGACAGAATTCTCGGATGTTTCTTTAAGCTGACAGGCGGGATTCCTGAAATATCAGTTGAATATACAAACGACATTCTTCCGGAACCCCTGAAAAACAGATTAGCTCAAATGACTGCGCGATAAGGAATAAATATATAAATATCTGAAATATTGCACAAAATAAATAGTTGAAAAATATGAATTAAACGCTATTTTTGGATCAAAATTATAATATTCATTTAAATCCTTACAGCGAAGAATTAAAAATGACAATAAAGAAAACAAGAAGGTCAGGAAAAACAAAATCAGCTGATGAAACTCCCGTATGTGCTTTATGTGGAAGCACTGAAAATGTTATAATAACTCCCTGCTGCGGCAACTTTGCCTGCAACCCGGAAAAGGATAAGGCTGATTCCTCATCACTACGGAGCAACTGCGCGTCAAACCATATGTTCTTTACCCTGTGCGGCTACCATTACAATGAAGGCCATGAAGGCAGATGGCAGGATTGCGAACTCTGCAAACAATCCCTTGAAACCGAAATCTATGTCAACCTTGGCACCAATGACTATAATTTTGAAAAGCTGGAAAATCCTCCTGAATTCAAGCCGACAAAATGCGCTTCATGCGGCAGTATAATTCCCCTTATCGAAGGCGGCTATTCGCTGTTAGGCAAAGATTATTACTGCGCCCGGTGCACAGCAAGAGAATTTGAGCAGGAAATGCATAATAAAAATACAGACTGAATTCAGATTATGATAAGTCTTAATAAGTCCGGCATCCTTACTGTATTTTACTGAAGAACCTGTTGAAGAATGTAAGTATTTCATCAAAATTATTAACATGTTCTGACGACGATAATCCGGCGGGTTTCAGTGGCTACAGTCACCCGAAACAAAATGCTCCCTTTATAATATCATCATCAATACAGGTCACTGGAATTATTACATCCGGCCAATACTCTGTGTATTGCGCCGGTAAGTTGCCTGGTGTTTACAGGCTTCGCGATTAATTCCGATATTCCTATTTCCCTCGCTTCTTTTTCAATGCTGCTTTCAAAGAATCCGGAAACAAGTATTAAAGGAATATCAATACCTTCTTTTGCCAGCTGTTTCGCGATCTCAAGGCCTGTAATCACAGGCATTGTTTGATCCGTAATGATTACATCATATTTGTTATGGTTTGACTTGATTGAATCAAGCGCCATTACTGCATCCGAAAACCCTGTTACACTGTAACCCGCGCTGGTAAGCATCCTCTGTATATAATTTATAATTTCCTGCTCATCATCTATAACAAGAATACTTTCCGTACCTTTTTTTACGGATGTTTCCTCCGATTCTGCAGATACTTCACCTGCCGCGCTTACAGGGATAATAACATTAAATACGGACCCTTCGCCGGGTTTACTGTAAACAGTACTTATACCGCCAAAGCTTCTGACAATTCCGTGAACGACTGAAAGGCCCAGTCCTGTGCCTTCCCCCTCTGTTTTTGTAGTAAAAAAAGGTTCAAATATCTGATTCAGATTCTCCTCTTCAATACCGCTGCCTGTATCTGAAATCCGGATAATAACATGCTCTCCTTCCGTTATTCCGGGATGAATCCTTGTAAATTCTTTGTCAGCGAAAAAATCTTCAAGTTCCAGTATTATTCTGCCGCTATTTTTTCCAATCGCATGAACCGCGTTTGTCAAAAGATTAGTAACCACCTGGTACATCTGAGTCGGATCAGCCATGATCATTGACTTAGAGTCAAGTTTTGATTCTATTTTCACATTGGGCGGTATTGTTGAACGCATAAGGTCAAGCGCTTCATTTAAAACAGACTCAGGTGAAACCGGAACAAGTTTCACTTCTGTCCTTCTGCTGAAAGTAAGAATGCGCTGCACCAGTTTTTTCGCTCGTTCGGTGGCACGCAGTATTTCCTTTGCATACTGCTCAGGATCGGAATCGCAATCAGGCTTCAATGACAGGAGTTCCGCATATCCGTAAATAATATTCAGAATATTATTGAAATCATGCGCAATGCCTCCGGCAAGCGTGCCTATTGCTTCAAGTTTCTGCGCCTGCCTGACCCTTCTTTCGAATAAAATTTCATTTGTGACATTCCTGCCAACTTCAAGATAACCGTGTATACTTCCGCTGTTTTCTCTTAAGGGAAATATCATTACATCCAGAATAATCCTGCCTTTTTTCCGTTCCTGCACCTTTTCCAGCTCTACACGGCCGGACCATGGTATACCCTCTTCAAGGGACTGCCAGATAGTTTCAGCAGGAATTCTTTTTACATTGTTAAGGACAGGGTCCGTTCCTTCTACATCTCCAGACTTCAAGCCTGTAAGTTTCTCGAAGGCCGGATTTGCATAATACACTTTTCTGTCAGTTCCTATCTGAAGAATTATCTCCCTTGAATGCAGTGTTATGTATTTCATCAGTTTAGCCATTTTCTGAAATGGAGAACTTATTCTGCCGGAGAAAAATATAATGAAAAGCACGGCAGCCAGAACAAATGCCAGGCTGCTTATAAGCATTGACAGCAGGATCCTGTTTACAGGCCTCATTATTTCATTCCTGGACTGCGAAAAAATCACTACCCAGTCTGTAAGGCCCATGGTTGTTATTCCGGCCAGCTGTTCACTGTCTTCAAACGAGTATCTGACATTACCTGTTTCTCCTGATAAAATAATTTCTCTTAATTTCTCACTTTCAGACAGGTCAAAAAGATTTGTTTTGAAAACGAGCTCTTTTCTGGGATGAATAGTAATAAGCCCTTCAGCATTCGCTATAAAAGCATAACCTGTTTCATCTGTTCTTCTCTTTTTAAGCAGTTTCAGAATAAAATCAGTATTATACGGAATACCTACGATACCGTAAAAACGTTTATTTTCAAATATCGGGGAAATTACCATAATGACAGGATCTCCCGGTGTGGCAGTACCCCTTGCCAGAATCGGCCCTGCGACATTAGCTATTCCTTCTTTTGCCTTTTTAAAATATTCCCTGTCCGACATATCCAGCCCGATCTGCTGTTTAAAAAAAGCGTCTGCCCTTGCTATGCCATTCTCATCCGCCAGAAAAATAGTAAACAATTTTTCCCCTATGCGTTTATATATCTGCTCAAGTTCATGCTGGGCTTTACGGTAATCCCTGGTTTTAACGGCAGATAATATCTCCGGACCTGCCGCGATTGAAGAGGCAAGGCGAATATCACTGTCAAGTCTGGAGCTGATCAGAGACGACAGATCCTCCGCATAATGGACAGATTTTTCTTCGGCAATTTTAATAAGTGAATTTGAAAGCTGTATATAAATAACAATTCCGGCAACAACAAACGGTATCACTATTGCGCCGATACTGACGGATATAATTCTGTATTTTAATGTGAGATTTTTTAGCATTTTGCTAAACAGTTTTAAATTATTAAAATAATTCTATAACATACAAATATATTTATCCAGCTTTTTTTAAGATTTAATATTTTTAAAGCAGTTAAATATTACGGTATCCTATTTTACATAGCCGGCACAAAATAATAAATCAAAACAGATTATTTACCGATTAATAAAATAGGTGCATATTCTATATCAATTTTTAAGAATAAAATCATTTACGGCAGTTAACAATTAAAACAGTTCATATAATTTTTTGATAGCGTAGAATTTAGGAGACCTGAATTAGAAAGAAAGCTCTTTTTACGATAATAGAATAAAAAGAGCTTAGAAATGAAAT
>JAFGDQ010000107.1 GCA_016932015.1 Spirochaetota bacterium | reverse complement strand
TTATAAAATTCTTCTAATGTCTCTTCCATGTGACTAATAATCCATTATACCTCTTACTTTTCCACCTTATTTCCTGAAGAGCCTAAAATTATTATTCCATAACAGATGTTAGTTCAAGTATAACGCTGTCCAGAAATTGCTTTATATGTACCCGATTTACACAAGCTGAACAGTAGCTGCTGCTTAAGGTCAGTCTGCCGGAATATCCTGAAACAGCAAGCATGAAGCCCGGTCCGAACATGACAGGTCCCGTACCGTATGAATTTATGACTTTTACGTCATGAAAGTTCAGTAGTTCAGAGTTGATAATACCGAAATTCGATAGATTAGGACTTGATTTACCGTAAGTAACAGATAATTTATGCATATTCTGCATAATAGAAAATATCTTTTTACTTCCTATAGTTCTGGTTACGAAATTAATAAGCATGGACATATAAATCATTCCACCGAGGCCGGGGTAGCTGGACTTATAGATATTCATCTGTTTTTTAACCCGCTTAAGTGTTCCGGTAAATGATTCGTTCTCTACAGGGATGAGTTCGGGATAAACAGATCCGGAAAGATTGCATACAGCTTCAGCTTTGTTTGAAGAAATGTAGCGGCGCAGATCAATTGGAAGCATTACCTTCAGAGGATATTCATCTGATTCAGAGTTGTTCATTTTAAGCATACTACGGAAAAGTGCTGTAAGCAGCATATCATTCAGAGTTGCCTTGTTTTTTCTGCCGTATTCTTTAATTTTATTCAGCTGAACTGAATTAATGAAGCGTATATCAATATCCCGCCCGTCTGTATTGCCGGGATTTTCTACCGGAAAGCCCCATGGTGAAGACATGTTTTCACGCTGTCTAAAGAGAGATATTCTTTTCTTTAAGGGTATATTTTCAATCACCTGATTCATACTGCGTCTGCCTTTCAGATTCGGCACAGGTATATAATTCGGATTGTCATTGAGGGCATTATATAGCTTTACAAACAGATAGAGTATATCTTTGGCTCCTGCTGCGTCCGCTGCAGCATGATCTGCTTTCAAGCAAAGGATGTCGTTGCTACTGCGGAAAATCCGAAGTTGGACCTGGGGATCAGTGTATGGATCAACAGGCATGGTGATAAAATCACGGATATCCGAATTTTTCTTTGAACGTATTATACTGAAGATATCTGTTTCTTCCAAATCATCCCTTTTTTGCCAGAACGGGCGTCTGGTGTTGGATACAAATCGGCACCCTAATACAGGTTCAGCGTATGTTAACAGTTTTGCGGCTTTAGAAGCAAGTCTTTCATTTAACCGGCCTTCAAATTCCACGATGTAATGTACCTGCTGATCGGCAAATACTCTTATCCCGAAGTTCATGATATCCAGCGCTGCGGCTGGAAACCTGTCTGGTATTTTTACCCTTTTAGCTTCTAACATTATATGCTCCTGATGCTTCACATTCATGCATGCAAAAAATATTTTTAATTGAATTAGATAGTCTGAAATTATTGTTTTAAATGGCAATTGATTTTTGTAAACAATTATTGAAATTGCGTTTGACTTTTGAAATTTTATTTATAAAAATATTTATAGAATGTAAAAATATAAATTTTTGACCTGCATCATTTGATTTTGTATCTTGTATTATTCTGAATTTCTGTAATCGGTTATTTGGAAGGTGATAGCTATTCTTATAAGGACAATGAAATGAAACTTCTCAAGGTTATTCTGATTATTTTTATTTTTGCGGTAATTCCGGTTAAAGAATCATTTTCAATGGAGATCATTGCAGGCCCGAGAATATGGTATGTGACCTGGAAACCCTGGCTCAGCGATGCGGGACAGACAGCCGCAGACAGATATTTCGGGCTTAGTAATATTGAAATGGGCGGAGGATGGATGTACGGAGGCAGCGCTGCTGTAAGGATCACAAATGACATCAGCATAAGCGCGTCATATCTTTACGGGACACTGGCATCCGATTTCGGGATAAGCGACAGGGGAAATATTTCCGGAGATGATATTGAGTTTGAGCAGAGAGGAAACACTGAGATAAACCGTCATGATATTGACCTTGCTGTGAGCTATTCAATAAGCAGCATGTTCAAAATTTTTGCAGGATATAAATATCAGCCGGTAAGTGCAAAGCTTAAAAGCAGCGGTGCTGATTATAACTATAATGTTTCAGCCGGTAATTATAATACAACCTTAATGGAAATGGATTCCACTAATCAGTCGCCTGCGGCAGGCGCAGGTCTTGTTTTACAGTTTGCAGATAAATTTCTTTTCAGCGCAAATCTTTCAGCGCTTTATATGTTCGGATCAATGGATTATAAACATACCAGGAATTACTATGAAGATGCCGACCTCTCAGATGCACCTGACACAGAGAAAGTAACCGGAGAAATGGACCTGCACGGCTGGGGATTCAATTTTGAACCGTCTGCGGTTGCGTCGCTGACAGATCATTTTTTTTTCGTTCTCGGTTTCAGATATCAGATGGTTGTGATGGAAGGGGAATATAAAGGAGATTCCGGAACAATACACTACTCCGACATGTATGACCATGTATACGGCCTGTATTTATTTTAACTCAATGCTTAATGGTGTGATTTTAACTGGCATTAGTTATAAATAAAAAATTCAGTACATTTTAAAATACTAAAGTTAACAAACTTAAAAACTTACGACGCAGGTAAAATGATTTCGCTTGTCTGGATCTGAGGCTCTATATCGGTGTAATTCGGCATATCTTCCGCCAGTTTGCTTCCAATTGCCTCAAGTCCTTTTGCCATTCTTTCTAAATCCTCAAAATACAAATAGCCGACACATACAAATAAAGGACTAGCTCCGCCAGGGCCCGGCATACCTTTGTCCACTTCACTGCGAACACATCCATAATCCTTTAATAAATCCATGGTCATAGGAATATGCTTCTGCGTATAATAGTCGAAGTCGAACCTCCCGTTCTCTTTTGCCGGGTAACAAACATCAACACGTATCATAATACACTCCCATTTTTTATTTTTTAATTTATTTTTTAAACACTGCTTTTTTCCCGTTAACTGAGGCATCAGTTATGCGAGCGGGTTCAAGCACTGAAATACACGTTCAAATTGACTTCCGGCTTACACTGACCATTGAAAGCAGAAAATAAGATAGCTCGCATCAGACTGGCTACCCGATTAGGCGTTTTTCTTGTTAACAGTAATATCGATAATGTTTGAGACACTTTCTGCACCATTTACAGATTTTATCTTTGAAAGAAAGTGAGGTGACACATTCCATTTCTGTCCATTTTCAGTAATAACGGTAACAGACTTTTTGTTATATTTTACCAATGTACCTATTTGACGGTCTCGCCCATAAGGTTCAAAAGATACTTTCTCTCCAACATTAAATTTTAACATTTCTTTATGATTATGGCATGACTCAAGAAACTTTAATCTTTCGACAATCTTATGATTTAATTCAATGAGTTCTTTTTCTGTTAATTTTTCAATGTCAATATTCATAATAATTCTCCCAATATTTAGATTTATCTTTTGAGTGTCATTTCATCATTTTCTGTGAACTCAAACATTGGCCCCCAAGCTACCTCCCAGTAATAGCCATCAAGATCGGCAAAGTATCCATGGAAACCGCCCCAGTCAGTATCTTTCGGTTCCTTAACAATCCTAGCACCTGCTGATTCCGCGCGTCGCACAATCTCAAAAACCTCGTTCTTGCTTCTAGCATTGTGGGCGAGTGTAACCCCGCTAAATCCATTACGAGTAGTAGGAACTTCTGGTGAAATATCTTCTGCAAGTTTCTCAAAAGGATAAAGAGCTATCCATGTACCTGGAAGCTCAATGAAAGTAATTCCATCAAAGGATTTGTTTGGAGGTGTACCGAGTACAGCTTCATAAAATCCCGTCGCTTTACCCAAATCGGCTACGCCAAGCGTTATTATTGTAACTCTTGAGATTTTCATTACTCCTCTCTATTATATCGCTTAACGAGACTGTCGAAAAATTCAATTTCTCAAAATTTCAGTTTTTCTTGATAGTCATATTTTAGAATAATCACCTCTAATCGTCCATAACCAATATCTAAATTTTCAATTTTTATAAAAATTTACTTTTTCGACAGCTTCAACTGAATGCTAAGCCGTGCGGCGGGTTAGGGCATCGACTTTCAAAAATGCAAGCTCTTCAGGATTGCACTGATTTTTCACCGCGTAAAACGCGTTATCCGCATCTGGCTTGAGCAAATGTGTACGCCCGGCACGGGTGTGAATTTATAGAGTGAGAATCTCTTACAGGAAGGTCGCCGTCAAGAAATATTTGGCTGGAACTCTTAGCGAAAGGCAAAAGCATGTCCGTGAAGACGGGTCAGAAGTCAGCAGAGGCCATAGTAGTCGAACGCCGGGAGTGCGGACCCGCTTGCTGGATGTTGTGGGAGCTGGGGGAGAAAATCCCCCTGGCTACCCGATTTAGTTTTTTTTATACTATGCTTTGACAATTTAACTTTAAAACTTAGATGATAAAAAAGCATCCATCTTATTTTTATCAGTTGCCACATTAACCTGCACTAATTCTTTCTCGAATAAAACATTCGTTGAACTCATAAAATTATACGGTTCTGCTTCTTTTGAATCCGTTGTGAATATTTTAACATCCAGCTTACCGTCGTACTTTTCTTTCATCTCATTGGCTACACCTATAGCTTTTTTACAGGATATTCAACCCGGATTACCGCTGTGAAAAACAAGCAACTCTTTCATACAAATCTCCGATTTTTTTGTAATGTTTATTATTATATTTTACTGACTATTTTTTATTTGGAAAGCCTCATAACGGATCATGTCCGAATTTATCATTCCCAAAAGCTTCAGGATCATCAATAATTACTTTCTTCATATCTTTTTTTTCTAAAGAAAATTTATAACTGTAACAAAAAGTCATCATTATTTTATATGCTTAAATTATTTTTTGAGTCATCTTTTTGCATTCTGCGGGATTTTCTTTGCAATGGTCAGGATGCCATTAAAATAGAAGTTCCTTATAACGAGCATTAAGGTCATTTATAGAAAACGTTGAAGGTAAATCCAGTGTTTTTACGGCATAAAGTATTGATTCTGTCTTACTCATTCTTTTTTTATTCCTTTTAAAACGACAAAGCTTCCTTGTCCATGACCTTTCATGTATCTATTTGGAAAGTTTTTATTATTTTTAAAAATTGTCTGATTAAAATCAAAATTATTGAAACCCGCATTCCTTAAAAGGAAAATTATTTCATCAGTTGAATAAAATGTAGCGTCTTTATAAAATTTACTATCAGCTTTTTTTTGAATATAAGCTCGTCCCAGTTCGCTATTTGCATCTATGAAGCCAATAATAATTATTCCGTCCTTTTTTAGTATTCTATAAATTTCGCCAAGTGCGATATTTATATTATCGAAGAAACAAATAGAAGTAATCGCAGCTGCATAATCAAATGTCTCATTTTTAAAAGGGATTGATTCCGCTGCAGCAAGCAAAACATTGATGCCTGAAGCTTTTGCTCTGGCAATCATCTTAAAAGACGGATCAACGCCGACTTCTATTTTTAGAGGTATTGCAAATTTACCTGTCCCGACCCCGATTTCACAGCCGAATTTATTTTGAGGTATAAAGTCTTTAATTGCAGCGAGTTCTGATTTATAAAGTATATTGTTTTCGGTAAACCATTGTTCATATTCTTCTGTAAAATTTTCGAAAGCGTTTATTTTGGGCATGATAAAATATTATTTTAGAAACTAAACATATTTTAAAACCTACCATTATATTAAGCGGTAAAGCCGTATTTAAAAATAATCCTATATATAGAAATAAAAAATTTCTTTATTTGCAAATATTTCCGAAAGCAAAAAAGAAATAAGCGTACATACATTCCGTAAAACTTCATATATGAATAATGTCAACAATAAAACGAAAAGGTTGACTAATTATGTATTTAAGAAGAAGGTACCATTCCAGCACAGGTTGGAATAATGCCTCCTTCTTGACCGGCTCTTTTAAAACCAGGTCGCCTGTAATATGTCCGTACGTATCATTTGATTTTTTTAAAATTGTCAAGGCCGGGACAAATTCTGAAGAAACTGCAAAAAGTATTAAAAATGTCCTTTTAAATTTAGTTTCTCAGAAGTCACCCAACCCGCCGGAGGCGGGTAAGCTGTATATAAAAAACTTGATTCAAGTTTCTTAAAAGCGATGATGTTTATTTAAAAGTCAGTCAAAATGAGTTACTTACCTGCTACAGCAGCGTCAATCCTTCCGGATATTTCCTGAGCAATCGACTGCGGGTCGCCTGACTTGGAAGCAGCGGTAATGGCATCAACGCCATTGTAGCTGTATTTCCATGATGTTCTGTTCGCGCTGACAAATAATATTATTTTGTTTTTATTATCATTGCTGTCTATAAAGGATTCAATGTCGCCGTACGAGGGGCTTCCTGCAAGGCATGTATTCATTATGACAACAGCATCATATTTCTGCTGATCAAGATTTTTTAAATTATCATTGCTTACTATATAAATGTTTGCTTTTGATTTGTATTTGTCAATCAGGGTTGTCCGTATTTTGTCTTTAAACTCACTTGAATCGCCGGCAAATACAATACTGAACTTCGCGTTGTCTGTTACGAATTCCTGATCCCTGACATTTGTTGTGCAGGATACTGCAAAGATTAAAGATACCAGAAAAACAAAATAAATAAATCTGAAAGTTTTCATGTTTTTTCTCCCGTGTAAGATATGACTGTAAAATAGAATATAAAAACGGGGCGTCAATTATATTTCGTTGTTCTCGTGCCCGGAGCAGCAAGCGGCTATCAGTTCAGCCTGACAGTAAAACACAGAATAAAACTGACAGTATCATGATTTATTTATTAAAATTATAATTTTTACTTGCATTTTGCCATATTTTTATTTCCCGTATAATGATTTTATTAATACATAGCTGTAATAATAACTATACAATATTTTCAACTTTGCCTTTCTTCTTACTGTACCTCATAATTTAACAAGTACAATAGAACAGGATAATAAATCAGGGCACAATACGGAATAAATTCAATGAATATAATTGAAGTAGATAAATTAGCTAAATATTTCACTTATAAAAAGGGAAAACCTTTCAGAAAGAAAAAAGTTCTTTCAAAAGCTGTAGACGGGGTATCGTTCTCAATAAAGCAGGGAGAGATTTTCAGCCTGCTGGGGCCCAACGGTGCGGGAAAAACAACAACTATTAAAATGCTTGCGACGCTTCTGCTGCCTTTATCAGGAAGAGCTTCTGTCAAGGGATTTGATATCGTCAAAAACGATCATGATGTAAGAAGAGTACTCACAGCAGTACTCCCGGGTGAACGTACTTTGTTCTGGAAACTGAATGTCAGGGAAAACCTGCATTATTTCGGATCATTGTACGGGCTAAAGCGCAGCTATGTTAATGAAAAATACAATGAGCTGCTGAAATTTTTCGGTATTGAGGACAAACGCGACACGCTTGTTGAAAAACTCTCCACAGGTGAACGCCAGAAGGTTGTGCTTTCAAGGGCTCTTCTTCCTGACCCTGAAGTCGTACTTCTTGACGAGCCGACTCTCGGTCTTGATCCTGTCGCGGCCATATCATTAAGGCAGATGATAAAAAAGATTGCGGGCAAGGGAAAAACCATTCTTCTGACAACACATTATATGTATGAAGCGGACGAACTCTCCAGCCGTGTTGCTATTATAAATAAAGGGAAAATAGTATGTCTTGATCATCCTTCAAAGCTTAAGCAGTCTCTTGCTGCGAAGAAGATTGTGCGGATAACAACAAACACATGGAATGACAGTATTAACGGCAGATTCATTGAGAAGTTTAACGCGGATGCTGTAGATATGCACAGGCGTAATGAAGAATTTCATGTTAACTTTAAATGCGGCCGCAGTCTTTCAATGAATGATATTACGGACTTTCTTAGTGAGAACGGTGTTAAAGCGAGCAATATGTCGCTGGATGAACCTTCGCTTGAAGATGTCTTTATAGAAAAGACAGGCAAATCCATAGAAGAAGAGGAGGTGGGCAGTGCAGGCTAGATACTGGTTAAGGCCCACATTCTCCGTAATGCTCAAGGAAATAAGAATTGTTACCCGGTACAGGACGTGGCTTCTGTCCACGTTTATATGGCCCGTGCTGTATCCGCTTACATTTTATTTTATAGGACTCGGCCTTTCAGGAAGAACAGGGCAGGGGCTCGGCAATTTTGAGCGCCTTGCAAATACGAGTGATTTTGCGTCATTTCTGATTCTGGGAAACCTGGTATGGATGTTTATCAATATTAATCTGTGGGTCGGGGGAATGTCGCTTCAGCGTGAAAGGCTGAGGGGCATGTTCGATACAACCTGGACTTTGCCTGTTAACAAGCTTTCCCTTGTTATGGGAGCTACCTTTGCTTCGCTGCTGCTGAATTTTCTGCCGATGGTCGTTTCAATTGCTTTTTATGCCGCACTCGGCGTGTTCAAAATAACGGGAAATATATTCAATATACTTGCTACTATCTTTCTCATAATGCCTTTTCTTGTGGGCTTCCTCACTCTTTTCGCTGCACTGACAATACGCTTAAGACAGGCAAATCTTACTGTTCAGGTGGTGCGCAGTGTATTGTCCATAGTATGCGGACTGCAGTTCCCGCTTGCAATTCTTCCGAAGAAAATTTCCGCGATAAGCGGGTATATCCCGTTAACCCATTTTGTGGATATTATCCGCGGTATAATCATTCATAAGCATCCCCTTTCATATTATACAGGGTCCATTGTATATATTATAGTAAGCGGAATTGTAATGATGATAACCGGAATTCTGGCTTTCAGATATTTTATCAACAATGTAAGAAAAAGAGGCCTTGTTGCAGGTTATTAATACAGTATTGGAATTTTAAAATGAGAAATACCGGAATCAAAGTACATTTAAATATTTTCAAGGCGATAATCTGGAAGAATATTCTTGAATACAAAAGATATCCTGTTGAGATCGTGTTCACATTTTTTATGCCTGTTGTATGGTTTTTGCCGACTTACCTTTTAATAATATCATTCGCTCCAGATGGTAAATCATCAGGTCTGGAATCATGGATAGGTACGAATAATTTTTTTGCTTTTTATATGACAGGAGTAATCAGCACTTATTTTATTTTTACGGTATTCTGGGAAATGGGATTCTCTTTGAAGAGGCTTATGGATATAGGACTTCTCGAAACAATATGGGTATGTCCCATTTCAAAAGTCGTTTATATTATTGGTGAATCATTGTTTTCAATGATAAGGCTTACATATGAGATCGCCGTAATGCTGATTCTGTATAAACTCGTATTCAGGATGAATCTTCCTCCGGGATTCTTTGACGCGATTCCCTTTTTCATTCCTTTTTTTCTGCTTATGTACGGTTTCGGCATAGCATTTGCCGGAGTTGTCCTTCTTATAAAGGACGCAATGATGATGATAGATACTACGAGTTTTCTTGTACAGACTCTTACGGGCTCACAGAACCCTGTTCAGGTATTTCCCAGGATATTTATGGTTCTATCTATGGCAATTCCGATAACCTATTTCATAGATATAATCAGGGTGCAGACATTAAGAATTGAACCAATAATAAGCTATCATATTGAAATACTGGTCTTCTTGGCTACATCAGTCACTTTCCCCGTTTTAGGCATAAAGATATTTAAAGAAGTGGATAAAAAGTGCCGCAGGGACGGGACCATTCATACTCACTGAGGAACCTGATGACTTTAACATGACGTTTACTGCTTTCCGGGCAAGTGTTCAGTACATTTGTTTAATATTAATCAGGCAAGGCCGTGCTCTATAACTGAATATTAACTGTTAATTGATTCGCTGTTTTATATTTTTGAAACATTCCTGAGGGATTGAATTTTTTTCTGGGATAAAAAACAACAGATGGAATTTTATATTTCAATCATTATAAGTTTTCTTGCTATTTATTTAATTTAAATATATAATTTTAATCTATTAAATTTTCCTGTATTAAGATTACATTCCAGTTCATAATTTAAGAATCAATTATGATTGAAAAGAAAAATCATATCCTGATAGTTCAAAATTCCATTCGTAATGCGACTTTGCTTAAAAAAATACTTGAGGCAAATAAGTATAAAAATACAGATATAACTGATAACGATGACAAACTCATTGATAATGTTAAAAGCTCCAGGCCTGATCTTTTAATAGTCGATACCTCTCCGCGTAATGAAACTGATAGTATTAAAGTACTGGAACAAATAAATTCTGTTACTGATGTTCCGGTTATTTTTATTACAGGGCAGAACAGCCCGGAATTCAGTACAAAAAATGAAACTTCCGACTCCTTCGTAAATCTTCATAAACCTTTCGGGAAAAAAGAACTGCTGTCTGTTATTGATACCCTGCTGTTAAAATATAAAATAAAGGCAATGCAAATAGAAAATGAAGAATTTTACAAGACGATTTTCAACAACATTAAGACTATAGTCATAGTTGTCGATGCGGAAACAGATATTATTGTAAATGTGAACCTAAGCGCGTCAAAAATTTTTGGATTACCGGTTGAAAATATTATTAACAAAAAAAGAAACGCATTTATTTTTCCTGAACAAAAAGGCAGGATTAGCGACTGGTACCGGTTCAATATTAAAAAAGTCAGGGAATCTGTAGTTATAAATATAAATGGTGATGCTGTACCAATACTTCAAAAAATAAATAAAGTAACAATTGCAGAAAGAGATTTTTTTATAATTAATTTTATAGATATTTCTGAACAGAAAAATACTGCGCTTAAACTCAAACAGGCGCATAGTGAAATGCAGGCTTTGCTTTCATCACTGGTTACAATATTAATTGGAATTTCTGTAAAGGATATTATAACTCACTGGAATCAGGTATCGGGACTGACTTTCGGTATTAAAGCTGCTGATATAATCGGAAAAAATTTCATGGCCTGCGGTATAGACTGGGACTGGACGCGTGTATATGAAGGTATCACAATGAGCATAAGTGAAATGAGACCTGTTAAGCTGGACGACCTGAGCTATGTAAACCGGATGGAAAAGGAAGGCTTCCTTGATTTAAGAATAAATCCGATCATCGAAAAAGACGGTTCTCTTGGAGGTTTTCTCATCAATGGCGAAGACATAACAAAAAGAAAAGAGCTGGAAAAACAGCTTTCCCGGGCCCAGAAACTTGAATCAATTGGCCAATTGTCTTCAGGCATAGCACACGAAATAAATACTCCTGCACAGTATATAACAGACAATGTTTATTTTCTAAGAGATGCGTTTTCTGATATTCTGGAAATAGTAAGGCACAACATTGATCTGGCTGATTGTTTTAAGAATAAAAAAGATGTTAATGACAAGGTCAGGAAAATGATAAAAACCGTTTCACAAATCGACACCAATTTTCTGATGGAGGAAATACCCAAAGCTATTGCTCAGTCAATCGAAGGATTAAACAGGGTAACCAGGATTGTAAAATCTATGAAACAATTCTCTCACCCGGGCACCAAATCCAGAACTCTGCTGAACATAAACAATCTTCTTGATGATACTATTACAATCAGCCGCAATGAGTGGAAATATTCATCCAATATTATCACTAACTTTGATCATAATCTTCCCATGCTTCCATGCTTTCCGGGGGAACTAAACCAGGCTTTCCTTAATATTATAATAAATTCATCTGACGCTATAAAAGAAAAAACAGGCAGCAATCCCGAAGAAAAGGGAGCTATTGAAATTTCCACATACATGGAAGACAACATGATTGTTGTTACTATTACAGATACAGGCGCCGGAATTCCTGAGGATATTCAGGACAAGATATTTGATCCGTTTTTTACTACAAAGGAAGCCGGCAAGGGGAGCGGACAGGGATTACCCCTTACCTATGATATAATTGTCAATAAGCATAAAGGCAGTATCGATTTTAAATCCAAAAGAAATAAAGGCACGTTATGTACTGTCAGATTACCTTTATAGGTATATAAGGAAGTGATCTGTTATGGTTAAAATTTTATTTGTTGATGATGACGAGAATCTGCTGAATGCCCTTAAAAGAATGCTTAGAAAAAAAATAAAAGAATGGAATATGGCTTTTGTTCTGAGCGCTCAGGAGGCATTGAATCATCTGGAAAATGACAGATGCCAGGTTGTAGTGAGTGATTACAAAATGCCGGGCATGAATGGTCTCGATTTGTTTGTTAAGATAAAGGAAAAGTATCCGGAAATCAAAAGAATTATATTAAGCGGGCAGTCAGAAGCGGAAATATTTGATAAAGCGAAGGAAATTGCGCATGAATATATTACTAAACCATGCAGTCCTGATGAACTTGTTTCAATTATTGAAAAAGCAGCAAAAGAACAGTAAAATGTCTTCAATAGACTTTATTTGAGTGAATGAGGGTATTAATAATTGATAATGCGTATTCAGTGATGTAGAAAATACAGAATCTTTTTTCTGATAATAACAATTTTATATCAAAAGATGTAAACTCATTAAAGTCTGAAAAATCAGAATTCCGGTTGATTTTTCAGAAGGGATGATTTCTGAAAATCTTTCAGATTATGGAGGCAGTATGGAAAATAAAATTCTTATTGTTGATGATGATGAGAATATACTCTCTTCTTTAAAGCGTCAATTCCATAATAAATATTCTATAGTAACAGCAGTAAGCGGGAAGCAGGGGCTTGAGGAATTTGAAAAGCAGAAGCCGTTCGCAGTAGTAATATCCGATTACCGTATGCCTGAAATGAATGGCGCGGAGTTTCTTGCAAAGGTAAGAGAAAAATACCCGAATACTGTCAGATTTATGCTTACAGGACAGGCTGATATGGAAGGTATAATAGATGTGATAAACCAGGGGCAGGTATTCCGGTTTCTTACCAAGCCCTGTCCACCTGATTTAATGATTAAAAATATCGAGGATGGAATCGCTCAATACCGCCTGATTACTGCTGAAAAAATCTTAATTGAAAAAACATTAAGCGGCTCAATAAAAGTGCTTACGGATATTCTTGCCCTTGTGAGTCCGCAGGCATTCAGCAGAGCTTCACGTGTAAGACGCATTGTTCAGGAATTTATCGATAAAATGAATATAAAAAATCCATGGCAGCTAGAAATAGCAGCTATGCTGTCCCAGATTGGCTGTGTTACCCTCCCTGATTTTCTAATTTCAAAAGTATATAATAATAAAGATTTATTGCCGAATGAATATACAATGTTTCAAAATCATCCTAAAATCGGAAGTGAAATGATTGCGAATATACCAAGATTAAAGCAGGTCGCAAAAATTATTGAATACCAGGAAAAATTATATAATGGTCGCGGTGTTCCCAGGGATGATCTGGCCGGACAGGATATTCCATTGGGAGCAAGAATTCTGAAACTGGCGCTGGATTTCGACACTCTTATTCAGTCAGGTCTTAAAAGAGACAGTATTATGGATGCTATTAGACAAAGGGTAACCCTCGGGTGGTATGATGAGCAGCTGGTAGAGATACTAGAAAGACCGGTTGTTAAAAGAAAAAAATACGTTTCAGGAGAGGTCAGTTTGTCAAAACTGAATGAGACAATGATTCTGGCTGATGATCTGTTAAATACAAAAGGAACATTATTGCTCGGCAGTAAGGGGCAGGAAGTTACCAAATCTTTTATTTACAGGTTGATTAATATTGAGAAAAATGAAGGAATCAGACAGCCGGTTAAAGTAGTTTATCCGCTGGATGAATAATTTATTTAACAGAACAGAACCATGCCTGACATTATAGCAATTGAAAAAAAATTAAAAACAGCTAATGAAAAAAATCATTATCTGCGTAAAGTCATTTATGAACTGGACAGAATTTCCTATGAAAAAGGCACCAGAAAAGGGGATTATTTATTAAGAGAAATAATAAAAACAATAAATGATGAACTTGAGTTGTATGACATTAAAATAAACGCATGCAGCCTGGAATTGAAGGGCAGTTTTCTGATAATCAGGGAAGCCCTTTTGTTTTTTGAAGAGAGATATCTGAATACCTTTACTTTAATTGATAAAATCGCGTTATTAAAAGAGGAATTTGTAAATCAGCAGAAAGCTGATATTGAACATAATAAAACAATAACAGATGAAAAGCAAAAGAGATATATAAATAATTCCTACAGAGCTGAACTCGAAAAAGATATACGGGTTTTTGAAAATGCCGTTAAAAATAAGTTAGTACCTCATTTGACTGCATTTTTACTGGAAATAAACGAATTATATTTTATCCGGTCTACTCTAAATTTAAAAAAACCTCCCGCTGCCTATATGAATCAGGATTCGGATAAAATTATTAATGAATATAAAGAAAACATTAATCTCTTTGTAAGAATTTATTTGAAGCTGAAAAAACAGTATCCTGTACTTGAAAATATCCTGGAAGCAGTTCTTACTGTACTGGAAAAAAACAGCCTGAAAAACAATCTGTTAAAATTTTTCAGCGTTGATGAATCCGGATTAAGCCGTATGATACAGCAGAATACCGGTGATTTAATATTTTCTGCAGGATTCAGCAATAATGGAATACAGGCGTCATCCTCCTCTCCTGAAATGACTCAAAAAGCCAGACTTAAAAGTGATATTGATAAAATACTGAACGACCTGAAATATCTAAGACATTTTGATATGGATGTTAAAGGAAATGCTAATGAGTATAATAATAACGTATCTGAAAATTTAAAAAAATATTTTTATCATTCCCCTGATAAATCAGACATCAGTTTAAAGGATGTCGCCGATTATTTGATGGATTCACTGGTATTTCTGAATGAATGGCTTTATGTTGACATTAAAAAATACCCCGGTATGTTTTCAAATCTGAAATTACTTCTAAACTGTATTCCTCTTGAAAACCGGTTTTTTGAATTATTTAGGTCTGCCAATATTGAATCTGAAAAAGTTATAAATCAGAAAAAGAATGTATGGGGCGAATTAAAGCAGTATATTCCGTTAAGCATTGCACAGGAATTAAAAGAAGTGATCAGGCAGCTTGGAGATGAACTGGATGACGCTTTCAAAAGTACAATAGTTGATATTGGACTTATGAAGACACCCAATTCAGCAGTGTCAGGTAAAAAGGTGAATATAGTATACGAATCCTTTTATAATTCCTATAGAAAGATATTAACAGAATTCAGTAAGTTATGATTTTTGGCTCTTCAGGAAATAAGGTGGAAAAGTAAGAGGTATAATGGATTATTAGTCACATGGAAGAGACATTAGAAGAATTTTATA
>JAFGDQ010000106.1 GCA_016932015.1 Spirochaetota bacterium | reverse complement strand
TTAATGTGATTGATGCAATTCATGATATCTTCAATGGAAAGCATGTTTATTTAAGTTTTGAAGGTTAATATAGCTGAGTAGTTACATATAATCTTAATCATAATTATGTTCTCATAGACATACTTTTTAATATGACAAAAATCATTAAACGGCTACTTTTAATAAGTACTATCACAATATTTTTTAATTTTCCGTGTTTTTCAGAAGAGACTTTCAGTCCATGGAATTCAGACGTAAGGATCGGGGATGAGAGAATTGAGATGAATTCTCCGGCTAATGAAAAAGTCCAGATAATATTTAACAGTCCGAAAGCAGGTGCTTTTTTTATGATTCGTGCTTTTCAGAAATTTATATCACCCCAGGACGGGCCCAACTGCAGGTTTCACCCTACATGCAGCCGCTACGGTAAAGTCGCTGTATTAAGATACGGAGCATTTATAGGAGCTCTGCTCGCAGGCGACAGAATAATAAGATGCAATCCATTCACTCCTCCGGGAGAAGACCCTGTTCCGGATACATTATTTTATTAGATGAGAAATTATAATCAGGCTCCCGGCAGAACAGTGAAGAATAGACCAGGAACTTATTCTGTTTTTAGAATCATGTATAAATTATTTTTTATGCCGGTTCTTATTCTTACAATCATTCTACC
Organism: Spirochaetota bacterium; assembly: GCA_016932015.1. Lineage (GTDB taxonomy): Bacteria > Spirochaetota > UBA4802 > UBA4802 > JAFGDQ01 > JAFGDQ01. The sequence goes on along the minus strand of JAFGDQ010000106.1, from coordinate 64,397 downwards.
GCTTTTTGCTGATTCTGCAGATAATGACTTTTTAATTAAACAGAAACGATTTGTTCATGAGCTTTTCATGAGAAAAAAATATTTTGACTGCATTGCGGAGACGCGGAGGCTTTTGCAATACGATGAGCATATTAAAATAAAGCCAGATTATTTGTACCTGATCAGTACATGCTATTATCTGGGCGGGCAGTATAAAACTGTTATCGCGAATATTGAAGGCTCTGAATTTGTTAAACCCGCCAAATCAGGAATTTCAATGTTATTCATGTTATCGCATTCATATTCCGCTCTTAATGATCATAAAAAAGGCACTCAGCTGCTGAATAATCTTAAGTATATAAATATGAATTCATCTGAGCGCACTCAGCTTCTAAGGAACAGGATCATGCTGCATTTAAAATTATTCAGCTATGGTGAAATACTGCAGGAGATTGAAAAGGCTGATCAATATTTAAAAGATACGTTCGGCAGATATTCAACTGATGATTTGAAGCATAGTGTGAACATGTACCATGAGCTCGGACTTAAATCAAAATGGCTGTCTGTTTCAATGTCTGCTCTGCTGCCTGGTTCAGGGCAGATATACTCCGGCAGAGTCATGGACGGCATTTTAAGCTTTCTTGCTGTCGCGGGTACAGCTTACGGTTCGTATTACTGTTACAGGAATAACGAAAAGCCGCTGGCTTTTACTTTATCATTTTTTACGGGACTATTTTACGCGGGAAATTTATACGGCGCGTATAATTCCTCTGAATTTGCAAATCTGCATTTGAAACGAAATTTTAACAAACAACTGATAAAAAAGTATGATCTTTATTATCATCCTGAAGATTATATAAATAATAAAGTCTTGGAATGAAATACCGGAATGAGGATTAAAAATATAACTATTTTTATTTTATTCATTTTATTCGTTCAGCTTATTAATTCTTCATTTGCTTCTGAAAAGCAGATAATTAAAACAGCTGAAACTTTTAATAATAATATGCTGTATTATAATGCAATAACAGAAACAATGAGATATCAGTTTCTGTATCCCGGCGGAAAATATTTTCCGAAAAGTATGCTTATTATGAGCGAGGCGTTCAGGAAGGGAGGGAATTATTCAAAGGCAATAAATACTCTTTCTGAATGCTATACAAAGTATAAAGATAGACCTGAAGGTGAGGAAGCATTATATATGACAGGTTTTACAAGACTGTCAATGGGATCATCGTATTTTGCTTACAGGACATTTCAGGACTATCTGTATATTTATGAAAAAGGCAGATTTACAGAAGATGTTTTGTTTGATATGTGTTTTACTTTGATTTTATTAAAAGATCTTGATTCGGCAAAAAAAGCTTCTTCTGATTATTCTAAAAAATATAAAAACGGGAAATATTTCAAAGAAATAAAAGATTTACAGCAATTAATTGACGATGAAATAAACAGGCCTCAAAAAAATGTATGGGTATCTGCTATAGGGTCTGTTTTTGTTCCCGGTTTCGGGCATTTTTATACCGGGAAATACGGAGTGGGAGCTTTGTCGCTGATATCAAATGCTTTATTTATGTATCTATTTTATGACGGCTATCGCGACAGAGACAAAACACGAATGATTGTTTTCGGGCTTGCGGAATTATCAGTTTATAATTATTCTCTTTATTCTTCTGTAAGAAATGTTCATGAATATAATGAGCATTCGGAATTTTATAAAGCGATAGCTCTCCGGCTTGAGAAGAAATTTTAATTTTTCGTAACTATTCAGCTGTTATCAATCTATGAGCAAAAGTCATTTCTTTTTGAGAAACTATAACTGAATAGTTACAATTTTATTTTTATTTTGTCTGAGATCGTAATTTAAAGCGCAGAATTCTTATAATGATTTGATATAAAGAGATTTAAATGAATGATAATAATTTCATAAATAAGCTTGATTCTATTGTACTTGAAAGAGCTGAACAGCTTAAGATTGATTCAATGATCAGGGATGAAAAAGACCTGCAGATGATTGCAGATGTGATTATTGAAGGTACATACAAGGATACGGATATTCAGAGGAAAGATACACTTGATCATTTTCTTGATTATGTAATGTCAAAGGTCAGAACAGGCAGTTATTATATTCCGTCACTTGCATACCCGACACGAAGAATGGCTGATAAGGAGCTTGAGGATAAAGTTATCAAGCTTATTAATATTCATCTATATCCGGAAATTGTGCTTCCGATTCTGAAATTTTTCGCAAGGAATGTAAAAGATTCGGACAAGAATTTATTTCTGGCGTATTTGATTAATTCAGATGAAATTATTAAATCCATATTTGATACATTTGTTTTATTCAAAAAAGACATATTTAATCCTGACAAAGATAAAAGGACATTGAATGTTAAAAGAATTCAGCAGTTTCCGCCCACCACAGAAAATCAATTGTCATCTCCTCTTGATGCAGCAAGCAGATTCAAGTATATTCTGGAGTTTATTGCTTTAAAGCAAAATGTTGAACACATATATACTCCTGAGCAGACTAAATTATCGGCTTAAATGGCCCGGAAAAGTATTTGACAGCGTAATGTGAAGACGGATATGCTGTGCTTTTTCATCGAATGGGTTGCTAGCTCAATTGGCAGAGCAACTGACTCTTAATCAGTAGGTTCGGGGTTCGATTCCCCGGCAACCCAGTTCCTCTGAATCACCCGGTAGAATAAAGACACCAGATAAAAATTAAAAATTCTGCTTATCATAAAATTGAAAAATACTACCTTATATAAATTTTTTATTGACTAAAAATCTTTATATTTAATTATTACAGGCAGTTTAGATTGAAATTACATAACCTGTATTGATCCTCCACGCAACGGAGGCTTTCCTTAACACAGTAAAGGCTTTACTTTGTAAAGGTTAAAGGGAATCCCGTTAAAGTCGGGAGCGGACCCGCCGCTGTAACCGGGGACGAAGACCGTAAATATTTTTCATCCTGAAGGAATTTGAGCTAATGGAGTTTCAGATTGAAACGGCATTAATACTTAAATCCCAAAAGGATTTAAGTATTAATGCCACTGCCGGATGGCGGGAAGGCGCGGTTAGTAGAATGATCCGGGAGCCAGAAGACCTGTCAATATGGATGAATATGCGTGCCCCGGTAAAGGTATGTGTATATAGACGTGGATAAAAAAGGGAAATCCCGGGCTTGTTAGTCCGGGATTTTTTTTGTATTTTTTTACGATTTAACGAAGAAAGTAAATATTACATGGAGAAAAATTGATGAAAACAGCATTGCTCGTATTGGGACATGGAAGCAGATCAAAAGATGCTATAGACGTATTTGATAAGATTGTTAAGAGGATACAGGAGAAAGGTGATTATGAACTGGTCAGAGGTGCTCATATGGAACTTGCCAGGCCTGATATTCCCGAAGCAGTTTCAGAAATAGCAGGCCTTGGCGCAAACCGGGTAATAATGGTACCATATTTTTTATATGAGGGCATACACATCAAGAAAGACATACCGGAAATAATAGAAGAATTAAAAGCAAAATATAAAGATATTGAGTTTATATTCGCAAGGCCGATCGGTTTTGAACCGCTTTTGGCTGATATTTTGTTATCGCGTGCGAAAGAAGCTGATAAATAATTTTTTTATATTTATTAATTCCAAAATCTAATTCTTTGCTAATTTTTTCGTAAATAACTGAAATGTTAAAAATAAATGATACTGTAAAATATTGTAAGCTTCACATTACGCAGCAAATATATAACGGAGAAAACTAATGATATTAAATCCTGCTGAAATTGAAAAAAGAAGTTTTGAAATAATTGATCAGGAAATTGAGGATAATATTGCTGAAGAGAATAAGCCGTATATATACAGAATAATACATACTTCTGCTGATTTCGAATACGGAAAAATAACGGAAATCCATTCTGATGCAATATCATCCGGAATTACTGCTATAAAAAGCGGATGCAGAATTTATGCAGATACCAATATGATAAAATCAGGAGTTAAAAAGTCAGCTCTTGAAAAATTCGGATGTGAAATTGTAACCTCAATTTCAGATGAAGCAGTAGCCATGGAAGCGGAGAGGAGGGGTATTACAAGATCAATCGTGGGAATTGAAAAAGCGTGTAAAGATGAAAGAATTAAAATTTTTGCAATTGGAAATGCTCCTACCGCGTTACATGCTCTTAAAGAAATGATTTTTAATGATAAAGTTAAACCTGCTCTTGTTATAGGAATGCCTGTAGGTTTTGTCTGGGCAGCTGAATCAAAAGAGGAGATAAAGAAAACCGGAGTTCCCTATGCGGTAACAAACGGTCGTAAAGGCGGCAGTACTATAGCAGTAGCTTTTCTGAATGCATTATTGTATCAGCTGATGAAACAGTCTGATTAAAAATTAACGGATTTTATGCTGAATAATTATAAAATTGTAAGCGGAAAAAAACTGCGCTGCGGATACACAACCGGTACCTGTGCGGCTGCAGCTGCCAAAGCTGCCGCTGAGATGCTTGTAAAACAGGCTCCGGTTAATCATGTCAGTATTGATACTCCCAAAGGATGGACTCTGAATCTTGATGTTGAAGACATTTCTTTTTTTCCGGATTACGCGCGCTGCTGTGTTATCAAGGATGCCGGAGATGATCCTGATATTACTAACGGCATGAGAATTTACGCAAAGGTGAGCACTGCTGAAAGCGGAATAAAAATTACCGGAGGAGACGGAGTCGGGCGTGTTACAAAAAAAGGACTCTCGGTTGAACCGGGAAATCCGGCGATCAATCCGGTGCCTATGCGTATGATTGAGAATGAGGTAAGGGGCGTACTTCCGGAAAATACCGGAGTATGTATTGAGATTTCTGTTCCGGGCGGAGAATCTGTAGCTGAAAGGACATTCAATCCAAAGCTGGGTATTGAAGGAGGTATTTCAATAATCGGTACAAGCGGTATTGTTGAACCTATGTCTGAAGACTCTATTACCGAATCAATCGGACTTGAGCTGTCTATGCTCAGGAAATCAGGAAACGAAGCTGCTGTTTTTGTTCCGGGTAATTACGGAGAAAAGTATGCTATCGAGTCTTTGAAAATTGAGAAAAGACATATTGTTACAGTCAGTAATTATATAGGAGATATGCTTAACCGGGCGGTATATGAGGGTTTCAGGAGTATTCTGTTCGTGGGCAATATCGGTAAGCTTGTTAAGGTTGCAGGAGGTATTTTCAATACTCACAGTAAAGTAGCAGACGCGCGTGTTGAGATACTTGCTTCTCATTATGCGCTGTTTACAGGAAATGCGGATGTAGTAAAGGCAATAATGGAGAGCCTGACAACTGAAGAAGCAATTGAATATATTAAGGATATGTCTTTTTTTATGTATCTTGCCGAGACTGCGGCAGAAAGATGCTGCGGCTTTGTTCATAATGATTTGTCTGTTGAAGTTGTATTATTTTCGGAAAAAAAAGGTTTATTGGGAAAAAGCAAAGGTGCTGATCAAATGATAGATTCTTTACAGGCTGCTTCATGAAAATAAACGTTGTCGGCATAGGCCCGGGTCATCCGGATTACATAACTCCTGCTGTTAATTCAGTTTTAGCAAAAAGCGATGTGATAATTGCAGGCAGGCGGAATCTTGAAGCTATTGATGTCAGAGATAAGGAAACAATAGAGATAACAGGTGATCTTGATGCTCTGAAAAAATATATTTCAGAGAATTATAAATCAAAATCCATTTCTGTAGTCGCAAGCGGAGATCCGGGTTTTTACGGAATACTCGGATTTATGAAAAGGAATTTTGATGAAAGTGATATCAGAGTAATTCCTGGAATCAGTTCCATGCAGTATATTTTTGCGAAGCTGAATCTTGCATGGGAGAATGCCTATCTCGGCAGCGTACATGGAAAAGATGATGATATAGTAAGTGCAGTAAAATTAAATAAACATTGTTTTTTTCTTACAGATTCGAGGCATACTTACAACTATATCGCCGGTTTGCTTTGTGAAGGGGGAATGGATTATTGTAAAATAATTATTGGAATAAATTTATCCTATGAGGATGAACTTATAATAAGTACAAATGCGCGTAATGCTTCCATGATGAAAGAAGTTTATAATTTGAGTACTGTGGTGATAATAAATGATAAATAGCATTATACCTGGAATACCGGATGACGAGTTTATAAGAGGAAATGTGCCGATGACAAAGGAGGAGATTCGCGTCCTGTCTTTGTCAAAGCTGAGGCTGGAAGCGGATTCCATACTTCTGGATGTTGGAGCCGGTACAGGTTCAGTTTCTATTGAAGCTGCACTTATACTTAAGAGCGGTAAAGTATATTCAATAGAAAGAAAAGCTGAAGCAATTGAGCTTATTGAAAAAAACTGTAAAAAATTCAAAGTTGAAAACATTAAAATTATTGCCGGAGAAGCTCCGGCTGACCTTCCTGAAGCACAGTTTAACAGGGCATTCATTGGAGGGTCCGGAGGAAATTTTTTCAGTATACTGGAATGGATAGACCTTAATATAAACGCAGACGGAATAATTGCAGTCAATGCTGTAACTCTTGAAACATTGAAGGCTGCTGACGATTTTTTTATTTCAAAAGAATATAGTACAGAGATTATACAGGTAGCAATTACAAGAGCTGAGAAAAAAGGAAACTCGACTATGATGAAAGCGCAGAACCCGATATTTCTGATAACAGCCTGTAAAAATGGAGTCTGTTGATGAAAGGAAAGTTTTATGGTATTGGAATCGGGCCGGGTGACCCGGAGCTTTTAACGCTTAAAGCTGTAAATATTTTAAAAATTGTGGATATTGTGGCTGTTCCAGAGAGCAAAAGTGAAAAAGGAAGCATGGCGCTTGATATCGCGTCTAAATATCTGAACTGTAATACGCAGGTTGTAAAGATGGAATTTCCAATGATTAAAAATATGGAAAAAAGAGGAGAGCAGATAAAAGATAATTCATTAATTATCAAGAGATATGTTGATTCAGGAAAGAACGTTGCTTTTCTCACAATTGGTGATTCAATGCTTTACAGCACATATATCTATTTGCTTGAGTATTTAAAAAAAATGGATGTTGAAATAGAAACTGTACCCGGAATATCATCGTTCAGTGCTACAGCATCAAAACAGAATCTTCCTCTGGCAATACATAATCAGAGTCTGGTCATATTGCCGTTAAACTCGGGAACAGATATAAAATATTACCTGGATAAATATGATAATATCGTATTCCTAAAGGCATCGGCTGACAATAACAGGCTAGCTGATTCTTTAAAAGAACGCGGAAATTTTGATGTGACAATCGCTTCGAAGATCGGGACAGAAGATGAATCAGTAAGTAACGGGATTGATGACCTGTATGGAGATATTGGGTATTTAACTACCGTTATAGTAAAGAAGAGGGTTCGTTAAATGAAAAAAGTATATTTTATTGGAGCAGGTCCGGGAGATCCGGAGCTTATAACATTAAAAGGAATGAAGATAATAGAAAAAGCTGATGTTATAATATATGCCGGATCTTTAGTAAATAAAGAGCTGTTTAAAAATTATGATAATAAGATGAAGTTATATGACAGTGCATCCATGACACTTGATGAGGTTATGCAGGTGATGAAAGATGCCGTAGAAAAGGATCTGCTTGTCGCGCGTGTTCATACCGGAGATCCGAGCATATACGGAGCTATTCGTGAGCAGATAGTTGAGCTGGAAAAAGATCGGATTCCTTATGAAGTAATTCCGGGAGTAAGTTCTTTTACGGGAGCGGCTTCCGCACTCGGAATGGAATTCACTCTTCCGGGAGTTTCACAGACTGTTATTCTTACAAGACTTGAAGGGAGGACTTCTGTGCCGGAGAAGGAATCTCTTACCTCCCTTGCTTCACATAAAGCATCCATGTGCATTTTTCTTTCTGTTCAAATGATTGATGATGTTGTAGAAAAGCTTCTTGAATATTATCCCGCTTCAACTCCTGTCGCTATAATTCAGAAAGCAACATGGCCTGACCAGAAAATCGTACTTGGAAATTTGTCAAATATCGCGCAGAAAACTGTTGAAGCGGAAATAAAAAAGACAGCTATGATAATGGTTGGAGATTTTCTCGGTAATGATTTTGAAAAAAGTAAATTATATGATAAAGATTTTTCGCATGAGTTCAGGAAAGCAGAATGCGGATAGCAGTAATAACGCTGACAAAAGGCGGGCTCACGCTTGCAGAAAAAATGAAGGAAAGTTTTCCTGAATCGGTAATTCATTCAAAAGAAAAAAACGGTGTAGCTGATATTTACATTAAAGGAAATTTTACAGAGCATATCGGGAGTATTTTTAATAAATATGATGTTTTAGTATTTATAATGGCTTCCGGAATTGTTGTACGCTCAATTGCACCGTATATCAGGGAAAAAACAAGCGACCCTGCTGTACTTGTAATGGATGAAAAAGGAAAATTTGTAATCAGTTTGCTGTCCGGCCATATTGGCGGGGCAAACCACATGGCCCTCGAAATCAGTGAACGTCTGGGAGCTGAGCCGGTAATAACAACATCATCTGATGTAAACGGCCTGATATCGGTTGATATGATTGCCAAACAACTTGGATGCGTTATTGATGATATGCAGAGAGCAAAGGATATCACATCTCTGATTGTTAATGGAGCTAAAGTAGCAATTGTAAGCGATATTAATATTGCTTTACACTGCCTAAGCTTTTTTACTGATAACACGCGGAATAAAGCTGAAGGTTTAATTTATTTAACTAATAAAACAATAGAATTTTCCGGTAAACCATACGTTCAGCTTATTCCTGTAAATATAATTGCCGGGATTGGATGCAGAAAGGGAACTCAAGAGAAATTGATTTATGAACTAATAATTGACAGGGTTAATCATGCCGGCCTGGATTTAAGGAGTATTAAAGGCTTTGCTTCTATTAATATAAAAAAGAATGAAACGGGCCTTTTAAATGCGGTTTCGTCTTTTGGGAAAAAAATCAGTTTTTTTTCGGCTGATGAAATAAATAAAGTTGAAAACAGATTTGCCGTTTCAGATTTTGTTCGTGAAAATACTGGAGCAGGAGCAGTCGCGGAGCCATGCGCATTTCTCGCGTCAGACGGAAGCGGAAAACTTTTAATGAGTAAATATAAAGAAAACGGAATTACTATTGCTTTGTGGGAAGAGGAAATAAACTGTAAGACATGAAAGGAAAAATTTTTATTGTAGGAATTGGTCCCGGAAGCCGGGAACATATGAGTTTAAAAGCTGTTGAAGTAATTGAACAATGTGATATTGTTATAGGTTATAAAACCTATATAGATATTTTAAAAAAATCATTCACTTTAAAGAACGTACTTTCCACTGGCATGAGAAAGGAAACGGATCGATGTGGGAAGGCGCTGGAGATTGCTGAACAAGGTTTGGTTGTTGCTCTTGTATCCAGCGGTGATTCCGGTATTTACGGAATGGCGGGTTTAATGCTTGAAATAATTGATAAGAATAACAGTGATATTGAAGCTGAAATTATTCCGGGTATTACGTCTTTTATTACATCAGCATCTATACTTGGTGCTCCTGTAATGCACGATTATGCTTCAATAAGTCTTAGCGATCTTCTGACAGATCGAGACCTGATAAAACTCAGGCTTGAATGCGCTGCAAAGGGTGATTTTGTTATTTGCCTGTACAATCCGAAAAGCAAAACAAGAACAAAGCATATAGAAGAAGCAAGGGATATAATACTCTCCTATAGAGGGAAGGATACTCCTGTGGGCATAGTAAGAAACGCTGCAAGGGAAGGGACAACTTCGGTCGTAACCACTCTTGAGAAAATGCTGGAACATGATATAGATATGCTTACTACAGTTATAATTGGAAATTCAAAGACTTACATTTCAGGAGAAAAAATAATAACACCCAGAGGCTATGAAGTATAAATGATATGGGTTATTGCGGGAACAAAATCAGCAAGGGATCTTATTGATGTGCTTCTGAAGCAATATGATGTACTGGCTTCTGTTGTTACTGGCTATGGCCGTGTTCTGCTTGGCGAAAAAGAAAGGCTTACGATTCTGACAGGTCCTCTTGATATGAATGACATGCAGAATCTTATCAAGTCACATGAAATAAATCTGATTATTGACGCGAGCCATCCATTTGCCGCTGAAGTTTCCGCTAATGCTGTTTCAGTATCGGAACAAACAGGAGTACCGTATATACGTTTTGAAAGAAAAGAAATAAATTATTCTCATGTGAATTATATATGCGATGACTATAAAAGTGCTGTGGAATACTTGAACAACAGGGAGGGGAATATTCTTCTGACAATCGGGTCAAAGAATATTCCGGATTTTAAATCAATAGAAAGAGAAAGACTTTTTGTCAGAGTACTTCCTCTTAAAAGCTCGATTGATGCATGTGAGAAATCAGGTATTCCTGTTGATAAAATAATCGCAGTAAGGTTCCCATTTTCTGTTGAATTGAATAAAGCATTATACAGAGAATTAAATATTAAGTTTATCGTAACAAAGGACAGTGGAGAAGAGGGCGGAGTTATTGAAAAAGTTAAAGCAGCAAAAGAGACAGGTGTTGAAGTAGTTTTAATAAAAAGGCCTGCTGTAAAGTATCCGCTAATTTGTTATAATATTGACGATGTTTTAAAAAGAACTTCGGATCTGATTTGTGTAATGAAGAATTGATATAATTCAAATACTATTATAAGCGTTATATGATATAAGAATTTATAATTATCGAAAATTTTAATGAAAATTTATTATATAATGAATGAAGTATTAAAATTTTTTATTGACTAAAAAATTTTAATACTTATTATGGCGTACATCATAAGTTTTAATTTACATAGCCTGTATTGATCCTCCATACAACGGAGGCTTTCCTTTACTTAATAAAGGCCTTACATAGTAAAGGTTTAGAAAGGGAATCCCGTTAGAATCGGGAGCGGACCCGCCGCTGTAACCGGGGACTGATGCCGAAATGATGCCACTGCCGAAAGGCGGGAAGGCTCGGTTTTCAGAATGATCCGGGAGCCAGAAGACCTGTCAATATGGATGAACGCGTATTCTTCGGTAAAAGTATGCGCAATTTTTCGAGGATGAAAAAGGGATATCCCCGGAGCCTGAAAGGTTTCGGGGTTTTTTAGTTTATGGGCGTGGTTAAAAACTCATATTTGGAACGAGATATTTTTTTTAAAATTAGATATTAGCAACTGTTTAAAAATTTATGAAAATAGAAAAAGGGGGTGAAAACGTATATTTTTAAAGAAATTATTAAAACACTCGGATAACGGCAATTATCCGAGTGTTTAAAAAATTTACTCTCCGGAGAGAGACAAACCTTTCATTTACAATAATATTAAGGTTTTTCCCTGAGAGTCAAGTAAGATTATAAAAGTTTAATTATCTCAAGGAGAGAATATAATGAAACGATATATGTTATCATTTTTAACAATAATATCAGTATTCTGTTTTTTTTATACTCAAGCTGCATTTGCACAAGAAGAACGAGGAACTACACAAGAAACAGAATCAACAATCAAAGAAGAAGCGAATTTAGGAAAAGTAGTTGTTACAGCTACTAAAACAGAAGTGAGCCAGGATAAATTAACAAAGAGTGTGGATGTTATAGATAAAGAAGATATGGAAGCTGCAAAGGAATCATATCTTCCTGAATTGCTTGATAATCTTCCTGGAGTGCATTTAAATAGAGGCGGAGGTACCGGACAGTATTCAACCGTTCAAATTCGCGGAGTCTCTGCGGATTATACACAATTTCAGTATAATGGAATTCCTCTTAATGATGCAGGTGGTACTTCAGACTCAATCACATTTTTTATTGAAGATATGTTTATGTCTTCAAACGTTGGTCAAGTTGAAGTATTGAAAGGAACAGGAAGTACGTTATATGGCTCCCGTGCAATTGGCGGTGTAATCAATATTATACCGGAAAAACCAAAATCAGGGCTTCATTTTGAATCGAGAAGTGAATATGGAGGAGAGGATCAGATAATACAGACTGCCAGAGCATCTTATGGTTCTGATAGTTATTATCTGGATTTCTGTCCCGTAGTTGTCAGAAGTGTCGGACGTGAAGAAGATAACGGATATACCAGTTTTTATTATGAAAACAAAGGGTTTTCAGGGCGAGTTGGCTTTAAATTGAATGACTTAACAATTGATATTAATTCATTGAATTTTTTGACTGATCTTCAAAGCGGATCTTCACCGAAGCTCGATCCTGTTACTTCAGAGTTGATTGAAACCGAACCTGATGAGAATTCCCACAGAGAAGGTATTCTTTCAAATACAGGCCTAAGCGTTTCTCATAAGGTTATGAATATATGGGACTACACTATAAAAGGGGCATACACCAAAACCAATAGAAAATATATTTATGATGCAGATGTTGATGGAAATGTAGGGGAGTATGGTGGTCAGGAATGTTACGGAGATATGCAGCATAATCTGTATTTTGGTGAAAATTTTATATTTAGTATTGGCGCAGATTATAAATATCAGGAATATCATGGCAGATCTCCAGAAGATGCGTATTCTGGCAATTATACTACAGTTAAATTTGATTATGATTATTATACAACAGATTTATATTCACAACTGCAATGCCTTTTTTTTGATGAAATGATTATGTTTAATATTGGCGGTAGATATGTTATGCCTGAAGCTCATGATAATACCTTTACTTATGATTCTTCAATTGCCTTTGTATATAAACCTTCAGGAACAAAGGTACGTAGTGGAATCAGTTCGGGATATAAAATGCCTTCACCTTATCAATTATATGGCCAGTATTATGACAGCAGTGCTGGAATTTTGACAACAATTGGTAATGAATATCTGGAACCGGAAAAGAGTATAAATTACGAAATAGGAATTGATCAGGACATTCAGAATATGGGCAGAATTGGAGGGGCAGTATTTTATACAGAGATAGAGAACAGGATAGTTTACATTTCCGGTGGATATAATCAGGCGGAAGGTAAGTCATATTCAAAAGGGCTTGAACTATATTTTAATTCTTTAATTGCTTCACTTGTAAAAGTTGATGTTGCTTATACTTATGTGAAAGGAGAATATAAGGATGCTGATTCATACGAGTGGCAGGATGTTACATATCTGCCCAATCATAAAGTAAGCGCTACTGTTTCTCTTCTGCCATTGTATAATTTTACGGCATATTTCCGTGCAAGTTACAGAAGTAGTATGAAATTTTTTGTATATTACTCAGACTATAGCGGACAGCCTGAATATAAGGAAGATGGTGTGTTAACTTTCGATTGTAATATTGGCTATAAGGTTAACGATAATGTAGATGTATGGGTCAGAGGCGAAAATATACTGAATAAAGAATACACAGAAGGCGGATATTTTATGCCGGGAAGACAGATTTACGGCGGCATAAAAATAACAATGTAATTGAGTACCAAGTATATAACTTTATAAATAATTACCTTCTTAATTAAAATTATCTTTTATTAGTAATAACAATTTATCTTCGACCCTGGAATTTAGCAGGTTTGAAAAAAATCAAGGTCGAAGATAATATTTTGATGTACTATTTTGTTGATTATTATGTGAAATAAAATAGTATAATTTTTAAATTCGGCATTTAAAGAAATTTTTTATTGACAATGCTGACAGCTGTCTTAATTGATTAACCATTGTTCTTTTTACATAGCCTGTATTAATCCTCCAGCAAACGGAGGCTATCCTTTACTCTATAAAGGTTTTACTTTGTAAAGGTTAGAGGGAATCCCGTTAGAATCGGGAGCGGACCCGCCGCTGTAACCGGGAACTGATGCTGAAAAAATGCCACTGCCTTTTAGGCGGGAAGGCTCAGCAGAGGAATGATCCGGAAGCCAGAAGACCTGTTAATATAGATGAATACGTATTCTTCGGTAAAAGCATACGTATATTTTCGAGGATGAAAAAGGGAGATCCCCGGAGCCTGAAAGGTTTCGGGGTTTTTTTATTAATAACCTTATGCCAAAGTTTTTTGGAATTATTAAAACAAATCGTCATGAGTAAAGAAAGATAAAATGAAACAGAGCAATTATACACCGTTTAATTACAAAAATATTAAAATGCCGCTTACCCTGAGTATTAAAAATTTCTGGATCAGGAAGCTAAGGAAAAATAATTCAGAGCTTCAGCGGAACTTTATGAAAGAAATGGGATCGCGGAGAAGACTTACAAAAGAAAGAAATGAAATAGATTGGTTCCCGACTGTTGATTCAGCTCTATGCACAGGCTGCGGTATTTGCGCAGATTTTTGCCCAAAAAGTGTGTTCGAAAAAGAAGCAGTAGAAAGGAAAAAGCTCACAGTTGTACGTCCCTATGAATGCGTAATGCTATGCAGAGGATGTATGCCGAAATGTCCAGTCGGAGCAATCAGCTTTCCTGATCCTGAGGATTTTAAAAAGTATATCTATTATGTGTAATTTATTTTTAACAATATGATTTAATTTTTTGAGAAGAGATATGATTTTGAAAGAGTTTAGTGATTCAGTAATTATTCACAGAAAAGAAAAGATAGTTTATGCGGAGTTTTTGACTCCTCATAAAGTAATTTCAACATGCCAGGTAGCTGGCGGGTTGAGAGACGATCTGTCTTACCTTTATAATCATCAGTCGTGTGAGCCTGTCAAACATGAAACAGCTCATCGTTCAATTGCAGTAAAAGATCCGTTAGCATACCGTTCGAAAATCTGTGGAAATCATGACCTGCCTGAAGACAAATGTGCAACACTGGGAACGGCAGCAAACATGCGTTATGCTGTAACAAAGCAGGCCAGCTTCAGGGACCTGTCTGTAATGGCTGTGTGTACAGGCGGTGTTGAAGGCAATGCCGGGCGTGTGGGCGATCCGGCTTCTGTTTATGAATACGAAGGAAAATACGAACGTGTATCAAAGGAGGAACCTGTGATGCACGGTACTATAAACACGATGGTTTTTATAAACAGGGAACTTACTGACGGAGCTATGGTCAGAACAATTATGACTGCCACCGAAGCAAAAACAGCAGTTCTTCAGGAGCTTGCGGTAAGTTCAAGATATTCAAGCGGGCTTGCTACAGGAACCGGTACTGATCAGATAGGAGTTGCTTCAAGGATAGGGACTGGTAAGCCGCTTTCCGGAGCTGGAAAGCATTCCGTACTTGGAGAGCTGATTGGAAAGGCAGTATTTGGTTCAATAAAAGGAACTCTTGCCCTGCAGAACGGGCTTACTCCCGAATCGCAAAGATCATCTCTTTTTCATCTTACCCGTTATGGAGCTACACAGGAAAACATGATATCAGGTATTCTATGCAATCTTGACAAAGAGCATGGGAAACTGCTCGAAGCTAATTTCTACGGAATTGAACGGGATCCGCTGGTTGTTGCTGCTGTTGCCGCGATTGTTCATTTGCGCGATAAAATTGCATGGGGCATTCTTCCGGAAAGCTGCTTCCCAGAAGTTTCATGCATATACGGTGCTCAGCTGGCTTCTGCTGTGTCCGGTAATTATAATGCAATTAATAAATATATAAATACTCTTTCCCGTGAAAAATTTATGAATACTGATGAGTCCTTTTTAATTCTGGTAAACAGGGCAATAGCTCTTGGTTATAATGACAAATGGAATGATTTTTAATGAAAAAGAATAATAAAACCAAAGGCCTTCTAATGATTAATACGGGGAATGGTAAGGGTAAAACTACAGCAGCGCTGGGGCTTGCAATGCGTTCTCTCGGTCATGACCTGCCCGTATGTATTATACAGTTTATAAAAGGAAGCTGGAAATACGGAGAGTTGAAAAGTGCTGAAAAGTTTAACGGTTCCCTGGATATTTATGTTGTCGGCGAAGGTTTTACCTGGAAATCAGAGGATCTGAATAAGGATATAAACGCTGCGAGATCAGGATGGGAACAGGCAAAATCATTTATCAGTGAAGGCAGGCATCACCTTCTGATACTTGATGAATTTACCTGGGCGTTAAATTACAATATGGTGGATAAAGACGAGGCAATTGAAGTTTTTAAACATAAACCGTCAGATATGCACATACTTATAACCGGCCGTGACGCACCTGAAGAATTACTAAATATGGCTGATCTTGTTACTGAAATGAAAGAGGTGAGGCATCCTTATAAGGAAGGAATAAAAGCACAAAAAGGAATTGAATTTTAATGCAGGAAAAAACGGAAAAATTAAAAATCGCAATTATACATCCGGAAATAAAGTATTCCGCATTTAAGGATAATTGCGACTCCCTGACAGCAATGAATATAGAGGCAGGCAGAAACGGAGCAAAAATAATTCTTAATACCGAGATGGGATTGTCAGGATACAGTTTTCAGTCAAGAGAGGAATTGCGTGGTTATACTGTAGATGAAAATTCTGAAATTATTAAGAAATTTTCCCGGATATCTGCTGAATACGGTAATTATATTGTTCTTGGAGCAGCATACAGATCTGCGCAAATCGAGCTGATATATAATTCGTCTTTTGTGTTCGGGCCTTCCGGCGAAATTATTCTTCGATATAACAAAGTAAATTCAGAGTCAAAATGGGCTGCACGGGGCAGTGCGGTCCAGAATAATGTGTTTGATACTCCATGGGGAAAGGTAGGAGTACTGATATGTGCTGATTCCTATTTTGCACTTCTTAATCGCGCGACTGCGTTAAGAGGCGCACAAATGATACTGGTTTCTGCAAACTGGCCGAATGTGGGAATTGATCCTGTTGACGTATGGAAAGGGAGAGCTCTTGAAAATGAGCTGTGGGTTCTTGCCGCGAACAGAACAGGCAAAGACAACACAATGGATTTATCTGAAGCGCATTCATGTGTTTTAGATTACGATGGTAATTTTCTCATTAAAGAAAGAAGTAAAGAATCTAAAATCTTTTATGCTGATATTCCTCTTGAAAATGGGAAAATTATCAACCGCAGCGATATACTCAAATCAAGGCGTCCATCGGAATATGGTAATATTTATCTTGATTTCAGGGGAATTGAAGATATTGCCTCTCATCTTTCATTACCCGCGCATGGAGATATTAAAGTACGTTCCTGTTCTTTTATCCCTGACAGGAAGACTATTAAAAAAATTGATGAAGAATTAAATACAAAAGAGTCGGAAGTAATTCTGGTTTTTCCTGAAGGGGTACACCAGACTAATGAGTATTTGAAATTAAGTGAAAAACATAAATACATGATTTGTTTTCGTGATTTCCGAAGCGGACTGATGCAATATATAACCGACGGCAGGCTGGTTACACTTGAGTCGTCTGATGAGACTGCTGTATTCGGACCTGCAAAAATATCATTCCCTGAAAAAAATGAAATCTTTCACCCTGAAAGATTTCTGCATCACTCAAAGAAAGGCTGCGATTTATGCATAATCAGTTCTGATAAATCCGATGAGCGCATTCGTTTTCTTTTAAAGATCAGAACAATTGAGAGAGCCGCCGTTGCGGCTGCCTTTAATGATCATTCTATAGTATGTCTTCCTCCAAGAGGGCATGAGCGCTGGCTTGAATCTGCGGATAAAAATAACGGATACTCCGAACTGGTTTTCAATACTTCAGTTTCAAGGGAAAAAAGATTTTATCATGACTTTGATTATGAGTTGTTGCTTGCAACTGAAAAAAATAATTAAGAGAGTTTATTATGGAGACAAACATTAAATATTTAATATTATCAATTACGGATCAATGTAATCTGGAATGCAGGTACTGTTATATGGGTAAAAGCGGCAGCTGCGTTATGACCCGTGAGATAGTTAACAGGGCTGTTGAATTTTTGCCTCAGAATGAAAAATGCCATGTTCAGATTTCTGGTGGAGAACCCGGCCTTCAGACTGAAATTATGAGATACGCTGCGCAGGCTGTACGCGAGCATGCTAAAAAAGCTACAATGGGGGTTCAGACAAACGGCACTGTTATCGGACAACAGTTCGTGGATATAGTTAAAGCATTTAATATACAGGTAGGTGTCAGCATTGACGGTAGAAAGGAAGTGAATGATTTGCTGAGGGGAAAAACAGATTCTGTGTTTAAAGGACTTGGGGAACTATGGAACAATGATATTGAATTCAGAACAACTACTGTTATATGTAATAAAAATGTGGAAAGGCTGTTTGAAATACCTTTTATGCTTTCAGCGTTTGGTAACGCGCGGGGAATGGCTCTGGATATGCTTGTCAGGAAGGGACGGGCAAAGGAAACAGGCATTGAGATGCCGGAGACGAATAAAACCATTGAGTCTTTTATAAAACTCGTAAACACACTTGAATATGTTAACAAAGCCAGACAAACACCTTTAACTCTTAGAGAGCTTGAAAAAACAGAATCAAAAAAAATGGGGCTTTCCTATTGTCATGCAGCCCTTGGTGAGTCCATGGCAGTTGCGCCGAATGGCGATGTCTACTCATGCGGCCAGGTTATAGGTGATCGGAATTTTTACTGCGGGAATATTGCAGACTTCAAGAATCTTATTTTATCAATCAATGAACACAAATCAGCACTGACTTTTACTGATAACAGATGGGACTGCCCGAGCAGAATTTATTACAACAGGGATGAAAACTGGCCTGATGTGAATCACATTTTTTCAACAGTTAATTCTGAGCGAAACACTATACATTAATAAAAATTCATCTTATCGTAAATAGAAAAATACAAACAGGAGGTATTTATGCGGGAACTGATTAGAATTACATATTTTAGCGCGACTGGTTCGGAAATTTCAAACCTGGGAATTGCTTATTCGGAATCGGGAAAAGATTCCGGTATTGATATGTACGCAAGGACAAGAAATCAGCTTTTTGACGAATCCAGGATTAATGAGTTTGTTGAAAAAGCGCTGAATTCGGATTTCGTATACATCGGACTGCACGGCGGGTCGGAATCATGTCCTGCTTTTGAACTTTTTTCGCAAAAGATAGATGAATTTAAAACAAAAGCCAAAAAGCTTCCTTATCTTCATATTCAGCCTACCGGCGGTGATCCTGAATCACTTATAGTGTGTGAAGAATATTCAACAGAGTATCAATCAGAAAACTGGAAAACGCTTTTTAAGTACAGCAATCTCGGAGGCGCAGCGAATCTCCGCAATATGCTTATTTACATGAAGAATGTTATAAGCGAAGAAAAAACAGACTGCCAGGGCCCGGTTGAAATTGTTCAGCAGGGGATTTATCATCCTGATCTTGATCATGTTCCTGAAATTGAGGAGTATTACTCAAAATTTATCGATACTGACAAGCCCGTTGTAGGCATATGGTTTTATCAGACATACTGGCTTAACAATAATCTTGAACATATAGACATGCTTATCAGGGAAATAGAAAAACAGGGAGCGGGTGTTGTAGCGGTTTTTCACAACAGGTATTCTGACAATATAACCGGAAGCATAGGCGTTGATAAGATAATAGATAATTATTTCATGAACGGGGACAAACCGCGTATTAATGTTCTGCTTAATGCCATGACATTTTCCCTGAACCTTGTCAAACCTGAATATAAAGGGGTGCTTGAAAAGCTGGGAGTTCCCATACTTCAGACCATGGTTGGAATGAATCCCTATGCTGACTGGAAAGAGAGTTATCAGGGAGTAACAATGATGGATGTTATATTCTCTGCTGCTCAGCCTGAATTTGACGGTGTACTTATAAATGTAAATACAGGCACAAGAGAAGAGGATATGATTGAACCTCTTACCGGTGCACTGATTGTAAAAAACAGAGGTATTCCGGACAGAATAGAGATGCATGTTTCACAGGCTCTTAACTGGGCAAGACTTTCCGGAAAGGAAAACAAAGATAAAAAGGTCGCGATTATCTTTCATCATTATCCTCCTAGAAATGACAGAATAGGATGCGCTGCAGGCCTTGACAGTTTTGCCAGTGTAAAACTGCTGATAGACAGAATGAAGGAAGAAGGTTATGTCATAGATAGAACTTATGATGACGGAGAACATATGTCACGTGAAATACTTGACCGGATGACATATGATAAAAGATGGATGACTCCTGATTTAATGGCTGAGAACGCGGAAGCGTACGCGGACAGGCCTGTATATAAGCTGTGGCATGATGATCTGCCGGATCCTACAAGAAAAAAAATGACTGATGACTGGGGCCCGATGCCGGGTGAACAGTTCGTCTATAATGACAGGCTGAATTTTGCGGGCACTATTAATGGAAATATTTTTATTACTATGCAGCCTCCAAGAGGATATCTTGATCAGATAGACAAAATATTTCATGATATGTATCTTACACCGACACATCATTATCTCGCGAAATACAGATGGATAAAGCATGTGTTCAAAGCTGATGCCGTAATTCATGTAGGCAAACACGGCTCACTTGAATGGCTTCCCGGAAAAGCTCTTGGACTGAGTGAAGAGTGCTTTCCTGATCTTTCAATAATGGATCTTCCGAATATTTATCCGTATATAATTAATGATCCGGGCGAGGGAACACAGGCAAAAAGAAGAAGTTACTGCTGCATTATAGATCATCTTACACCGGCATATACAAATTCAGAATTATATGAAGACATGGCAAAGCTTGATAACGCGATCAGGGACTATCAGGATGCTCAAAGGCAGGATGAGAACAAACTGCCTGTTATGGAAGGACTTGTCTGGGATGCGGCAGTTGAAGCTGATATAGATAAGGACCTGGATATTACTGAAGAGGAAGCCCGAAAAGATTTTCCCGCATTTATGGAAAAAATGCACGCATATCTTGAAGACATCAATGACACAATGATTGCTGACGGACTTCACACTTTCGGTACTTACCCTGAAGGAAACCGCCTTACTGAGTTTGCTGTTCAGCTTACAAGACTGGCGAACGGGGATGTTCCTTCTTTGCGCGAATCTGTAATCAGCTCAATGGGATATGATTATGATGAGCTGCTGGACAAAAAAGGAAAAATAGCTCCCGGTTTTAACAGAAAAAGCGGAGGCCAACTCATTGATCAGGGACATGCCAACTGTGTTGCACTTGTGAAATATCTTGAAGAGCATGACTTTTCAGGTGAACATATCAAAGATTCAATAGTTACTGTATTGGGAAAACCGGACGGGCAGGTGGAACAGGCACTTCGCTATATTACGGACAAACTTGTTCCAAATATAAAGAAATCCACAGAAGAAATAACTGCAACATTAACAGCGCTTAACGGACGCTATGTTGAACCGGGCCCAACCGGTGCACCGAGTCGCGGGGACGCTGACATTCTTCCGACAGGTAAGAATTTCTATTCAGTTGACCCTTCCAAACTGCCAAGCCCCGGAGCATGGGAAGTAGGGCAGAGACTTGCCAACGCTCTTATTGAAAAAAGCAGACAGGAAATTGATAAGGATCCTGAACAGGTTGCTATTTATATTACCGGTACTTCAACAATGAAGACAAAAGGCGATTCAATAGCTGAAGTACTCTATCTTATGGGCGTCAGGCCGGTATGGAAAAACGGCGGTGTAGTAAAAGGTGTTGAAATCATACCTCTGGAAGAACTCGGCAGGCCCAGGTATGATTTAACAGTACGTTTTACAGGATTTTTCAGGGATTCGTTCCCGAATCTTATGAATCTTGTTGATGATGCTGTTAAAATGGTTTCAGCTTTAAACGAGCCACCGGAAAGCAATATCCTCAGAAGAAATATTTATAAGGATATTGATGAATATATGAAGCAGGGCATGTCCGGGGAAGAGGCTAAACAGGAAGCCCAATTCAGAATTTTCAGCTGTCCGCCGGGTACTTATGGCGCAGGTGTATCTGAACTGGTTGAGTCAAAGAACTGGGAGAGTCAGGAGGATCTGGGAAACAGCTATATCAACTGGTCGTCACACGCGTATGACGGTAAAAAGGTATACGGTACGCAGAAACCTGAAGCATTCAGAAAAGTGCTCTCAAGAGTGGATGCGACTGTTCATAACAGTGAGTCGAAAGAGTACGATATGTTTTCATGTACCGATTACTATAATTATTACGGAGGACTTATTGTCGCTGTAAAGACAGTAAAAGGCTCCTATCCGATGTCCACTTACGGTGATTCAAGCGATCCAAAGAGAGTAAAGGTTCGTACAACGGAAGAGGAGGCCAAAAGGATATTCAGGGCAAGGCTGCTTAATCCTAAATGGATCAACGGCCTTAAACGCCACGGTTACAAAGGCGCAGGAGACCTTTCCCATATGATGGATGTAGTACTGGGGTGGGACGCAACTGCAGAGGTAGTTGATCATTACATGTATGACCGTTTCTCGGATAAATACGCTCTTGATCCTGAAATGCAGGAATGGATGAAAGAAGTTAATCCTTATGCTTTACAGAATATTCTGGATAAACTACTTGAAGCCATAAGCAGGGGCATGTGGGAGACAACACAGGAAAGAGAGGATGCTTTACGCGAAGCATACCTGGATATTGAAGGCGAGATTGAAGAAGCTGTCGGAAATACTACAACCGTAGGATAAAAATAATAATCAGATAAGTAATTTTTTATATTTAAGGAGAGAAGATGAAATTTTTGAGACTGGCATTGGTTCTATTATCAGGTTTGATTTTTACTCAAGTTTTATCTGCTCAGGATGCAACAGTAACTGAAACGCAGATACCGGAAAATGAATCTGTACCTGAAGAAACAGCGGAGATTAAAGATAAAAAGGAAATAAAATCTGATGAAAATTCAGGTACTTTAGTAATAACAAAAGAAGACATTAAGAAGATAAACGCTAATAACATTCAGGATATACTGAATCAGATTCCGGGCGTTAGTGCAGGTGATTCATCTGTTCTGCTTCGCGGATCATCTTCTGTTAAGGTTTTGTTAAACGGAAGGCCTTTAAATGATCCGACATCGGGGCATGGCGGTATTAAATGGGGGCAGGTTTCTCTCAATAATATTGAAAAGATAGAAATAATTAAAGGCGGCGGAAGCGTTGTTTACGGAGACAATTCAAGCGGAGGCGTAATAGTAATTACTACAACCAGAGGAGCAGAACTTTCTGGAATGGTGGATTTGTGGGTAGGCAATTATGAAACAGGAAAAGCATCTGCAGATATAAACACATCAATGGGTGATCTGAATGTTCAGGCAACAGGATCATATGAGCAGACAGAGGGATATTTCAGGAATCATGATACAAAAAAATACAGAGCAGGTATGAGAATGTCACATCTGTTTAGCCCGAAATACAGCATAAGCCCTTCGTTTGATTATTATGGACAGGAAGGAGGAGTAATTGGAACAAAAAGTTCACCAAGTTACTATTCAAGAAAGGATTACGAATTTTTTTCCGGCGGGCTGATTGCTAAACTGGATAAAGTAAAAAGTAATTTTTATATTAACAAAGGCATAAACAACGACACTGACAGCTCAAAGGATAAGGATACCATAATTGAAGTAATGAAAACAGGTGAAGAGCTGAATTCAGGTCTTGAGATTAATGATTATTTGAATTTAAGTTTCGGAGCGGGTGCTGAATATATTTCAGGAAAGGGCACTGGAACCGGGCTTGATTATTATGGTACAAGAGTTGATTACGGTTTTGATGAGGAAGATGAAAAAAACGCGTTCGGTTTTATTTCAAACAAGACACAGCTCAAGGCTCTGGATCTCGCAATATCAGCCGGTGCAAGGGCAGTGTACTATTCCGATTATCAGAATGTTATAAATCCCGAAGCAAGTGTATCATTTTGTAAAAACTGGTTCGGTGCGAAAGTTAATTTTGCGATGTCAAATAATACGCCTTCTTTCCTGCAAAGATTCCAGGCTACCAGTTATAAAGATCCTAACCCTGAACTTGATATGGAAAAATCCATAAATTATGCAGCGACAGTATATCTTTTTCCGTTCAAATGGATAAACCTGACAGTCAGCGGATTTTATAATGAGATAAAAGACAGAATTACCTATGTAAGAAATTATAATGGCACGGGAAACAACAGGTATGAAAATTTTGGAAAAGTAACATATAAGGGTGCTGAAGGTTCATTAAAGCTGGCTCCTGTAAAATTTATTCAGCTTAATACTGCATACTCTTACATGATAGCAAAGGATGAAGAAACAGGACTGTGGATGCCCTGTAAAGCTAAACATGAGGTAAACAGCAAACTGAAAATATCACCTGTTAAAAATGCTTCAGTATCACTGGAAATAGAGTACCAGTCTGATGTTTATACAGATTCAGCAAACACGGAAACAGCTGAAGCACATACATTGTTTAACGGATATACCGATTACAGGATCGGTGCATTTATTCTGAATTTTGAAATAAAGAATATAGCGGATAAGGAATATCTTATGAGTGACGGTATTGAAGGATATCCGCGGAGATGGTTACTCGGTGTAAAGTATGAATTTTAATGCAAGCGTGATTGAAAAAAAAGCAGCTTCAGGAAGACCTGTCTTCCCTTTCGCGGCTATAGAAGGGCAGGATATGATGAAGTTGTCCTTAATTCTGAACGCGATTGACCCTCTGATAGGAGGAGTGCTGATTCGCGGTGAAAAAGGTACTGCCAAATCGACTGCAGTAAGGGCTCTTGCAGCAGTGTTACCGGAGATTGAAGTTTTTGAGGGCTGCGCATATTCCTGTGATCCCTGCGGCGAGTTGTGTGATAACTGCATAAACAGTAATGGCAGTGCGGTAAGAGGAATGAGGCCTGTAAGAATGACAACTCTGCCTCTTAACAGCACTGAAGATATGATAGTCGGTTCTCTTGATTTTGAATCAGCAATCAAATCCGGTAAACGTGTTTTTCAGCCCGGACTCCTCGCAAGGGTAAACAGGGGTATTCTCTACATTGATGAAGTGAACCTTCTTGATGATCACATTGTCGATATCATTCTGGATTCATCATCCTCTGGATACAATGTAGTGGAAAGAGAGGGGATTTCCTACTGCCATCAAAGTGAGTTTATTCTTGTAGGCACAATGAATCCGGAGGAAGGCGACCTGAGGCCGCAGTTTATAGACCGCTTCGGATTGTGCGTGGAAGTTAAAGGGTGCACTGATATGGCTACACGCATAAGACTGATGAAACACAGGGAGGAGTTTGACTTCAATCCGCACGGCTTTATAGAAAAGTATACAGAAGAAAATCAGCAGGTTCGGGAATCAATCATCAATGCAAGAGAAATTCTTGATACGATAATAATGCCGAAGAATCTGAAAAAATATATATCTGAACTATGCCTGAGCAAAAATGTTGCAGGCCACAGGGCGGATATAATTATTCAGCGAGCGGCGATTGCTCTGACGGCTCTAAGGAAAAAAAGAGAAGTGACCCTTGATGAGATACTGCTTGCCGCAGAACTTGCGCTTGTTCACAGAACAAGGGAGGCAAGCAATTCAGCACCCCTTCCGCCTGAACCTGACGACGATAATGATGAACAGGAAAATGAGGAAAGTCCTGAAAATGAAGATCAGAATGATGATCAGGATAATGAAAAGGAGGAAACACCTCCGCCGCCTCCACCTCAGAATTCCGAAGAAGAAAACAGTGAGCATGAAAATGATGAGAATCAGCCTGATCAGAATATGGAAAATGCCTCTGTTCCGGATTTTAACAATATGGACATGGAAGTAAAAGATGAAATGTTCGATATTGGCGAAGTCTTTAAAGTTAAGACAATAAGAATAGATAAAGACAGAAAAAAACGCCGCGGATCCGGAAAAAGGATGAGAACAAAGACAAGCCAGAAACAGGGCAGATATGTCAAATCCGTTTTTAACAGAAATGATAATGACATTGCTTTTGACGCTACAATCCGTGCTGCGGCTCCTTTTCAGAAAATCAGGGGTAAAAACGCCAATACATTGATCAACATTAAAAATGAAGATATACGTACAAAGGAGCGCGAAAAGAAGATAAGCAATTTTCTGCTCTTTACAGTTGATGCTTCAGGATCAATGGGTGCGAGAGGCAGAATGATAGCATCCAAAGGAGCGGTAATGTCCCTGCTTCTTGATGCGTATCAGAAAAGGGACAAGGTTGGAATGGTCGCATTCAGGAAAAAAGATGCTGAACTTGTTCTTCCGCCAACCTCCTCCGTGGATCTTGCAGCTTCGAGACTTAAGGAAATGCCTGTAGGAGGGCGTACCCCATTATCAATAGGACTTTCCAAGACATTTGAAGTTCTTAATGTTCAGCTGATCAAGGAACCTTCATCAAAACCTGTCGCAGTCATTATTACCGACGGCAAATCAAACGTGGCAGCAGGTAACGATAAACCGGTGGATGAAGCTTTGCAGTACGCGGAAAAAATGTCCCGTGAAGAGAGAATTAAATTTATAGTAATAGACAGTGAAGAAAAAGGTATGGTGACTTTCGGTCTTGCCCGGAAGCTGGCGTCGGCCCTTCACGCAGAATATTTTAAAATAGAGGATCTTAAAGCATCCGACATAGTAAACGTAATTAACAGGAGTAAGTAAGGAATGGCACAGAAAAAGATTTATCCGTTTGCCGCTATTGTAGGGCAGGAAAAGCTTAAAGAAGGTTTGATCTTGAATGTTATAAATCCCGGGCTTTCCGGGATTCTTATCAGAGGTGAAAAGGGTACCGCAAAATCTACAGCAGTAAGGGCAATAGCGAATATACTCCCTGAAACTGAATTTGTGAAAGACTGTCCTTTTCATCTGTTTCCTGAAGAGGACATCAAAGTCTGCGAAAGTTGTCCGAAAAGAGAATGTTTCGAAGCTATTAAGTCCGGCAGGCCAGAAAGTATTATGAGAAAAGTTCGTGTTGTGGAACTGCCTGTAGGTGCGACAGAGGACAGGGTTGTAGGAACAATGGATATGGAACACGCGCTTCAGAAAGGCGAGAAAAGAATTGAACCTGGAATTCTGGCGGAAGCTCACAGGGGAATTCTGTATGTTGATGAAGTCAATCTGCTTGATGATCATGTTGTTGATGTACTTCTTGATTCAGCAGCTATGGGTGTTAATACTGTAGAACGTGAAGGGGTTTCCTTCTCACATCCTGCCCGCTTTACACTTGTCGGAACAATGAATCCTGAAGAAGGTGAGTTAAGACCTCAGCTTCTGGACAGATTCGGACTTTGTGTAAATATCAGCGGAATTTCGAACGTAGCGCAGCGTGTTGAAATTATGAAGAGAAGAATTGATTTCGATAAAGATCCTGATGGATTTATAAATAAGTGGTCGGATGAATCAGAGAATATCGCGAAAGAAATTCTTACTGCAAAGGAGCTTCTCGAGAAAGTTACATATACAGACAGGGAACTTGAAGAAATAGCAAAATATTGTGTTGACCTTGAAGTGGACGGACACAGGGGAGATATCATTATGCTTAAGGCAGCAAGGACTATTGCAGCTATGCGTGGAAAAAGCGCTATTGATACAACAGATATTGAAGAAGCTTCAATGCTCGCGCTTCCGCACAGAATGAGAAAACTTCCGCTTCAGGAAATACGTTCCGATATAACTGAACTTCGTAAAAAAGTAAAATCACAAAAACAGGATATGGTAAATGCCTGATATAATTAAAATAGATAATCTGAAAAAGAATTATAAAAAGATACAGGCATTAAAGGGGGTTTCTTTTAATGTCGCGGAAGGCGAATTATTCGCTTATCTTGGACCCAACGGTTCCGGTAAAACCACTACAATAAGAATACTTACAGGCCTTACCAAAAGTTCAGGAGGCGAAGCATTCCTGAACGGGCACAATATAAATGGCAAAGGTATTGAGGGAAAGAAGCAGTTTGGCCTTGTTACTCAGATCATTAATCTCGATAATGAACTTACAATTAATGAAAATCTTGATCTTCACGGAAGATTATACGGAATGAAGAAAACCGACCGGCAGGCAGTTATTGAAGTAATGCTTGAAAATGTCGGACTCCTTGAAAGAAAAAACAGCCTTGTAAAGGAACTTTCAGGCGGAATGAAGCGCAGGCTTATGATAGCCAGGGCACTTATGCATTCGCCGGGAATATTATTTCTTGATGAACCTACTGCGGGACTTGATCCTGAAATCAGAAGGAAACTATGGTCTCTCATTAAAAAGATACAGCAGCAGGGAACTACAATATTTCTTACGACACATTATATCGAAGAAGCTGAGTTCCTGGCGGACAGGGTATGCTTTCTTGAACAGGGGGAAATATCTGCTATTGATTCTCCTGCCAATTTCATTAACAGTGTAGGGGCATGGGCTATTGATTTGTTTCATGAGGCTGAATTTGTAACCAGATATTTCAAAACTATTGAAGAAGCAGACAGTTTTACAAGCCATGCACAGGATGGATATACCAAACGCAGAGTTAATCTTGAAGATGCTTTTATAAACAGAACAGGAAGAAGAATGAAGGAAAATGGCACTGCAGAAGGCAGACCGGCACGTATGGCCTCCGGGCATAGTCATGGCCAAGGAAATAGTAATGTACATGGACACAGTTCACACAGCGGACACGAAAATTCAAATGGAGGCGGCTGCTAATGAGTAAATGTTTTGCGGTATATCTGCGAGAACTTATTATTTTAAAAAGAAAATTCTGGCGACAAATCGCATCCATGTCTGTTTCTCCTTTACTGTATCTTATTGCTTTCGGATTCGGACTGGGCAATGACCTGAATGTCGGGGGCAGGCCTTATCTTGAATTTCTTATTCCGGGATTAATAGCAATGGGAAGCATGGTTTATTCCTTCGGCATAGCTACGGAAATTAATGTAGCCAGATTTTACTGGAAAATTTTTGAAGAGTTTCAGGCTGCTCCTGTCCCAAATATTGCTTATGTAAGCGGAGAAGTGCTGGCCGGTATTACAAGAGCATTAATCTCTGTAATAATAATATTAATCATAGGTTTTATTTCAGGTGTTAATCTGTCTTACGGTCCCGGATTCTGGGTCGCTGTTCTGCTTAACTCGTTCCTGTTCTCATCATTAGCTGTAGGACTGGCAATGATAGTAAAGTCGCATGCTGATCAGTCATTATTAAGCAGTTTCCTGATAACTCCAATGTCCTTTCTTGGAGGTACTTTCTTCCCTGTGGATAAAATGCCGGTCGTTGTACAGAAAATTCTTTATTTTATTCCGTTAACACATGCTTCCAACGCTATACGAGCTTCAGCATATGGAGAGAAAGCTTCAGGAATATCATATCTGGTACTTGTAGTTATTGGAATAGTTTGTTTCATATTTGCAGTAAATGTGGTTAACAAAGCAAGAGACTGATATAAAGGAAAATTTTTATGAGCTTTATAAAAGACTATTTTTTTACTGTATTTATTGTCGGGGGAGGATTATATACCTTGTCCGCAATTTCAGCAGCAGTCAGGTTTAAAAAGATCAGGAATATCTTATTTTCAGCGGGAACTGCCGCAATCCTTTTTTCTTTGCTGCTCAGGATTTACTATTATCATCCTCTTATGTGTTTGTTTCAGGAACCCTATATTATTTCATTTTTTACGGGTATCATGACCGTATTTCTGTTTTTAGCTTCAAGAAACAGCGGCTTATTTGTTTATACAGGAACAATAACTTTGATTCTGACTTTATTTCTCATTTTCATGCCGGGTGATATTTATGTAAGCTTCAGGCAGACAAATTCACTATTTGCTCACGTCTATTCATTTTTTTCATCATTCGCTCGTGCGTGTTATCTCTGCGCAGGTGCAATTGCGGTACGCTGCATAATCAAATACCGGGAGGCCGATACTCTGCGATTTTCAGATAATTCAATAATCGCAAATATAATTATCGCAGGGTACTGTCTTCATTCTATCGGTATGTTTTCCGGCGGCTTATGGTCATATGCCGGCTGGGGAACCCCAGTTCAGTGGCAGTCGCATATTTTTCTTGGAATGGCCGGTGTCTGGTTCTTTTATTCATGGTTTCTTCACGTGAAACTTTCTGTGAATAACAGAAAACCGGTACTTACTTACGCTGCGCTGGCCGGCGGTATACTGACTTTTATTTTTTCATATCTGCCGGATACAGGCAAATTCAACATACCGGGGATATTCCAATGAAAATCATCAGAAAAACAATAGAAATCTCCGGCAGCATGACTTTCGCCAAATATCTTCTTGGTGCGATAACTCTGGTGCTGTTCACAGGCAGCCTGTATTATCAGATCGATAATGAAATATTTATTCCGCTTAATTATCTGGGAATGTTTGAATGGATAAATACATTTGGATTTGAAAATCCGGCCTATACATGGTGGTTTTTAGTCTTTGTATTACTAATGGTATTATTAGGAATAAATACTTTTGCCTGCACGATTGACAGGCTGCTCAAAATTTTCAGTAAATTCCGTAACATAAAATCCATAAAATCAAAAATTTTTCTGCTTGCGCCTCATATAATGCATTTTTCGTTTATTGTGCTTATGCTTGGATATTTTAGCTTATACGCGTTCGGCATAAATACATATAATAATATTTTAAGGCCAGGAATCTCTGGCATACTGCCGGGAACTGAAGTAAAAATGGAGATCAAAGATCATCGCTTTATGATCTATAGCGGGGAAGTAAATGAAAATTTTAAAGGCATACATATTGATGCTGAATTTGACCTTTCATTTACTGATAATGGAAAGGAAGTAATTAAGACAACAGGCCTTAACAGTCCGTGTTTTTATAAAGGATACAGTATTCACTTAGCTGATTTCAATCCCAAATCTGCAAGAGGAATGACCAAAACGGTATGGGCCAATCTTACAATCAGAAAGAACGCAGGCATTCCGTTGTTCATAGCTGGAGTAATCATTTTCGTGACAGGTGTATTCCTGTACGCTGCATCAACCATTGAAAGCGGAAAAGACAAGTTAAAGGATAATAGAAATAAGGAGTAATTATGAAACGCGGTACTTGTATTGTTTTTGTGTTTTTATTTATTTTGAGTGTCACTAGCTGTAAAAAGAATTCATTTGAATCAATGGGAACTTTTACAGTAAACAGGCATGAAGGATATACTGAAGTTGGGGACGGCATAGGTCGCAGGTTTATACTGGTTCCCCGTGAAAAAGAGATCCCTGCAAATATAGGAAATGCTATTGTAATTAGAACTCCTGTTAATAGGGTAATTGCTTATTCTACATGCGATATTTCTTTTCTTATCGGGTTCGGTATTCTCGAGGAGGTTCTTGTTGGTGTTACTGTGGATAAATCAAGGTGGAGTAACGAGTTTATAAAGGAATCACTGGACTCAGGTAAGATAGTTTTTATCGGTGATTCGAGCATGATAAATTATGAACTGATGAAAAAGGTGCAGCCGGATGTTGTCTTTACCTGGGATTCGGGCATTATTCCGGTACTCGATGAACTAAAAATACCGACGTTGATAACAAATCCTGAACTGGCTATGGGCCTTGAGGCTCAGATTAAATATGTAAAATTTATAGCTCCGTTTTTTCATAAGGCAAAAGAGGCTGAATTATTCTGTGACAAATTTATGAAAACCGCAGAGGAGATTAAAGCAAAGGCTGATACAGCAAAGGAAAGGCCCAGAGTAATATGGGGTGATGTTTATAATAAAAGGGTTCTGGTCGAGCCCAGAAACGCGTGGGTCAGCGAACTTGTCAGGCTCTCAGGCGGAATATATGAACTCGATGATGTTGAAGGCGCATCGTGTCTTGAAATAACTCTCGAAAGGTTTTTTCTCGCAGGAAAAAAAGCTGACATAATGTTTACCTACAGGTCTCCAAGAACCGGAATAAACACAAAACGTCAGCTTTCAATTGAAAATCCTGTAATGGGACAAATCAGGCCTATGACAGAGGGGGATATTTATTTCCCTAAAGATATTTATTATGAATCTTATCATAAGCTTGATGATATTATGATGGAAATTGCCTCAATTCTTCAGCCGGAAATATTCGGAGAACCTGAATATAAATATTTTTTGAAATTAAAATAGTGAGAATTATGAATAAGATACTGGCAATTGAAAATAAAAGATATATTTATCTGTTTCCGCTTTTTGTAATATTATTCCTGTTATCCGGTATAGGAAACCTGTTTGTTGGAGCGATTGACATAAGTGTACCGGATTTCTTTAAAATAATTACAGGGACAATATCAGACCAGGCCCCGGAAAGTTATATTCTCTTGAAAATTAGAATACCGCGAATAATCGCTTCACTTATAGGCGGCGGATTTCTTGCTGTTTCAGGCTTGCTGATGCAGGTATGTTTCCGTAATCCGATTGTCGGACCTTATATACTCGGCATATCTTCAGGTGCCACGCTGACTGTCGGGATTGTGATGCTTTCCTCCTTCAGCCTGGGCTTTGCAGGGATAAGTCCATACATGACCGTATTCGCTTCATTTGCCGGAGCATTGGGAGTCATGATAATTATAGTTACAGTCGCATCCAGAATGAAAAGTGTAATATCTCTTCTTTTAATAGGTATTATGATGGGCTATATTGCCGGAGCAATTACGAATATTCTGATTGCCTTTGCGAATAAGGAGAAAATCAAGGGATTTATATTATGGGGAAACGGTAGTTTTTCAGGTTTCAGCTGGAATGAAATACAAATACTTCTGATAATAGGCTTTATAATTTTGTTCATAATTTATCTTTTAAGCAAGCCGCTTAACGCTTTTCTTCTTGGCGAGGATTATGCCCAGTCGATGGGGGTCAATATCAGGTTTTTCAGGCTTCTTGTTATAACACTTGCTTGTGCTATGGCTTCTCTTGTAACGGCTTTTGCCGGTCCAATTGGATTTGTTGGAATGGCTGTTCCTCATATGTCCAGAATTCTGTTTAAAACACAGGACAACAGGATTCTTATTCCGGCCTGTATTGTCCTTGGGGGAATAATAGGCAGCATCTGTGATCTTATTGCGAGGACCGCCTTTGCTCCGGCTGAACTTCCGCTTTCATCCATAACTGCTATTTTCGGAGCACCAATAATAATCAGCCTTTTAATAAGAAGGAGGTATAAATTATGATCAATTCAGAAACAAACTCAAATGTTATAGATATTAATCATTTAACTGTAGGATATGGAATCAGAGAAGTGCTGTCTGATATTCAGGCAAATGTCACCCGTGGCCAGTTCGTATCAATCCTCGGGCCTAACGGTGTAGGAAAAACAACTTTTCTGCGAACACTCAGCCGGCATCTTAAAAAAATCAGGGGTAATATAGAACTGAATGAAAAGAATATTGATGATTTTTCACAAAAGGAACTTGCAAAGGAGCTTGCGGTTGTTCTGACAACAGGTGTAAATACCGAACTCTTTACAGGATTTGAATTTGCAGCTATGGGAAGATATCCTCATACTGATTTCATAGGAAGGCTTAATGAGTCTGATAAGCAGATGGTTATGGATATTCTGAATCTGGTACACGCTGAAAACCTGGCGCACAGGCCTATGAATGAGATGAGCGACGGCGAAAGGCAGAAATTATTTATAGCAAGAGCTCTCTGCCAGGAACCTGAAATTATCCTGCTTGATGAACCTACCGCGCATCTTGATTTAAAGCATAAAATGGAAATTATGCATATACTGAGGAATTCCTGCCGTGAAAAGAATATAACAATAATAGCTTCTATGCATGACATTGATCTTGCGGCAAGAGTAAGTGATCAGGTCGCACTGGTTAAGGACGGTAAAATTATAGCATGGGGCCTTCCGGAAGAAGTCCTTACCGGTGAAAATGTCAGGGAACTTTATGAAATGGACAGGATCGGATATGACAGGACACTCGCTACTATTGAAATAAAATATCAAGCAGATGAATTATACCACACAGGTAAGGTCTTTTGTATTGCAGGCTCAGGAAGTGCGTCAATTCTTTTCAGGTCACTTGTAAAAGCAGGCTATATTGTTTCAACCGGAGTACTTCACGATAATGAAATAGACTATCATGTTGCCAGTTCGCTTGACTTAAAAATTGCGTGTGCACCCGCATATGAAAAAATAACTTTCAATATGATTAACGAATGTGAAGATTTAATTAAAGAAGCGGATTTTGTTATTGATTCCGGCTTTATAGCAAGGGATCTAAATATCGCTAATATTGAACTGATAAATTTTGCAGTAAATTCCGGTAAAAAAGTTTATTCTCTCAGGAATCCTGATGAATTGAAAAATTTCGGACTGGAATCGGGAGGTATTATACCAATAAGTTGTGATTATGAATTATTAAAGGCTATAAACGGAAAAAATAATAAAGTTATATGTAAAGTATAGTTTTTAAAAATATCATTAAGTAAATTTTGATCTTTAAAAAAAAGGTAATACAGGTGCCGTAAAAAGCTAAAGGGAAACCCGTGAAAATCGGGTACGGACCCACCGCTGTAACCGGGGACGAACACTGCAAATGCTTTGTTCCAAAAGGGATGCTAAAGTAAGATTGGAGTTTCAGATTGAAAATCTGAAACTCCCAAAATACTTTTTAGTCCTTTTAGGACTAAAAAGTATTAAGGCACTGCCATTCATGGCGGGAAGACGCAGTAAGTAGATTGATCCGGAAGCCAGAAGACCTGCCTGTATTAAGCAGACAGCCTGTGGGTAACATGCTGTTTTATGGATATGAGGTAAAATGGGAGCCCCGTACCAGATGGTCCGGGGCTTTTTTGTATTATAAAGTAAGCTCTTTATCTAAATTTTGTAAATATTTATTTCAGGAGGATTAACATGCTTAATCTATTACTAAGAGGCGGATGGGTAATGTACCCCATACTTTTGGCTTCAATCATTGCTGTGGCAATCGCGGCAGAAAGAATTGTTCAGTACATAATTACACGAAATAAAAGAAAAGATATACTGGAATACGTGACAGCTAAAGTTACATCCGGAAATATACAGGAAGCTGTTGAATACGCAGAAACAGGAAGAAGTCACCTTGATAAAGTAACGGCAGCGTATTTGAGAAATTATAATGAAACAAGAACTGTGCTTGAAGAAAATCTGCATGTTACAGCCACAGGTGAAATACACAGGCTGGAGAAACATCTTTCCGTGCTTTCCCTTATAGCTAATCTCGCAACAATGATGGGATTACTTGGAACTGTTATAGGTATGATTCTCGTATTCTCTGAAATAGCGGCCCAGGAAGGGCAGGCGGAAATGTCCCATCTTGCAGGCGGAATCTGGCAGGCTCTATTAACTACCGCATTCGGGCTTATTGTAGCCGTGCCCGTTATGGCTGTACATCATTTTCTGCAGAAGCATGTAGATAAATGTATTGATGATATAGAAACACAAATATCTAAACTCAATATTCTTTTTAAAAGAAAAACAGCGATTGGTCTTGAAGAAATTGAAGAAGAATATACAGAAGATTCAGATGAAGATGATATATCGACTGATACTGCCAGGTTTACCAGCGGGAGGGTGTATTAATGCGTTCGCTGCACCGTAAGCACAGGAAGAGCGTTGATCTGAATATGAGTCCTCTCATAGATGTGATATTTCAGCTTCTCCTTTTTTTTATACTTACTTATTCTTTTGCGAAACCCGGCATCCCGCTGAATTTGCCTTCTTCCTCAAATCAGGAGAAACTTCAGAAAACAGATCTGGTCGTAAGTATTGATAAAGCAGGGCTTGTATATATTAACAAAATATCTGTCCCTATTGAAAGTCTAGCTGATTCTTTATCTGAAAGGCTGATGTCAATGGATAAAGACAAAAGGCGTATTATCTTTTACGGCGATGAAGAAATATCATACAAATGGTTTGTGAAGGTAATTGACATAATTAAAAATACAGGAGTGGGGGTGATCAATATTGCTCACCAGGAATACAAGTAAGATTCTAAAATTATGCATTGATCCGAACAAGTGTTTTAAAACAATGCTTATTATATCATTTATTGTTCATATGGCATTTCTTGTAAAACTCCCGCACAGTAAAAGTATGTCGGATCAGATAATTCTTGATTCAAAAAAAGCTGATGTAACTCTTATTAATTTTACTCAGATACAGCTGAAATGGGAGGAGGTTGAACCGGTTGTAAAGATAAAATCCGATGCAGGAGAAATACCAAGCCTTTTTAAGAAAAAAAAGAGAAAAATTAAACCCAAAGAAAAACCGAAACCGGTGAATGTTTCACTTTCTGCTGAAAGCGTTATCGCAAGAGAAACATATGAAACAAGAATACTAAAAAGAATACACCGAATGAAGTATTACCCGCGTTTTGCCAAACGTATGGGAAAGGAAGGTATTGTCGGGCTTAAATTCACTTTGCAGAAAAACGGAGCATTAAAAGGTTGCGTCGAACTGGTCAAAAAATGCGGGCATGAAATTCTTAATGAAGCAGGTATTACAACAATTAAAAGTGCGAGCCCGTTTCCGGGATTTCCCGAAGAAGTATCAAAGGAAAGAGATGAAATGACATTTATCGTAAACGTCGAATATAATCTCAGAATTGACGGAATATAATTTAAATTAAATTAGACATCAGGCCTGATTACAGGCTGGAAAATAAAATAAATGGAGGTGATACTTAACCTTAAAAAACACATACAGATGGCAGATAATAAATCGCCCGGATAACGGCAATTGTCCGGGCGATTAAAAAGATTACTCTCCGGAGAGAGATAACCCTTACATTTTTATTTAACAATATCTTCTCCAGAGAGTCAACATTATTTACTTAATAAAAAGAAGAAATTTAAGAGGAGATATTATGAATGTTTTTATAAAATTATGCATATTTTTATTTGCGATATTGCTGCTGTTTTCATTCCAGAATCTATCAGCACAGGAGGAGCCTGCAGCTGAAGAAAAAACCGCAGAAGTTGTGTCTGAAAGTGATGCTGCTGATCTTGGAAAAGTGGTAGTAACGGCTACAAAAACAGCACAGAATGTGAAAGACCTTCCTGTTCATGCTGAAATAATAACAGCTGAGGATATAAAAGAAGCAAAAGCAGAATCAGTTGCACAATTAATAAATAACAGAATTTCCGGTCATGTACATCAGTATAATATGCCGCTACAGCTGGTTAATATGAGAGGTTATCTGGGTGGTACACATGGTTATAATTTTGACAGCAGTGTACTGATACTCGTTGACGGACATAAAATGGCTGGAGCCGGTCTCGGTACAATATCACTTGAGATGATTGAAAGGATAGAGATAATTAACGGTCCTGCATCAGCTTTATACGGATCAAATGCCCTCGGCGGTGTAATAAATATTATTACAAGGAAACCTAAAGGCCCGGTCAAAAGTTTACTTGGTGCTACATACGGAAG
Source organism: Spirochaetota bacterium (assembly GCA_016932015.1). GTDB lineage: Bacteria > Spirochaetota > UBA4802 > UBA4802 > JAFGDQ01 > JAFGDQ01. The sequence goes on along the minus strand of JAFGDQ010000106.1, from coordinate 27,216 downwards.
TTTTAATTATGCTGAAGGTTATTACAATATCGGAGGAATTGTAAACGATTTCTTCGGATTTAATGTAAGTACCAGCTATACCAAGAGAGGTGAGTTTGAAACTGTTGATTACGGTACTGCATATAATCATAAGTATGAAATGTTTAAGTCTCAGGGAAATTTTATTTTCACTATCAATGAAAATAATAATCTGAGACTGGGGTATACATATGATAAAGTTGAATACACTACCGGTAAATGGCTAAACTCGGAAAAATTTACTGAGTACGACTCTGATGTAACATCGGAATCATTTAAAGACAGAGCGCATATGGATGCTGAATATAACATGGATCTGTTTAAGAAAAAGATACACTGGATGGCAATTGGATTTTTCGACTGGCAGGAGTCGGATACTTATAACGGAAATCCGATAACAACTTCAACTCAATACATTACTGATCTTTATTCCTACGGAACTGATCAGCAGCTTACCTTTAAACTGCCGTTCAATAATGAAGTTGTATTTGGATATACTTATGAAGTTGATGAAAAAAAGAACAAAAAAATCGCTATTTCCGGTGGAGAGATGAAACATGTTAATTACACTCCTAATCTTCAACAGATAAACCACAGTTTGTACGCACAGGATAAAATAGATTTACTGGAAAACAGGCTGAATATTATTGCAGGCATTAGATATGATTATTTTGAAGATGTGACTAAAAAACAAAGCGACTGGGGAGAAGTAGAAGACTATCCTGAGGAATTTGAGGAGAATGCCAAATCCTTTGATAATATTTCTCCAAGAGTTGGTGCGTCTTTTAAAATTTCACAACGGTTAAAAGTCAGGACAAGCGTGGGACAGGGATTCAAAGCGCCTGCACCTGATCAGCTTTCAGCATACTATCTTGTAAATAGCAGCGATCCTAACTATTATCTTATTGGAAATTCTGATCTAAAACCTGAGGTATCAACAACTTATGAAGGCGGATTTGATTTTGATATGCCAGCTTTATCATTTGGAAGTACATTCTTTTATACTAAAAGTAAGGACCGGTTGCCTACTTCAGCTGAAGAAAATAAAGAGGGAATTACTATAGATGGCCTTAATGTACGTACTTATTATAACATCGATGAAGCAACTATTAGCGGCACAGAAGCTTATATTACTATACCTTTAGGACAATTATTTAAACTTCCTCTCCTGCTTGATCTTTCATCTAAAGGGCAGTATTACTTTAAATATGAAGATGAAGCAACCGGAGAGAATTTAAGGGATGTCAATGTTTATGATATCAAGTCTCAACTCAGAGCTGCATACAATGTTGTTTCTGTAACTCTTGCACATGTTTATATTGGGGAAAGTACTTATAAAAATTTTGACAAGACAGGTAATCCTATAGAGGAAAAGGCTCCTTTCCAGTATTTTGATCTGACGTTTGCATATCAGGCTCTTGAATGGCTTTCTGTGAACGGCGGTATTTTTAACGTACTGAATGAACAATATGAATTTGTATATGGATATCCAATGCCTGAAAGGAATTACAAAATTGGCGTTGAGATGGCATTTTAAATAAAATTATTAGTTAATTGTTTACTATCATACCTATTCTATTCCGGTAAGATAGATTTTCTCCTGATAGGGATGCCGGCTGTATCCTTTTTTTAAAAATGATTTATCTGTAGCCGGTATCCCTATTTTTTAAAAAGAATAAAAAAAATTAAAATGAATTAAATTATATATAAAATATAGTTGACTTTTTGTCATTAATGTTTTTTTGTTTTATTAACTTGATTGAATTTAGTGTGTAATTCTCATTTAAAGAGGAAGCCGGGTGAAAATCCCGTACTGGCCCGCAACTGTAATTTCGCAGGTAAAACCTGGGGATAAGTCAGATACTCTTTTTAACAAAATATCCTCGAGGATTGGGATGGCCTATAGCATAAAAGTTCTATTGCTGTCATTTTTGGGAATCTCATGATTTATATCTGTTAAATAAACATCATTTAGCAGTTTTTAATTTCCTTCCCATCCTCGAATAATCAATAATTATTTAAGAAAATTATTATAGCAATATTTGAGATTTAAATTCGGATTTATTTTTAACAATTAATTTTTACCATTTTCAGGTCTTGTCGTTTGTTCCCATTTTCTGTCTCTACGATAAGATAATGTTTTCAATTTTAGCAGGAGCGCTGATTATCTACCTCCAAACCCTTGGACAGCGGCGCTCCTGCTTTTTTTATTAATACGAGAAATTTAAAAAAAGAAAAATATAAGTTTAGATATAATCGAAAACATTAAATATTATAACTATAAATAATAAAATTCTTGCAATCTTGTTTAAATTGACTTGTTATATAATTATTCCCGGTATAATTTAATATAAAACGATAATCCTGATGGATTATTGATTAAATATGTTTTTATAACCTGGCAGGAATAGTAAATATTTCAGAAATATTTTATATATTTCAGCACAAAGACAATTCTGAATATATATTCACACAAATTTTAACGGAGAAATTATATGAGATCACTTTTAGCTTTGGTTAAAAAAAATAAAATCTTAATTTCTGACGGTGCCTGGGGTACTCAATTACACCAACTTGGCCTTAAAGGCGGAGAATGTCCTGAATTATGGAACATTACACATAGAAAAGAAGTTTTAACAGTCGCTAAAGGATACGTAGACGCAGGTGCTGATATGATTCTGACAAACAGCTTCGGGGCAAGTCCCGCAAAACTTTCGCACTGGAATTTAAACGACCGCGCGTTTGAAATAAATGAAGCTGCCGCAAATATTTCAAGGGAAGCAGCAGGTGATGAATGCCTTGTACTCGGTTCAATCGGGCCTACAGGTGTAATACTTATGATGGGTAAAGCCTCAAAAGAAGATCTGTATAACAGTTTTTCGATTCAAGCCGAAGCTCTTGCAAAAGGAGGTGCAGATGCTATATGTGTTGAGACTATGGCAGACATAGAAGAAGCAACTCTTGCGATAAAAGCTGCCAAAGAAAAGACGGATTGTGAAATAATCTGTACTTTCACATTTGAAAAAATTTCTTCCGGAGCATATAAAACAATGATGGGAGTTTCGCCGGAAGGTATGGTCTCTGCTGTTAAAGATGCGGGTGCAGATATAATCGGTACCAACTGCGGCAATGGAATTGAAGGCATGATTGACATCGTGCGGGCAATCAGAAAAATTGATAAAGAAACACCGGTTCTTGTTCATGCAAATGCGGGAAAACCGGTTTTCAGAAACGGAGTTACAACATTTCCTGAAACACCGGATGTTATGGCCGGAAAAGCGCCTGCTTTGATCGAAGCCGGTGCGAATATTATCGGAGGATGCTGCGGAACAACTCCGGATCATATTCGGGCGATGATTGCGGCAGTAAAGAAGTAGCGTAGTGTTCTGTTGAAATTTTGTTATTAGCTTCAGTCCAGAGAAAATTATATTGACAATTATAACACATAAGTAATGTTAAAAGTAATATCGGTTCTGGTGCTTTTAAAAAGCTGAAAGGGAAACTCGTGAAAATCGGGTACGGGCCCACCGCTGTAACCGGGGACGAAAACCGCAGGGAAAGTTTCAGATTGAAAATCTAAAACCTCCGAAATATTTAGATCCTTCAGGATTAAGAGTATTAAAGCCACTGTCAGTTAAAACAAGACCGATGGGAAGGCGCGGTAAGTAGGTTGATCCGTAAGTCAGAAGACCTGCCTGAGCCAGTGTTTGTCATCCAGGGGAATGGATGCATGCATGGTTATGATGGAAAAAATGGGACTCCTCATACCACTTAAAGGTATGGGGATTTTTTTTGCTCTCCGTTACCGCAAAATATTAACTCAATAAGGAGAGTTCTAATGAAGAAGTTTTATTTTTTGTTTTTTACGCTGATGTTATTGGTGCATACTAATGTTCTTTTCTCACAAACAGATATACCTCCGGAGGACATCACAGGAGAATCAACAGATGTTTCTTCATCAAATAACGATACAACAAGTCTCGGGACTGTTGTCGTCACCTCCAGTAAAAGATCTACAAAAGTCAAAGACTTACCCGTCGAAGTTCAGGTAATATCTTCAGAAGATATTGAAAACGCAGGACAGACGTCAATTTCAGATGTAGTAACAGGTGCTGTAGCCGGTATGTCATATAAGCTGCCGTATCAGAATGAAGTTGCTGTTAACGGTATGTTAGGTGGTGATGCGATGGGAGATCCTGTCAAAGACCAGGTTCTGGTACTAATTGACGGCAGAAAAGCAGGATCGGGAGATCTTTCAAATGTTCCTTCTGATATTGTTGAAAGGATTGAAATACTAAAGGGACCAGCTTCTGCAGTTTACGGTAATCAGGCAATGGGCGGTGTTATAAACATTATAACTAAAAAAGGTGCAGTAAAACCTAGCGCTTCATTTTATACAGAAGCAGGAAGTTTTGATTATAAAAAATTGGGCGTATCATTAAGCGGCCCTATTAATGACTGGATGACGTATTTTATTTCGGCAAGCTATTATACGAAAGGAGATCATGATACTGTTGAAAATGGAAGAGCATATAATTCAGATGAAAAGACAACCAATATAGCTGGAAATTTTATGTTTGATATAAGTGATTCCCAGAATCTTAAACTCGGTTATTTCTTTACTGATCTGCATTACGGTAGTGCCAGATTTGATGACAGTACAGGTGAATATTATAAAGAAAATTTATATTCATGGAATTATGATAAAAGTCTGTTAGGATTCGACCTTGATTATAATCTTGATATAATAAAGGATGTAATGGACCTGAATGTAACCGGCTACTACACAATTTATGATTATTTTTTTGATGCAAAGAAAAGAACTGATACAAATTCTGAGTTCAGTGATACATCCAGCTACTGGAAAGAATACACCCATATTACCAGAGGAATTGACACTAATACATCATATAATCTGCCTTTCAATTCTTCTGCAATGAAAAATATAATTATTGCAGGCTATACATTTGAGAATTATATCCGGGAATCAGCCAAGTGGAATTATACGGATTCCTATGCAATTTCTGAAAAGCCTGGAACAGTGCAGACGACTCATAGTCCATATATTCAGGACAGTATGAGCCTTTTTAATGATATGATTAATATTGTAGCAGGTGTAAGATATGATCATTATACAATGAAAAAGAAAAAGCCGTCAAATTATGATGATATGGACGCAGATAATAAGGCAATGTATGAAGGCGGAAACAAGGATTTTAGCCATCTCTCCCCAAGAGCCGGAATTGCTTTTAGCCCTTATGATTTTATAAAAATCAGAGCTCATTATGGGCAGGGAATGAGAATTCCTACTTCATTTGAGCTACTTGGATATGAAGTGTCAAAAAATTATGCTCCTAATCCTGATCTTGAACCTGAAATCAGTACAAGCTATGAAGGCGGTGTAGATATGTCCTTCAATATTGCTGATTTCAATATTGGTTACAGGGTCGTAAAGTATACTGACAAAATTGATTCTGAAGATTATACTGTTGGTGATTATGATGAAAGATATGTTAACCTGGGCGGAGAATCCGAAACACAGTCAATTGACGGGGGAGTAACCTTGAAGTTAGGCAACTTTTTAAATAAGTTTAAGCTTCCAGTGTACGCCAGGTTTTCATCAGACTTCATTTATTATACTAAATACGAAGATGCTGATGGAAAAAAACTTGAGGATATTAATAAATATGAGATCAAAACAAATCTGAATCTGGCTCTTTTCGAAAGGCTTACAATTAATCTTAGTCATCAGTTACTTGGAGAGGCTGAAATAGGTGATGATGAAAAAAGAGACAAGGTAAATTATCTTGATGCCAATGCGGGAATTTACATTACAAAAAACTATCAGGTTTACGGTGGTATATATAATATCACAAATGTTGAAGAATACGTGTCCGAAAAATATTTACCTGAAAGAAATTACAAGGCAGGTGTGAAGGCTATTTTTTGACACACTTTTTCGGTATTAATGCTTATTCGGCTGTTGTTAATACGGCAGCCGATGCTGCTTACAGCAAGGTAATTATTATGAATATAAAAACCGGTTTTACCCTACTGTTTTTACTTATAGCTTTTTTTGTTTTCGGGTGCTCTAAAGATAAGTCATCTGATGAATTAAAACCTGAAATTATTGCTGAAAAATCTGATTCAGTAACTTACAGAGATGATGAAGGCAGTATTGTTACAGTAAAAAAGAACCCTGAAAGACCTGTTTTTCTTTTCAACTCTCTTCTTGATTTATGGTATTACACAGGAGGAACAGCCGTCGGACGGGTGGATGGAGATATAAGTATACCAGATAAAGCCCGCTGTATTCAAACAGTCGGGGCAGTCGGAACGCCAAACCTTGAGAAAATATTTTCCCTGAATCCTGATTTTATTGTTCTTTACAAAGGTATGAAAAATCACAGAAAAATGCTCGATTTTTTTAAAAAAGCAGGCATTCCCTATATTATTTTGCGTTACCAGCATTATGATGATTTTCTGTTTATATCGGATTTATTTTTTCGCCTAAACAGTAATCGTGATGGGACATTAAAGATAAACAGTATCAGGAAAAAAGTACAGAGCATAATAGACAAGTGCCCGGAAAAAGGAAATCCTCTTGTAATGATAACCTTTGCTACAGCCAGTAATATTACCTGTGAACTTCCTGCCGGTGATACTGGCAGGATTCTTTCAATGGTTAAAGGAAGAAACGTAATAAATGAATCGCCTGTAAGAGGTTCTACAAGGGTTGAGTTCAGTATTGAGCAAATTACAAGGCTTAATCCGGGCATAATGCTTGTAAAAACAATGGGCGAATTTGATAAAGTTAAAGAAAGGCTGACTGATTTTATCAGATCAAACAGGGCTTTTGCAGGCATTGATGCTGTAAAGAACAGCAGAATCTATTTTCTTCCAAAAGAATTGTTCATGTATAAACCTAATGCCTCCTACCCGGAAGCATTTTATTATCTTGCCTCAATTCTTTATCCTTCTGTTTTTTCAGAAAAGTGTGTTAAATAATCAAATGCAGAATGTATGATGAATATAAAAGATAAATATTTCAAAAAGAAATCAATTCTGATAATTATATTTTTTGCCTTTGCTCTCGGGTCTGTTGCATTGAGTCTTTATACTGGATCTGTCAAAGTAAGTCCGGGTAATATTATAAAAGTTATGACAGGCGAGGCTTCAAAACTTGACTATCAGATAATATGGAACATAAGGCTCCCACGTACAATTGTTGCTTTTCTTGTGGGTATGTCACTTGCGGTATCAGGCGCTATACTTCAAGGCATAATGCGTAATCCTCTTGCCAGCCCTAACATAATAGGGGTATCATCCGGTGCAGGATTCGCCGGCATTCTGCTTCTGATAATATTTCCCGCATTCTCCGACCTGCTTATTCCTTTTGCTTTTCTCGGAGCAATGGCAACAACAGTAGTAATATATCTGATCGCCTGGCGCGGTGGCGCGGATCCTCACAGACTTATCCTTACCGGTGTGGGAGTCTCAGCCTTTCTTGGAGCAGGCATACAGTCAATGATGATTTTTTTTCCTGACAGAGTACACAGCGTTATCGGATTCATGGTTGGAGGACTTGCTGCAAGATCCTGGGATCACGCATTTGTGCTGGCACCATATGCTTTTGCAGGAACATTACTCGCTTTTCTTTCATCAGGCAGACTCAATATACTTATGATGGGAGATGAAACAGCAAGAAGTCTGGGACTGAACGTTGAACTTACCCGCGTCATCTTCATTGCGATATCTTCAGTTCTTGCAGCAGCGTCAGTAAGTATAGTAGGATTGCTTGGATTTGCAGGACTTATTGTGCCTCATCTTGCTCGTATTTTTGTAGGGCCGGACCACAGATACCTGTTTCCCGTTTCAGCCCTCTTAGGTTCCGGGCTTATTGTTACCTGCGATACTCTTGCGAGAATGATACTTGATCCGGTTGAGCTTCCTGTAGGAGTAATAATGGCAGCTTTGGGCGGGCCTTTTTTCCTTTATCTGTTAAGGAGGAAAAGTGCATCTTCAATGTGACACACTATCGGCAGGTTACGGCCGTGAAATGATAATAAATGAAATCAGCTTAACAGTTAAGAAAGGCGATATAACAGCGATCATTGGGCCTAACGGTTCAGGCAAATCAACACTTTTAAGGGCTATCTCCGGTAATATCAAAAATACTGACGGAAAGATATTTCTTAACGGGAAACCTGTGTCAGAGATAAGGCCGAAAGCACTTGCAAGAGAGCTTACTTATATGCCTCAGGTATTGGCTGCTTATCCTGGATTTCTGGTTAAGGATATAGTGGCATGCGGGAGATTCCCACACCTTGGTTTCGGCGGGAGAATGAAAAAAGAGGATCATGAAAAAGTTAACTGGGCAATAGAATCAGTAGGATTGCAGGATTACAAAGACAGGACAATAAGCAGCCTTTCAGGCGGAGAGTTTCAGATGACAAGGATCGCTATGGCAATTGCACAGGAAACAGATCTTGTAATTCTTGACGAACCTACGACTTTTCTCGATATCAATCATCAGCTTAGAGTTCTGGGCCTTATAAGAAAGCTGAATGAATCTATGGGGAAAACAATTCTTATGGTACTTCATGATATCAATCATGCTTCGAGGTTTTCTCATGAAATAGTAGTACTGGATAAAGGCTGCAAATACACTTCAGGAACTCCGCAGGAAATTCTTACTGAGAATATTTTACAGAATGTATTTAAAATTAATGCCAGAATATTTACAGACCCTGATCACGGAATCTATTGTCTTTCGGACTCGGTAACTTGAAAACATGTCGAATATTTAATATGGCTGTTCCCCGATATGGAAAAGGTATAATATATTTCTGACTTTTTTTGTTATCAGTAAAATTCAATTAATTTTTTTAAAATATTAAATATTTTCTTGACTTAAATGTATCTTGATATTAAGTGAAATATATTTGTAAAAATTAGCTGTTTTAATTTTTCTTAAAAGAGGAAGCCGGGTGAAAATCCCGCACTGGCCCGCAACTGTAATTTCGCAGGTAAAACCTGCGGATAAGTCAGATACTCTTTAAAGCAGAATATCCTCGGGGATTGGGATAGATTATAGTACATCAGATGAACCTACTATAATTTAAAACACGCCTCAGGACGTGTTTTTTGTTTTTAAGGCGTCCTGTATTTTGACCGCGTAATATAAACTCCATAGAATTCCCGGGTGATTATTCCTGCATATTATCTGTTTTAAAAATATTTCAATCAGTTATATAAGCCGGATGTTAATTTAATAAACTGAACATAATGAATGAGTTAAAATATGTGCATGACAGGTATTATTTTTTTTAATCAGGTTCAGGTCTTATCACTATATTTGTTCCCATAATGGATAAGATTTTCTAGTAATACAAGGGCGTCAGGGTCCTACCAACCAAACCCCTGGCACTCTGACGCTCTTGATTTTTTTATATTCTGGAGGTAAATGTAATAAGCAATTAAAAGAGGAAGCCGGGTGAAAATCCCGCACTGGCCCGCAACTGTAATTTCGCAGATAAAACCTGCGGATAAGTCAGATACTCTTTATGCCGTGATGTCCCCGAGGGTCGGGACAGGTTTCTATAATAAATGGAAATACAAAGAAAATATTTTTTATTACCAGTATATATTCTTTATCTGTTTAAAATCCAGCCTGCTCTCTGTTTGATAATAACCCCTCGAAAATGCATTACAAAATATTATAACATTAAATAGTGATCTTGAATATTATTATTTAAATAATATAAATTTCTGCTCAATATGAGGAGGCGATTTTTATGAGTTTTAATATTCAAAAAAGTATCGATGTAAAATTAAATGTCAGGCCAGTGCTGGTAGACCTGATACATGAATATGTTTTTGAAGGGCCATGTCGCTTCAGAAAAGGCGAACAGCTTGAACATGATTTTGATGTAAAGTCATATAATGAAATGTACAAGGCGTTCGTTAAAAGCGTAAAAGAATCTTTGTCAGCGGAATATTTCAATATTCTAGAGCCGAAACATATTTCATGGAATGAAAGCTTCATCATTGAAGAAGATATGGTTAATACTATGGCGGAAGATATTTCGAATGTTGATGCTTTTCTGATTCAGGCTCCGGGAGTTGGTGATTTTGTAATTGAATTTGCTGTTAAATTTAAGAAGCCCATGATTGTACTCGGATTCTGCCTTAATACAACGACTACAGCGGGACTGACCGCGAGGGGCCTTGACGCTTTTCCTTGCGAGACTATGGATGAAGCTGTTGAAACAATGAAGCTTATGAGAGTAAAGAAAGCGCTTGCTGAAACAAAAATTCTCGCGTTTACCAGGATCAATTCAAACAATGCTCCCGGAATTTATGATTCATTTTTATGTCTTAATGATGTAAGTTTAAAACTCGGTACTCGTTTCAGATATGTTAATATTCATGAGTTTATGGACCAAACCCATAATGTCCCGGATGATTCTAATCCGACAACTCCGGGAAAACATGAGTCAAATATAACTGATAAAGATGAAAAAGAAATCAATAAAATGGTCGATGATCTGATTAGGAATGCTGCCGAAAATCATATGAAGCGTGAAAATATTTATCCTTCAATGAGAGCCCATTATCTGATTTATAAACTAATGGAAAAAATGGGGTGTAACGCTTTTACCGCACCGTGCTTTGATATTTGCGCCTCCAGAAGATTTAATGAAGAAAGATTTACATTCTGTCTGAATCATTCATTAAACAATGAAAAAGGGATACCGTCAGCGTGCGAATATGATATGTGCGCTCTTTTCTCAATGATAATTCTGATGAATACCGCAAAATCCGCTCCCTATATGGGCAATACCATACCGAATCCGATCAGGACAGGCTCTATGCAGCTTATGACGGAACATGGTCTCGGGCTGCTGAACTCAGAAGGGGTTTTTGCTCTTGAAAAAGACCTTGAGGGTATGGAGAATCTTGTTTTTACTTTTCATGCTGTACCTAACCGAAAACTCAGGGGCTTTGATAAAGACCCCTCTCCATACGGCCTGCAGTCTTTTGCGCATAGCGGGTGGGGCGCTACTGTCAGATACGATTTCTCTCAGGATAAAGGGCAAAAAATCACAATGTGCCGCTTTGATCCGACCTGCTCTAAACTTTTTGTTTCAAGTGGAACAATAGTAGGCGGAATAGGTTACAGGGATAAAAACTGCAGCGAAGGAGTTATTTTTCAGGTAAATGATTCAAAAGACTTTTTTGAAAAGATAAGCTTTTTCGGTAATCACCATCCTCTGGTATACGGTGACTACATGGATCAGCTTGTGAAACTTGGAAAAATGCTTAAACTGGAAGTGGTCACTTCCTGATTATTATTTTTACCATTTATTATTACTCCTTGACAGGCGGGGAGGTGCACTCCCTGCCTGTCATCTTTTAAAATATTTTAAAAGGATATTACAGCGTTATGACTGAAGAATTAACAAAAGAAGATTTCATTACAATGCTAAAATTTGAAACCTTGAAAGCATCTGAAGCCCTGAATAAGGCGGTTGTTGCGTGCAGCGAGCATAATAGTGAAGAAATGTATCATCATTTATATGAATATATACTCAGAAGGTTTCTGCTTTTCGAGACTGGATGTACTGAAACCAGATTTCTGAATCTCGGAAAGTTGAGCGCAAGACATATACTGAGACTTACAGGCGGCAATTATATGTTTGCTCCCGGATCTTTTACCTGTACAAACGCGGGCGGAGCTATTTCAAAAAAGAACATGCTGCTGAATAATATTCAGGTTGCTTTTAATATCAAAATAAAACCGGAAAAATGCGCGGAAATTAAAACAGTGGAAATATTAAGAGATGAAATTATAAAACTTTCGGAACAAACAGAATGTACTTGTATATAACAGAACGGATGTAAGTCGGACGGTTATCAGAAGTAACTTTTCTTCATGATAATTCTAAATTTTATCAGTACTGTCCTGGCTGATGTTTTTATTTCTATTGATTATTTTATTATGCTGCCTATTCAATTTTTTAAAAGGCGGAGTATGAATATAAATACGTCTTCTTCTTGGAGGATAATAATAGTATCCAGGCCATGGGTCATGAAAAATTATAACATCATAATCACGTGATTCTTTCCATAAATAGATTTCTTTAGACTGTATAACAGGATAAAAATAATTCATTTCTCCAATTTGCCTGAAAATTCCGCCTGTGATACTGCCTCCGACTGTAATCTTTTTGCCTTTTGAAAAAATGTAAGGATCAAGATATTTGTCTGACTGAATCAGAAATCTTCCTTCAGATGCTGACTTAAGATCGGGTTTATCATTTACTCCAAGCGGCCTGTGATAAATTTCAATCATGGTTGTACGATTTTTCTTTACATTGGTTTCAATAATTTCACCGGCAAGTATAAAAGTTCTGCCTTTAAATTTAACCGGATTTTTTAACAGATCCTTAAACGATATAGAATAGTCAGCTTTTTCACTTATATCGCTTGAGATGACAGAGGCGCAGCCTGAAAGTAAAAAAAGACTAATGATTATGTAGGCGGATTTTAGTAAATTTTTCATTTTATTGTTCTTCTGAACAAAAAATATATTCAAATCAATTGTTTGTCAATTAAGAATGAGATTCTGTATTTGTAAGTTAAAAATATTGACAAAATTCTATAAAATTATTAATGCATACTTATAAATTAGATGTAAAAATTTGATAACAGCATATTAAAATAATTTTTTGCTCAGGTTCCGTAATGCTTTAATGATTTCATTATGCAGAATACGGAAGTAAAAGGGAAATCCGTGAAAAACGGGTACGGACCCGCCGCTGTAACCGGGGACGAACACCGCAAATACTTTTAATCCGAAGGGATAAAGTTCATGAAGTTTCAAATTGAAAATTTGAAACTTCTAAAATACTTAAATCCCAAAGGGATTTAAGTATTAATGCCACTAGCAGTCACAAGACTGTCGGGAAGGCGCGGTTAGTAGAATGATCCGGAAGTCAGAAGACCTGCCTGAGTATTGTCACTTTTTCTTCGTAGTAAAGAATAGTGGTATAAAGTCATGCGGATAAAAAAAGGGGAATCCCCATGCCGGTAAAGGTATGGGGATTTTTTATTAATTCCCGAATTTTATTTTTGTAACTGGTATAACAATTTTTTGAAACAAATTTTAAAAACGCAAATAATGATAACTAATAATTAAAATAAACAGGACTGAATCATGTTGAATAATAATATTTTTAAAAAGTATTCTCAGCTTTATTCTATCTCTATATGTGTATTGACATTTTTTATAATCCAACTTTGTACGGGGTGTAAAAAAAATAATATCCCTGAAAATCCCGGAGTAAAATATGCGGTTGGTTTTGGTATGAAATACACCGGCAACGGAGACAAACTTATTACGGACGGCGACAAAAGAGAACTTCATCTTTCCCGAAATGAACCGGAAGCTAAGAACAGCAGGAATTTTAAAATACCGTCAAAGAAAACCATTTCATGTACTACGCCGGCATCAGCTTTAATAAACGCGCTTGATGAAACAGACAAGACAATAGGTGTAAACATTGAAAAAAAATACTGGTATATTGACGGCGTAGTGAAAGGGCTTGATAATGGCAGTATTAAGAATGTGGGTACTGATGCTGCTTCATTAAATTATGAAATACTGTTCAGTATTCAGCCTGACCTTGTGCTGATGTCAAATAATGATAATTTTAAAATGTTTTCCAAACTTGATGAAATGGACATACCGGTTGCAGTTTTTCATGATTTTCTTGAAAAGCATCCGCTTGGCCAGGCGGAATGGATCAAGTTTATTGCCGCGTTTTATGATAAAGAGAAAGAAGCTAATGAGCTCTTCAGGAGAATTGAAAAAAACATACTCAATATAAAGACGCAAATGTCAGGTGTAACTAAAAAACCTGACGTTATGTGGGGTACGGTTTACATGAAAAAGGCCTATTTTGCAGGAGGGGATTCTTTTGTAAGCAGGCTTATTGACATGACTGGCGGTAAATATGTTTTCAGTGATAACAAGAGCGCGGGTGATTTTAATACATCCATGGAAGAGTTTTACCTGAGAGGAAAGGAAGCTGATATATTTATTTCTCCTACTACCAAACAGCATGGTACAAACTCAATAGATAAGCTTTTAACTCATTCCATAGTGCTTAAGGAATTTAAATCAATTAAGGAAGGGAAGGTGTGGTGCTATCAGCCATGGTACTGGCAGTCTCTTGACAAGGTTGATGAGATAGTGGAGGACGTTGCAGCGATTCTTCATCCCGAAATGTATCCTGATCATAAGCTCAGGTATTTTGACAAACTTGAATGGGAACATGCCATGTAAAAGATCAGACAGACTAATAAATGTGAATAATGATATTTTTTACAGATTACTCTAAAGACGAATTTAAAAAATATTATTTTTTTCACAGCCGTGCTGTAAAAAGCCGGATTTGCAGAATTTAAATTTTTTAATTATTCAGATACTAATTAAAGAATAAATGAGCTCAATAGACTGGAAACAATTAATGTATCAGGAAGATCTAAGTGACGCTGATCTTCAAAAGATACCGGTATCAAGAAATGAAATAATATTTCACGCTTATAATCATTATGTGAATGTACTTGATGTTCCGGTTGAAAAATTGCTGGAAGGATTATCTGTGTCTTCAGAAAATCTGAATCCTTTTACTTCAAAAGGCTGGATTTTCGGCAGTGATTTTAAGAAGTTAAATTCAAATGTTTTCAGAAATTATAACGCGTACATCAATTTCAGATTATTTAAACACGTTGGATTCAGATTCACAAAATTTGAGAAAAATATTTTCACAACATTATTTTCACTTTTGACTTTCAAATCAATAATTAAGCATGCTGAAAAAATAACAGGCTTATTTGATAATACAACTTACCCTGAACTTATTCCCTACAGCAGGAACAAGTATTATATTAAATTTAATTACTATCCATATACGAAAAACGTCACACTTGGCCATGAATGCCGTATTTTTGAAGGCATGCTTACCGGATTCCTTAAACAGATAAATATTGATACAGTATCAGCAAATCACTTAATATGCGAAAAAAAACTTGAGAGGATTGTTAAGGGAATTTACGGCAAGTACGGATTTGAATACAGGGATGACGGAAAATTTATTTATATTAATTCACAGAAAGTCGCGAAACACGTTGAACTGAAATTATTTAAATTTAAAAACAGTGAAATATTTCTGGACAGGACTGAAGAAAGTGTGAATAAGCCGAATGCTGTAGAAGTCATAGATGATTTTTATTATGAGGGGCATCATTTTTTTAAAAAAGGAGAAATCTTTAATGCTCCTTACTGCGTTATAGATATTGAGTTCAGCAATTTGAATTATTTAAAACGGTTATTTAATGAATTTAAAAGCCGTATTAATTATAAAAAAATTCTCACCAGTGAAATTAAAAATGAAATAGAAATTTCCAACAAACATCTTTATGAAATGCATCGCCTTTCTGAGGAACTTCGTGATGAGCGTTATTCTTTTGAACGCAAGGTGCAGGAACGGACACTGGAACTTATTGATGCTAATGAAAAACTTATAGAGTTTAATAAAAGCAGAACGGAGTTTATTGCCAATGTAACTCATGAACTGCGTACTCCGCTTACACTTATCAAGTCACAGATTGAAGCAATAAGAAGCGGATGTTTTGGTGAAACTCTTAACCGTTCGTCTGAAATACTGGATTCTATTGACCGTAATTCCAATTCATTGTTTGAACTTATAAGTAATTTCCTCGATATTTCAAAAATAGAATCAAAAAAACTTGAACTTATTATTGTTAATACGGATGTACATGATTTTCTTGAATCAATTATATCAAATCTTGAACCTGTAGTAACAGCAAAAGACTTAACATGTGAACTTATTAGTGATTCTTTCGGGATGACTGTAAATATTGACATGCGTTTTTTTGAAAAGGCTATATATAATCTATTATCAAATGCTGTTAAATTTACGCCGGCCGGAGGTAAAATACTGGTAAGCTTTTATGAAAGTGAGTATGAAAAAATTATAACAGTTGAAGATACAGGAACAGGTATTCCATTTGAATCACAGGATTTTATATTCGAAAGATTTTATCAGGCTGATTCATCTTTGACAAAAGTGCATAGTGGAACAGGCATAGGCCTTGCACTTACAAAAGAAATTATTGAGCTTCATAACGGAACCATTTCCGTTTCAAGTATACCGGAAGAAGGTACAGTCTTTACAGTACGACTGCCAAAACAAAAAGAATTAAGTTTGAATACAAAAGTAGTGGTTAAAAAAATTTCCGGCAGTACAGACGAATCAGATATACGTGTTGCTAATACTCACTCCGGTTTATCTAATTTTCATGAGCCTGGTCAGAAAAAGTATAATGTTCTCATTGTAGAAGATAACAAGGATATGTGTGATTTCCTATACAGACTTATGAATAAGGAATATAATATTTTATTTGCGTATAATGGACGGGAAGGTGTGAAAGTTGTAGATGAAAATCCTGTCGATATTGTAATTGCAGATATTATGATGCCGGAAATGGACGGTATTGAGTTTCTAACAAGGTTCAGGTCAGTAAAAAAATATTCATGGGTACCGGTATTGATGCTGACAGCACGTTCGGACTTCAGCAGCAAAATTAAAAGCTTCTCACTCGGGGCCAATGACTATCTTGTTAAACCGTTTCATCCTGAAGAATTACTCGCGAGGATTGCTTCTCTTGCCAAGCTTGTAGAACTATACAGAAATTATACATCATCCTTGCTAGGTGAAAAAAAAGTAACCGAGAATACCAGATTTGCGATAGATAAGACACTTGAATATCTTGAAAATAATTACGGACAGAATGTAACGCGTGAAGGTCTAGCTGCCGCAGTCGAAATGAGTCCTGATCATTTCGGAAGGATGTTTAAAAAACACACAGGGAAAAAAATTTCCGATTATGTTAATGAATTGAGAATTAAAAAAGCTATAGAAATAATTAATAGAAACAATAAAAAAAGAATTATCGATATTGCTTTTGAGGTTGGATATGACAACCTGCGTTCATTCAATAAAGGATTTCTTAAATTTACAGGCAAGGCACCAAGCGAGTTTAAAAAATAATTATGACATACAAAACTGTTTTAAGTAAAGAAATTATAACTTTTGAGGATGTTGAAGCCTGGCAAAAAGGCAGGGAGCTGGTTAATGCAATATATAAAATTACTGAAACGAAAGACTTTAAATCTGATTCCGCATTAAAAGACCAGCTAAGGCGCATGTCTATTTCAATTATGACCAATATTGCGGTCGGATTTGAAAGGGAAAAGTATAATGAATTTATTAAATTTTTATCCGTAGCCAAGGGATTTATAGGGGAACTTAAAACCTGCCTGTATATTTCTCTCGATGTGGGTAATATAAATAAAGATGATTTTCATGAAGTTTTTAAAAAGGCTCTGGAAACGGATATTCTTATTATTAAAATGATTGACTGTCTTAATAATAAAAAAAGAGCGGCATATAATGACAGAAGACGGTCATACAAGAGAAAAAAAGATTAGTGTTTTTTAATAAGCAGGCAATTTGTTCCGGATATCAGAATCTTTCCTGAAATCAATTCTAAAAAGTATAAAATACAAATTTAATATTACGTGCCTGCAAAAAAACATGGCACAGAACTGTCCGGACAGATATATGCGAGACAGATATTTCAGCAGTGTTACTATTATTTTATATTTTATTAAAAATACCGCATTTTTAAATTACCGGAATTGTATAAAAAAATATTTTTGTGAGGGTTAAAATGAAAAGAAACAACAGAAATATTCAAATAATATTTATACTTATTTTTGCTGCATTAATATGCTTTCCGGGCTGTTCGGATGACAGCGGAAGCAATGACACAACAGAACCTGGAAAGGAAATTATATCTTTTGTATTTGAAGCAGCTAGAAATGAGGCTCTTGACACTGATGCCGCAGGTGCAATTTCCGGCACCAGAATAAGAGTCGCTGTTCCTCTTGACACGGATACGAGTTCACTGATCGCGACATTTAAAACAAACGGTGAATCCGTTACAATAGACGGAGTTGTTCAGGAAAGCGGAGTAACGGCTAATGATTTTACCTCTGACCTGGAGTATACGGTTACCAAAATAGACGGTACAACAGGCGTTTATACAGTAACGGTTTTTGAAGGGTCTATTATTACTTTTGAAGAATTGAGTCTTGAACCGGATTCCTACTGGGCAGGTGATGAAGACAGCGTAAGCTTTACAAGCAAGGTGGCAATATTTGAAAATTCGTGGGAATATATGGGAGAAGGTCAGGGGTATGTAGATGGCGTGGATTTTTACTGGGACGGTTTCGCGTATTCAAACATGACTGACACTAACGATGAACACTGGGGGCCTTTGTACCAGTTCTGTGTATTTGGCGAAAGCGGAGCGAACAGCTCTTCAAATTTTGGAATATGTTATATAATGCTTGATTATGAAACCTATACTTATGATCCGATTCCCCAGGAAGTGACTTTTACTGACAGGGCAAATTACATACCTGAAGGATTTCATGTAACCAACACAACTTACACTATCGCATCCCTTGTTCATGGAGACCAGTTTGCCAAACCTTTCGGAGGAGATACAGGAGATGACGCGGACTGGTTCATTCTTGTTGTTGAAGGATTTGATTCTGCCGGAGATTCAACCGGTGTTGTTGAATTTTATCTTGCTGATTACAGGTTCGCGAACAATGATTTTGACTACATGGTTACAACATGGACATGGGTTGATTTGAGTTCTCTTGGAACTGTAGCAAAGCTTACTTTCAGTATTGATTCTTCGGATGCTGATGAAAATTACGGTATAAATACGCCGGCATATTTCGCACTTGATAACCTTACGCTCAGGTCAGTGGAATAAGGATTTTTACTTCTTCAACCATATTTCCCATTTTAAGACAAGATTATCCTCACCCGGTTATCTCTCTCCAAACGGTAGTTAGTATCCGGCTGTAATAAAAATTTCCGGGTGAGGATAATTCATAAAAATTAAAGAGTGGGTTCTATAGCAGATAAAGTTTATGCTTAAATTTAATGGATATGTATTCAGGGAGATAATATGCAGGATTATTCACCGGAATTTAAAAAAGATGCGGTAAGAAAGGTACTGGAAGCATCAGGAAAATATATAGAAATTGCGTATAAAACCGGAATTTCCGTAAAACTCTTATATGAATGGAGAAGAATATATCAGGATGAGGTATTGGAAGAAATGAAAACAGATTTTTTATCCGGGATTTTACGGGCCTGCGCGGAAGAAACGGATATTGATAAATTGTTATCAGAAAACGACTGATCATGATAAGCCGTGCAAATACGGCTCTGCTGCAATATGCCGCAGATAGAATATCATCCGGATGTGAAAATAGTGCCTGCTTTAATCAATTTTATAGAAATTTAAATAAATAATAGTCCTAAAAAAAAATATCATGAAAATGTATATATCGATGATATTCCCCAAAAAAATTCAAAAGAACGCAAAAAAACATGGCACAGAACTGTCCGGACAGAAATATGCGAGACAAATATTTTAGTGCGGTTATTATTTTTTTATAAAAATAAAGTTTTTTATTGATAATTAAAAAGTAAATCAAATCACTTCACAGATCCTCTATAAACGGAGGTGGTGAAAGACCAGCGGGAAACACGTAGAAGCGTGTGCGACGAACCCGTCGCTGTAGCCGGGGACGAAAACTGCCAAAATGTTTTGATTCTTCAGGATTTAAACATTAATGTCATTGCGCTGTATAAGCGTGAGAAGGCGCAGCCAGTAGGATGATCCGGAAGCCAGAAGACCTGTTTGTGGAAGTGATAATGCGGTGCGTACAATGCGCTTGGATTAAGGGACTCCTGAAGAATAACATAATGAATCATTAGGGCAGGCGCAAGGCCTGCCCCTACATTAAATATCATCGCTTATTCGATGTTTAAATATTTGTTTGTAGGGGCGGGGCTTACCCCCGCCATTTAAAGATTATTTGTAAATGTTCCCATTAATCCGCATGCTATAAGAACACCGTAACATAAAATTCGAGGAAAAAGGGTAACCCCGGATACTGTCATGAAAATGACGGGCCGGGGTTTTGTGCATTAATGCACATTGCATTAATAGGCTTAAATTTTCGTAACACTGGAATTCAGTTGCGAATTAAAAATATAAAAAAAATGTTAAGGAGGAGTTTAAAAATGAGAAATTTTAAACTAAACGCAGTAATAGCTCTTTTTCTGGCAGCAGGCCTATGTTTTGCTGGATGTTCAAGTGATGACAGCAGTTCGGATGATGCCCCTGAGCTGTCCAGCGCAAAAGCGATCACATTATTTTCTTTTACAGCAGCAGCTAACAGCGATCTTGAAGCTGACGTTACAGGTACTGTTAACGGAAGCGCTGTAACTGCTTCAGTGCCAAACGGGACTGATGTTAAAGCACTGGTTTCGAGCTTTACAACAACAGGTGTTTTAGTTTCTGTAGGCAGTACTGCACAGGTAAGCGGAACAACAGCAAATGATTTTTCAGACGATGTTGAGTACACTGTTACTGCTGAGGACGGATCAACTGCTGTTTATATTGTAAGCGTAAGCATTCGTGAATATGAATTCGGCGGAACAATATCACAGACATTTAACTATGAAAATGTACCCGGTCTGGAAACAAGCGACAAATTAGGTAATAAAATAGCAGTAAGCGGAAATTATGCGCTTGTATCTGTATCAAAAGCTTATGACGATGTTAATAATTTTGCCGATGGAGCAGTATATGCTTTTGAACGCAACTCAAGCGGAACATGGGAGCAGACACAGGTAATACGTACAACCTGGAAACTGGAAACTGGTGACGAAAATATATCCAAGTGGGTTAATCAATTTGGACGGAGTATTGCCATAGACGGTGACTGTGCTGTCATAGGCGCAGATTATGGAGTTACAATATATAATGACGATGATCCGCCTTTAATGATATCAAACGATTATTTGGGAACGGCATTTATTTTTGAACGTAATGAAAGCGGAACCTGGGAGCAGAAACAGATGCTTCTGGCATCTGACGGAGAGCATGAAGATCTTTTCGGAGAAAGAAATGTGGCAATCACCGGCAATTATGTTTTTGTCGGAGCCAGAGGTGAAGACGGCGGAGATAATACTATTTCTAATGCAGGCGCTGTGTATGTATTTAAGCAAAACGCAGACGGTACATGGAATGAAAATGAAACACAGATACTTCACGTTAATGCAGATGATATGACTGCAGGTGATCACTTTGGTATGATAATGTCCGTATACGGTGACTATGCCGCATTTGGAGTGACTCAAAGACATAAGAAGCTTCTTTCGGATCCTACAATTGTATTTCCGGATGATATGGTAAACGGAGCAGTTTACCTGTTCAAATTAAACGGCGATGTATGGGAAGAGGAGCAGGTTATCAGAGCTTCGGACGGTTATTGCATGGATAATTTCGGCTATTCTGTTTCAATAAATGGAAATTACATGTTTATAGGCGCGACAACTGCAGAAGAAGGGAGTGATGAGACGTCGCCTGGTACTGGAGCTGTGTATGTATTCAAGCTTGAAAATGATGCCTGGTCTGAAGCACAGACTCTCTATTCTTCAAACGGGGAAACAGATGATACTTTCGGCTCAGCAGTATCTGTAAACGGGGATTACGCATTTATCGCTGCAAAGGGTGAAGACGGAGGAGAAGGAAATCCTGTTGAAGACGCAAGCGCGGTCTATGTTTACAAACTGACGAGCGGACACTGGGAAGAGCAGGATATACTTCATGCATCCGAAAAGCGGGAAGACGGTGAATTCGGCCAAATTCTTACCTTTTCCGGTTTATCTGTTTTTATTGGTGATCCATATGTAAATGAATCAGCAGGAGCTTTTTATATTTACGAGTAAATTTTTATTTGTTTAGAGTTTTTGCCTCGGTAAAACTGCGGGAAATTTTTCCGCAGTTTTACCGTATAAAGGTTCAATTCACTGCAGTGCGGCTCTGTGCTGTGAATTTATAAAGTTAAAGAGCCGGAATCCGGAGAAAGACAATGAAGAAATTATTTATATTATTATTCAGTATTTTAACTATCAGCATGTTCCCCTGCTGCGGAGGCAGGGGAAGCGGATCAGATGATGATCCCGGCACAGCAGAAGGAAACGGCCCTGATGCTCCCGGAGCAGCTGAAATAATGCCCGGAGACTCCAAACTCAGCCTTTCATGGTATGCTGTTGATGATGCTAATTCATATGAAGTCTGGTATGCGGAGGAATCGGAAGATAGCGCAGAAGCAGAACAAAGCGGCAGCGAAATATATAACACATATTACACAATAACCGGCCTCACAAACGGAACAACATATTACGTGTGGCTGAAAGCAAAAAATTCTGAAGGCATAAGCGGGTTTAGCGAACCGTCCTCAGCCATGGCACAGGTTCCGGATGATGATCCGGCCGCGGTGGCCTATATAGCAATAGTGGAAGGAGACAAACAGCTTGCAGTATACTGGGCACCTGTAGAGGGTGCGACAGAATATGAAATATGGTCAAGCAAAATGGCAGTCATTGGAACAGCCGAAAAGACAGCTGAAAATATAAAAGGCACAAGCTATACCATAACAGGACTTCAGAATGGATTTAATTACTATATATGGATGAGAGCAAGAAATTACTGGGGCATAAGCGAATTCAGTGAAATGTCGGAAAAATGCATTCCGCATGCTCTGTCAATTCCCGCTGAGCCTGACGCGCCGAATCTTGTGCCCGGCAATAATGAACTTGGAGTATTCTGGAACACTGTTGAAGAAGCCGCATCTTATGAAATCTGGTATAATACAACAAATAATTCCGGAAGCTCGGTACAAGCAGGAGAAGATATAAGCGGTCTTGGTTATACCATCACAGGGCTTACAAACGGCATTGAATATTACGTATGGCTTAAAGGAAAGAACAGCGCAGGATCAAGCGGATTCAGTGAATCTTCCAGCGGCACACCCGAAGAAACTCTGACTTTTGAAACAGCATCGTCATTCGGTGACAAGGTGAACATGGCTATTGGAAACGAGCCTGCAGTAATGGTATACGCGAACAGCTCAACAGAAGACATAGTATTCCCAATGGGGACGGATGACTCCTCAACAGGCATAATATCGCAGAGATTTTTCATGTCTGAATCTGAAGTTACATTTGCAATGGCTGCTGAAGTATTCCAGTGGGCTTATGACAGCGGGAAACTTACCGATGAAACCGGAAAACATAACAGTGTTGATATCGCATATGTAAGATGGGGCGGCCGAACAATCGCTGATATACGCTGGTCCCAGTTAAAATTTATTGGCGGTAAATTCTCTATTGATTCAGGCTATGAGGAATATCCTGCTGCTGATTGCATAAACTGGTTTGGTGCGATTATGTTCTGCAACTGGCTCACGGAGATGAGGGACGGTAATAGTGACAATATAGTGTATTCCGGTATTGGAACTGACTGGCCGCATTCGTCAGTGATCATGGACATTGAAGATCGTACAAAAACAGGGTACAGACTTCCTGTAAATGAGGAATGGGAATTTACTGCAAGGTGGGCAGGTACAGACAGCGGAGCAAGAATTGACCTTGTTTCTAATTTCGACAATAATCCGAATCTTCTGGAATTGACTGACGGTTATTACTGGACACCGGGCGATTATGCCAGCGGTGCGACTGCGGATTATACTGATGAGAGTGGCACAAACCTTGTTTCATGGAATGAAAATAACAGCGGTAAAACTGTTCATAAGGTTAAAGTATTAAGCCCCAATGCTCTTGGAATATATGACATGAGCGGGAATTTGCGTGAATTGATATTTGGACAATCAGATTATCTTTATAATTGTTATATACGCGGAGGTTCCTTTCTCAATTCAGTAAAAAGATTACAGGCTGGATATGAAGATTACGGCTATACATCGTCATCTTACTTTGATCTGGGTTTTCGTATTTGCAGGACCGGAGAATGAGAAAGGCGAAATACTGCAAGTTGTCAGGTTATTTTTAATTCCAGCATTATCCTGTAAATACATCGAATAATGTTTTTTTAATGTATAGATAACAGTAGCCTGTTTATCACGAAATTTTTAAAATGAGGCCTGTACAGGGCCTTATTTTGATATATATTTTTATAGAATTTTTTTCATTATACAGAAGCCTCCTAAACGCCTACTTTCGTATCTATTTCTTCCTATTAACGTTCTTTCCTCATTATCCTTGTTCAAAACTGAATATATTCAGAAAAACAGAATTTCTCGCATTGTTTTTAATCATTGATATCATTTGTTCAATAGAAACTTCTATCCGGATATTTATAGCATCCGCTTCATCCTTTTACACAAGTACATTTACATGTAAAAATTCAGCTAATATATTGTAAAATTTATTTCAGCAAAATATAGATATCAAAATAATAAATCACATAAACTTTCACAGTTGGTTTAACATATATGAACCTTTTTATATAATTTAAAATCAAATAAAAAAACAAAAAAATATGGTCTATTTCTGTCCGGACAGAAATGTGCGAGACTTTTTAAAAATATAATATTATGTTATATTGAACTTAAAAATATTTGAATAACATAAATTCACAGATCCTCCATAAAAAACGGAGGCTGCTGTAAAAGCCAGCGGGAAACGTGTTAAAATCACGTGCGACGAACCCGTCGCTGTAACCGGGGACGAAAGCGGCTAAAATACATTCAGAAGTTTTTCTCTGAATGTATTAATGTCATTGCGCTGTAATAGCGTGAGAAGGCGCCGTTATTAGGCTGATCCGGAAGCCAGAAGACCTGTCTGTGAAAATGATAATGCGGTGCATATAAAACGCGCCGTAGAAAAAAATTCGAGGAAAAAGGGTAACCCCGGATGCTGTCATGAATAATGACAGGCCGGGGTTTTGTGCATTAATAGGAACAATTTTCGTAAACTGACAAATGCGATGCTCATTTTAATTATGAAGTCCTTTGCAATACTGTTTTTATCTGTTTTAAAAGATAAAATCGGGAATGCAATGAACAATAAAATAATCCCTTTCAGGAGGTTTAATATGCTTAAAAGCATAAGAAACAAAATGTACAGATTTTCGGCGTTTATTATCATGTTGTTTATTTTGATGATAACGTCAGGGTTACTCGCATATCCGGTATCGCTCGATAAATACGGTATCCTCGAAATTGCAGTACAGAGTGACGATAATATTGACTTTGATTATGATAGCGGCAGTAGTAATGCTACCACTCACGATTATGATCAGATTCAAGTTCTTGCCGGTTTTTATCCGTCAAGATTTTCACTTGAGATCACTCCTGATGGTGGTGCTTCAATTACCAGCGTCACTGCTAATAATGGTTCCTATGTGCAATTCTGGCAGGAGGATTCAGGTACATACTATTACGTAGTATATCTGGCAGATGGTGTCTATACTACTGTTACAATTGAATCAACTGATGGAACTGTTCACTACTATTATCTGAATTGTGAACCTCCTGCAGGAGGAAGTACGGGAGCAACCACAGGTGTATTCGCATTTTGTCCTGCTCCGGGGCAGTTTGTAAATGAAAATATACCTTCCGGAGGCTGGGGAACAATATATACTGACTCGGATACTGACGCAGTTAAGGATATGACGGACAATATTAACGGTACAGGTGTTTCTCTCGGTTACTTCGGTGGATATCTTGTGATCGATTACGGCCCTTATGCTGAGTCAGGAGGTGTTGTCACCAGCGGTATAGGCAATCTTGATAACCATCAGTATGGAGTTGATTTCGTCCTTTGCGGCAATCCATTAAGTACTTTTGCGGAACCAGGATGTGTTCAGGTCTCCAACAACGGATATGAATGGTATGATATTGCAGGTTCATTGTATTATACATCTGCAACAACCAAAGGTTACTGCCTGAGATATGAAAATCCATATGCTTCTGATGATGATCCATCTAATTCATACGGCGAACAAGGGCAGTATTTTTATGATGTATATTATACAGGTTCTGAAAGCTATAGGGTTCTCGCAAATCCTTTCCACAGGCATAGCTTTTACCCGCTTTATTGCAACTATTTTACAGTACAGGACGCAACCTTTGGAGATCTTTCAAAAATAAATTATACTCCTTCTTTAGGGTTTATCGACTGTACAACAGAATATTCTGCCAGTCCTTTAGTTGCAAGAGTACTTGAGTTTACAGGAAATATGATAAGAGTTGGCGGATCAGGCATAAACGATGGAGACAATGAATATGATCCTGCTGATTATACATTCGGTTATTGCGATGTTCACAGGACTACCAATGTTGGTAAGAACGTTACATATAATCCTTATGACACAAGTATAACTACCTACGCTGATGCATTTGATATCTCGTGGGCAGTCTATCCGGTCGGACATGCAAACGAAGGTGAACCTGTTAACCTTGCAGGCATCCAGTATATTCGTATTTATACAGGTACTGCTCAGCATAACGGTGCATTTGGAGAAAGTTCCACTGAAGTAACAGGTTCTTTCGCGCTAACAGTCACCGGAGGCGCTGCACCAAGTGTTACTCCACTTATTAATTATGGTGCGATCACCCCGGTTAATAAGGGAACAACAAATCATTCCCAGACAAGCAGTTCGGCAAATTATACTGTTGCTGCCCCTTCTGCAACTTATTTCTATGTGAATGGTGAAAGTGTTAACAAAAATGGTTATTCTTTTAGTGTTTCACTTACTTCAGTAGGTGATACAGCCTATTACCAGATTATTACGCAGACTGGTAATGAATCACCTCATATTACAGTTTTAAAAATTATCCGCACGCTATAGCTCTAAGTGGATAATTTTATCCGGAAATGAATAGAACAGGATAGAAGATTAATAAATCCTGTATGTTCATCAGCAAACCAGGCATCCGGAGTGCCGGGTTTGCTGATCCGGCGTGTCATTTCCGTAAAATGGCAGCCTGAGTTTA
Organism: Spirochaetota bacterium; assembly: GCA_016932015.1. Taxonomy (GTDB): domain Bacteria; phylum Spirochaetota; class UBA4802; order UBA4802; family JAFGDQ01; genus JAFGDQ01. Next base: position 143 of record JAFGDQ010000106.1, on the reverse strand, counting down.
GACTGCGGCGGGAATGAAAAAATTCAAAAAATACGAGGTTTTTTAATCAAATTATATTTTTTGGCTCTTCAGGAAATAAGGTGGAAAAGTAAGAGGTATAATGGATTATTAGTCACATGGAAGAGACATTAGAAGAATTTTAT
>JAFGDQ010000105.1 GCA_016932015.1 Spirochaetota bacterium | reverse complement strand
TCACCTCTTTCATCGGTCGTTTTGCCTTTTTTTATTTGTCCTTTTCTTCTCTCCTATAATAAAAAGTCAGTCAAAATGAGTAAATTATATATTACTGCATTGATAATGGGGATAAGTTATTTAATGAATGCGGATAATGTCAAGATTTTAAAAACTTAGAAACGCCTCTATTTGCAAATATCATGTAAAGGCAATTCAATAGGGGCAATTCATTAATTGCCCCTATTGAAAATAAAAATATTTCTTTCTATATCATCAGAATGCCATAAGCGCTGCTCTTATGAAACTTGTGATTGGCGCCTGTTCGCGGCTGTCCTCAATGGTATCCCGTACTTCAGTAATCAGATTGTCAGCATCATCATGAACCTTATTTTCATTGACCAGCTTTCCAATAGTACCCTTACCCTTGTTTATTTTGGAAGTAATGTCTCTCAGGTTCCTGATTGATCTGTAAATATTTTCCCTGTTCTCGGCGATCAGATCCGTAATTGAACCGAAAAGGTCACCGGAACTATACCCTTTAAGATTATCGTAATCCTCAACAGCAGCATAATGTATACCGTCTTCAAAACGGATACCCGGATCAATGCTTATATATTTCCCGCCGAGAGCTGTTTCATTTTTTATTTTTATTTTGTAACTTTCATAAAGATTAAACCGGTTGTACATCTTTATTTTGACAAGAACATCATTACTTTCCAGCAGCCGGACCTCTTCAACTATACCTGAATCAACGCCGTTGATTTTAACCCTGTCTGATTTGCCTAGCCCTTCTATATCCGGAAAAACAACTGTCATATAATAATATGTCTTTGATTCAAACAGGTCCTCTTTCATAACGATTGTAAAATATCCAAGAATAGAAAGAGCAACGAAAAATAAAACTCCGACTGCTATTTCATTTCTTACCTTACTCATATCATAATCCTCCCAATTCTCCGAGCATCCTATCTGTCATTCATAATATCTAATATCTGAAAAAATTTTTTATTTAATTCTAAATAATCAATTACTATCATTCGTTTAAATCTAAATCCGTTCCGGAGGAAAAGCAACAACTAAGTTACCTGAATGGGGCCCTGCAGTCCTCCTGAAATAAACTGTCTTACTACAGGATTGTCTGTATTTTTAATTTTATCCGGAACATCACACTGTACTACATCACCATTATAAAGCATTGCAATCCTGTCCGCAATATAGTATGCGCTCTGAATATCATGTGTTACAACTATTGATGTAACATTATATTCTTTCTGAGTCTTTATAATCAGTTCATTTATCAGACTGGACATAACAGGATCAAGCCCTGAAGTCGGTTCATCGTAAAGAATGATATCAGGATTCTGAACAAGCACTCTTGCAAGAGAAGCTCTTTTCTTCATACCTCCGCTAATATCCGCAGGCATTTTTTCCCCGGCGTCCTCAAGCTGAAGTATTTTCAGTTTTTCATCAACAATTCTGTCTATTTCCTCCGGCGGGCATGATCTGTGCTCCCTGAGCGGCAGGGAAATATTATCCCTCACGTTCATCCAGTTAATCAAGGCTCCGGACTGAAAAACCATTCCTATTCTCATACGTAATTTTGCTTTTGTCCTGTGAGATGCATGATTCATTTTAACTCCGCCAATAAGTACATCACCGGAATCAGGGTCCAGCAGACCGGATATATGCCGCAGAGTTACTGTTTTTCCCGTCCCCGACTGCCCCATAATAACAAATGTTTCCCCTTGTTTTATTTTAATGCTGACCCCGTTAAGGACTTTTCTGCTGCCGAATTGTTTATGTACATTAATAAGTTCAATCATTTTTATTTGCCGTAAAATACAGAAGTTACAAAATAACCTATGATCAGTATCATGAGAAAAGAAATAACAACTGTTGACCTGGTAGCTTTACCCACTCCGAGAGCTCCGTTGGTTGCCCGAAAACCCTGCGCGCAGCTAACACCTGCGATAACTATGCCGAAAATATGAGCCTTAAAAAGCCCGACATAGGTTGCTTTGAAGCGCAGCGAGTCAACTACATGGCTGTAATAAGTATCAAAAGGAACATTAAGCTGAAAATAAGCGACAATTGCCCCGCCGACTGTACCGAGGGCGTTTACGTAAATCGTTGAAATCGGCAGCATAATCGCAAGCGCGACCAGCCTGGGCATTACTAAAAATTTAACAGGGCTTATTGACATCATCTCAAGGGCGTCAATTTCCTCACTTACTGTCATTGTTCCAATTTCAGCTGCCATTGCCGAGCCGACTGACGCGATGATTATTACTCCCGTCATCAGAGGCCCCATTTCTCTTGTCATGGTTGTGATCACGAGATTGCCCACAAGCGCCTGCTGCTGGAATCTCATAAGCTCCAGGCCGGCCTGCAGCGTAAGTATCATGCCTATAAAAACAGCCACAAGAGAACAAACCAGCAGACTCTTTACTCCGGCTACATACATCTGCTTGAAAATCTCTCTTGTTTTTCCAAACGCGTTCTTGCAGTAATACGTAGCCTCCGCGATTAATATTATTGTATATCCGGAAATATCCAATATTCCCATGATATTTTTACCCATTACAGAAAATGCGTTTATAAAATACTGCATATTATATTAAAATATCCTAATTGTAAACATTGTAATATTATTACTGATTCTTCTGCCAGATTTTCTCATGGAATAATGATCTTTCATTAAACTACTGTCCGTATTATTATCGTCTTTTTGCTTTTCCCTGGCGCTTGTATTCCGTGCATTCCGGGCGGCATTCTTTTCAGCTCCGATATTCAGCGGAATCCAGAAAATCCTGATGTAATTTCCGTCACTGTCATTACAGTAGCTGAACATTGAAAACAGAAAGCCCAGGTACTTTCCCTGCTCATCATTGTTATAACATAATAAACTCAGGTAATCCATAAACGACAGGTTATTGAATGAACTGTCATGAGACCCCCAGGACAAAAGCAGAGGAACCTTCACTCTGAAAAAATCGTTACTCCATTGCTGATAATAGAGCCTCAGAAGCAAACCAAGTCTCTTTTCACCTGTTTCAAATCTCCTGTATTCGAATAATGTCCAGAAAGGCTGATACATTTTTTCATATCCTTCAGGATCTCTGAAAGGAAGCAATGATAAAAAATTAAAAGACAGATTATTCCTGTCATCATATTCATACTGGAACAGCGGCCATATCTTGAAATATCTCCACGATGAACCGTATATCGGGCTCGGTTCATTTTTATACTCCCTTTTAAAATACCATACAATAAATAAATTTACGTAATATTCAGATTCAAAATTCTCTCTGCGCTTTTTCAGACTGAAATGCAGAGGTGTAAGAAAAAACGTTTCAGTATCTTCATACTCATATTTTCCGTAAAAAGGAAAGAAAATTCTTTTTCTAATCCTCGGTTTCCTACATGTCTGTATCTGTACAAGAGGCCATGGAAAGTTCAATTCGGAATTTCCTCTCTTCTTGTCATACCCCCATGAAAAAAACGGCCAGAAAAGCGTACCGGAACCTCTTGTTGATGACTGATTCCACCTTCTTCCGTAAAACGGAAAAGCAAAAAATGTCTTTTCAGTATCATCTTTAAAAAACTGCTGCTGATAATTAAAAAGCATTAAAACCGAGTAATTGTCATAATAATCCTTTTTATAATTATGCGCATAAAAAGGCAGTATTCTTATATCATCCCTTACGGGACTTGTACCCCGCTGAATCAGCGGCCAGAGAACTCCGAAAGCTTTATAATCCCTTGACTGATACTCAACATAAGCAGGCATAAGTGAAGCCAGCGCAACCGCTATAGTAGTCCAGGTAGGCGGAAATGCCGGTGGAAATATAAAGAATAAAAGAAAACCGGGAAATGTGTACGCAGTTATTTTATCCTGCGCGAGTTTTCCTTTTATAGTTCCGCCAAAGGGCCAGATATGCAGATACCGGTCACGGGGATCCGGAGAATTCCCATACAATAAAAACGGAAATATACCAAAGTCGTAATCTTTTATTCCGCTTTTATGAGTATAATCAAGCGACCCAACAAGGCCGAACAAAGATTTCCACTCACTTTTTCCTGGCCTTTCATACTTCCAGTATACAACCGGGGGTAATGAAGCCTCATAAATTTTTTTACCGTTCTCAATATTGCGCAGGAAAAAAGGCCTGAATGTAAAATTACTGTAATTATCTTTCTGCTCCTCTTCATAAAATACCCAGTACCAGTCAAATGAATAAACCGGGCCGGAATATAATTCTCTGGAAAAAAGCAGAAATAGAAACAAAAAAAAATATATTTTATTTTTATTTATAAATGCAAGACATGAATTCAGGAATAATAAATAAATATTATTTGGAGATCTAAGATTAATAAATTTCATTATTTTTTATTTCTTAGAGATTTGAGAAATCCCGCGAGTAATAATCTGTTATCCGGAGACATAACGCTGAAGGAAAAACCTCCTTTTAATATTCTGCCGCCATGTTCTTCAACAATTATACTCCATATTCTTTTTCCTTCAGTCAAAATACTCCGCTCCTGAAACTGCATATTCAGGAAGCAGGTCTCCATATTGTTAAAATTATCAAGGCTGCCTGTTTCATCCGTCTCTTTTAAAAAAAATCCAATCCCGTTTATACTGATATCAACTATTTCCGGATAATAAGCCCTGTCCGCATTTATTTCGATTACAATTTCACTGAAATAATCAGAATCAATATATTCGGAAATATAGTATCTTTCGGCAAATCGTTTTTCATTTATATTACTCAACTGAGTATCTTCTCCCTTGTCTCCCGTTAATCAATAATAATGTAATAATTGAAATTATTCTGCAGGAGCTAACATATAATAATACTAAGGAAAATACATCAATATTTTTTTAAAATCATATAATTGTATTCTTATATAATTATAATAACAATATTTCCGCATCATAATACCACCGGCATGCCCTTTACTGTATATTTATTTATTAAATCTGAATCTGCATACAGGGAACGGATCCGGATAGTAATATTACAACATATTGCTATTCACAGAGTGAATTGATGAATTAACTGCAAAATGACGATAATATAATAGAATTATTTATCCTGTTCATATTAAATAAATTTATTGACAATTTTAATTATTGGCTATTATAATTAAAATATATGTGATCAAAAATGCTTAATATATATTCGGGATACTATCAAATGTGGAGGTAACTTATTACATGAAAAGGATTATGTCAATTGCCGCTGTATTATTGCTGATAGGTACAGTTGCTTACACTCAGGAAAAAACAGATACAAAGGAACCTGAAAAAGCAGCAGAAACAGATGCAGAGGTTCTTACATCGGAAGGTAACGTATATCACGAAGTTGTTGTGGAAAATTTTGAAAATATACAGTTTCAGGAAAGCGATATCATCTTTCAAAAAGCTAGAGATGAAGTTTATAAAGTCGCAATCAGAGACGAGTTTCCGGCTCCGGTAAATAATTCCAAAAAATATCTTGGGGTAAAATTAAGAGGTTCCAGAAGCAATGCTATACAGATTAAATTCCCTAAGGACAAACAGCCTGAAATAAAGGACTACTGTAAAAGTATATCCGTATGGGTATACGGGAAACGTTTTTCAGGCGAATTATCATTATTCCTGATGGATGGAGAAGGAAGAACTCACAGGCTTTCATTCGGCAAACTGAATTTTCACGGATGGTACAAGCTTACAAAAGTACTTACAGAGGAAATCAATCAGACTGACAAGTTCCTTGAAAAAAGACGCAGCATGAGAATACTCAGTATTTTATACGTTCCCGGTACATGGTATAAATTCGGAACAAATACTATTGATCCGGCATGGCAGACTTTTTATATTGATGATATTACAGCCAATGTCCGTGAAAAATACAAAGATAAACAAAACGACGAATGGTAAAATAGTATAAAATATAATTAGTTAATATACAAAAAAGCATCATTAAATAATGATGCTTTTTTTATTGCCAGTTTTTTAATCCGTTTATTTTATTCCGTTATTTTGTAAAATCCCGACCAGATCACTTGCTTTGGATACTAAATTGCCGGTGTCAGACGCGGACCTTTCTGTAAAGCAGGACTGCGGAGAACTTTTCCTGAATCCTGAGATATACTTATTCGAATAAATACAGAAAGGTACAGGATCAGAAGTATGTGTTCTCAGTTTTACAGGTGTAGGGTGATCAGGCATTACAAGGACTGAATAATCCTCGTATTCCCTCAGTCCTTCAAGTACAGGGCCAACCACTTTACTGTCAAAATCTTCAATAGACTTTATTTTATAGTCAATCCTTCCTTCATGACCGGACTCGTCAGGAGCTTCGACATGCAGAAATACAAAATTAGCGTCTTTTATGCCTTTCAGAAGCGCCTCTGCCTTGCCGTAATAATTTGTGTCTATATAACCTGTTGCTCCTTCAACAGGAAGCGGTGTAAGCCCTGCGGCTTTTCCGATTCCGTGTATCAGATCAACAGCTGAGATTGTATAGCCGTAAAGTCCGAAGCGTTCCTGAAGAGTATCAACAGCAGGTCTCTTTCCTGCTCCCCATAACCAAATAGACTGAGGCTTCCCTTTAAATTCGGAAGTCTTATTCTTTATAATATCGGATTTGCTAATAATGAACTGAGATTCCTTCATCAATCGAATCAGTTCATCAGCCCCCTCGCCCGCAGGAAGATACTCTTTAATATTCTGTGACTGAATATCGTGAGGAGGCGTAGTCTTTGCAATGGAAGTAAACGGATAATTTCTCCATACAAGCAGATTCCTGTAGGAAACACCGGGATACAATTCTATGTCCACGGAAGATAAACTCTTCTGAAGTTCTTTAATAACTATCTCTGTAAAAGCCGTATCAATGTGATCAGCACTGAAATCTTCCATTATATTATTTTCAATGGTTACAAGATTGCAGCGGAACGCGACATCATCAGGGCCAAGTTCCACATCCATATTAAGGGCTTCAAGAGGTGCTCTGCCTGTATAATAAAGCTCAGGATCGTATCCGAACGCAGAGAGATTGGCAACATCGCTGCCCGGATGCATACCCTCCGGCACAGTTCTGGTCAGTCCCAGTATCCCCTCAGCAGCAATCCTGTCCATATTGGGAGTATTGGCCGTTTCGAGCGGAGTTTTCCCCTCTAGCTCATCCACCGGGTAGTCTGCCATGCCGTCGCCAATTAATATTACTATTCTTTTATCTTTAGCTTCTATCATAGACTTTACTCGTACCATCCGGAAAATATTCCGTTTTCCAGATGGGTACAGTTTGTTTGATCGTATCGATTATATATCTGACTGAAGCAAAAGCTTCTTCTCTGTGAGGTGATGAAACGGCAATTACAATACTGGGTTCTTTTATTTCTACTCTGCCGTATCTGTGAATAACTATACAACTCGTGACCGGCCAGTTGGAAAATGCGTAATCAACAATTTTGCCCAGTTCCTTTTCAGCCATTGATTCGAATATTTCATAAGTCAGGTGGGTTACTTCGCTGTCATGAGACTTGTTCCGCGGCCTGCCGATAAAAACCGCGACTGCACCGTCACTATCTTCTCCGACCTCATTGAGAACAGCCGCGACATCAACCGGTTCCTGCTGTAAAATAATCTTTTTCATTTTTTACTGTGTATAACGAATAAATTAACCGCCGCTGACAGGCGGAAATATGGCAAGGATATCCCCCTCTTTAAGTTCCTTCTTTTTATTGCAGTATTCTTCATTAAGAGCGAACATCAGCTTGCCTTTTATTTTGTCCAGCTCACTGTATTGTCTGTACAGCAGCTGCAGAACATCCTCAACAGAAATATTTTTATCAACAGTTATTTCGTCTTTGGAAAAGCCCAGTATTTCTTTTACCGAGGAAAAAGCATGAATATAAATTTTCATATAATTAAACTTCTAATTTTTTCTTTCTGAAAAACATAAAATGCAGATAATCAGTCAAAGAATGATTTCGAAAGACGTCATTTAAACTTATCAACCGGATTTTAAGATTTTATTCTTAGAAAGGATCTTACTTTAATTTTTAAAAACTGTAAATTACTATTACAGTTTTTATTAATATGATAACAAAAGATATTAAAATTGCGCGTAATTATTTTTTTCTTTTGCTTCTGTTAACCATAAAAAGATAATGTTTAATATATGGCTGAATATTTTCCGGAAAAATACTTATATCTACATCAGCAGGTTTTTTAAGAATAATGCTTAAATTGACTTTTGAAATATCCTCATTAACTGAACTGGTTATACTTGTTTTAAATCTTTTGACTATTTCTTTATCATTTGCATCATCTGCGTAATTAGACATTTCTGCACATAATTTAAGCAAATTGACTTTTTTCCTGGGCTTCTTGGCAGCAGCCGGCGCTCTATCTGTACTTTTTGTTCTCACGCTTTTTGATTTACTGATACTTTTAACAGAATTTGAATTTTTATCTCTACTGTCAGCTTTTGTCCTGGTACTCATTATAAATAAAACTCCTCTGAATGGAAAAGTAGATTGCGGCATATTAAATTCAAGCATATTTGTTGTAAACACAATTTTTGACAAATTTCCAAAAACAGTTATCTTCCGATTTCTTATCCAGAGAATTAAATAATTACTCGTTTTGACTGACTCTCTGTATAGGTTATTATTGATTTCGGCCAGAAAAATAAAACAAATATAATTCAAATGGTTTAAATACTATATAAAAAGTCAGTCCGGTTGAATAATTAAACAGCAAGAACACGGAATTTCCAGCTAAATTGTATCCTGAACAAGCTTATCCCCAATACTGTTAAAGCAAAGAATCAATATTGTAAGAATTATTGAAGGGGGTAAAATTATCCATGGAGCATCAAAAATAAATTTTGAGCCCTCCTGTATCATCTGCCCCCATGACGGCAGAGTATTAATGGATGCCGTTCCGGCAAGGCCCAGGAAAGATAGTGTTGATTCCAGCATAATACTGGTGGCAATTCCTGTTGTCATTAAAGGCAGCAGCAAAGGAAGCAGAGCCGGTAAAATATAAAGTGATACTACTCTTAAATTCCCTGCGCCAATAACTCTGGCGGACTTAACATAATCATATTTTTTAACAGTATTTGTCTGCACAGATACAAATTTTGCAACAGGAGCCCATGTTCCGGCAATTATGGAAACAACTATTGTCAGATAACCCTCTCCTAATGACACAGCCAGGCCCATTGCAAGTAACAAAGAGGGTATCGCGAGAAATATTTCAACTACGCTGTTAAGCAAAGGCTTTATTCTGCTGCCGGACAAACCGATCAGAAGCCCGATCAAAAGCCCGAAAAGAATGCTTCCCAGTCTTGCGAGTACTCCAATAATAACGGATATCCTTCCTCCGATCAGAGTCCTGCCAAGTATATCCCTTCCCAGAAAATCCGTCCCGCATAAATGAGATGAATCAGGAGCAGACATACCGGAAAAATTAATTTCAAAAGGAGAATAACCTGATATTTCCTCCGCAAAGACAGAAGAAAGAATTATAATCAGTATTATCAATATATTAATATATACTGAAGTGTATTTAAATTTTAATTTGTCAGTCATTTTGTTTAATTATCAGTCCCTGAAAAAGCTCTATCAAAAATCCCAGCGCAATGAAAATAAAAGTTCCGAAAAGAATTACTCCCTGAATGACAGGTATATCCCGCTTACCGACTGCTACGATAAGAAGTTTACCAATTCCAGGCCATGAAAACACAGACTCGGTAACAACAGCTCCGCCAAGATATGCTCCGAAATCCAGCAGTATTATTGTCAGTACAGGAACAATAATATTTTTTAATGCAAATACAAAAACGATTCTATACTGCGGGAATCCCATAGCCTGTACTGTTCTTATGTAATCTGAATTCATTACTTTTATCAGTTCATTTCTTGTAATTCTTACAATAAGGGCAATTGATCTTGAGGCAAGAGCGCATGAAGGTAGAATAAAGTGTGCCGGATTCATACCGGACATGCCTGAAGGAGGCAGCAGATTAAAGTAATATGAAAAAACCAGAGTGAGTAAAAAACATGTTACAAATATCGGAGTTGAAACAAATACTGAAGAAATTGATAGTATTATGCTGTCCATAAGCTTCCCTTTATGGAGGGCAGCAAAAATACCTGCAATTATTCCTAAAAATCCTGCAATAACCATTGCCATGCATGCGAGCAGAAGTGTGTTCGGAAGCCTGTCCAGAATAATATCAAGAACAGGCAGCCCTGAATATACGGAATTTCCCATATCCAGCGATATCAGCCTTGATACATATGCAAAATATCTTATCCAGAAAGAATCATTCAGGGATAATTCCTCGCGTATGCGCGCAATGTCTCCGCCATCAGCATATTCACCTGCAAGCATAATTGCCGGATCTCCGGGTATTATGTATACAAGCAAATGAACGATAAAAACAGCGCCCATAATGATTAAAAAAAGATATACAATTCTTCTTGCAATCCGTATCATAGTCGGTTATTGATTTGATTTATTATTTAAACTATTAGTATAGTCGGATGATTCCTGCTTATAAAATTGCTGATTATTTAATAGTCAAGATAGATTTTAAATATTTCGTCAGGAAGAATTCATTAATTACGGGTAACTATTCAGCTATAGCTCCGCAAGAAGAATAATTTAATATTATGAATGATTTTATAAATAAAGTCCGTTTTCTCAAAATAAAGAAAAAAAAGATTATTACAGGTGCGGGGAAAAACACTATTGAGAAAATATTTCCTAAAATTACCGATATTAATATTAAGAAGGAATATCTTTACCACTCATATCCCGGGACAGCTGAAGAAGCGGGCCCTTTTTTAATTAGCAGAAATCTTGTAACAATAGATGAATTTTCATTATTTACAAATGATACTAATTATATCACAGATGCGGAAAAGGAAGGATGGGGCTGGATATGGGAAAACCGGTGGAAAAAAAAGGACGGCATTTCCTGGAAAAAGCCTTTCGGCGATGCTGCAGACAGTACCTATGCCGGGCACAGGGAACTTCTTCCTGCACTTATGCTGAGCTGGAACGATGCCAGCGCTTACTGCTTATGGCTCTCTGAAAAAACAGGCCTGACAGTCAGGCTTCCCCGGGAAAAGGAATGGGAGCTGTTCGCAGAAGAAACAGGCGTTACAGGAATGGAGGAATTTGAAGAAAGGCAAGCTGATAAATTTTACAATTCAAATGAATTCATAAACAGACTTTGCTCGGAGATTAACAGGAAATCAGATTTAATACATACAGGACTTTTGTGGGAATGGACTCAGGACTGGTTTAAAGCCTATGCTCCGGGCACAGACTTTAAAGAGTACGGGGAAATTTATAAAGTTCTCCGCGGAGGGTCTCTTCTCAGCAGTGAAATTCAGAAAACAAGGCAATATCGTTTCAGACGATGTCCTACTGCCAGAAGCCCTTTTTACGGATTTCGTATTCTTGTTGAAAAAGACTGAACACCTTGTTTATTAAGTATTATTTTAATGCGGAATAAATATTCAAAAATAATTTTTGTTCACATCTTTCAGTAAAGCTTTGAAGTAATTTAAGAAATAACCGGCTGCAGTAAAGAGAAATAACTGCAGAAAAACGGACAAAAAACATAAGGAAATTATCTGATGAAATATTTGATGAGATGTTCAATACTGTTAACACTGATTATTACGATGATCGGATGCAAAGGACAGGTGCGGGAACTGCCTCAGGCTGTTATTCCGGAGATTGAAGAACTTACGAATTTTTTCCGTGTATGCGAAGAGGATATTAAAAAGGCGGTAAAAATCGTATCTGATTACAAAATGGTGGATAACCTGACTCATCTGAAGAAAATGGATACAGGAGGAAAAAAGTACTATATTCTTGAAAGAGAAAACCTTACTGAAATGATTATGGCAGTAACGGAAGGGACATACTCTGATCTGATACTGATCAATAAAAACGGCCTGATTATTTACACAATGAAAGATGACAGTATTTTCGGCAAATATATTAAACAACATTACAGGGATACTGCCCTGCTTGACTGTTTTAACAGATGCAGTAAGGGTTTTTATATAGAAGATGTTTCTTTTTTCCCTGACGAAAACGGACATCCGTCAATTCTGGCAGCCTACCCTGATATAAGCGAAGGCCGGGTAAGGGGTGTATTTATAATACAAATTAATACAGACATTGTAAATTCCATCCTTAAAAAAAATGCTGTTGTAATCGGAACTGACGGTAAACACAGAGTAGACGAAAAAGGGACTGATTTGTACAGTCCCTATAAATATTTTGATAAAATAGATAAAGTAAATCTGAAAGCCCGGAAAAAAATGAAATTTAGCGCTGATGAAAAAAGTTATACTTACTATCCTTTTACTTTCAGCAGTCTTGACTGGGTAATAATATACCCAGATTAAACAACCGTTATGAATCCTGCAGAATGCTATCAAATTCTTAATCTGCCTGCAACTGCCACAGATGAAGAGATCAAAAAATCCTTTAAGATATTAGCTCATAAATATCACCCGGATAAGAACCGCCAGAACATTGAATGGGCCAACAATGCCATGGCAGATCTTAATACTGCGTATACAACTCTCATGAAGCTGCGTTTCAGGGAAGGCTTTAAAAGTGCAGCTCCAAAAGCGCAGCCGGCATATACTCAGAATACAGCTCAGAAAAAAAACGAATCAGACCGTGAAAAAAAAATTAGGAAACCCGAATCCGGAACATCCGGTAAAAAAAAATATTATGATCCCTATGAAAATATTGAAAAGAGTATTGATCCTGATATTTTAACAACACAATTCGTAAAGATAAGAGAAGCTGCCAAAGATGAACTGTACAAATATTTTCAGTACGGAATCTACAATATAGCAAGAAGAGAAAAAATATCAAACAAGAATGTTTTCAATAAAATTGTCACCAACCTGAAAAAAAATTACCACTCAATAAACAGATTAAAAGAACTTACAGACGATCAGGATTTCATAAAACATTTCAATACATTCAGCTCAATGATTTATAATTTTTATATGGCATCCGAATGTGTAAATATTATTGATTCATACAGCGATGTAATCGAAATTGAAGCTTACAGGTCGTTCAAAAAAGGGGATGATATTCTTCACCCATGTGAAAAGGAAATATTCTACGACAGACATAACAGAGGCTTTTTCAAAAAAAATATTGCCGAAAGCCTTATTCTGAAATCAGAACTACAGTTTAAAAATACCTTAAACAGATACCCTCACTCAACATGGGCTGTAGAGACAAAAATTAAGCTGCAGTATGTATTATCGCTTAAAGATTACCTCTATCTCTTCTTCTCTGAATACCGGGACAAAAAATAAACCTGTGCAATTTACGCAGTATAAAACTGATTTTTTAATACAGCAGACAATATTCTTCCCTGAAATTAAATAAAAACTAATAATTCAATATTGAGTAATATGATTCCGATAATCAAATAGACACTTATTAATTTGCAATTACTGATTTACCGGGAATCAACCGGCACCTGGAAGGACGCAGATTTCCGCCGCAAATACAGGACGCTTTTTTAATGAAACAAGTCAACATAATTAAATGTTCATCCGTTTTTCTGATATGGTTTTTGCTCACCGGAGTGCTGAAAGCTGAAGATTATCAATATCAGTATTTTGACAAAGAAAAGGATAAATATGTTCCCTTCTCTGATTATATTCCAAAAGTCAGGCTTCATTATAAAACAGTTCCCCATTATCTTGAAGATTACTACGAATTATACGGGATGAAACAGTATTACAATGAAAACTCTCTCAGAAAAAATATTGAAAGAATGAAAACCGCGTTAAATTCAAAATTCAGGCACCCTTCTCTGGCTATTGTTAAGGTGGAATCTGAAGAAGAATATTTAAAATACCGCAAACTAATGTTCATGCATATCAATATCCTTATTTTACGAAATTATATGCGTATTGCCTCAAGATATGATATGATAAAAATACATTTTTACAGTGCCGAATTCGCAAAGGAAATCAGAGAGAGTCTTGATATAGCGGAGAATTTTTACATAGACGCAATTCCATACTGGGAAAACGCGAGAAAATACGCACTCGATGCAAGCCGGATAAAAATAACTACTGATCTGGGATTTATTGAATCTGAACGATATTCAATAATAAACGAAGATTTAAATTACAGAAAAATAATTGATGATCATATAAAAAGGATTGCAGGTAAAAAACAGAAGCTTGAAAGAGTTGTCGCAGCAGGAAACTGATCCTAATCAAGCCACTTGTTTATGCTGTTAATTTTATCTATAGCATCATTGACCCATTGATTATAGGGCAAATCATTTATCAGTGTTGAAAATTCAATCTTTGCCCGCAGCAGTTCCTTTTTAAGATAATCGACATTTCCTGCGAGTGATTTATCTTCATTATCTCCATAATATAATTCAAACGACTTTTTAAGTATTGTGAATCCTTTTTTATACTGATTATAAAAAATATCCTCAGGACTGAATTTCCCGCCGGATTGCCAGGTTTCCCTGTCAGTTCTCTGACCAGCATTATCAGTCTGAAGGGTCAATGCACCGGAAGATAAGACCTCTTTCAGAAAATGATACCCCTCGTTTATCTCAGTCATTGCCTCAATAGAATTATCTTCTTTACTTATATCCGGATGATTAAGTTTAGCCAGTACACGGTACGAAGCGGAAAGTTCCTCCAGGGAAAAATTTTCCCTGAGACCGAACAGAAGAAGGTAGGTGTTCAGTTTTTCTCTGTTTAAAGCAATTTGAGGTATTTTCTCATTCATAAATGAGATAAACGGCATATACACGAAAAAGTCAAAAACTTTTTCCTGTACAGCACTTACCGAATTAATGGCATTAACAATCAGTACAGGACATGAAATGCTTTTTTTTTAATATTTGTATAATGATGAGATGTGCTGAAAATGAACAAACTCTCCGAAAACAGAGGGGTATCAACACCTGAAAGATCCTTCTGCGGCGGCAGGCCGCGGGGAATTAGTCCGAAAGAGATTAAACTGCTGCATGAATTGAACCAAGAAAGCGCTCATAATTTTTCATACTTGCTGTATCCATATCCATTATTTCAAATCCGACTTTTATGATTTTGTTCCGCATCATTTCCAGATGTTTCACATCAGCAAGCAGAGAAGCTTTTTTTAAGGCAGGAAGCATAATATCAAGAGATACAAAAGTGTCTTTTTTATAATAGGGAATATAATTCGCATTTTTAAAAACGATACCTATTCCTTTTTTCGATAAATCGGAAATAAGCATTTTGTCCGGCAAAGCAGGAAACAATTTATTCTTTCTGATAAGGTCATCTATTAAAGTTGCGAGTCTTTTTAACGATGCAACAGAAGAGGCAGTAAAAGGTTTACTTTTATTTGCCTGAATATATCCGTAAGGAATTTTTGAATCAAAATAGACGGGGACAGAAATTTCAGACACTAACATTTTATTTTTATTTAAAAAAAGGTCTGAATTATAAATAAAATTTATATAGTTTTTATAATCCTCGGAAGTGTCAGCATCAGGGGAAGTAATATCAGGAATAAATATGGGAGTTCTGTTTGTACGAAAATACTTCATTCGTGTATCATGCGGATCCTCATTAAAAAAGAATATCCGGAAATTGTCATATTCGTTTTTCACATTATATTCAATTATTTCTTTTATGCGTAAAAGCTTCTCATTCTGATAACTCAGTGATTTATTCATTGTAATTTCCGAAATCAGATTTGTAGCGTACAATATATATCTGTTTTCAGAAGCCCCGGCAATATATTGTCTCTCATCACTGCGGCTGGTAGATATAACCTGAAACTTGGCGGGATTAAACACATATATATTATTTGTTTTTTGTTCACAATATTTCAGATAAGCAAATATTACATTATTTCCCTGCCTAGTAAAGGCCATGCAGTTTTTAGGTTCCTGTACGATTTCCGGAATCTGTATTTTTACGAGACCTTTTTCCGCTTCAATAAACTTAACCTCAATATTCCCGTGAGAGCTGCGGATAAAGGAAATTTTATTGATAAATAATTTCTGTAAAATATTCTGGAATAATCTTCTGTCGGTAATGGACTCTATTGCCGGAGGCATATTTGATCTCCTTTACTGATCCAAAAGATAAATTCATTTAATGACTTTACATTTCGCTGCGATTGAAGGAATAAAATAATAAACAAAATTATATTGCTATCTAAAACGGTAAGAATTAATCATTAAACCTGTTTTATTTTAATACTATTTTTAATAAAAAGCAAGATATAAATAATACAATTATGCTTGAAAAAGAAATACATTTTATAAAGGGCATAGGCCCTAAAAAAGCCGAAGTGATAAAAAATGAACTTGGCATAGAAACAGTTGAAGACCTTTTATATTTCGGCCCCAGAAAGTATCTGGACAGATCCGCTTTTAAAGCCATAAAGGACACATTTGCCAACGAAACCGTTACTGTCGGCGGTAATGTTGTTGATGCGGTTATCAATGGCAGAAACCGGAAATATCTCGAAGTTATTATCGATGACGGTACAGATACAATATCAGGCATATTCTTTAACTCTTTAAATTATTTTAAAAAAATTTTCACGCCGGGGGAATTCGTTCTGTTTTCCGGCAATGTTGAGTTTTACAGGCAGAAACAAATTGTTCATCCTGATTTCGATTTTATAGATGAAGACTCCCGGATTAAATCAATCAATACCGGCAGAGTAATACCTCTTTACAGATCAACTGAAAAGCTGAAAAAACTCGGACTCGATTCAAGAGGTTTCAGAAGAATTATACGATCGCTTATTGACTCCTGTATTGAATTTGTTAATGATCCGCTGAATAAAAGTGTATTAAAAAAACTTTCACTTATGTCCTTAAAAGAAGCAATTTTTTCGATACATTTCCCGGAATCTCTTGAGGCAGCGGAATCTGCAAGAAGACGGCTCTCTTTTAATGAACTTTTTTTTCTTCAGTATTATCTTGCTGTCTCAAAAAAATATACTATGGAAGAAAATTTATTCAGTGATGAAAGAAGCATTAATGATACTTACTATAAAGACTTTATTAAAAGCCTTCCGTTTGATTTAACCGGAGACCAGCAGAATGCCATTACAGAGATTGAAACCGATCTGAAAAATCCTTTCCCTATGAACAGGCTTTTACAGGGAGACGTTGGAAGCGGTAAAACTTTAGTATCAATTGCCGCTTCCCTGCTTGCTTACGGCAGAGGTGACCAGGTTGCGTTTATGGCACCTACCGAAGTACTTGCAGTTCAGCATTACGATACACTTTCTCAATTTATTCCGTCCGGAATAAATTTTGCTTTATTAAAAGGCAATTTATCTGCAAAAGAAAAAAATGCCATATATAAAGACATTTCCGAAGGAAATACTGATATAATAATCGGAACACACGCGCTGATACAGGAAAAGGTTATCTTTAAAAAATTAGGACTAATAATAATAGATGAACAGCATAAATTCGGTGTAAACCAGAGAGCAAAACTCAGAGAGAAAGGAAAGTGCACAGACCTTCTTATAATGACTGCCACACCAATACCAAGGTCGCTTTCAATGACTATTTACGGAGATCTCGATGTTTCGTACATTAAAGAAAAGCCTGCTGACAGACTCCCCATTACAACAATGTCTTTCCCTGAATCAAAAATCAGAAGCGTCTATAACTCCATCAAAAAATACATTTCACAGGGCAGGCAGGTTTATGTAGTATTGCCGCTTATTCAGGAATCAGAGAAAGTGGATCTGAAGTCAGCTGTACAGGAATATGAAAAATTAAAAAATGATGTTTTCCCGGAAAGAATAGTGGAATTGCTTCACGGCAAAATGTCCTCTGAAGAGAAGGAAACTGTCATGCAGAAATTCAAACAGGGCGATACTGATATTCTTGTTTCTACAACTGTGATTGAGGTTGGTGTTGATGTTCCCAATGCGACAATAATGGTAATTGAACACGCCGAGAGATTCGGCCTTGCACAGCTTCATCAGCTTAGAGGCCGGGTCGGCAGAGGAAAACACCAGTCCTTCTGCGCCCTGATATACGCTGATAATGTTTCAAATGAATCCCTTGAAAGAATAAATACAATAGTATCACTTAACGACGGCTTTCAGATATCAGAACAGGATCTGAGACAAAGAGGAGCAGGAAATATAATAGGCAGCAGGCAACACGGTTACGCTTCAGGTTTTGAGTTCGCAGATATAGTCTCGGATATTGACCTGATAATTGAGGCAAAAAAAGAGGCGGAGGAAATAGTATCAGGAATAGATAATGTACATCAGAAATTCGACGACCTTCAGAAAGACCTGAGACTATCCCCTTTGTTAAACGGGATAAGGACAAAAAGAGTGCTTTCAATTTTATCCTGATATTATTAAACTGGCAGAAGCCGGAAGCTAATGATATCTGTTTTCAGGATTATTTTATTCAGGCTTTCCCTTTAAAAACAGTACGTTCAAGAAACCTGTTATATACAATAATCCTGTCTCTTCCGAACAATTCGGTCCATTTACTTTTGAAGATTTTTTCCCTTTCAATACGTGAAACCGATTCCGCATTTGATTTTTCAATCATAACATCAATTTGATGATTCTTATTTTCAATATCATCTGTATAGAGTTCTGATATTTTTCTTTTTAATTCATTAAACTCAAGAATACCGTCAAATGAGAACTCTTCGGGAAATATATGATCATTATGCCATTTTATCGTCATTTCCTTTACGAATTCAGAAGGAATGTATCTCATTACTTTGCTTTCAGATGAAAGTTTAAAACAGAATCCGGCTTTGTTTGCTTTAAGATAATCAATAACAACATTGTAAAGTGTAAAGACTCCTAAATGATAGACAAAGAAAGGCAGTACATTTTCACTGAAATTAAAATCTTTACATAATTTAGCTGTAGTATCGGAAATAATTTTATAGATGAAATCCGAATAATCATTTAATATATCCCTGGAGGAACCTCTCATAAACTTAAACATGGTTCTCTTCATTTCACCGATTATTTCAGATTCATTCACATTTGATTTAATAAAAAAGAAGGACTGATGCAGATCTTCATAATCCGTTTTCAATGCATCAGTATTTACTGGTGCTGTATACGGCTCCCTGGTATTCCAGGTTCTTGTTCCTTTTACTTTTAATTCCGCAGGTTTAATTCCAGTTATTTTTTTTTCAGAAGATAATCCCTTTTGCAGCTGTTCGATTTCCGCATTATTTTTCTGCTCATCTTCCCCGATATCTTCTACAGGAATTTCTGTGTAACTGTCAATATCTGAAGAAGCATTTACATCGGAAGTTTGAGAATCGACTTCATATAAAAAAGATATATCTTCTTCAAGTTTATTTTCCAGCTTGGCTTTCAGATGCTCAACGGGGGAAGACAGCGGTTTCCCTTTATCTTTTTGTAAATCCTTAAGGACTTCTGATGCTCCCCCCTCGTCATCAATGTCGGAGAGTATATCATCTATATTATCAGAACTCATATAATTCAACCTTTATAAAAAAATAAATTCCAGGTATATCTTATAATGAATTATCATATAAATGTAAAATTGTCCACGAAATTCCCGCAAGCATATAAATAATTTAATACTGATTTCAAAGATATTTACGATTCAGCCGGACGGAATTTTTTATCATTAATTGTTTCTGATTTTTCCTCTTTTGTTTCCTTATCTGTTTTGCCGTTTTTTGTTTTTGCCGACAAAGGCAACGGCGGAAGTTCTTCACCATCCATTACCTTTTTAATTTCATCCGCGTTCAGACTTTCTCTTTCAATTAAATATCTGGCGATTTTTTCACACTTTGCTTTATTGTCTGTTAACAGTTTACGTGCCTTATCCTCACATTCCTTGAGTATTGATTTAACTTCCCTGTCAATTTGCTCTGCAGTAGCTTCACTGTAATCCCTGTGCTGAGATATTTCCCGACCCAGGAAAATCTGTTCATTCTTTTTCCCGAATGTCAAAGATCCGAGATTTTCACTCATACCCCATTCGCATATCATCCTTCTGGCAATATCGGTTGCTCTTTCAAGGTCATTGCTGGAACCGGTTGTGACATCATTAAACTGCAGTTTTTCAACAATATGTCCGCCGTAAAGCTGAATGATCTGATTCAGCCAGTAGGATTTCGAGTGAAGATGCTTATCCTCTTTAGGCAGATTCATTGTAAGTCCGAGAGCCCTTCCCCTGGGTATTATTGTCACTTTATGCACAGGGTCAGCTCCGGGAAGAAGCAGTCCGAGAATAGTGTGACCGGCTTCATGGAAGGCAATAATCTCTTTTTCATCATCTGAAATAATCACGGATCTTCTCTCGGGCCCCATCATTACCTTATCCTTGGCTTCCTCCATTTCCAGCATTGATACACGTTTCTTGTTTCTTCTTGCTGTTAAAAGAGCAGCTTCGTTAACAAGATTAGCGAGATCAGCTCCGGTGAAACCGGGAGTTCCCCTTGCAATTACCTTCAGGTCAACTTCTCTTGATAATGGTACTTTCTTGGAATGAACCGCAAGAATCTTCTCACGTCCTCTTACATCAGGAACATCAACCACAACCTGTCTGTCGAACCTTCCCGGTCTTAAAAGCGCAGGATCGAGAATATCCGGCCTGTTTGTAGCCGCAATTATTATCACACCATCGTTTGTATCGAATCCATCCATCTCAACAAGAAGCTGGTTCAGAGTCTGTTCTCTTTCGTCATGTCCTCCGCCAAGTCCGGCTCCCCGGAGACGCCCTACTGCGTCGATTTCATCAATGAATATTATACATGGAGCGCTTTTTTTGCCCTGATCAAAAAGATCTCTGACTCTGGAAGCACCCACTCCAACAAACATCTCAACAAAATCCGATCCGCTGATTGAAAAAAACGGTACGTCGGCTTCTCCTGCGATTGCTCTTGCAAGAAGAGTTTTACCGGTACCGGGCGATCCCATAAGCAATACGCCTTTGGGAATTTTCGCTCCAATTCCTGCGAATTTTTTCGGCTCCTTTAAAAAATCGATAACCTCGCTAAGTTCCTCCTTGGCTTCATCAACACCAGCGACATCAGCAAATGTGACTTTATTCTTCGTTTCAGGGCTCATTTTTGCCCTGCTCTTTCCAAAGGACATTGCCTTTGTGCCTGTAGCCTGTATCTGCCGCATCATTATGAACCAGATAAGTCCGAGAAAAATCAGCCATGGAAGGAAACTCAGCAGCCCCTTCATAAAGGCATTATCATCTGCTTCCTGGCCTTCAATCTCCACATTGTTTGCTATAAGCGTTTTTATAAGTTCAGGATCACTGTATGGAATTACGGTTTCGAAGTGAAAAACTTTATCGCCTTTTACATACTGGCCTTCTATTTTTGCTCCGCCTCTGATTGTGACCCCCCTGACCTTACTGTCATGGACCTTCTTAATAAAGTCACTGTACTGCAGTGATTCAACATCCTTTTTATTGATGTCATTCATTTTATAAATTGCTATCACCAGCATAACTATCAGAAGTACCAAGGCGATATTCTTACCGGTCTTATTCATTATATTTGCTCCTAAAAAATTTTCCTCTATTATTTAATTTGTGTGAATTATCTGTCATCAGACCTGAATATTAACAAAACATGAGAATTAGATTATTTAACAGGCTTTCAAAGTTTGATCCAAACTTTGAATAATCATTCACTTTATGAAATTTTTACAATAATTAGCCTGTCCTGCATTAATAAAACAAAAAATACTCCAATTTGCGAGTGTTTTGAAAAGACGAGACTTAATAAACAATAACAATGGAATAAAAACTAATCTGCAGGCTGAAATAACAGTATCACGTGTTTCATATAATTAAAAATGTATAGCAAGTACTTTTTTTGATGTGTCCCTTACATGAAAATCAGCAGCTACCCTGTTATTTGCCTGAATATCAATTACGCCCGGCATATAAGCGGCAATTTGAGCATTCAGCAGAAGAAGAGGAACAGACTCTTTATGGTATTTATCAAGTTTATTATCTATCATTAAATCCTTTATTTTTTTATGACCATATTCGAGTTGAATTCTGTCGCCTTTACGTCTGTTCCTGATAGTGATATTTTTATAACAATCATTAAAATCAGTAAATATTATATTTTCCGATTCCTTATTTTTAAGAAAAAAAGCATGATCAGCTATCTCAAATTCAAAATTCTTATTAATCTCTTTTACAAATAAATCATAAGTATCTTTATCTGTTACTTTAATACTATATTCCCAGTCCGATTTAGTACAATTATAATTAAAATATCTTGAAATTACAATAACCTTTTTACCGTTTCTGATTGTTTTTTTAATTATTATATTCGGATTCCGGTATAACAGGCCATTTGTGCAGACAGTAATCGTATTTTTATATATTTCCTCCAGTATCTTTTCAGATACAAACTCTTTAAAATTATCTTTTAAAACTTTTATCATTATATATTTAAATAATTTTTTATTATTAATATATCTTTCAGTTTCAATAATAATCTCTTTATTTTCAAGTGTATATAGTTGACCCTGTTTCTCATTTAATAGTTCATTTATTATTTCAATACTCTCCCTGGCAATGGCAGAAAGAGTAAGAATTGATTCATTTGAACTTTCAAATCTGCTTTTAATAACCGGAATTACCGAATTACGAAGATAATTACGCAAATATTTATCGTCTTTATTTGAAGAATCCTCTCTCCATTTGATATTCCTGATTTTCAAATGTTCATAGATTTCCTCTGAAGAAAGAAAAAGAAGAGGCCTTATGATATTGTCCCTTCTGCAGTCAATTCCTGCAAGCCCGTGAATTCCTGTTCCGGAAAAAATTCTCATCAGAATTGTTTCAACATTATCATCTTTGTTATGAGCAGTAGCAATTTTATGAAAGTTATTCTGCGCGCAGATATCCTTAAGAAACCGGTATCTGATTATTCTTGCGTGTTCCTCAAAGGAATACGATTTATTCTTATTTGTCTTAAAATCAAAATTACGGATAAAAATTTCTATTTGATTGTTCTCTGCGGTTTCAAGGAGTAATTTCTCATCCTGATCGGATTCTTCCCCGCGCATCATATGATTAAGATGAAAAATCCCTAATTCAATTGAAAACTTTTCCTTTAAATTTTGAAATATATCGAGCAATGCCATAGAATCTTTGCCTGCGGACATGGAAAGCAGCACCCTGTCGCGCTCAGAGATCAGATTATTTTCAGTGATATATTCAAAGGTTCTGTTATAAATATTTTTATTTTTCATTCTGATTCAGGATCATCAACTGAATTTATAAGTCAATTTAATTTTAAGGCTAACTCTTCTCCGGATATTTAAGGCAGTATGCGAATAAATGCATTTTGATAAAAGGATTGACTAATGAAATATTCAGGCCATAAAATAAAATCTCACGGGGGGCGGCCCCGAATCTAAAACATTCGTCTAATAAAAAAACAGACCTGACTCAAAAATAACAGGAGGATTGCATATCAGATGGAAGCCGACATTCAGAAACGAATCGATGACTGGACCAAACCGCCTTTTAATAAGGAAACAATAGATGAAATAAAAGAATTAATTAAACAGGAAAACGATAAAGATCTTAAAGACAGGTTCTATACTAATCTTGAATTCGGTACCGGCGGCTTAAGAGGAATTATGGGTGCCGGCACAAACAGGATAAACATATATACGGTTGGAATGGCTACACAGGGCCTTGCCAATTATATTAGAAATAAAAATAAATCGGATAAAGGCGTTGTTATTGCGTGTGACTCAAGAAACAGATCGAATGAATTTGCTGTTGAAGCAGCGTCCATACTGGCAGGCAACGGCATTAAAGTGTACCTGTTCGAAGATATTACACCAACCCCAATCTGTTCATTTGCAATAAGGCATTTAGGTACTGCATCAGGAATTGTTATTACAGCAAGTCACAATCCTCCGGAGTACAATGGATATAAAGTATACTGGGAGGATGGCGGACAGGTTATTTCTCCGGTAGACGAAGAAATAATAGAAGAAGTTAAAAAAATCGAATCGATTTCTTCTATAGATAAAACTGATTACAATAGTGCGGTTAAGCAGGGTCTTATTAAAATAGTCGGCAAAGATGTAATTGATGTCTATACAGGCAAACTTGAACAGACTGCTCTCAGAAAAAAATCGGATTCAGATATCAAAATCGTTTACTCTCCCCTTCACGGAACAGGATACAAAATAATTCCCGAGCTTCTGAATCATTTCGGATTCAGGAATGTCTCGATTGTATCAGAACAGGCCAGACCGGACGGAAATTTTCCTACTGTAAAATATCCGAACCCCGAAGAAAAAGATGCAATGCAGCTCGGGCTTGACCTTGCTGCAGAGCTTGACGCGGACATTTTGATGGCAACAGATCCGGATGCTGACAGGATGGGGGTCGGTTTTAAGGATAACAAGGGAAATTATATTCTGATAAACGGCAATCAGATAGGCACTATGCTTGAATATTATCTGCTTTCAAGAATGAAAGAGGAGAATAAGCTGCCTGCAAATGCTGCGATTGTTAAAACTATTGTAACAACTGAATTACAGAGAGAGATTGCCGAAAGCTTTGACTGTAAAATAGAGGACGTGCTTACAGGATTTAAATGGATTGCCGATAAAATGAAATCCTATGATAATTCAGGCTCGAATAAATTTGTCTTCGGCGGAGAGGAAAGCTACGGTTATCTGCCTGTCGACTTCGTAAGAGATAAGGATGCTGTAAGCGCCTGCTATTTCTTTGCAGAAATGGCTGACTATCTTGCCTCCAGAGGAACCACCTTATATGAATTTTTAAACAGGATTTATATCAATTATAAACTCTATCTTGAAGATCTGCATTCTCTTACACTCAAGGGAATTGACGGCATGGAACAGATAAAAAAGATAATGAGCGAATTCAGAAAAAATCCCCCCGCGGAATTTTCCGGTGTTGATATTATCAGGATTGCAGATATAAATTCTCTTACTGCAAAAGATACTAAATCAGGTGCTGAGAGTCCTGTTAAAGACTTACCGAAATCCAATGTACTTCAGTTTTTTCTTTCAGACGGCTCAAAAATTACAATGAGGCCGTCCGGTACTGAACCCAAGATTAAATTTTATTTCAGTGTAAACGAGAAAGTTAATTCCGGAAATATTGAAGAAAAAACAAAAGAATTAAAAGAAAAAATCGCGCACTTTAAAGAAGATTTGGTTAAAAAGCTGGATAGAATATAAAAGAATAAATCATTCAACAATCATATTATAGCGGGATTAAAAATTCAGGAACTTCAGGATTAAATACATCGAATCAATCCAGAAATATATGTTCGCCCCATATAGCATTATCATCAATATGCAAAATTCCGATACTCCTGGATTGAGCATGACGTTTTTCAGTGGGGCTGCCCGGATTGAACATTAAAACATCATCTTCAATTCTATCATATGGATAATGAGAATGTCCGAATACAATACAGTCCGGATTTACATCATCAAACCTGCGCCGAACCTTATATGAAAGGCCTTCGACGCCCCCCCAGCCGTGAATGAGGCCAATTTTAAAACCTCTCAACTCTATAACCTTTTCCTCGCCCAATTGCCTGTGTATTGTTTCCGAATCGGAATTTCCGGCTACTGCATATACTGTAGCGAATTTATTAAGAGAATCAATCAGCGAAATATCTGTAATATCACCCGCATGAAGTATTGCTTTTACATCACTGAAATACGGTACAAGCGAACTGCACAAAGATTCAGGTGTAATCACATTTCGTGTTATTGAATAATTATTGCCGTTATTAGCTGAGATATGTGTATCTGATATAACTCCTATTTTCATTATATTGTTTTTTCTCTATTATTAACTTTATTCTGTTAAATAATTTTAATAAGGAATTTAAGTAACTATTCAGCAGTTATCAATCTATGAGCTAAATCTATTTCACAAGAAAGAATAATTACGAATTTGATAAAAATAATTGAATATATATTCATAACTTTATTATAGTATGATTCGAAAAAATACAAAAGTTTTACAAAAATAATAAAATGTCAACACATTTGACTAAAAGCACAATACTATTCAGGGGAATTCAAAAATTATATGGACTTTCTTTCTGTCATAATAATAGCAATTGCACTTGCAATGGACGCATTTTCCGTATCTATTTCAGCGGGAATGATAATAAAAAATCCGGATTTCAGGCAATATTTCAGACTGTCTTTTCATTTCGGCCTTTTTCAGTTTATGATGCCTGTTATAGGATACTTTATCGGAGCTTATGTCGAAGATTACATTAAAGACTATGATCACTGGATCGCATTCGGACTGCTTTTCTTTATTGGTTCCAGAATGATTTACGAAGCATTCTCAAAGAAGGCAGAAGAAAGCAGAAAAGATCCGTCCAGAGGAATAAGACTAATAGTTCTTGCCGTTGCAACAAGCATAGATGCTCTTGCTGTAGGCCTTTCAATAGGTGTGCTTAACAGGCCGATACTTTTACCAGGTATTATTATAGGAGTTATCTGTTCATTGTTTTCAATTACAGGAATAACTATAGGTAAAAACCTGTCGAAAGTTAGCAATAAAGCAGAAATTTTAGGCGGAATTCTGCTTATAATCATAGGCATAAAAATACTTTTTGAACATTTATTATAATATTTTCTTGACATTTCCCGCATGAATACATATTTTTTCAATTTTATTAACCTATAAAAAATTATCTGTTCTAATTATCTTCCTTATCATTTAAATAAAAATTGACTCTTTACTAATTTAATACTTGTATTTTTTATACAAATATGCTATTAAAAAATATTACAAATTGCATCCCGTAAATTTTCCGGTCGCATTTCCTTATCTGATATCACTATATTATTTGTAAGGAGTTGTTATGAATAACGCATTCTCAAAAGAAGAAAAAAAACTGTTTAATTCCAAGGATCCGAAGGATTATATAAATAGATCGTTAAAGCTGAACATTCCCCAGGGCCGTAAGGCATTTGTTACAAAACACTGGCTGGACAAAACAGGATACGATGTTGCCGATCTGGAATATTTCAGAAACAGACACCCTTACTGGAAATCCAAAAAGATGGAAGGTACGACAGAAAGGAATATCATCCGATCTTATGAACATAATTACGGGAACGGCCAAAGAAAAAACTGGGATGACAAACTTTTACAGGAATTTATTAATCTGAATAAAAAAGATAAAAACAGTAATTACATTCATAAAGACTGGGAGCTGGCAAAAAGGTTTAAATGCACAATCGCTTCAATTCAGCATTTAAGAAGAAAATTTAATATGTCTGAAAAAATACTTAAAACCAAAGGCAGAGTAACAAACAAAAAAATTCTTGATCACCTTAAGCTCAGCGAAAATCTCCTAAGAAAAATGAAAAACAGCCTGTAAAAATTCTGACTATTTCCACAGGCTGTCTCTTAATCCCGAAATCCTGTTTGTCGGATTCTCAATCATATAACGAATAACAAATTCACTCCCGCAGATTTCAACACTATCCCTTGCCCGTGTTACCGCTGTGTACAGCATTTCCCTTGTTAACAGAGGTAAGGGATTTTCAGGCAGCACCAGAAGTACATTATTAAACTCCGAGCCCTGGCTTTTATGAACAGTCATGGAAAATACAGTTTCGTGTTCCGGCAACTTCATAGGAACTATCTTTCTTAAAGTACTGCCGGATTTTATGTAAAAATACATACCGGAATTTTCATCTTTAAAAATAATGCCGATATCTCCATTGTATAGTTTTACATTATAATCATTTCGTACTATCATAACCGGTCTTCTCTCATACCATTGACTGAAGGCGGATATCAGGCCCTTTCTTTTTAAAGATTCCTCAGCAAGTCTGTTAATCTGCTCTACCCCGTACTGCCCTTTTCTTAAAGCGCATAATACCGTAAAATTCCGGAATTCACTAATTGCGTCACCCGGATTGTCTGATTTCAAAAATTTAGTGTACCCTGAAACAATTTTCCCGGAAACAAAAGATTTAAAAGTATCTACCGGCAAATTCCGCGAAAAAGAAATATCATCAAACCTGTTGCTTTTTAAAATTTCAATTACTGAATCAGCATCTCCTGCTTTAATAAGCCTGCTTAATTCCTTTATTCCGCTGTTCTTTTTAAAACGATAATTTTTATTAAGCAAAGCTATTGAATCCGAAAGCTCAGGCACTGTTTTATTACAGATATCGCTTACACTGATCCTGTCCGGGCTGCCATCAGATATATTTTTCAGTATTTTACTGAACTCTGTACTGTATTTACGGCTTTTCGCTAAATCGCATATATCTCCCAGAACAGCACCTGCTTCGACTGAAGCAAGCTGATCCTTATCTCCCAGAAGTATTATTCTGGAAGACTGCGGTACTGCGTCAAATAATTTTGATATCAATGCCAGGTCCGCCATGGATGATTCATCAACTACAATAACATCATAAGGCAGAGGGTTTTTATTATTATAGAAAAAATACGGTGATCCGGGAATAAACCTTAACAGTCTGTGAATTGTAAATGATTCACCAGGAATATATTTCAATATGTGTTGATCATAATTTAATAAATTGACAGCCTCTTTTATGGATTCATTTATTCTGGCTGCAGCTTTACCTGTCGGGGCGGCAATTGCTATTCTTAAATGCTCTTTTCTGATTCCGGCCTGTTCTATAAGCATAATAAGTATTTTAATTACAGTAGAGGTTTTACCTGTACCCGGCCCGCCGGAAATTACGCAGAATTTTCTGAGCAGCGCCACGATAGATGCATTCCGTTGATCAGTATCCTTGTCAGAATCAAACAATCTGAAAAGACTGTCATGTAAAACATTCAAATCTATACCGCTAAAATCATTGTAAAGGCGTTTCTTAATGTTTTCAGCCAGTTTCTGCTCATATTGCCAGTATTTATAAAGATATAATCTCCCGGACTCATCAAGAATAAGCGGTTTGAATTCACCCGGTTTCCCGACAGCCGGATTTTTCGTGATTTTTCTGATCCAGTCATCTTCATTATATAATAAATTTTCTTCATCTGAATCCGGACTTTCTTCAAGAATTTCAAAAATATTCCTCCCGGAGATTGAAGGAATATCAAGACAGATATGCCCGTCCGAGGTAAACCTGCTTACAAGGCGGCTGCCCAGAATAAATTCCGGATCATTGTTCTGAGACAATTCACACAAAAAATCCGCGAACTGCCTGTCAAGCTGAGAAAAGGTTCCCGGAGCAAGCCTGTCAATTTTATCTATGATATTTTCCTTCTCGTTCATAACGAAGTCTCAGCCTTTAGTTGAAAAATACGCATCAAGAGAAGTAATAATCTCCTCTGAAGGACAGTCATAAAAAATTCCGGCCCCCGGATATGCGGGGTCGACACCGCGGACAAAAAGATAAAAAACACCGCCAAAATGTATTGTATAATTATAGTCAGGTTTTCTTTTTATGAGCATTCTGTTAAGTGCAACTGTATAAATATAATACTGCAGTATGTACAGATTATCTTTCATCGAATTTTTTACGAGGTCAGGAGAATAGTCGGAAAATTTACTGCCAAGATAATTTGATTTCCAGTCAATTATATAGAACCTTCCGTTATGCTCAAAGATCATATCAATAAATCCTTTAAGCATTCCGCGATGAGGCCTGAAACCGAGTCTCTCAAGTAATTGAGAAAAATTGTTCAAATCATCTGAATTATAATTCCTGAAAATTCCTGCAAGCCCGTCTGAGGAGATAAGATCAAGCGGCATATTGAATTCAAGCTCATTAAGCCTGAAATCATTGGGAATATCCTTCAGCCTTAACTCACCGGAATCCGGCATTAATTGCGCTTCCAAAACTCCGGAAATCATTTTATTTACCGGATTCATCCATTCAGATCCAAAGTTGTATTTAGCAAGTGTCTGTTCAACAAGTTCAGCGGAATTCCGGCTTCCATAATCGGTAAAATCAAGTTTCTCGAATATTTCATGAAAACATGTACCGGTTACGGCTCCTTTCGGAAAGGCAAAGATATTCTGCTCTTCTTCATTCTCAGTATGCGGAGGCTGCCGGTTTAAATCAGCTCTGTCATAATCAGGAGCTTCATAATATTCATGATGATTGCCTGTTAAAGCAGAAAAACTTGATATTCTCCAGTTTCTGCTTATCGTTCCGGAAAACAGCCTGCATTGAATATCATCAATATTCTCCCGGTCCGGCTTCAGTCCTGCATATTCCTGAAAACTCATGCTGCGAACCTCAATGGTGTTTTCAGATAATTTTTCAAACTTACTGATATCATTTACCATTGAATCATAAGATAATTCTTCAGCTTCCAACTTTAAATTTACTACTAAATCTGCTGAAGTATTTTCATTTTTCTGATGGAACAGATATGAAAGAGAGGAAGTTCCTGTTTCATTGATCTTGCCTGTAAAAAGATAACATCTGTATGATGCCCGTGTAAGAGCAACATATAAAAGACGCAGATTTTCAGCAAGTTCTTCAGTCTCTGCCGCATGACGGTTATCATCATTTCGTTCAAGATCAAGAGTCAGTTTATAATCTCTGTCCGGATCATGAAAACTGAAGTATTTTTTAGGGCTGATATCCGATCCTTCCCATGTGAACGGACAGAACACAACAGGGAATTCAAGTCCCTTGCTCCTGTGAATCGTTATCAGCTTTACAGCGTCCTCATCCGTTTCAAGCCTTATCTGCAGTTCATCGCCGTCTTCAGTATCTGCTCTTTTTTCTTCAATCCATTTGACAAGAGATTCCATCCGCAGATTTTTTTCTGTTTCCGCATGATGCATTAGTTCGGCCAGATGCGTTATATTTGTCATGCGCCTTTCACCGTCGGCATATGAAAGCAGCTTTTCTCTTACATTTTCCTTTGTTAGTAAGGACATAAACATGCTGAAAAAACCGTACTTTGCCCATTCATTATGATACTCATAAAAACGGGTCAGGTATTGCTCCCATGTATTTTCATCTTCCATTAAATTTAAAATATCTTTTCCGGTAAATGCGAATATATCGGTTGCGAGAGCTCTCTTAAAACGCTTTTCATCTCCCGGATCCGCTACTGAAGCTGCAAGTCTTTCAATCTCCATCGCTTCATGTGAACGAAAGATACTTTCCGATCCGTAAAGCACGCTTGGTATATTATACTGATAAAGTTCCTGCTGTATAATAGAAGCCTGTCTTTTCTTGCGAACCAGTACTGCAATATGTCCGGGTCTGAGGTCAGTATCCTTTATCCTGAACCTGCCCTCTTTTCCCGGTTTGACTAAACGATAAATTTCCCCTGCCACTGATCTTGATATCAGGCTGACAGCCCTGCTCTTGCCTATTGTATCGTTTTTCTGATCAGCATGCTCCTTGCCGATTATCCATAGCTGAAAAGATTTCTCACCTGTACCAGATTTAACCTGACTGTCTGAATCATTATCACGGCCTGATTCTGCTTCACTGAACTCAATCTCGTTAAAAACAAACGGATGCTCTTTATTTTTAAAAATAGTGTTAACTGCTTTTATCAAATCAGGCGAAGACCGCCAGTTTTTTAAAAGCGTATACCGATTGTCAATATTCCTTAGAGCATTGATATAGGCAAAAATATCAGCTCCCCTGAATTTATATATAGACTGCTTTGGATCACCTATCAGGAAAAGAATACTTTTGCCATATCCAAAGATTGTTCTGAAAATATCATACTGCACCGGGTCCGTATCCTGAAATTCATCTATTAAAGCGGCTGAATATCTCTGTCTTATCGCACGCGCAAGGCGGCTGTCCGGATCCATTGCTATTGCATCATGCATATTAATCAGGAGGTCATCAAATCCCATACAGTTGAGCTTCTGTTTTCTGATGACTGATTCCTCTTTCAGGAATTTAAAAAATTGAGTTTCTATGTATTGTATATACCTGTCAAATACCGATACTGTTCTTTGATAAACCTGCATGTATTCAGAACAAAAATCAAAGAACTCATGCTCAGGCGGATCAAATCCCTTTTTTAATGACGACTGAATTACAGGAAAAGTAAATTTCTCAAATTTATCAAAAATCAGAACAGGATTATCCGATTCAATATAAATATTCATTTCATCAATCAGGTTTTGAGGATTCCTGTATTTACTTCTGTTCAGCCCTTCGAAATCAAAAATTATATCTTCAACTTCGGGCCGGCTTGTTTCCCACTTCGCTTTAAGTTTTTTATAAGATATCAGAATAGCTTGTTCATTTTCTGAAACGTCCTGCCTTTCCAGTTCAGGTATAACTTTAAAATTCGGGTCTATAGAATATAACTCTTTAAGTGACAGGAAATGGGAGGGTGTAACATTTATTTTATCTGCATACTGAATAAGCATTCCGGAAGCAGAATAAAAATTCATTCTCCAGAAATCGTATACGATACCGCGCTCGAGATCAGACTGATCAGTGATCAGCTCAGCATCAAAAAGAGAATTGCTCTCAAAGGCATTTTCAGTCAGCATTCTTCTGCAAAATCCGTGAATTGTACAAATGGAGGCCTCGTCAAACCTTGAAAGAGCGTCCTTAATATACCATGCTGCTGTTTCATTACCCCTGAAATTTGCGGCTACCCACTCAATCAGATCATCGTTACCGGTATCAGCTTTTTCATCCAGCAGTACCTTTAAAGCCTGCCGAAGCCTCGTCCTTATTCTGATGCGGAGCTCCTCTGTTGCCGCTTCCGTGTAAGTAACTGCAAGAATTTTATCTATTTCAATTTTTTTCTCAAGAATCAGGCGAAGGAAGAGGCCCGCAATATTATAAGTCTTACCGGTTCCTGCGCTTGCTTCAATTAGATTCGTTCCCTGTATGGGAGATTTTATCAGATCAAATACCTGTGGTTTCATAGTTTAATTTATTCTTAGTATTATTCCATTTTGTACAAAAATCTATAAATGAACAGCTGAACTCTTTCCTGCCCTCAGCCCTCCCCACGCCTGCATAGCCGGGGTGGAGGTCATCGCATATCATCAATCCTGAAGCTTTTCCACGATTCCTGCTCCATCTCAAGCTTGACAAGCTTCTTTGATTCCGAGAGCATTTTGCCAAGTTCATTTACTTTAGTATCAAGACTTGCTGTTTTCATTTTTAACTGTGCTTTCAGGTCTTCCTGTTCATTATCAATGCTCATTGCATAGTTCATCGTTTCTTCGAAACGTTATTCCTCGAACCCTGTTATAAAGTCGCTGTCAAGGCCCCTTCTGCCAAGGCGCTCTGTGTTCGACTTGAGTCCTGAGAGCATCACTTTTGCAAAATTGATTGTTTCTGCGTAAGAAGATTTCGACATTGTATGTCCTCCTGTATGTTAAGTTTTTAATTTAAAACATGCTGAGTTGGAAATCTTCTCTTTCGAGTTGTTGCTTTATCTATTTTATTATTCTCTTGAGTTACTTAATGTACGTCCTTGCTTGTTTGCCCCCATCGCCCTGCGCTCTTCCGGCCGCCTGTGCTGTTTTACCCCCTCGCCCTCCGGCCTGCCGGCCTTCCGGGCTGCCCGACCTGCGGTCGGGATCCCCCTTGACAGGGGGAGCAATGGTTGCTGCTATGTATTTCTGACTTAATCGCTCGATCCAGCATCCAGCGTCTTAACCAGCAGTAATTCTCACACTCCCAACAAGCACCCTCAATCTCTTAGGCACAGATTGTTCCCCCTGCTAAGGGGAAAATCCGACCAGAGGTCGGCGCGCCGAAGGCCGGAAAGTGGTTCCACTCCAATTTGATGTCGCAATTTGCGACTTCAAATTAAGGTGCCAAACTGGCATCTTAAAAAATCGGTATATTCATCTTTAGTCAGCTCGAACATAAAATCTTCAGGAAAGTGATCAATGTTTCTTCAAACCTGTCTCTTAAGCTGGCTCATTTCAACTCCATATAGTTCAGCAAGATCCTGATCCAGCATGACTTTCTTGCCTCTTATCATATGGATTTTATTTATTATTTTTTCCTGAGGTATCATTTATATCTTTACTATTTAAAAAGTTTAATTTATTTACTCTTTATTTTGATGTCGCAATTCGCGACTTCTATCACTACAGCCAAGCAAATATAGAACTTTCATTTTCCTCTGTAATCTCCTCCCTCGTCATGTAAAGCCTGGTGTAGGGGTTAGGCCTTTGCTAAGTTTTTTCAAACAAACTGTTATTTTTATTGATTTTATTCATTATTATGACCAATTTTATGATAAATTTCATTCAGGACGACTTACATGAAAACTTTACGAATCAAAACAAACATTCAAAAAGACGGACATTAAAAAATTGATATTCCCATTTCATTAAAAGAAGACGATGTCGAAGTTCTTCTTGTCATAGAAACCCCGGACAGCTTAAAAAATAAATATTCCTTTTCCGGTTTAGCCGGTAAATTAAAATGGAAAGGCGATGCGCTGGCTGTACAAAAGGAACTTAGAAATGAGTGGTAAATATCTCCTCGATACAAATGCTGTTATCACTCTTTTAAAGGGTAATTCCGAGCAGTATATATCTCTTAAATTTGTTGACTTTTTTTTATAAATCTTAATATCTTATTTGTATCCTTTATATGGAGATATTATATGTTAAAAATAATTTTAACCGTTATTGCTCTGACAACATGGATTTATATTCTGGTCATGAGTGCCATAAGGCTTATTAACAAACATATTGATAAAGAACTCAAATTAAAACATGATAGATAATATACTGATATTATTATCAAGTCTGATGATCTCCATAATCCTGGCGTTATTTTCTCTTGATCATTTTGAAGAATACAACATTATTGCCGGTATTGTTGCGACTACTGGTGCAATTCTGGCAATTGTTCAATTCTTCAGGAGTAAAAAATAAAATCTTTTGTGTTTTTATTTTTCTTACTTCAGTTGAAATATTATTACTAATCTGTTTTCAAAGAACGAACTACTTTACTTCCTGTATTCTCTTTATAACTTCATCCAGATTCCTTCGAATATCTTCATTACTAAATCGTATTGTATTTATCCCCAACGATTTAATAAATTCATCCCTGTTCTTATCATAGTCTTTTGCTGTTCCGGTATCATGTACTCCGCCGTCTATTTCAATCGCGAGTTTAATTGATGAACAGTAAAAGTCTACGACGTACGGGCCTATGCTGTATTGTCTTTTGAACTTGTATCCGTTTAACTTTCTGCTCCTGAGCTTCTGCCAGAGAATTTTTTCCTCGCTCGTCATGTTTGCTCTTAGCAAACGCCTTTTTTCGAGCTCGGATGTTTTGTTAAAGATGCGCTGTAAAAGAGTTACCCCCTCGCTTCTCAATACCCACTGCTCAACAGCTACAGGCTGCCTTTGCTTCTTACCCCCTCGCCCTCCGGGCACTCCCCCTTAACAGGGGGAGCAATGTTTACTGCTAAGTCCGCCAAAACTTAATCGCTCGATCTATACCCATCGTCCTTACTGGCAGTGACTCCCCCTCGCCCAACAAGCACCCTCAATCTCCCCGGTACAGATTGCTCCCCCTGCTAAGGGGGAAAGCCGGCGAAGCCGGAAGGGGGTTCTTCCCCGACAGAGGGGGTCTCTTTACTGCTTTATCTATATTTTATCTTCCCCGATGTCGGGGACTTGCTGCCCATGTATGGGGATGGCGTCCCCTAACTGGGGGACGATTTCCCCGAGCTTGGGGACAGTTTCTCCAAGTTGGGAGACGACTCCCCCGTGTTTGGGCTTGGTCTCCCCTAATTGGGGGATGTTTGCCCTTAGTTAGGAAATAGCTTCCCCTTGTTTGGGGCTTTTTTCCTCAAGATAGGGCATGCCTTCTCCGTTTAAAAAAAATGATTCCTCCTACTTCGCCATTGCTTCTCATTGTCTGAACCACAGATCAATCGCCTCCTTACGGAGGCGGAAGATTAAAATGATTCCACAGATTCAGCATCATTTGAATCTTTTCATTCTTCATAAAACAATATCATTTCGCTAATATCGAAAAGTGCCCAGCATCCCATTCATGACACACGTGTTGACTACAAGAGAAAAACAATCTGTAAAAACTTCGAAAGACTGAACCGCTAATCATTTTCATCATTTCAATCATTTTAATCTGTGGTTCAGACGGCTTCCCCGACGCAAGGAACTGAATTTTATTATCGATATTACTAAATTTATATAATTAGTTTTAATCTTTTATTGGTTCAACATGTAATTCTGCAATATCACATTGAGGTAATTCACCTTTATAAAAATCAATTATCTCCATTTTTATTGTGTAATATACATCTTTATCCTTAAAAGTTAACCTTTTAAAAAAACTCATATCTAAATCTATATTTTGAAATTCTTTACTATCTTCTAATTCAAAAGTCTTTTTAATAATTACTTCTTTTGAGGCATCACCGAATATATTGAATACTATAGTTTTAGGTCTGGCATACTTAAAAAATGATTTATCATTCTCATGATTACCAATAAGTAATTTTACATTATTTCGATAGGGCACAGCACCTTTCATAAATAAAGTACATTCGTCTCTATCATTGATATTATGTATTCTCCACGTTGTTTTATCATATCCATCTAAAATTAAATCCGGAGTATAATTTTCATCTTTATAAGAATTAAACGACAATGTATAAATATGACGAACTAAATTCTCATCTCTTATAGATTTCATTTTAGAATGATAAAAATTATATCCCAAATATGCTGAACCTATGTAATCAAGTTTAACTTTTTTTTCTTCACCTTCCATCATTATTATTTTTTGAAGATTATTAAAATATCCATAATTTATAAGAAAACCATAGATGTATAATTTACTTATATTTGGTAGTTCATCTGAGCTAACTATATTATTGAAAAATTTTATTAAATCTTCTCTGTATTCTTCTTTAAGAAAATAATCTTCAAACCCCCAAGCTGCAGTTTCAATAGGAGGATATTTAAAGTTATCATACATTTTATTTTTAACTTCTTCTGGTATTTCTTTTGAAAATGCAATATTGTTAATAATTCCTAACATTATAATGCAACAAAACATTATAATGTTATTTTTCTTTTTTAAACAAGTCTTCAACAATAACTGATACTTTTTCTCCATTGTCATTTCTGTTTACCTCTTTTAAATCTGGGATAACTTCCTCTAAATAATTATTAAGAGCTTTAAATATTTTTTCTTTTCTATTGGGTGTATCATAACGAAAATCACTTCCAAAAGACGAACCATCTTTTTTAGATATGCCAAGACATCCTTTCAAATCACGAGGATTTTGCCATGGGTCAAAGTTAAACCATCCTCTTAAACCTTTTTTCTCTGGATTTTTAATATAATTGCCTGCATTTTTCTTTTTATCCTCTTTATTTTTTGGCCAGTATTTAGGATCACCAATTCTGTATTTATCAATATTACTATTTGGTGTGCCAAGTCTCACTTCATATTCTTTATCTCCCTTTGTAGGTGGCATAGATCCATTGGTATCATAATTATTTTCTCCCCGTGTATTACGAGTTATTTCAAGTACTT
The DNA here is from genome assembly GCA_016932015.1 of Spirochaetota bacterium. Classification (GTDB taxonomy): domain Bacteria; phylum Spirochaetota; class UBA4802; order UBA4802; family JAFGDQ01; genus JAFGDQ01. The sequence continues at coordinate 117 of JAFGDQ010000105.1, read as the reverse complement.
CTGCTTCAGCATTAGCTCTATTGCCATTAGCCTTATCTTTTAAATATTTTTCTTTTGCAGTCTTTAAGGTTTGGAGTGACCCCCTAAAACTGTAAAGTGAAATTACACTTTAATGAT
>JAFGDQ010000104.1 GCA_016932015.1 Spirochaetota bacterium | reverse complement strand
TTTAAAAAATTTTGAATAAGAAAAGGGAATATTGTTTAAATTTAGGAAATGTACTCTTTATAAAGTAATTTTTAGAGGTTCCCTTAAAATATTTAATAGCTTTTATTCGTCAGACTTCTTAGCTGGTTGAGCCTCTATAGTATAAACATAAGATTCACCTTCGCTAAGATTAAGTGTACTACCTCCAACATCCTTTATGTTTACAGAGGCCGCTTCAAAACCGGTCCCAGGATTTATAGCACATTCAACTGATCCAGTTGTTTCACTAACTTCTTTCGATTCAGTTTGAACATCCTCATCATATCCGCCATCCTTAGTCCATTCTTCATCGCCATCAGCCCATACGATTTCATCTATCGCACCGCTTGATCCATTTATCCATCCTAATTCTGTTTTGTCTTCATTACATGCAATAAACATAAGCGAAACAACAAACAGTACTGATAAAATTACTGAAAATCTTTTCATTTGTATTCCCTCCAAAAACTATAAAAGTAATTTGCTTGAATTATTTGTATTTTTCTATTTAAACACAGTATATTTCATCAGTCAACAGATAAATTGCTGATTTTTGTAAATCTTTTGTAAACGGGATTGTTAATGTCACGTAGGGGCTGCTCTTGCGGCTGTCCTTAAAAAAGAAATAATAAATGTGTAATTAAATGAAAATATTTTATTCACATTTGGTTTCAAACAGGGCAGGGGCAAGCCCTGCCCCTACAAGAGAAAATGTAAGGTGTTTTTGTATATATTATTATAAGAAAAAAAATATTTTGCAATACTTCAATTCTTAAGGAGAATATTCATGGCTACGGCAAAACTTAATCCTGTAATTATGTCAATAAGCGGACGATTCGGCAATTCCGTTTTTTACGTAAGCCGGAACAGACAATGCGTACGCACTTATGTTGTACCTCGAAATCCTGATACTCTGCTTCAGAGAGAGGTACGTAAAAGTTTTGCCGAAGCAGTAAAGTCGTGGCAGCAGACTGCTCCGGAAGAAAAATACGCTTACACAGGAAGAGCACGCGGCCTTGGCATGAGCGGGTACAATCTTTATATTTCTGAATTCATGACCGGTAAAAAAGCTGTGCGGAAGAAGTATAAAACTTCAGGCGCTGTCAGAATATTTAAGGAGAACAGGGCTTTTTTTAATCATATCCACTCCGTTTCATTACCGTACATGCGCCTGTATAAAGCAGGTGAACAATATTCCCGTACAGGATCCGGATAAAACGGCGTGTAGTCATTAAAATTCATTAAAAAAATTTATATTCTTTTATTATAGTTTTGCAACAAGTCTAATGTATAATCAATCGTATATATTCATATTTATTTTTAAAAAGGGCAGGGGCAAGCCCTGCCCCTACATGCGATAAATATATATTTTATAAATTGACACCAGATTATTATATAAATATTGTTGCCGGATTATTTTGGGACATTGCGGTAAATACATAATTTCTGCTGAATATACACAATAAATGGATAAATCTATTCTTAAATCCACAAGCGTTGTTGCCTTTTCCACTCTGGCGAGCCGTGTTCTCGGGCTTGTCAGGGACATGGTAATCGGCGCTGTTTTCGGCGCTACCGGCGCGGTTGACGGCTTCTGGGTGGCATTCAGAATTCCTAATCTTTTCAGGCGTCTGGTTGGTGAGGGCTGCCTTACCATATCGTTTGTTCCTGTTTATACTGAATATCTTGTGAAAAAGGGAGAGAAAGAAGCTCTCGAGCTCGCGCAGAAAACTCTGTCAATACTGGTTGTTGTACTGCTGTTTATTGTAATAGCAGGAGTGGTCTTTTCATCCGGTATCGTGAGCCTTGTCGGCTTCGGTTTCTCCGATCCTGCCCAGATTGACCTGACTGTTGCTCTTAACAGGCTGATGTTTCCTTATCTTTTTCTTGTCAGTCTTGTCGCTTTTTCAATGGGGTATCTCAATTCACATAAATACTTTTTCGCGCCTGCGTTTGCTCCCGTTCTTCTGAATATTGGTTTTATTGCAGGAGCGCTTGTTCTGAGGCATTTTTTAAAGGTTCCGCTGTATGGACTGGCAATCGGTGTTTTGCTGGGAGGTGTTTTGCAGCTTTTGCTTCAGGTACCCTATATGATAAAAGCCGGGTTCAGGCTTAAATTCAGCATTGATTTTAATCATCCGGGCATAAGAGCAATTTTCAGAATGATCGGGCCTGCCCTGTTCGGCATAGCGGTATACCAGGTAAATCTTCTTATGAGCACTGTTCTCGCTTCCATGCTTCCGGATGGCAGCATCACATACATTTATTTTTCAGACAGGCTTACGGAGCTTGTTATGGGAGTATTTATAATTTCACTCGGTAATGTGATTCTGCCTTCATTGTCCGGGCTTTCGGCTCTCAACGATTTAGGAAAAATAAGGGATTTATATACATCATCAGTACACAGCGCGCTTTTTATTACTATTCCGGCAAGTGCTGCTTTAATAGTTCTGGGGCTGCCTATTATTTCGGTTCTGTTTATGAGAGGGGAGTTCAATGTTTTTACCTCCCTTATGACATATAAAGCCCTGCTTTACGGCAGTATTGGCATGTTTGCCGTGTCAATAATCCGCATTACAGTGCCGACATATTATTCTTTAAAGGACACAAAGACACCGGTATTCGCCTCAGCCGCATCGTTTATTGTGAACATTGCGTTCGGTTATATGCTGATGCAGACCGGATTAAAGCATGGCGGATTGACACTCGCAGTTTCTATTGCCGCAACAGTACAAATGCTGATTCTGATAATATTTTTGCAAAAAAGAATCGGTAAACTTGATCTGAAGAAATTTATTTTGCCAATACTGAAATATACAGCTGCGGCAGCAATAATGGCGGTTGCGGTTTACTATATAGCGGATCAGATTAACTGGCTCAATACAGACGCGGCGCTTATAAAAAGAATAATTTATCTCTTTGCTATAATTATTGCGGGCGCTTCAGTTTATTTTCTGGCATGTTTTTTTCTCAGAGTCAGGGAGGTCAGCTTTTTTTGGGAACTAATATATAAGAAAATAGTTAAATAATTGTAAATGATCATTTGAACCGGTTTTTACCCGGATCCGGAGAAATAATCGGTCCGGCAGTATTAATAATAAGTAATAAGGATAAGTATCTGATAATATATAGTTGACTTACAGCTTTTTTTATGATTGTATCTGTTTTTTAAGGCTTTCAAAATACTATCAAAAAATTGTAAGACAGGGTATTATTATGATACAAAAAATACAATATTTTATAGAAAGGAGCCGATTTATGCTGAATAAATATAAATTATTTATACCGTTATTATTAACATTTGTTGTTCTTTCCCTGAATAATTTTTCCTGTTCGCAGAAAGATACGACTTTACTTGGAGAAACAAATGATTCTCCGTTAAAAAATCAGGAAAATACGGCAAAAGCTTATGAAATTCAGGACGCGTTCAGCGAAATATACAAACTGTACAGGGAAAGAGTAGTATTCATAAGTACGGAACAGACAGTAAATCTGCCGACGCATCCGTTTTTTAGTGATCCGTTTTTTCAGGATTTCTTCGGAATGCCCAAACAGAATCAGAGGCAGCAGCAAAGAAAACAAAAAAGGACTGGACTTGGAACGGGATTTATACTTTCAAGTGACGGATATATCTGTACAAATCATCATGTAGTTAAAGGTGTAGACAAAGTAACAGTTAAAATAGAAGAAAAGAGTTATGATGCCGAAGTTATCGGTTCGGACGAACAGACCGATATCGCGCTTCTTAAAATCAAATCCGGCGAAGAACTGAAGTCTTCATTCCTGGGCAATTCCGATGATGTAAAAGTCGGCGACTGGGCAATCGCAATTGGAAACCCTTTTGGGTTTGACAAAACATTCACTGTCGGTGTTATTAGCGCTACAGGAAGACAGGATGTTGATTTTATGGGGAGTACACTTTCCCTGATTCAGACTGACGCTTCGATCAATCCGGGCAACTCGGGCGGGCCTCTTATTAATATTAAAGGAGAGGTTATCGGCATAAACAGAATGATATATTCGCAGTCCGGAGGCAATATAGGAATAGGTTTCGCGATCCCTATCAATACCGCCAAATCGGTACTTGAACAGCTCAGGAAATACAAGAAAGTAAAACGCGGATATATAGGCGTGCAGATAGTTCCTTTAACAGAGGAATACGCAAAGGAACTCGGTTTAAAGGACAATAAAGGTGCTCTTATAGGCGGTGTCGTTGAAAACGGGCCTGCTGAAAAAGGCGGCCTGAAAGTAGGTGACCTTATCATCAGGGTGAATGATGAAAAAGTAGAGAATTACGGCGACCTTGTTCAAATAGTCGGCAAGACGCAAATAGGGAAAACTCTGAAAATAAAAGTAATACGCGACAAGAAGGAATTGAACCTGTTTGTTCCTGTCAAGGAAAGGCCGTAAACTTAATTATTAAATATCTCAACTTGACTGACTTTTGACTTTAGAATAATGTTAATTTTCGTTAAATATATAGAATTTAAATCAATTTTACGCCGCAAATAGTCCATCCATGTCCTTTGCGGCTTACGGCAACATCCTGTTGCCTGAAAATTGATTAAAATTCTATATATTTAACATCTCAATTGCAGAAATTAAAGTAAAAAGTCAGTCAAGTTGAGTAAATAAATAAAAAATACAGAATAAAATACACCCCAAAACCGGGAGGAGAGATTTAAAGGTCTCTTTTGCCGGTTTTGGGGTGTTTCATTGCTGCTTCATCCGGAATTGTTTAAATGGAATCAAATACACGATTAGAAAAAATTGCTTTAAAGATATTTATTATTGCCGCGATAATCGGCGGCATAATTTTCGGTTATATAACAGCGGAGATTCATAATTTTTCGGGAATTGAAAACCTGAAGCAGTTTCAGCCTAATTTACCGGCCAGGTTATACGACATTGACGGTGAACTGATAGCTGAATTATTCCAGGAAAAAAGGGACCTGGTATCATTTGATAAACTCCCGAAAAATGTTATCAATGCTTTTCTTGCCGCCGAAGACAAGGATTTCTATAAGCATATCGGAATCAATCCTGCAGCAATTGTCAGGGCTTTTTTCAAGAATGTAATGGCAGGCAGGGTGGTGCAGGGCGGATCAACCATTACCCAGCAGCTTGCGAAAAGGCTTTTTACTACAGGCGAAAAAAGCCTTACCAGAAAAGTTCTGGAGGCCGTACTCGCGCTTCAGATTGAGAAGAGATTCTCCAAAGAAGAAATACTTGAAATGTATTTCAACCAGATATATCTGGGGCACGGCTGTTACGGTATATCTTCAGCCGCAAGGCTGTTTTTTAATAAAAAAGTAGAAGACCTGAATCTGGCTGAAGGCAGTGTTCTTGCCGCTCTTCCTTCCGCTCCAAACGGTTTTTCTCCGTTATCCAATACTCATGACGCGTACATGAAAAACCGGGATACTCTGGAAAGAATGATAAGCGCCGGATTCCTGACAGAAGAGAGAGCTGAAAGAATATATGAGGAGTTCTGGCCTCAGTTTCTTGATTCAATAAAGACTGAATTTCCCACGAAGACGGCTTTTTCGGGCAACATTGACAACGCGCCTTATTTTACGGATTATGTGAGGCAGATACTGCTTACTTCATTCGGGAAAGATGTAGTGTACAGTAACGGATTGAGCGTATATACAACGCTTAACCTGAAACGGCAGAGAGCTGCAGAAAAATACCTTACTGAAGGCCTTGAAAGGCAGAACCAGGTTTCTTCAGCTGCGAACAGGCAGACAAGCGATGCTGTTGATAAAGAACTTTTCAGAATATATGACTCGCTGAGCGGTATATTTAATCTGCCCGAGCCTAAAGTTAAAGACGACCTTGAAGCTCAGTTTAACAAGAGAATGATAGATGATCTTGTTGATGATTTTGAAATCCTCAGTCTTGTCTGTGACGCTGACGGCCCGGGCAAAGCATTTCAGAGTTACCGTTCCAGTGTTACTAAAATTTCCTCTATTCTTAAAGTTGAAGGTGCGCTCATTGCTGTTGAACCTTCAACCGGATACATTACTTCCATGGTCGGCGGTTCAGGCTTCAGCGTTGACAATCAGTACAACAGGGCGATTCAGGCCCGCAGGCAGGTCGGTTCAGCTTTTAAGCCGTTTGTTTACGGTGCCGCAATTGAATCGAAACTTGTAAACGCGGCCACGACCATTCCCGATGCCCCGATCCTGAATATAGATGAAGAAGGTGAAGCATGGAGCCCGGGAAATTACAAAGACAGCTTTTCAGGACTTGTGAGGATCAGGCGCGCTCTGGCCAGGTCAATTAATATTATTTCGATCAGGCTTTTTGATATTATCGGCCCGGAAAGGATCATTAACTTTGCAACTAACGCGTTGAGGGTTCCTGAAACACGCTTTACTTATAATCCTTCACTTGCTCTTGGTGTTTGCGACATTACTCCGTTTGAGATGGCCCGCGCATACGCGGTAATTGCGAATGGAGGCAAGGATGTAATTCCTTTTGCCATACGATATGTGGTTGACCGTGACGGAAATGAGCTTGCGAATACCGAAGAGGATGTCGGAAATATCATTGCGCAGAAAGAGCTTGACGGGACAGTACAGGTAATTCCTGAAGATGTTAATTTTATCATGACTTCGCTTCTGCGTTCGGTTGTAGACGGCGGTACGGCTTATAACGCGGTCCGTGCTAACGGTAAATTTTTTAAGGACTGCGCAGGAAAAACAGGAACAACAACCAACTGGACTGACGCATGGTTCTGCGGGTTTACACCGGACATTACCGCAGTAGTATGGGTCGGCTATGACAGGCCGTTTATGTCATTAGGAAAACATCAGGCAGGAGCTTCGGCCGCAGCTCCTGTATGGGCTGCTTATATGAAAGACATTACAGCCAGTTCAAAAGAAAGGCACTTTAAAGGGGCTCCTTACGGCGTTTATCAGGTGGAAGTATGTTCCGATACAGGACTCCTGCCTTCTCCAATGTGTCAGGAAACTACAATGGAATACATGCTTCACGGCAGTGCGCCTGTTGAAGTCTGTTCCGGGAATCATTTCAAGATGAAGTCCATTCTTGACAGGTATATTGAGAAAGAAGGTGTGGAAATTCAGGATGATAATTCTCAGTAGATTGTTTTAATACAGTTTTATTTCTGTTTTTAAGTGTGTTTTTAATTTTTATCATGAATAAAAATACATCCGGTAATTTAAATTACAAATTAACATTTTATCAACATCAAATATTAAATTTAATAAACTAAAAAAAGAAAGAATACCATGGAAAAACCGGCCGGGTCGACGAAATTAATATTTTCCGGATTTTTCAGGTATCAAAAACTCAATTACTTGAAATTTTCGCTTATTATAAGCCGGAAACAGACAGTTTTTGAGTTCATATAAAAAAATATACTTGAAATTTGTATAATTTCTGCTATTAAATTATATGTCTTATTTATGTGACCAGGAGTTTTTTATGTATAAAGTAAACGATAAAATCGTTTATCCGATGCACGGAATCGGTGTTATTGAGGCTATTGAGAAAAAAGTGGTTTTAGGCAAAAGGGATGAATATTATCTAATAACAATCGTTAACAGCGGCATGAAAGTCATGATCCCTGTTAAGAATGCCGATACCATTGGAATTCGAGGCATTATTCAGAAAAAGGAGATAAGTAAAGTATTAAGTGTGCTTAAGAAGACAAATCAGGAAACAGAGGAAGACTGGAAACTCAGATACCAGAATAATATAGATAAGGTAAAAAGCGGTTCAATTATGAAGGTTGCTGAAGTGCTGCGGGATTTATACCAGCGTGGAAGAGAAAAGGATTTATCAATTATGGAAAGAAAGCTTTATGAAAATGCATATCAGTTCGTAACATATGAGATTGCTTACTCAAAAGATGTTGAGATAGAAGAATCCAATAATATTGTGTCAGATGCATTATCTTCACCATTTTGATATTCTCCGCGTTGATATGTTAAAAGCATTACACCAGCCTTTAATCTAAACATATTACCAGATTTGTTTAATTATTTCGCAGTTAAAATTGATATCTTCATGCGACAATTATAACTCTCCGGAATAAGGTTGCTTTAAGAATGATTTCCCGGATTGGATACCGAAATCATTCTTAAGGCAATCTTATTGCCATATAGCTGTAATATTTTGCCTCTTTAGTGAATAATTACAGCAGATTTAGAAACAAATCCGGTAAATCAAAAGCCGTTATTTCAGCGGCTGAATATATAAGGAGAATTTATGATAATATTATTACGTGTTTTATTTATACTTATTTCAATCGGTGTTTCATTTTTATGTTATTTTGACTCTGCAATATATGTAAAAATTATAGCTGCGGCTGCTTCAGCCCTTATTTCATTCATACTTATCATTCTTATTGAATATGTTTCTCATACTTTTTCATCCAGAACAATTCTGGCTTCGGTTTTCGGATTACTTGTAGGACTCATTCTGGGACATTTAATTGCTGCCGGCATTTCCTACCTGCCGCTTCCTTTCACGGAAATTCAGAATTCAAATGTTAAAGCTGTGATATATCATTTGATCATTTTCTCAATGATGATTTTCTTTGTAATTCATCAGGAAGAACTCAGCATAATCGATAAAATTATTCCTGAAAAAAAAGAAAAGCTTTCGGAAGGGGAAATCACTTATAAAATTCTTGATACCAGCACAATTATTGACGGAAGAATTTTCGATATTTGCGACACGGGTTTTATTGAGGGCATTCTTGTTGTTCCGAATTTTGTAGTGAACGAGCTCCAGATGGTAGCTGATTCAAAAGATTCGATTAAACGCAATAGAGGCAGAAGAGGGCTTGATATTCTGAATAAGATGCAGAAGGACAAGGTTATCATGATAAAAATTACTGATAAGGATTATCCCGATATTCCGGAGGTTGATGATAAACTTGTAAAACTTGCCGGAGATATGGATGCTAAACTGATTACAAATGATTTTAATCTGAACAAGGTTGCTGAGGTTCACGGCGTACCTGTTTTAAATATAAATGACCTGTCCAACGCGCTTAAACCTATAGTGCTGCCCGGTGAGAAAGTTACCGTGGCTTTGGTAAAAGAGGGAAAAGACCAGAGCCAGGCAATCGGCTATCTCGATGACGGTACAATGGTTGTAGCTGAAAACGGCAAGAAAATGCTGAATAAGGAAGTTGAACTGGAGGTTACATCTGTTCTTCAGACTACTGCGGGAAGAATGATTTTCGCGAAACTGAATAAATAGAAAGTATAATGAGGCTTGCTACAACTTTATTAATTCGTGTTAAGAACGGATTCCTGCCGCATCTGACAAACGAAATTTACAAAAGAAACTGCGCCATCCGGAATATATCCCTGCTTGAAAGTGAGAGGGATGATGTATTAAAATACGATTTATTCCGGATTGAAATTATTTATCAGTCACCGGACAAATATAACGGTTTTTTCAATAAAATTTCAAAACATGAAGATAATTTTCAGGTTATTTCATCAGAAAATATATTTGAGAATAAACTTGAGGGCGGTTTGCTGAATGTTGCCGGTAAAATGAATGTTGAAAATATAGTCGATTATGAACTGAATGTTCTTGGCGCGGCTGACTATATACTGGATGCGCTTGACAGGAAAACTGACGGTCACAGGTATACAGGTCTTTCCGGTAATGTGGGATTGTTTTATGCATTACCTGATGAGGATGATATAAAAAAAGACTATTATAAATACTATACACTGCTTGAAAGGGATTCAGTAATAATCAACAGATTTGCCGGTATGAATTCATATCCGCTTCTGGTAAAAGTCAGCCAGATTGATGACCTGCTTAAGATAATTCAAAAACTTCAATTCACATTTTCCGCTATACGAATATTCAATCTCCGGGATACAGATGATATTTCATCCTTTGAGCGTTTGTATTCGGAAGTTTCACTGCCGGTATTGTCAAAATATTATGATGAGATTCCGCTGTATTTATTAACAGCAATGAATCATATTTTAAGGAAAAATGATATTTCATTAAATTCATGTACTGCAGGATTCATAGGAATTGATATAAGTTCAATAAGGATTGCCCGCATGCTGATGAAGTTAGGCGTTGCGAGGGTTTTGGGAAGTGACAGCAGCATGAAACTCATGCATTCTTTTGAAAAAGAAGGAGGGCTTGCCACTTCCATGGAAAATATTTACAGCAGTTCCGACCTGCTTATATTTTTTAAAGACAAGCATGATGAAGACGATTTAAAAAATATAAGTTCCGGCCAGTTAGTGATTTCCATGATTGAAAAAGAAATCAATGCCGCTTTGCTTAAGGAAAGAGGAGTAAGGGATTTTTTACAGAGCGGATGGATGGATTTTTCCTCTCTTTTCCCGGGACTTCTTAAAGGCCTTATGAATTCAGAATTTACGAATTTAAATGATGATAAAATAATCAGATTGTCAAACAGGATTTTAGAGCTGAAATCAGGAAATGAAATATTACCTGATGTTTTCAGTGAACTGCATCATAAAATACCAGCATTAATTTCTGAATTGTCCTGACTGGTATTCCTGTTAAGCCTGTTGTCCGGAACTAGCCATTAAGGAACTGTACATGAGCTTTTATGATTTTTTTGTTTTTTTTGCTTCCGGCCTTGCTATTCTAATGGCAGTCGGTTTGCTGCTGCGTCCGCTCCTGTTTAGAAATGTTGCCTTCTCAATGCTGCTTATTTTTATATCCTATACAAATATATTTATGTATCGCGGGTTTATTCAGTCTCTGACTTTTAACAGAATTTTATTTTTATTTATTGTGCCTATTGTGCTTCTTATAGGCCCGTTCATATACCTTTACATAAGAAGTTTAACAAACGATACCAATAAGGTTTATAAAAAGGATCTGTTGCATTTGATACCGTTAGCGGTTATCCTGTTAATTGTAGTATTATTTACTGACAGGTATTCTTTTAACCGGATAGGATATTTCAAGGGAATTTTTTCAATTCCCGGGCTGCAGGTATTTGATACTGCCAGTATTCTTTCAGCATTTTCAATAATGACTTATCTCTTTTTTTCAATTAGAAACATTATCGGCAGAATTAAAAGCGGAAATCCTGTTCATGAACGAATACTTATTTTTCTTGTTTTTCTTAATATCGGTTTATTTATAGGGATTATCGGAATTGCCGCAATTTTCACACAATCGGAAATTATTCATCAGTTTACCAGCATATCTGTAAGTGTTTTTATAACTCTGATATTTCTGATCAGTCAGAGAAATCCATATCTTCTAGAACATGGAACAATCAGTATAAACAAAAAAAAGCACGCAAAATCACGTCTTTCAAATATTGACCTCAGTCATTTAAACAAGCAGCTCACACTTATTATGGAAAAAGAAAAGTTTTACTGTGATGAAGATCTTACCCTGGCAAGGCTGAGTGAGGCTCTTGAGGTAACGCCGCATCAGTTGTCAGAATTTTTGAATGATCATCATAACAAGAATTTTAATAATTATATAAATGCCTATCGTATTAATGAGGCAAAAGAATTTCTTCTGGAAGATCCTAACCGAAACGCCCTGTCTATTGCCTACGCAACAGGATTTAATTCCTACTCTGCATTTCATACTTCTTTTAAGAAAGAGACCGGAATGTCTCCCGCGGAATTCAGAAAACTGCATCTTAAGGGCAGTTAGACTATCTGAATCTGACGTTCAATTACTCCCGGATTACTATCTATACTTACAGAATTATAATTCTGTAACAATGACAAGTTACTGAATCATAATTCAAATAGATTTTAACAGTTAAGTATAGTATTTATTAATCAGCTAATTTAATTTCTATGGTGAATTCTAAACAACTACCTGCCATAGCAATTTTCCTATCCGGCCTGTTTCTTCTTTCAGATGAAAAGGCCGGGTAGAGTTTATTTTATCATTAAATTAAAAAATTTATTAAAATTTATTATATCTGAAGAGAGTAATTATAATGAAAAGATGGATTGAATTCAATATAAACCATCCGAAAATAATAATATTTTTTTTGTTTATTCTTACGATTGCAGCGGGATTCGGTTTTAATAATTTATATTTTGACAGCTCAACAGAAGCTATGATGCCCAAAGATGATATAAATTATAAAATGGGTGAGCGGGCAAAGGAAGTATTTGTTGACAGTAAAACTTTTTTGTTAACCGCAATTGAAACACCGGACAGAAAGGACCTTTTTACATATAAGACTTTTTACGAATTGAATGAATTGGTAACAGAGCTTGAAGAGTTCAAAGACTTCAACTATAACCTGGAAAACAGCAGGCTTGAAACTATTATCAGAATTGGAAATCTTTCCTATATTGATAACAAAAAAGAGGAAAAGAATGAATCAAAAGTAAATTATTCAACGGACGATATTGAAGCTGAACTTGATAAGGTGATCCTGGAAAATGAAGATGTTTCCGGGACGGACATAACAATTGAGGACAATCAGGAACATGATATCTGGAATTTGAGTAAGGCGGTAAAAGCAGGAGATTCTTCCGTTAAAACAGTCAGAAACAGACGCGTTTATGATTACAAAAAATACAAGCCTGTAAGTATAGAGAAAATAGAAAATGTTCTGGATCATGAAGGGCGTAAAGAACTTCACAGTATACTGAGGTATACAGGGCTTAACTTACATGATAAAGACCGTCTTTTAAAGAAGAGAGAATTCATAAAAATCGCTGAAGCGTGGGAAACGGTTTATCTTTATAAATCAATGGAGATTATCAAAACTCTCAATAATCCGGTTTCAGGAGAGGATATTCATGGTACCAGTGATGAATTGAAACCTGTTAAACTGATTGAAAAGAATGACAAAGGGGATCGCATTCTTCCGGTAACAGAAAAAGATTATGAAATTTACCGCGAAAAACTCACTCGTAATCCTTCATTTGAATCTTTATATTATTCATATGGGACAGGCAGCCGGATTCAGGCACTCGCTTTAAGCCTTATTCTGAGGCCGCTTCCAAGCCATGACGAAATATTCAATTATTTCTATGAGGTTATTGAAAAGTACAATAACAAAGATCTGATACTCACTCAGATCGGAGCACCGATCATTGGAAAATTCATTAAAGATTTTATGACCAATGATCTTTTTACTTTTACTCCAATAGCGATATCAGTAATTATTCTGGTTTTTTTCCTGAACTTCAGGCTTTTAAGAGGAGTACTTCTCCCGACAATATGCATAATTCTCGGTACATTCTGGACACTTGGTTTAATGGGGCTTCTGAATGTTCCGATAACAGTTGTTGTTAATTTGCTTATACCTCTGCTTCTGGCTGTGGGGAGTTCATATTCAATACATATTTTTAATCAGTACCTTCATGATCAGGAGGTAATTCGGACCCAGGGCAAGAAATATGGTCTTATTATGTCCATGAGGCATATATCAGTTACGGTTATTCTTGCCGGATTTACAACTCTTATCGGATTTATGACTCTTACTGCCAACCGTATTGTATCTCTTAAGGATTTCGGAATTTTTGCTTCAGTAGGCACAGGATTGGCTGTTATTATTTCAATTATGCTTATTCCTTCTTCTTTGATGATGATGAAGCTGCTTCCGCTGAAAAAGAAAAACGGAAAGAAAAACACAAATCATTCAAATATTGTCATAAGTAAGATAATTAATTTATTAAACGGTATCAGCCTGAATCACAGTAAATTTGTTATATCTGTATATTCAGTTGTCATTCTTGTTTTTTCAGCCGGTATAACAAGGATCGTAGTTGAGAGCGGCGGGCTGGATTATTTTAAAGAGGATTCATATATCTATAAATCTGATATAAGGATAAGCCAGTTATTCAAAGGCGCAAATATGATGAATCTTGTGGTTGATTCAGGCAGAGTTGACGGAGTCAAAGATCCTGAATTTTTAAAAATGATCGAAGACGTCCGGGACTGGATTGTAAAACCGGAGAATACGGAAAATTATCTCTTTCTGCATACATTGTCATTCGGGGATATCATTAAGAGAATGAATATGGCAATGAACGGCGAGAACAGGGATTCTTTCAGGATTCCTGACAGGGAAACAACAGTCCGGGATTATCTGGAATTATACAGCGGAAGGGACAGTGACTCGGACGGGCGGATTGACAGCTTTGAGCAGTTTGTTGATCCGTATTACAGGTACGCTAATATTCTTGTAAAGGTAGGTTCGTATAACGGTAAAAAATATTCAACAGGCATAAATAAAGCAGGGCAGGAAGCTTTACATAATTTTTTAAAGCAAAATCCTGAAGCCGGAAAATACAGCTGGCACCTTGTGGGGGAACCTGTAAATTTTACGGTACTTTCCGATATGGTAATCAGAGGACAGCTTATAAGTATTATATGCTCATTACTGCTTGTTTTTTTTGTAATTACGTTCCTGTTTAAAAATGTCAGAGCAGGCATGATTTCTCTTCTTCCTATTTCCACATCTATTATTCTGATTTACGGTGTTATGGGATATCTTGATGTTCCGCTGGATATTGCCAAGGCTCTGCTTTCTGCTGTGGCAATAGGCATTGGTGTTGATGATACCATACATATGCTCAAGACTATAAGATTTAACCTGCTGAAAGGTTTGTCTGTCAGAGATGCGATTACCGCATCACACAGGGAAGCTGGCACAGCCATAATATATACATCCGTGGCGCTTATACTTGGATTCTCGGTTCTTCTGTTTTCCGATTTCAAGGTTGTATATTATCTCGGCTGGCTGGTGGTCTCAACAATGGCGGCAACTACATTAGGCGCTCTTTTACTGCTGCCTGCAGTAATTGTATTTTTTGATATGAAACTTAATGAGGAAACAAAATGGAAAATCTTTAAAGTATTTAATCTGGATTTTCTTTTAAAAATTGATAACAATAATAATAACTAATGGAGGTTACAATGAAAAGCAGATTTATTTATGCTGTATTAGCCGGTATCGTTTCCGTTATTTTAATCGGTGATAATGCCTATGCACTGAACGGCAGGGAAATAATGGAAAAAAACGATGCTTTAAAAAAACCCGGAACAAGTATGCAGACGAGTGTACTCTTAATTGTTAAAGGAAACAAGAAAGAGAAAAAAGAATTCAGCGGAATAATGAAAAAATACGGGAAGAATACAAGATCCCGGATATCCTTTTCATATCCGACACGTCTCGAGTTCCTTGTTTGGGACGAACCGGGGAATGACAGTCTTCAATGGATAAAACTTTCAAGTGGCAGAGTTAGAAAGATAGCTTCGTCGGATAAGGGAAAGCCATGGGTAAATTCTCATTTTTATAATGAGGATATCGGAGATACGGACATTGATGATTATTCCTACAAACTGATTGGCGAAGGAAAGGCTGATAATATTCCCTGTTATAAAATTGAAAGTGTGAAGATTCATGGGACAAAGGTTTATTCCAAGTCAATAGTTTATATAAGTAAAAATGATTACACCAGACGCAAAGTTGAATTTTTTGAAAAAGGAAGTCATACAAAAACAATTACTTTTGAAAAGATAGAAAAAATAGACGGCATTTATACTCCGAGAAAACTTGTAATGGAAAGAACCGACGGAAAGGGAAAAAGCATTCTGTATGTGGCTTCAATAAAATATGATGTACCTGTTTCAGATGCAAAATTAAAGAGAGAGTCTTTCTGACAGGGAGGAATTATGAAACCAGTATTGATTCTATCAAAAATATTTCTTAGCCTTTCATTTGTTTTATTGTTTTCTTTAAGTTCCGCGTTTGCATTATCTGAAGCAGAACTGGATAATCAGTTATTAGCTGATACGGGACAGGACGAATCTATAAATAATGCTTATGGAAAATCACCTTGGCAAATATTCGGATTCATTGAGAGCCTGAATCAGTTTTATATTCCTGATAATGCTTCGGATGAGCCTTCAGACTATAAAGTAATCAAGCTTGAGGGCCATGGCAGAATGAACGCGAAATATGAAACAGGCAGCTATTACGGGAAAGCTGTTATTGATGTCTATTTCTATCCAAATAATGCTGATGAAAATTCGGAAGAGGACTGGGATCCGCCCCGTGAGAGCAGATCGATTGAAGCTCAGGAGATTTATCTGAAAGGCGGGGAAAAGTTTCAGTTCAGGATAGGGAAACAGCTTTTTTCATGGGGAGCCGCGGATATGTTTCAGATTACCAATTATTTTGATCAGGCTGATCAGCGGGAGTTTTTCGCGATTGACAAGGATGAAAGGTATGAAGGCGTGCCGGCTCTGTCCCTGCAGTATTTATTCGGCAATTTTTCCGTGGAAGTGGCTGGCACTCCTGTTCATAACCCTGCTTTAATGCCGGAAGAGGGTTCATTCTGGCATCTGAGCAATGACCCGGTTTCTACTCCTGTGGGTGATCTTCCAGTTGTAATCAAAGATACGGATAAACTGCCTTCATCTATCAATAATGCTTCCTATGCGGTTCGCGCGGGAGGAACTGCAGGCACTTTTGATTTTCACTTAAGTTATTATAACGGGATAAATTCTAATATACTGTATAAGCCGGAACTCACAGGCACATCACAAACATTGAGTGATGCTTCAATTGAAATGCAGCAGTATTATGACAGAATACAGGAATTCGGCCTGGACCTTGCATTTACTTTTGATAAGCTTTCAGTCAGAGGTGAAGCTTTATATTCTCCTGATATGCTTGCCGTAAAAAAGCCGGATGAAGCTGCAATGCAGGCAGGACTTACAGCACTTATGATGGGTGCAGGTTCCCCGGGTGTTGAAATTTCTCCTGTTGAAGATGCGGGCTATGCTTCATATGTTGTGGGAGCTGATTATAATCTCTGGGGCAATAACGGCCTGATCCTGGTGGAATGGATGCAGAGCATGTATCTGGAGAATGAAGATGAATATCAGGAGCCGTTTATAAATAAAATGCTGTATGTCCGTCTTGAGGATAAGCTGTTCAATGAATTCCTTGAAGTTGAAGCCGGTACAATTATACGCCCGATTGAAAAGGAATTCGGATATACTGTTACAGGTGAGCTTATGCTTAACTTCAAGAACGGCCTGACTGTAAGTGCAGGCGGATTCTCTTTTGTTGGAAAACAGGATGATTTATTCTCAATGTTCGAAGACAAGGACATGGGTTATCTGAAAGCAAGAATGACTTTTTAAGGTCATGTTAACATATATCTGTCAGGATAATAACAATTGCCTCTCTAATAAGGAGGCAATTGCTTTATTCAACGGCTTTTTTTAAAGCAGCCCGTGCAGGTATTCTTGTTGAATCCAGAGTCGGGATCAATATTGAACTGTGCGGTATGTATCTTTTTTTAATATTCTTTGTAATAAAGATGCGACAATCAATCGGTGAAAGGGCTTAACAGGTAAAAAATATATTCTTCCAATAATATTATTAAATTTTACCAGAGTTGTTAAATGAATAATTACATTATTGGCTTCACGCACTGTCATTACGGAAACTCTGAAATTTAAATGTTTGTCATTCTCTGCTGTTACAATTTCGTTTTCATTTCTATCGATAACCGTAAAGTAAACAGCTTTGGAACCTACAGGATAGTAATCTGAAATTCCGGTGTTTTTCTTCCTGCCGCCTCCCTGCAGGCCAAAAAGTTTAACAGCTTTATTCCTGATAGCCATTAAGGCATCGGCCCATGACGGTGTTTGAAAAATGTCAGTTGTAATTTTATCGATACTTTCCTTTGTCTGGACTTTTATTGAATAAGAGTCGCAATAACTAATCCCATTAAAGTTTTTTGATATAATTGAATTATCAGGAATTGTTTTGGTTCTTTTGACTTTTTTCATGTTAATACTCTGAAAATTTAATTTTTAATACAGGTATATTATTAATTTTTATTATTTCGGGCAAAAAAGCGGAAATTAAGGGTTTTTTAATTATAAGCATGCTTATTATGATTCTTTGTATTTATAAATTTAAGAATAGATAGTCCAGAAAACAGCTTTGTTCAACAAGTATTTTTTAATCCAATTCTTGAATTTCACAGATTAATTCGAATTGATTCGGAATATAATGATTCTATACTATAGCATCCATGGCTCTTTGTTATATTTTATATACGGTTCCCTAATGTAATTATTTTTGCCCATGAATAATTTGTCAACGTTCCAGTTTAATGGATTTTTTTTAAAATTGCAAAAATTAAAATGAAAAGCCAGTCAACTTGAGTAATCAGTATCCAATAAAAAAATGAAAATGATCAGTTTAATGTATCTGTCTATTATGTAGCGGGATTAGGACTTTTTCATGTATAGTAAGACATATATATTTTTCTGATCGAGCAGCAATGTCATCTGCTTGACCAGAAAATTTTTAATAATAATTATATAAACTGACCGCGGATAAATTCCTCGAGTTTATCTAACTCTATTCTTTCCTGCTGCATTGTGTCTCTGTCACGGATTGTAACTGAAGCAGGAGTTTTCTCAATAGTCTCAAAGTCTACAGTAATACAGAAAGGTGTACCGATCTCATCGTTTCTTCTGTATGCCTTGCCTATATTTCCCGTATTTTCAAGAGACACGCGGCCTATGCCAAGTTTGAGCAGACGCTTTTTGATTTCAAAGCATGTTTCCATAATTTTTTCATGATTTTTCTTAAGCGGAATGACCGAAACTTTTACAGGAGCAAGATGCTTTTTAAGCTTGAGAACGATTCGGCTGTTGCCTTCTCCAAGGTCCTCTTCTTCATAGGCTTCCGTAAGCAGGGCAAGTACGCCGCGTTCAACACCTGCGGACGGTTCAATTACATACGGAATAATCCATTTATTGTTTACTTCATCGCGAATGCAGAGTTTGGCATTGCTGTCCTTGTTAGGATGAACATGTGCAGTAATCTCGAATTCATTCTGTGCTTTTGTATGGTTGCCGAGGTCATAATCCGTACGGTTGGCAACACCTTCAAGCTCTTCAAGGCCGTGAGGAAATTTATATTCTATATCGAAACACGCTTTCGCGTAATGAGCTAAATCATCGCCTTCAATATCCTGTGCAACAAGGTTTTCTCTCTTCAGTCCCTGTTCCACCCACCAGTTAAGACGCTCATTCTTCCATGTTTCGTGCCATTCTTCATCTGTACCCGGCTCAACAAAGTATTCGAGCTCCATCTGCTCAAATTCGCGGACCCTGAATATGAAGTTACGCGGTGTAATCTCATTACGGAAAGACTTGCCGATCTGTGCAATACCGAAAGGGAGCTTTCTTGCGGTTGAATCAACAACATTTCTGAACTGTGTAAAAATTGCCTGTGCTGTCTCAGGCCGCAGGTAACCGAAGTTTGTGCCGTCATCAACAGGGCCTATGCTTGTTTTGAACATCAGGTTGAATTCGCGCGGCTCTGTAAGATCGGCAGATCCGCAGTTAGGGCATTTGTTGTCTTTAATATGGTCTGCTCTGTGCCTTGTCTTGCATTGTTTGCAGTCAACAAGCGGATCTGAGAAGGTATCCTCATGACCGGAATACTGAAGTACTTTCCTGTGGGTCAAAATCGCGCTGTCCAGTCCTTCAATGTCATCGCGTTCATAGACCATTGATTTCCACCATGCGTTTTTAATGTTGTTCTTCAGCTCAACTCCAAGAGGCCCGAAGTCGTACACTCCCTGCAGTCCTCCGTAAATTTCAGCGCTTTGAAAAATAATTCCTCTTCTTTTGCACAAAGAAATTAGTTGTTCCATTGATGTTGCAGACATAATTTATTCTTTCCATTTTTATATTAAAATTCAGACTTTCGTCTTGGATAATTTTTTACAGATCAAAAGTTCTGTTGCCGTTATTTTTAGTTATAATTAACGGATAATCTGTTGCCTTAGCTTTTCATATTATTCTTGTCAATAATGTTACCATTTTTCGCAAAAATATATGAATATGGTAAGATATTGAAAATGGCAGATTTTTATCAAGTAAAAATATGTAAACGGGGCAGGGAAGTTGTTTTCATTTTTTTATGAAGGATATTTGCAGGAAATATTTCAACAGCAGCAAATGACATAGTCCGGTATTGCTGCATAGGAATATTCTATATGACTGGATTATACTTGTTCTAAAAAATTTAATCTTCACTTAAAGCGAGTTTGGCGGCAAATCCGATTAAAACAGCACCAAAACCCTGCTGTATGCGCCGTGTAATTCTGGGTGATTTGATAAACAGCTGTTTAAAATAATTAGCAAGTATGCCGTATATTATGAAAATGAAAAGTGTTAAAGCCATAAATATAATACTCAATACTGTCATCTGGTAAATATAGCCGGAATCTGTTGCAGTAATGAATTGCGGCAGGAAAGAAAAGAAAAAGAGAGTCAGTTTCGGATTAAGCAGGTTAAGCAGTATTCCTTTTCCTATTATCTTCAGATCATTTTCCAGTCTGTTATTCTCGTTTATTTCTATTCCGTTTTTATTAAACAGTAATCCGTAACCGAGATAAATAAGATAAATGATGCCGATTATTTTTATAATCTGAAATATCTGTGCGCTTGCGTGCAGTATGGCTGAAATTCCCAGAATTCCTGCAGTTAAATGAGGAATTATTCCAAGTGTACATCCAACAGCAGCAGCAATACTGTTTCTTCTGCTTCCGGTTATTCCTGTTGATACTGTGTAAATGACACCTGTGCCTGGAATCAGCACAACTATAAGAGATGTAAGCATAAATCCGAAACTGATCATTTCTTTTTATTCCACGGATGACATTGTAATAAAATATTTGGATATTGCCCTTTACTATGCAGGGCTCAGGCCTGTTCGTAAAACGCTAATTCATTCAACAAGTAAAACACTAACCGCCGCAGATGTCAAGATTAATGAATCTTGATTCAAACTGTGGCCCTATCCATAAACAGGACTCTGTAGTTTTAGCAACATTGACCCAGTCAATATCGTTGAAGAATTCAAAATTACAGTTTTCAAGCAGAACAATAAACTGTTCCACATCTTTATATGGAATTTCCACCATCGCGTAATACTTATTTTCGGACTTAAGTTTGATAACTTTTCTTGACTGAAGGAAATTCTCATGATCCGGTCCAAAATCCATTACTTCAGTATAAAGGTTTTCAAAGCCTTTAATTCTGAATGTTTGCACACCTTTTCCGATTCTTTCTGACAACATATTACTCCTCACATTGAATAAGTTTAATGTTGTGCAAATATGCGCAGCAGGCTGAAATTCATTTAAGGTGAAGCGGATTAATATCGCATATCAGCTTTCAGGCGCTGTACTTGTTAATGCGTATGCAGTTTTTATATTTTTCGTAATCAACAGCACCTGTCTGTAAATCATCTTCGTAGGACAGCTTATGTCCGTTACACGAAATTCTGAATGTCATTTTATTATTTCTGTAATATCTGACCTGACCTGTTCAAGCCATCTTTTTCTGTCTGCTTCGGAACTGTCGGCAATTATTCGAAACATTCTTCTGTGGTATTTCTTAATACCGCAAAAGCCGAAAATACATTTCTCCCATATTTTATCAAGAGGGTCGCCAAAATAGCTGTCTTCCCGGTCTGCTTCTGTATTGGATGTATTATATACCATTCCGTGCTTTCCGTTCAGCTTTTCAATCGGCAAACCGCCGCCGGTTGACTCTTCGGGAAAATCATACGCATAAGGCGGCCTTATAACTCTGTCAATATAGCCTTTCAGTATTGCAGGCGGCTGGCCCCACCAGTTCGGGTGAATAAATATCAGATAATCGGATTCAACCAGTTCATCAGCATATTGATTCACCAGTCTGTCATCGGATTTATCTGAACCCAGTTCACCGGTTGTCATTACCGGATTAAAATTTTCTTCATAAAGGTCATGACTGAAAGCTGCAGTTCCTGTTTCCGCAAGTGTTTCATTAACGGTTTTATATATCGCATGGTTAAAACTCTTTGGATAAGGATGTGCCAATATTACACTTGCTTTCATCTGCCGTTTCCTGAAGTGACTGAACGCAAATAATTCTGCGATAAAAATTTTAGATTATATAGTATGAAGAGTATGAGGAAAATTACGAAAGTACTGTTTTGAAATCAAGCATTTTCAGAAAGAAAATAATGAAAAATTTAAATAAAAAATATTTATATACTTCTCTATATATATTATTGATCTTTACCGTATGCGTTTTTCCAGTTTTCCGCGATCCTGATAAATTTTCGTATTCAAAACCGTTTTTGCATCCCTTGCATTGTCTGTCAGAAATCGGTTTACAGGTTCTGCAGTATGCTCCGCGGCATCCGATAAAGCGGTTCGGGTTCATTATCTTCACCTGCAATAATCATTCTTTATCCGGTATCCCCCTGTGATTTATTTGTGTTATATGTTATTTAAAAATAATATCAGCGTGTTATTTAATCTAAAAAAATAATAGAATAAAGCACGTTTTCTGTGTAATCAATGTTTACCAGTCTGCTTAATTCAATTCCGATTGCGTCCAGGGACGGCCTTACCCTGTATCTTTGAGTACAGGGATTTCCCTTTTCACAGGCGCAATCCTCACACAGTGTACAGTGGCCTGGGAAAAGCGCAAAGACGTATGTGTGGTTTTTAAACAGCTCTTTTTCCCTGTCCAGTATCCAGTTCAGGATTTTCCGTTTATCTTCATGAAAGCTGCCTTCCAGACCGAATTTAATCAGCAGTGCTGTTTTATAATTCTTTGCCCATTCAACTGCGTCCTGCCAGTCCGGGACATTGGGTGCGCAGGAGGGACGTATTCCGTATTCCCTGCATCCGGTGCATTTCCATACAGGGCGCGGGCTTATTACAATATCGCCTGTGCTTATTTCTTTTTCTTCTATTATCTTCATGATCTGTATATTCTTATAAATTAAACTCTTTAATTATGAATTTTTCAGTATGCTCCGCAGTATCCTGCAAAAGGATTCGAATTCATTTTTTCAGCCGGCATCGGTCATTCTTTAATGGTTATGCTTATATAATATTTTATGCAAAGATACAATGTTAACATTGTCATTCATCTTTTCTTCTTTGAAAATTTCATAGCCCAGTTTCCTGTACAGGTAAAGGTTCTTTTCGCTTTTTTCGCCTGTAAACAGTTCGAATGTTTTAATTCCCTGAACTGTAAAATATTTTTCAATTTTTTTCATCAGTCCTGTGCCAATACTTTTGTTCTGATGATCAGGATGAACTATCAGTCTTCCTATATAACATGTATAGTCTTTAACGTATGCCCTGACTGATCCGACAATAGTATCATCAATTACCGCTTTCAGTATTATGTTATCATTGAAGTCGTTTTTAATTTCATCGAGTGTTTGCGTTAATGGCGGGATGGTGTAGTCATTATATATTTCCGCTTCCTGCCTGTATGACAGTGTCTGCAAATCAAGAATTGTACTGCTGTCGTTTATATCTACACGTAATATTTTCATTTCTATTTATCCTTGTTAAAGCCTGTTGTGTTATTTCATTTTAATCGGAACAAATATATCAATTATGGAATCTTTATCATTCCACTTAAACCTGCAGTCATAATATTCATAATGGATTATCCGTCTCTGATCATCTAAATCGATTCCGTTCTCCGGTATGATTTTTTTATAAATCTGATAAACTGTATTTTTAATTTCCGGCATGCTTCCGGAATGCCGGAATTTAATATAATATCCGGTTTCAATACTCAGCTTTTCAAAGCCGTTTATTTCTTTTGCTAAAGGCAGTCCTGTAAAATAAAAATAGGTATTATCTCGCCTGTAAGTAACTCCGTACTTTTTCCAGTTTGCACCTGTATTAACCTGGTTAATTCCCAGCTGCCTGTTAAAATTCTTCCAGTGCTTTCTTATAATCTGATAATTCTCTTTCTGGGAACGCGTCAGGGGAGTAGCTATGCCTGTTATTTCTTTTTTGAATTCCCATGTTCTTTCATAATTCATTATTCTGTTCGTCCGGAATTTGCGGTATTATTATAATTAACTTTAATACTGCCGGTTATTCTTTGGCAGCCTTTTTTCTTAGCGCAATTTCCGCTTTGCTAATATTATGATGAACATAGTTTGAAAATCTATCCATGACAGCTGCAGGGTCCGATTCAATTATGATTATATCTTTAATTTCTTTTTCAATGAATCCTTCCTTGACTGCATTTTCCAGGAAGCCGTTTATTAAATCGTAGAATCCGTTTATATTCAGGAACGCGCAAGGCTTTTTATGCAGGTTCAGCTGGCCCCATGTGATCATTTCAAAAATCTCTTCAATAGTACCAAGGCCGCCGGGCATTGCAATAAATCCATCGGCTTCTTTCTGCATCAGATCTTTACGCTCATGCATTGTTGTAACCAGTATTAATTCGGTTAAGTCGTTATGAGCAACTTCACTGTCTCTCAGGAATTTTGGAATTATGCCTGTTACTTTTCCGCCTGCTTCAAGAATTTCATCTGCGAGTACGCCCATGATCCCGACTTTGGCTCCGCCGTATATGAGCGTAATATTATTTGCTGCAAACAGTCTGCCGAGTTCCTTAGCTGCTTCCGTATAAACAGGATTGTTCCCGCAACTGGAGCCGCAGAATACACAAATCTTATTCATTATTTTTATCTGTTCCCTGTTGAAATATCCGGCTTATCTTTGCCATATGGAGTTTACCCTTTAAAATTCTGAAATGAGGTATCCTAAGAGGTCTGTAAAACTTTGAAAAAAAGCAAATACTTTTTACTTAAAAATTTATCTATAGGTGATTTTGTTTTTAATACTTTTCATATGTATAGATGTGTCTGTACTGCAATACATCTTTATCATTTTTTATTTTTTCCTCTTTCAGGCTTCCGTCTTCGTTGTAGATGTATTCTGTATTAAGGATGCTTCTTATTTTGCCTGCGGAATATTTGGAATAAGCCGATTCATTTAAAATTCCTTTTTCGTTGTATTTATAAGTTTTTATTCTATAATACTCGTAAGAAAGGATATGCCTTTCTTCAATCTTGTTATTATTGTTATCGTATTTAAAAGTAAAATTAATCTCCTGGGGATCTGAAGGGGTAGTGACTCTTCTTTGTATCATGTTTCCTTTTGTGTCATAGGTAAAACTGTCAAGCCTCCACTGTTCGCCTTTTTCATTTTTCGAAATAATACTTTCAAGCTTTCCTTCTGTATTATATACGTATTCTTCAGTTGCTGTTATTTTGTTGTCTTTCCTGGTTATTATTCTTTTCTTAATTTTTTTTTCCGGGGTTAAATGTTCAGTTGATGAATATACCAGCTTGCCGTTTTCAAAGAATTTAAACCTGATTATATTTTTCTGTGAGTAATCATAATAAGTTTCATGTAAGGTTTTTTCTTTTTCCCGTGTTATGGAGATCAGTCTGCCTTCTTTGTCGAACTTTTCAAGTTTGAATGCATAGATGTTCTCTTTTGAATCGACTTCTATTCGTTTTATTGCTTTATATATTGGTTTATCTGCATGCAGGGCGGTTATGGTTGTTATAAGGAAGCATCCTGCTGCTAATGATCTGATTTTTTTGTTGAGCGTGTTTTTCATGTTGGTTAATCCGATATATGAATGTTTTATTTTATGGTATATTAATTTTCGGTAATTTTTAAGGGATTATTATTAAGATATTTATACTGAACCTAATTAAGCTGATTATCCTCAATATATTTTCTGATTGCCTGTAATTGTACATTATTCCGGATAATGATAAAATAAAAACGCGTTTGCCATACAGGGATACCGGGTGTCCTATGTAATTTGTTAATCCGTTTTGTCACAATTGATTTAAAATCCGCAACAAAAGACGAAACGGATCCGGAACATGAACCGGTAAAACTTTATTTTTTTCCTATTACATACTGAAATCTCGTATTGTGTCAGAATTATTTAACGTACCAACACTCTGTAGAGACGCTCAGCTATGCGTCTCTAAGCATGCGTGATTGTTCAACGTTCATTTCAGGCAGGTCATTCGGCGGCTACAGTTCTTCAATTCTCGTCATATAAGATTCGAGGATCTCCTTATACTGCGCAATATGATAACCGTCAGCAAAGCAGTGATTAACCTGTACTGAAAAGGGCAGGTATACTTTGGAACGTTTACTGTAATATTTTCCCCAAGAAATTCGCGGAGCTGAATCATTTTTATTCAGGTTTATAGTATGGGATATATGCGTGAAAGAAATCCACGGTATGGAAGTAATGTAAATATATTCATCATGGCCGATAAAATCCGTAATGATAAAATGCTCTTTCTGTGAATCCGATTTTTCATCGGCTTTTATTACAAAGTCATTAAGATTGCTTTCCATTTCAACCGTAACCATCTTAAACAGATCATCGCCTTCGCTCATTGCACTGAATGCCGGGCAAACCTCATCATGCAGGATAATCCTGTCCTCACGCCTGCGGTATTTAAACTCATCAATATCATTGGCAGCCAGAGTAGCCAGGTAAATCATTGTATAATAAAAGGGCAGTTTCTTTGACTGTACCTGAGACATCAGGTCAGTAATATCAATATCAAAACAAATATTAAACTGTGGATAATCCATCTGGGCAAAGAATTGAAAATGTGATTTCCTCTTCCAGTCATTCAGGTTTATTTCTTTCATAACGCGGTCATTTTCCTGTTGTTTAATATTTCCGTTTTATAAAAGCAGGTTCCTATAAAAGGTATGGGATAAAAATTTTTAAATATCAAAGCTGTTTTGTAAATAATTATTATTAAGCTTATAAATTTTCAACTGTTAAATTGTATTCAGGTATCTTTTAAGCATACTGTTGTAGAAGGACGCATGAACTCTTTTTATATTAAAAGAAATATTCTGCTTCAGCAAGGCTATACAGCATGAATAAAATATTTATAATTTTTAAATAAACTTTATTATTTTTTCAAATTATCCTGACCTGGCTATGAATAATTGCAGTCAATATCAATAGTCGATATCAATGATTATGACCCGCCATGCTTCTACACAACAACGAGACTTCAGGGACGGATACAAATATCCCGTATCCGTCCCTCGTTTTTTAAATTTTTAACGTGAATAAAAGCTGTACCATAGAATTAGTTTATTATTCCTGTTGATTTCAGCTGGTATAGCTAATCAGATATTATTCAATATCAAAATTCAAATTAAAAAATATTAGTTGTTTTTGAAAATTGATTGCCAGAAGAACTGGGCAGGATATTGTTCTCTTTAATGAACAGATGTATTAAGCATGTATCTGGTTTAAGATTGTCGTTTTTTTAAAATTCCAATATATATAAAAAGGAAGGATCTCTATTATGGGAGACAAAGGTATTTTTGATCTTACAGGCAAAGTTGCATTAATAACAGGTGCGAGCCGCGGTCTTGGAGTCGCGTTCGCTGCCGCAATGGCTGAATACGGGGCAGATGTTGCCTGCATAGGCAGGGACAAGGCAAAGCTTGATGAAACTGTTGAGAAGGTAAAAGAGTACGGAGTCAAAGCTGCAGCAATTAAAGCTGATATGACAAAAGAAGAAGATGTAAGAAGAATGGTAAAGGAAACTGTTGAAAAATTTGGCAAGATTGATATTTTGTTCAATAATGCGGGAACAGGCACACCGCCTTTAAAAATACATGAACTGCCTACAGAAGACTGGGATTCTGTAATGAATATAAATTTAAGAGGTTCATTCCTGGTCATGAAATATGTAATTCCTGAAATGATAAAAAATAAGTACGGCTCAATAATAAATATTTCTTCAATTGCGGGACTTCGCGCGGAAGTTCCTGAAGTCGCGCCTGTCAGCTACGGCGCAAGCAAGGCTGCAATAATGAACATGACGCAGGTTGCAGCAATGGAATACGTGGCCGACGGCATTCGTGTTAACTGTATAGCTCCGGGCATGCACCGCTCCGAACTCGGACGCACAGGCCTTACACCTGAAGAAGACGCGAAAGTAGAGCAGATGATTCAGGACTACTGCAAAGAGGAAGTCCCCATGGCAAGGTTCGCTGAAGCTGATGAGCTTAAAGGGCTTGCGCTTCTTCTTGCATCTGACGCATCAAGCTACATTACAGGCCAGATATTCATACAGGACGGAGGCCAGTCCGCAAGATTATAGTTGACGAAAACGGGGTTTGTTTTTAACCCTGTTACACAGAAACTAAATTTCTTATGATTTTTATAACACAAGTCATCTGAACAGCATTATTAAGATGATTTTTACGATGCCTTCAATAAAGAAGGCATCATTTTTTGAAATCTCATCATCTGGAACCCGGGATATTTAAATCGGTAATCTTCCACAGGAAAGACAGGATAGGCGGTGAGTTTATTTTTACAGAAGGAAAGCAAAATGATAGACCCAAAACTAATCAGAGAGAATCCTGAACTCATAAAAGAAATTCTTAAGAACAGGAACATGGAGAAAGTGGTTGATGTTGATCAGCTTCAGAAAATTGATGAGCAGAGAAGGGAGTTTATGGTTAAAACCGATAAGCTCCGTGAAAAGAGAAATTCTGCTTCGAAAGAAATTGGAAAGCTGAAGGCGAAAGGCGGAGATGATTCAGCTCTGATGAATGAAGTACAGGGTCTTTCAGGTGAAATAAAGGATCTTGAATCCGGGGTTGAAAGGCTAAACCAGGAATACAATGATATGCATCTTTCCATTCCGAATATTCTGGATCAATCCGTACCGATCGGGAAAAATGAAACTGAAAATATAATTGTAAGAGAGTGGGGCAAAAAACCTGAATTCTCTTTTGAGCCTAAGGCTCATTATGATATCGGCACTGATCTGGGTATTCTTGATTTTGAACGCGGAGTCAAAATAGCAGGGGCGAGATTTTACATATACAGAGGACTTGCCGCACGTCTTGAAAGAGCGATCATAAACCTGATGCTTGATCTTCATACAAAAGAGCACGGCTATACCGAAACATTCGGACCGTTCATTGTCAATGACGACAGTATGACAGGCACAGGCCAGTACCCGAAATTCAAGGACGAATATTACAGAATTGACGCGGACGGGCTTTCATTAATACCCACAGCTGAAGTTACACTAACCAATCTTTACAGGGACGAGATTCTTGAGAAAGACAATCTTCCAATAAACGTAACAATGCAGTCGTCATGCTTCAGAAGAGAGGCCGGAGCTGCCGGCAAGGATACGCGCGGCCTTGTACGTGTGCATCAGTTTCAGAAAGTTGAGCTTGTGAAATTCGTTGAGCCTGAAACATCGTTTGACGAGCTTGAAAAGCTGCTCGCGAATGCTGAGGAAGTGCTTAAGCGTCTTAACCTGCATTACAGGGTAATGCTGCTCTGCAGCGGCGACACTTCCGCTTCCTCGTCAAAAACATATGACATCGAAGTATGGATGCCGGGCCTTGACAGATATCTTGAAATTAGCTCATGCTCCAATTTTCTTGATTATCAGGCAAGGCGTGCCAGAATCAGGTACAGGCCCGCAAAAGGTGAGAAACCTGTTCTTGTGCACACGCTTAACGGATCAGGACTCGCAGCAGGAAGAACGCTCGCAGCAGTAATGGAAAATTATCAGACTGAGGACGGGAATATCGTAATACCGGATGCTTTGAAAGAATATATCAAAGACTGATAATATTGTATTAAGTATGCATATTCCGGGGTATGAAAATACCCCTAATGCACATCCTTTAATTCGCCTGAAATACTGTATTTATTATTTTCAAGTTTTTCCGACCTGAGTACAGTAAGTATCCCGACCAGAGGCTGTATATTGCTGCCGTTTACATTGACGGAAATATTAACATTGGTTCCTGCTGCAAGATTTTTTGAAGTTTCAAATTTGATGCCTGTATGTGAAAGGTCCTTACATTGACCTGTAAATTCTTCTTTTGTTTCAACAATCCTGCATTTTATTTCTGCATGTATGTCCATTCTGATATAATTTCTGTTATTCTGATTTTTTAAGTCATTAAGAGCCATTATTCCTCCGGGATAGTATTTAATATATGAAAATTATATTTATCAGTTTTTTTTTGATGCAAAAGGTGTGAAATTTTTAATTATTAAGTTGATACTAATGGGTAATCCGGTTTAAAAATTCTCAAAAAAAAAATAATGAAGGATAAAACGAATCAATTAATATTTATTTGTAAATTAATTTCAAGAAAAATATAAAATTGATTAGCGGAAAGGTAAAAGGCATTCATGTGATACTCCCGAAAGAATTTTTCAGCACAGCCGGATTTTTCAATTGCCGGGCAGTTTGATTAAATTGCTATCAATTTTCCTGCAGGATATTTCCGGCAATTCTTTGTCCGCAAATTATTCTCCTTTTACATCTTACATCTGTTATGTATTTCAAATTTTTGTTCCTTGCTATTATTCATTTCATCAATTACAAATGTTGGTTCAGACAGGAATCCGATTATGTCGGCAAGGCGCAGTATTGCTTTCTGTATTTCAAAGGTGCGCATCTTTACCGGGTATTAAATATTACTGTTTACAGAATGATCGAAAAATGCTTGATTGTAGAGAAGATATCTATTAAGTGAATGCAATGTAATATGATGTTGAAATATTCTGGAAATTGCTGAAAAAAAGAGATGGATCATTAAAATGATTGTTTTAGCTGAATTTTCAATATTTCCTGTAGACAAAGGGGAAAGCGTAAGCGGATATGTTGCAAGAGCGGTTTCTGTAATCAAAAACAGCGGACTTAAATACAGTCTTAATCCGATGGGAACATGCATTGAAGGTCATATTGAAGAAGTGATGGGCCTGATTAAAAGGTGTATGTATGAATTGCAGGAGGACTGTAACAGAATATACGTTACATTAAAGATAGATTACAGAAAAGGCAGAGTTAATGCAATAGACAGTAAGGTTGCTTCAATAGAAAGACATCTTGAATAGAATTCACTAACTTATTTTTTTTGTAAGTCTGATCGTAATTTGATATTAAAACAGAATAAATTATCTGATGGAATATCCACTAACAAATTATTATGTCGCGATAATCGGCGGAGGCTCTGTCTGCAGGGCAATGCTTGAGACTATTTTAAATGATCCGGCGTTAAAAACAAAAATTCATATTTCAGGTGTCTGCGATATTAATGAAAATGCTGAAGGATATATTTACGCTAAAGAGCACGGAATTATTACCACTAAAGATTATAATGATTTTTTCCACATATTGAATCTAAATTTATTAATTGAGTTAACCGGCGATAACAATATTCTTGAAAAACTTAATAAAGAGAAACCTCCGGGCATTCAGCTTATTGACCATCTTGAAGCACTTTTTTTATGGAATTATCTTAAAATTGAATCAAAGAAAAATCAGATAAAAAGTGACATTCTTAATGATATAGAAGAGCCGGATAAAGTAATTAGTCTTTTTAACCGCTTTGTTCTTGAAATTACAAATATTATTGAAGATGAAACCAATTCTCTTTATCATGCTGAAAAAGAAATTCTTGAAAGAGAGAGAGAACTTTTTGAAATAATTCAGGGAAGCACAATCCCCACATTCGTAATTAATAAAGGCCATATTGTCACTCACTGGAACAGGGCCTGTGAAAAAATGTCAGGAGTTCCAGCTGAAGAAATTGTCGGTACAGATAATCATTCGGTTCCTTTCAGATCGGAAAAACGCCCGATAATGGCTGATTTGATTATTGATGAAATCGATGAAAAAAACATGCAGAAATATTACGGCGAAAACTGGCGCAAATCTGAATTGATTGAAGGCGCATATGAAAGCGAGGATTTTTTCCCCAATATAGGAGAAAAAGGATCCTGGCTCTTTTTCACTGCCGCACCTATTAAAAATCCGGAAGGAGAAATTACCGGTGCAATAGAAACATTATGGGACAGGACCAAAGACAGAAGAAGGGAAGCAATCCGTGAGCGGCACAATCAGGAGCTTGCTACTCTTTCCATGATCTGTTCAACACTAAGTACATCACTTGATATTGAAGTTAAATTAAAACTTACAGTGGAGGAATTATTCAGAAGTCTTCCGATTGACGGCCTTTGCATCTTTTTAATAGAGGACGACAATAAACTGCATTTAAGATATTCACATGGAATTTCCGGAGAAAAATATGATAATCTTTCTCTTGATGATAATGAAATTTTTACCCGGATTATGCAAGAAAAAGAGTTCAGGGTTTTTGAAAATGTTGCAACTGATGAAAATACAAGAAATTTAACTTTATTTAAAGATGAAGAATATTTTCTGGAAGCATATATTCCCATTCTGGCTAAAGATAGAAATATACTGGGAGTTGTTTTTATAGGAAGCAGGAAGTCAAACAAATTTACACCTGAAGAGAAGAACATCTTTGAACTTATAGGAGACAGAATAGGTGTTGCAATCGAAGGTTTCATGATTTATGAGCAGTATAAAAAGTCGGAAAAAAAATACAGGCTTCTTTTTGACAATGACCCGAATCCAATATTCCTTATCGACAAGGATTCATACGCGATTCTTGATATGAATAAAAGAGTAGAGGAGGCTTATCATTACACAAAAGAGGAATTACTGGGAACATCTTTTCTTGATTTAAGCGGAAACCGCGACAATGAGATTATAAATAATTTTAAAAATATTACGGAAGGCCAGTCCGTTTTATTTACAAAAAAAAGACATTTTAAAAAGGGCAATATTCCGTTTTATGTTAACATCAATGTTTGCAATATAAAGTATGATTCAAATGATGTTATACTTGTAACAAGTACGGATATAAGCAAAAGCGTTGAAAATGAAACAAGGCTTATTCAGGCAAGTAAAATGAGCACTGTAGGCACAATGGCTGCAGGAATGGCTCATGAGCTGAATCAGCCTTTAAATGTAATTCAGATCAGCGCGGATTTTCTGTTAAAAAAAATTCAAAAGCTTGAGGAAATAGCACCTGAAGATTTACGTACGATTGCCACAGAAGTCAGTGAAAATGTTCAGCGCGCGGCGGAAATAATCAGGCATATGCGGGAATTCTCAAGACAGTCGGAAGTGATAACTTCTCCTGTTGATATAAATAAACCTATTTTAGATGTTTTTAAAGTTCTTGGACAGCAATTACGTGTACATCAAATTGAGACTATCCTGGAACTTGATGAAAATATACCTTTAATGCTTGGAGATAACAATCGTCTTGAACAGGTTTTCATTAATCTTGTTACTAATGCAATTGACGCTCTGGATTCAAAGGGAGAGAAGATAAAAGATAAAAACTGGAGAAGATTTCTGAAAATTCGCTCCTTTTCGGAAGGAAAGAATATTATTGCAACTGTTGAGGATAACGGTATCGGTATACCGGATGAATATAAAGATAAAATATTTGAACCTTTTTTTACATCTAAAGAAATAGGAAGAGGAACCGGACTGGGAATAAGTATCAGTTATGGAATAGTTAAAGATTACAGGGGGATGCTGGAAGTGGCCAGTAAGGTTGGAGAAGGAACGGTTTTTACGTTAACATTCCCTATATATTCAGAGAAGAAAAAAAATGTACAGTATTTTATTAATTGATGATGAAGAATCTATTTTAAGGGTTCTTTCAATTTCACTAAAAAGTGAGAATTATAAAGTATTTACAGCTTTAAACGGTGAGGCTGGACTTGATCTCTTTAAAAAAGAGAACCCGGATATTGTCCTTACGGATATTAAAATGCCGGGAATGAACGGCATAGACGTATTAAAAAAGATTAAGGAGTTTGATACTGATACAGAAGTTATTTTAATTACAGGCCATGGTGAAATGGAAACAGCAATCGAAGCACTTCAAAACGGTGCTTCCGATTTTATAAATAAACCCTTAAAAGATGAAGCTCTTACAGTCGCTCTGGACAGAGCCAGAGAAAAAATAGAAATCAGAAAACAGCTGAGGGAATATTCCGAAGACCTGGAAAACATGGTTAAAATTGCTACTGAGGAGATCAGACGAAAGACGAAGTTTCAGACCAAATTATTAAGATCATCCGATCAGGGCATAGTCGCTACCGATGAAACCGGAAAAACTGTTCTGTTTAATCTGAAAGCTCAGGAGTTATTTGGCTATAAATATTTTGAAGTAAGAAAAAAAGACAGTCTGTTCGAGCTGTTCCCGGCTGATCTTGCATGTGAACTGGAGATGGGCCTTGGGGGCTATCAGGAATATAAGGAGCTTTCCAACAGGGAAATCGAGATTGTTTCAAAAAGCGGCGAAATTATTCCTGTAATTTTTTCCGGCCTGATTTTATATGAAGGTAAAGAAGTAATGGGAAGTGTCGCTTTCCTTCAGGACCTCAGGGAAATAAAAAGGCTTGAACGT
The DNA here is from genome assembly GCA_016932015.1 of Spirochaetota bacterium. Taxonomy (GTDB): domain Bacteria; phylum Spirochaetota; class UBA4802; order UBA4802; family JAFGDQ01; genus JAFGDQ01. The sequence continues at coordinate 36,098 of JAFGDQ010000104.1, read as the reverse complement.
GAACTTATTAAATCGGAAAGGCTCGCGGCAATAGGCCAGACTATAGCCGGATTGGCGCATTATATCAAGAATATTCTTGCAGGATTAAAGGGCGGTTCCTATATCCTCGATGTTGGCTTCAGGAAGAAGAATCTGGATAAGATATCTGAAGGCTGGAGAATGATCCAGAAAAATATAGACAGAATTTCAACGCTTGTTCTTGATTTTCTCAGTTACTCCAAGGAACGTGAGCCTCAGTATGAAAATATTGATCTTAATAATATTTCTCAGGAGGTTTTTGATCTTCTGTTTGAACAAGCCAAAAAAAATAATATTATACTCAAAAAAAACTTTGACTTATCAATTGGCGAGATATCAATAGATGCTAAAATCATTCATCGCGCTATTCTGGATTTAGTGTCGAATGCAATTGATGCATGCATCTTTGATGAAGACTTTTCAAAGAAGCATGTAGTTGAATTAAAGACAAAAAAAGATAAAGATAATATTATTATTGAAGTTAAGGATAACGGATGCGGTATGACTGATGAAGTCAAGTCTCATATATTTTCATCATTCTTCAGCACAAAAAAAGGTAAGGGTACCGGCCTTGGCCTTTTAATTACAAAAAAGTCAATTGAAGAGCATAAAGGAACAATAAATTTTCATTCTTTTCCCGGGAAAGGATCTTCTTTTTTTATTAAATTGAGTAACCGCTAAGGAAATGAATCAGTAAAAAAATACTAAAACAATATCTTGTGGGGGAATATTGATGAATAAAAAAATACTTATCGTTGATGACGATCCTGATATTATCACTTATACTACCACTGTCCTTGAAGAGAATGATTATAAACCTGTTATCGCAAAAAACGGCGAAGAAGGGATGAATCTCATTAAATCTGAAAATCCCGATTTAATCATTCTTGATGTCCTTATGCCTAAACAAAGCGGTATCAAAATCTACCGCGAATTAAAAACTGCTGATTCATATAAAAATATTCCAGTCATTATTCAATCCGGTATTGCCAAAAGAACTTTTCTCAGATCCCAGGAAGCGCTGACCGAGTTCGGCGGAGAAAATGTACCTGAACCGGACGCATATCTCGAAAAACCAGTTGAACCTGATGAATTGATAGACAGTATAAAAAAACTGATTTAGTTAAGTAACTTCAGGAGGGTGCGCGTGCCAATAAAGAAAATACTATATGTTACTGAATTTGAGGAACTGTGGTTTGACGCACTTCAGGCTCTGATGGATTTGAAGCAGGCCGGGCTGAATCATGTTATCTTTCTTCATGTTATAGACAGGAAAGAGGTTGCGATGCAGAGAGGTGTCGGCTATCTGAAGAGCGAGGAAGTTAAGCTGAAAGAAATTGCAAATGTGCGTTTTATTGACTGGGCCGAAACTCTTTTTGAAGAGGGCATGGAAGTCGGGGCGCACATAGTAGTCGGCAATCAGGTTCCTAAGATTGTGTCCATTGCCGAGGATGAGGATGTTGATCTGATAGTAATGGGACATCAGAAAAAAGGCCGCATCCAGGAACTTTATCATGGATCCGAGATAATGGAAGTGATCAGGGAAGTATCAAAGCCTGTAATGGTATATAAATTTCTGCAGGAATCCGGGAATGTAAATGACAAGCCGTTTAAAAGGCCCATGCTTGCAATGGACTGGTCTCCTTCAAGTATGAATGCTGTATCTTTTCTTCTAAGCATTAAGGATATTGTTGAAAAGGTGCAGGTGGTACATGTTATTCATCATAAGCGTCTTGAAACATTAAAACCGGTAGAGGTACAGAAGGAAAGAAAAGAGAACAGAAAAAAGCTGGATGAACTATGTGATCGTTTGCAATCCGAAGGAATAGATGCTGAACCGCATCTGTATGTCGGAAATATAATCGAGCAGCTTGAAAAAGCGGCCAGAGAAAGAAAAGCAAGCATAATTATCGGAGGCTCCACAGGTGAAGAGCCTTTGAAGAAAAGAATACTTGGCAGTGTGCCCAGAGAATTATCTGAAAAGTCGGGGTTCCCTACCTTATTCGTATCCTGATTATATATTGTTTCTTTAAAAATAAATAATTCTAATAAAGAATAACTGTATAATATGAACATCAAAAAAATACTGTATGTTTCCAATGCTGATAAGCATATTTCTCATAAAAAAATATTTGAAAATCTGTCTGTTGCCTTTGACTCGGGTAAAGCCGGGATACTGGCATTGCTGAGCGATCCGAATTCCGTTTCTAAAAATGAATTATCAGCCGATAATGCAGATATAAAAATTCTGAACGAGAATATCAGTTATAAATCAATTCTGAAAATAACCGGTCAGAATGATATTGATCTGATTCTGTTTTCAACTAATGAAAATAACACTGCTGATCTGCTGACAGCGTTGAAGAAAATTATAAGAAAAACTGTTTTTCCGGTTATTTTTCTTAATGGACAGGATGTTAAGGATATGTTCAGGCATCCCGTTATAGCCATGAATCGGTCTGTGGAGTCGGATAAAGCCCTGAATTTTCTTGTTGATTGTAAAAAAAACATAAACGAACTGGAAATTATAAATGTAATAAATAAAAAGTTAACTGTTAAGGATATAAGAGAGCTTAAGGAATTGCTAAGCTCAAGGAGAAAATTGTGCCTTGATCAGGGAATTAATGCAGAGTCTCATATTTACGCAGGTGAGACTGCGGATGAAATACTGCTTTCTGCAAAAGACTATAAAGCCAGCCTGATCGTTATGGGGAGAAGCGATAAAAACAAAAAGATATTCAATGGAAAAAGCGCATTGCAGGTTTGTCAGAATTCAAAACTGCCTGTACTGATAGCGTAATATTCAGCTTTAATAATCTAATTAGTTTCGGTAAGGTAAATGGAAGTTACACTTTTAATTGAAGCAATGGATTCTTCTTTTAAGATAATGGAGAAGGCCAAATCCGACTCAGTCGGACTGCTTGAAACAGCTGTAAGGCTGACTTCAAGGACACGCTCCATTGAAGAAAAAAAAATCAATGAGATATTAAAAGGGGCAAAGAGCCGGAAAGGGAAGGTTCAGAATATTGCAGTTTCTTTTTTACTTCTGTTTGTTTTCTGGCTGCTCTTATCCGGGAAATTTGATCTTTTTCATATGACACTGGGTTTTATTTGTTCTCTTTTAATTTCCTTCCTTACATATGATCTGTTATTTGCAAATGTCAGGGTCGGGGATATACGCTTAACCATTTTCCGCTTTCTGCGTTATATTCCATGGCTTATGTATCAGATAATAACATCCAATTTTTATGTCGCAAAACTCGTGCTGAAGCCCGGAATGTATATTGATCCTCATATTGTAAAATTCAGAACTAAACTCGAGAGCGATATTTCATGGGTCGCGCTAGCCAATTCCATTACACTGACTCCCGGTACTATTACTATGAATATTCATGACGGAGAATTTTTTATTCACGCTCTGGACCGGAAGGTGGCTGATGATCTCAAGTCAGGGGAGATGGAAGACCGTATAGCGCATATTTTTATGGAAGCTGATCATATTTATATACAGGATGTTCTTGATGTTGCCGCTATTTTCAGCGAACTCAGGAAAAATCTATAATTTAACAGTTCAGGTATGCTATGATAAATAAATCAGATGATATAATAGTAATGACAATAGCCAGGCTGATAATTCCCTTTATTCAGCTGTACGCTCTTTATGTGTTGATGCACGGGCATTACAGCCCGGGCGGCGGGTTCCAGGGCGGGGTTATACTGGGAGCGAGTTTTATTCTCCTTATTATTACTCACGGCATTGTTGAAGCAAGGAAAAAAATATCTAAAAAGGCTATTACTCTTTTCAGCAGTTTCGGTGTTTTTATTTACGCGGGCATCGGTGCTTTGTGCCTTATACTATCCGGCAATTATCTTGATTACGGATACCTGAGTAAAATACTGCATGTTGACGCGGCTCATGCAAGGTCGCTTGGTATTCTGGGAGTTGAGACCGGAGTCGGGTTAGCTGTAATGGCGGTAATGGTATCTATCTTTATTAATATTTCATCGTTTGGTGAATCCGCTCCAGAGAATAATACGGACGAAGAGGAATAAATGGTAACGTTTTTTATCATAATGGGAATCGGTTTATGTGTACTGATTCTGCTTGTACTATACCGCGTTGCTTTCGGTCCCGGTATTTACAACAGAGTAGCGGCTATGTCCGCGATAGGTACGAAAACACTCGTCATCCTTTTAATTATTGGAATCGTATATGACAGGGTAGATATGTTCATTGATATCAGTATCGTATATGCGCTGCTCAATTTTATCGGCACTCTGGCTGTAGCAAGATATCTTGAATCGGAGAAATAATAAATGAGTTTAACTTCAATATTGTCCGTATTAGCTGTGATTTTTATGATTGGCGGATTTTTCTTCTTCTTTACTGCAACTGTCGGCCTTTTGCGCTTTCCCGATTTTTTTACGCGGCTGCATGCTACAGGTAAAGGGGATACTCTGGCAGTACTGTTGTGCCTTATCAGTATCGCTTTATACACAGGCGTAAACCTGACAGCTTTAAAGGTTCTGGTTATTGCTGTTTTTATGTTCATGGCTCAGCCTACTGCCACACATGCTATATCCAAGGCCGGACTTAAATCCGGGGTTAAACCATGGATGAAAGAGGGGAAAAAAGATGATCACTCCCTTTAATTTTATAATTATGATTTTTGTGCTTATATGCGCAATTACCGCTATAACTGTGAAAGATCTTTTGAGCGCGGTTGTAATACTCGGAGCATACAGTTTCTTTATGTGCCTTTTATGGGCGGAAATGGGAGCTGTTGATGTCGCCTTTACTGAAGCGTCAGTCAGTTCGGGAATCGGCACGATTCTGATGGTTGTTGCTATAATAAAAACAACAAGGAGGTCAAAGGATTGAAGTTTAAAATTCTGTCTCTTTTTTTTATTGTAATAACAGGCATTATACTTATATACGGAGTCGCCGGAATGCCTGACCTGGCTGATCCTGATTCTCCTGCAAGCAGGCATGTTTCACCGGAATACATTCAGAATACTTATAAAGATGCGCATACTCCTAACATGGTAACAACAATTCTTGCTGATTACAGGGGATATGACACTCTCGGAGAAACAACTGTAATTTTTACCGCTGGAATAGCATGCATCTTATTACTGAAGAATCTGAAAGGCAGGAAAAGCCATGATTGATTTTATAGTAACAAAATATAATTATCTTTTTTATATCGTTCTTTTTCTGATCGGATTTTACGCCATCATTGTTAAAAAGAACCTGGTTAAAAAAGTAATCGGCATGAACATTATGCAGACAAGCATCATTCTTTTTTATGTTTCAATTGGATGCAAGAAAGACGGTACATTGCCTATACTTCTTGATTCAGACCTGCATTCCCATGCGATTGACGCGGGCAAATATTTAAATCCTCTCCCTCATGTTCTTATGCTTACAGCAATAGTTGTTATGGTGGCAACTCTGGGAGTAGCTCTGGCTGTTCTTATCTTAATGTATAAACAGTACGGTACTCTGGAAGAAGACGAACTTTTAAAGAGGATTAAATGATAGATCAAGCTCCTGTATTAATTATAGTAATTCCGCTTATTTTTGCTCTTTTAACTCCGGTTGTCGGATTATGGAGAAAGTCTCTCTGTTATTTCTGGATCTTAACAGCACTTGCTCTTTCAGCAGCTTTTTCAGTAACTGTTTTTGTTAAGGTGCTCAATACCGGTACTATTCATTACAATCTTGGAGGCTGGACACCGCCATGGGGTATTGAATATGTAATCGATCATCTCAATGCTTTAATGCTTGTGGTCGTATCCGCAATAGCTTTGCTTACGGCAGTTTATTCCAGGAAAAGTATTGAAAAGGAGTTCCCCAATAAAAAAACGGCATTTTATACCGTGTTCCTGCTTCAGGCAACAGGTTTCCTTGGAATTGTCATCACAGGGGATATGTTCAATCTTTACGTGTTTCTTGAAATTTCATCTCTTGCCGGCTACGCATTAATTGCGATTGGAGAGGATGGCGCCCTTTTCGCAGCATTTAAATATATAATAATAGGTACAATAGGGGCAAGTTTTTACCTGATTGGTGTAGGCTATATTTACATAATGACAGGCTCGCTGAATATGGCGGACATTGCCGCTTTGCTGCAGCAGGTCAACAACACCAGCGTTATTCATATCGCCTTTGCCTTTATTCTTGCCGGTCTGATCATAAAGATGGCTTTGTTCCCTATGTATATATGGATGCCTGATGCTTATACAAAAGCTCCTTCTGCAAGCAGCGCGCTTATAGCACCTCTTATGACCAAAATATCAGCCTATATTCTTGTGAGAGTAATTTTTACTATTTTCAAGCCTGAGTTCATTACCGCAAACCTTCCGGTAACAAAGATTATGCTCTGGCTCGGATTTGCTGCTATTATTTACGGCGCAATTATGTCAATAGCCCAGACAGACTTTAAGAGAATGCTGTGCTTCATTATAGTAGCTGAGATTGGTTATATAGTAGGAGGAATCGGCCTGTTTAATCCGACTGCCATTAAAGGTGCAATTCTTCATATACTGAATGACGCAGTAATGACTGCAGGACTTTTCTTTATTGCCGGTATTGTTAAGTATAAGACAGGTTTCCACAATCTTACGGACTTTAAGGATTTGTTTAAAAAGATGCCGGTTACAATGGGGGCTTTTGTTATAATTGCTCTTTCTGTTATCGGAGTTCCGCCCACATGCGGATTCTTCAGTAAATGGTATCTTATAAAGGGCGCGATTATCGGCAACGCCTGGCCGTTTGCAGCAGCACTGCTCTTTTCCAGCCTGGTCAATGTGGTACTGTTTTTCAGGATATTTGAGATCGGGTACGGCTTTGATCACGGGCACGATTCGGGCGGACATGAAGAGCTTGGCTCCGGGTCGCTTATCAGCGAAGCTCCGGCAACAATGCTTCTGCCATCAATGCTGGTTTCGCTGATAATAATTTTTACAGGTATATATAATCAGACAATAATTACAAATATAATTGAACATGTTACTCCAAATTTATAAGAGTTAATTAACGAATATTATGCAGACAATTGAATCAATAATTCCGTTTGTAGCAGTACTTATCGCAATGGCAGGCCCAATATTGATAATTCTTTTTAAAAGATGGCCGAATATCCGAGAACTGATGACATTCATGGTTGCGTCTGTTACGTTCGGCCTTGTTGTATCAATGGCGCCGTCTGTATACAATGGCACTGAAATAACTTATAATCTGATTGATATTCTTCCTGAGGTCGGTATTTCGTTCAAAGTAGATTCATTTGGTATACTTTTCGCTCTTGTTTCATCGAGCTTGTGGATTGTAACGACTGTCTATTCTATAGGTTATATGAGGGCTCTAAAAGAGCATTCGCAGACCAGATTCTTTTCGTTCTTCGCGGTTGCCATATCATCTGCTCTCGGAGTTGCGTTTTCCGCCAATCTGCTGACACTTTATATGTTCTACGAAATACTTTCTTTGTCAACATTCTCACTTGTTACTCATCATCAGGACAAGGAAGCACATTTCGGGGGGAGAAAATATCTTACTTTTCTGATGGGTTCATCAATTGCTTTTTTCCTGCCTGCGGTTATTCTTACGTATTACTATACAGGCACACTTGATTTTAACAGGTTCGGCATATTGACGCATTCAATTCCTGATTATATGCTTGTTGTTATGTTCGCGCTGTTTCTCGCGGGAATAGGGAAGGCAGCCATAATGCCGATGCATTCATGGCTTCCGTCTGCCATGGTTGCACCTACTCCTGTCAGCTCCCTGCTTCATGCTGTTGCTGTGGTAAAAGTAGGAGTCTTTTCTCTGCTAAGGGTTTTGTTATACATTTTCGGAACGGACCTGCTGGAATTTATGAGGTTTGACGGTTTTCTGGTTTATTTTGTTTCAATTACCATAATCGCAGGTTCGCTGTTCGCGCTGAAGCAGGATAATCTTAAAGCAAGGCTCGCGTATTCCACTGTTGCACAGCTTTCATATATTGTGCTTGCCGGCGGGCTGTTAAGTGTATCCGGAATCACCGGCGGCATAGTTCATATTGCAATGCATGCTTTCGGAAAAATAACATTGTTCTTCTGCGCAGGCGCAATACTCGTAAACACGGGTTTCAAGAACATCAGCCAGCTTAAAGGCATTGGTAAGAAAATGCCTGTCACAATGATTGCGTTCTTTTTCGGTTCTCTAAGCATTATCGGCGTGCCTCCTCTTGGAGGATTCTGGAGCAAGTGGAATCTGGCAATGGGTACAATAGAGTATTCTGAAATTCCCATACTGGTGGTGCTTCTTACAAGCTCGCTTTTGAACGCAGCTTATTTTATGCCTATTGTATATAATGCGTTCTTTGCTAAAGACGAATCAATTGTATATACGGAAGTTAAGGAGGCTCCGCTGCTGACAATTATACCTCCTGTCTTCACGGCTCTTGTCTCAATAGCTTTATTCTTTTATCCTGATATATTCTTAAATCTCGCGCGCTCAGCTGCAAGATCAGTACTTGGAGTGTAGAAAATGAAAAAGGAATTCGACTGGTTTGACAAACCTGAAAATATCAAAAAGCTTAAGACAGCATGTATTGTTATTCTGATGATCAGTGTTCTCTGTGAATTCCTGATACATAAACATATACAGCATGTATGGGATAAAATACCCGGTATTCATGCCGTTTTCGGTTTTATAGCATGCGCGGTTTTAATAATCATATCAAAACTGATCGGGAAATACTGGCTCAAGAAAGACGAGGATTATTATGATAAGTAATTTGCCGGCTCCTGCCATTGTCTTTATCATAGGGGCGTTAATATCGCTATTATTTAAAAATAAACTGAAACAGATCATCCTGCTTCTTATTCCGGCACTGGGATTTTATCTCGTATGGAATCTTACCGGCGATTCCTCTTTCGCTTTCAGCCTGTCAGGGCTTGAACTCAATATGCTTAAGGTTGATAAGCTGAGCAAGGTTTTCGGCTATATTTTCTGTATCGCGTCTTTCGGGAGTTTTCTATTCGCTCTGCATGTAAAGGAAAATCTGGAGCATTTTTCAGCGCTTATTTATGTGGGAAGCGCGTTAGGTGTTGTTTTCGCAGGCGATTTCATTTCCCTGTATATATTCTGGGAATTTATGGCATTCTCTTCTGTAATGCTGATACTGGCGAGAAAAACAAAAAAGGCGTCCGATGCAGGATTCAGATATTTACTGATACATGTTGTTGGCGGATTAGTCTTACTTGCCGGTATTCTTCTGCAGTACAGCAATACAGGTTCGTTTGCGATTACTCATATAACTTCAAAAACAATCTCATCATATCTTATTTTGATCGGTTTTTTAATAAATGCAGCTGTTCCTCCGCTTTCTGCGTGGATGTCGGATGCTTATCCCGAGTCAACTGCAACAGGCGGAGTTTTCCTGAGCGCGTTTACTACTAAAACAGCAGTGTACGTTCTGCTCAGAACTTTCTACGGCTGGGATATACTGATTTATCTCGGTGCTGCAATGACAATATACGGAATCATCTTTGCTATTATGGAGAACGATGCCAGAAGGATTCTCGCATATTCGATCATGAACCAGGTAGGTTTCATGATAGTAGGTATCGGCATAGGAACACAGATGTCAATGAACGGCGCTGCTGCTCACGCGTTCGCTCATATTATTTACAAGGGACTTCTATGGATGTCCGCGGGTTCCGTTCTGTATATGACCGGAAAAACAAAGTGTACTGACCTTGGCGGCCTTTACAAGACAATGCCTGTTACGCTGGTATGCTGCTGTATTGCCGCGGCCGCGATCTCCGCTTTTCCATTAACGAGCGGTTTTACTACAAAGACCATGATTCTGCAGAGTTCTATTAATCAGCATTTTACCATAATTTACATTATACTCGAAATAGCTTCCGCAGGTGTATTCCTTCATGCGGGCGTTAAATTTCCTTATTTTGTATTTTTTGCGAAGGACAAAGGACTCAGGGCATCGGACCCCAAAAAGAATATGCAGATAGCCATGATATTCTTTGCTGTTCTGTGTATCGCGATTGGTGTTTATCCCAAGCCTCTGTATAATATACTTCCATACGCAGTAGACTATAATGCGTATACAGGCGACCATGTTGTATCAATGCTGCAGCTTCTTCTTTTCTCCGGCCTTGCGTTTTTTGTTTTCCTCGGCCTGTTAAAAAGAACTGAAACAATTACGCTTGATACTGACTGGTTCTACAGAAAAGGCGTACGTTTAATTGTTAATAGCGTAACATATGTAATATCTAAAATCGCATATGCTTTCGATTTTGTATTTATTAAATCGCTGCCCGCAATACTGGCAAAATTTACACAAAAGCCCTTATCAGCTATTGCAGGATTTTTCGCAGGAATTATAAAAAAGGAGCCGTTCTATTCAGGTTATGCAGCAGAATCATCAGGTCCGGAATGGCTTACTATTATAGCTGTCGGTCCCGTAGTGCTGGTTTCAGTTATTATTCTTATGATACTGGCTGGTGTTCTCGTATTTTAGAAAATTAGATTAACTCTCAATATTTCTAAAGTAATAATTTTTTCTATAGTTATCAGATTATATTAAATAACTATTGCATCAAATATTACTCTTCGGAAAATTGAAGGATTGTATTTTTACTTTTTGTTTTACTGCTATTCTTTTTATCCTGCGGTTACCTGATTCTTCTTCTCAATGATTCAAGATATGACTGTCCTACAGGGAGTTCAGTATCATCATCGTCATTTAAACGAACTTTATAGCGGCCTGAAACTACATGATAAAGATTGTAGATATAATTGATATTGATAATGTGGCTTTTATGAATTCTCATAAAGATATCCGGGGGAAGCTGACATCCAATATCCTTCATCAAAACCGGCAGTTCAAGATCGCGTTCTTTTGTATGGATAATGATGTTTTTTGATCTGGATGTGATATAAATAATATCGCTGAATTTTAACGGATATTTGTTGTTTCTTTCATGCAATGTTATTCCTTCTGCAGCAGATTTCCGGATATTCTTAAGCTTCAGCATTGTGTTTATTCTTGCAAGCAGTTCTTTTATCTGAAAAGGCTTAACAATATAATCATTGGCTCCTGCATCAAATGCAGCATTAATGTCTGATATCATATTTTTTGCAGTAAGCATTATTACCGGAAGATCCTCAGAGGATCGGGTCATTCTTATCCTTTCACATACCTCATAACCGGACATTCCGGGCATCATTATATCAAGAAGAACAAGATCAATGGAATCATCTTTTTTGAGGACATCAAGGGCGTTAACACCGCCAGAAGCTGTTTTAATGACACATTTCTTATTTTCGAGGTAGTTTTGCAGAATCTTGATATTTACCGGATCATCATCAACAATCAGGAATGTAGGATTATTTTCAAATTCTATATCAGAAAGATCACATGGAAATTCGGATTGATCCTTCTCATCATATAATGAAGAAGATATGTTCTGGCGGTATGTTACATCGGATTTTTTCTCATGTGCAGCATCCGTTGTTGCGGGAAGTGTGAAAGCAAATACTGCGCCATTTTTATCAGGCGATATTAAACGAATTGTACCGCCATGTGATTCAACTATTTCTTTTGTAATCGCAAGACCGAGTCCGGTTCCGGAATAGGAACGTGTATCTGTTCCGTCGACCTGTTGAAAGGACTCAAAGATTAGATCTTTATATTTTTCAGGTACTCCTATTCCGGTATCAGAAATACGAATCTCAAGCATTTTATCTGATAGTGCATCATCCGAATTTTTATCTGATAAAGAAATAAGAGATGCGGAAATTTCAACCGTCCCTTCAGAAGTAAATTTTATCGCGTTTCCGATAAGGTTATGCATAACCTGTTTAATTCGGTCTTCATCTGCCTTTACCGGCGGACAGTCAGGGTTAATTTTATTTATTATTTTCACAGGCTTTTCCGCTATTAATGGCAAAGACAGTTTGATAACAAGTTCGGTTAAGCCGTATATATCAACAGGCCTTATGTTCAGGCTAAGACCTTTGTCCTGTATCCTGGCCATATCCAGCAGATCATTTACAAGATTTGAAAGTTGATAACCGCTTGATGTTATTAGTGAAAGGTTTTCAATTGCTGTAGACGGAAGATTACCTGCTGCTCCGTTTATCATGGATTCGGATATACCGATGATACCATGAAGAGGGGTTCGCAGTTCATGGGACGTATTGGCAAGAAACTGATCTTTGATGCGATCCATTTTTATAAGAGAGATGTTCTTTCTTTCAAGATCGTCAGAGAGCTCTTCTACTTCATAAAATGCCTGAGTGAATCTGCGGGAAATTATTATTGTCATAGCAAGGCAGAGAAAAAGCATGCCGTAATGAAGTGTTATTACAGTATCAATAATTCTTGCTCCATATAACATATCATTTATGCTTGTAATAAACACTCCACAGAAACCAACTAAAAATATCAGTCCTTCTCCTTTACTATTGTGAATAATCTTAATAAAAACAAATATTGCCCATACCATATATACACAACATAAAATGAACCATACGATCATAATTTGTTCTGATGTTTTGAATCCGGAAAATATTAATAGTATACTAAATACTGCGGCTGAAATCTGTGAAAGACGAATCATGAATGAAGAACATTCGTCAGGATAGAGAGATTTCAAAATCATTGAAGCAAGAGGGATATTTAAAATAACCGTTATATAGTCGATTACATACGGGACTTTCTGATTTGTAAAAAAATCGGAAAAAACAGTAGAATGAAGATTAAATGAATATACAGCCCATGTGAGGCTGAAAAAGCAAAAATAGAGAGGAGTAATATCTTTTTTTCGAAAATAATACAAAAAGAAATTATAGAGAGACATAAAGAAAAGAGCTCCAATAACAAGCATATCAATTGAATTAATCAGAATCTGGTTTTTTATTACTTTTATTCCGTTATCCAGCTCTATTGGCCTTTCAATACCTCCGGATTCATTGTGGTAATTTAAAATTTGAAGTATTATTTCGTTTTCTTTGCTTAGTTTAAATTGTGATATGTTTTTATGATACAGAAAAACAAACTGTTCTCTCGCATCTTTTGATTTATCAACTTTACCTTTCTGATGAACCAGTTCTCCGTTGATCCATAACTTATATGCTGAGAATACATTATAAACAGTTAAAGCTTTGATTCTTTCATCAGGATTGCTTTTAACTTTTAAACGATATGTGGCGTATCCATTTCCGTTCAGATTGATGTTATCAACTTTTTTATTTTTCCAGAAGCCGGGCAATGTTATATATTCAGGATTTGAAGGATTATCTGTTTTTGCAAAATCAGACGGACTTAATAGCCGGTTCCAGTAGAATTCCCACTGTCCGTCAAGATTAACAGGACCGTTTTTTTCAAAATTCCAGTCGCTGAGATCAAGGATTCCGTTAATCGAAACAGGCTTTTTTTTTTGCCCGATTACGGGATTGCATGAAATGAACAAATTGAAAAGAAGGAATATAAGAATGGATAATATAATAAATCGTTTGTTAGTCACGGTAGTTGTATGCATAATTATATTTTCCGGTGAGTTGCTTAAACTGTCAATGAATTTCCTGTAGATAGCTTTCAGCATAATTCGAAAACAAATTACCAGTAACTTTATGAATCTGGAAAAAAAATAGAATTACGCACAGTTCATTCCTTTTCGTTCACAGTTCATTCCACTGGTATTGACTTTGCAGGATTTCATCACTATTCTAAATGCATCAAGACTCTGTCATATGAATTGAATTCATTATCCAGCCTGAATTAATTATATATTTATTTTTAAATAATTTTAAACAAATCCGGAGTTATCATGCTAAATAGAAAAAAACTGCTTTGTTATAAATATCTCCTTATTGCACTTCTAATATTTCTGAACTCATGCTGGGATACAACACCACCTGATAATTTCGGAGGTACTCCGAAATTCGTTACAAGTACAGAAGATCGTATAAGCCGGTCGTTTGGCAAAGGAATGATTCACGCTGCAGGCGAGACTCTAGGCGTCTTTATGGATAATATCGCTAAGTCTGATACAATTGCCTGTGCTACAGATCTGGCTTATGAAAACGCATATATGGGACTGATTCAGGAAGATGTGTTCAGGTACAGCAGGGATAAATTCCTTTCACAGTATCTTGCTGATCCTGATACGGCCGGAAAAAAGTATTTGAAGATCGCTTCACAGGTAAAAGCGGTAATGACCTGTTATAAACGATATGTATTTTTTCTGGTCAATACAGACAATCTCGGTTCAGGAGTAGCGTTAACTGATATCCTTGCAAACAGTACAGCTTTAAAAATAAATCTTGGTTCTATTGACTCGCAGACATATATTTCTGCAAAAACAATTACCGATTCACATACTTTTACTGCTGCGCCGGCATTTTCGACAGATGCTGCTGCTGTTGGTATTCAGAAGGTCGTAAGCGGGGAATATGATGCGGCATTTCTGGTGGATGATCATTTATCTTCTACTTTGAGTGCGATTGCGGAAGATGCTCCTGTAAAACTTATACAGGTATATATGCCGGAAGGGAAAAAGTATTATCAGGAAGATGGTACAATTTATTCTGACGACTACGCTTTTCAGGAAAAAGCGGAAAGCACCATTGTGGATAATATTACTGTAAGAACATTGCTTGCTGTAGGTCCTCTGTTTTCAGACAGGGTTCTGGGAATTTTTATAGATTATGTACTGGATAATATCGGTGACTATTCTGCACATACAGAAAAATGGAATGCTGTATCCCGGATTGATTCAAAAGAATATATTATCAGCAATCCTCAAAACTGTTCATACAGAGCTGTTTGCCATATTCTGGGTTATGATGAACTTGATCTTTTCTATGTAGATAATTATTTCTGCAGCGGGGAAGAAACAAGCGTAGATCATGACATGGCTACAGAGCTTATCTGGTTGCTCTCATACAATCTTGACATTGACCTTAAAGAAATGAACACAACAGGCTCATGGGAGAATTCATACTGGATTGACGCAGGTTCTGCGAAGATGGGAATTGTTCAGGACGATGTTTACAGCGATCTCGCTTCCTCCGAAACAGTCGCGGACACCATACAGATTGCTTCCATGAAAAAGGTTGCTCCTTTGAATTATGTGTATCTCCATTGCGTTGTTAATACCGATGCTGCAAATTGGGGTGCACTTGGAGGCGTGCCTGCAACTCTTGAGGGCGCTTTGACAGGAGCAACATCTGCTAACACACCAATTTACATAAATGCTGGACCGAAAACATCAGGTACTTTTTATGCTGCAATGCAATTGATTAAATCATATTCAGAAGAAACAAATTTTGAGAACCTTGAAATCCATTACAGCTTTGGTGAACCTTCTGATTCAGTAGCTAAAGTAGCATCTGGTGATTATAATATTGCATTTGTTGTAAGCGGTTTGCCTTATTACCGATTTTATTCGCATGATACTTATTCAATTCCTGCGAATACCAGAATTATTTCCACCGGCTTCTGTGATAATGAAATACCTTATCCTTATGAAGAGGGAACTATTTTGGGAAACGGCTCAGCAGTATATGAAGATTATCCGTATCCTTCCGGTATACTTCCTGATAATGATATCACTACTATCAGACTCAGATCAAATCTTGTAATGTCCTCTGTTTTTGATGATACATATATCAGCAAATACATAATTTCCATATTCAGGAAAACATACTATATGATCAATCCTTATGATCCGGACGAAATATCTGAAGGGTATGCTCCTGATCCGCTGTGGATTTCCATTTTAATGAATAGTTATGACGCGGATGATACGTACTTTGAAAGCAATTACGGTTCCTACGGCGAAGATATTGTAGGTGCTAAGGAGTATTTCGCAAGGAATCCGTTCGGATGGAGCGCTGAAGCTGCCGAATATTATCTTTCAACATTTTCAGACTAATACGGGCAAAGGAAAGGAGATAAGAAGCAATGAAATTATATAAAAATATAGATCATATAAATAGAAATTCATACTTACGTTTTTCCGGAATACTGTTGAGTCTGTTTTTTCTGCTGTTTACTGCATGCATAGATAACAGTCCGATTAAATATAACAGCTATAAAATAAACAACATTACACCTCCGGTGGATAAGCAGGGAACCAATTCTGATGAAAAGAAAGTTTATATAGGACACAATCTTCCTGTTAACGTATCTCTTACAACTGAGTATAATGAAAGTGATATACCATTACAGGTCTACCTGCTTAATGTTGATGACGTAACGGATGTTGAAGACGGCATTCTGCCTGAAGAGGATATCCGAATGTATTTTTGCCATCAGACAGATAATACTAATATTGAGCAGATTGAGGCAGGGACCAATACCTACGGTATTGTAATCAATATTCCGGCAGACCAGTCAAAAGATGAGTTCACAGATGATTTTAAAGTGGGGACGTACTATGTACTTGGAGAGGTTGATAAGAACAATGAAGCTGAAATGGATGTATATGAAGTATATCAGAAATTCAAAGACAACCTGGATGAAGAAAATACAATAGTAGTAGCTTCTGATTATATGAGCAAACCGGATCTGTCTGTTGAAGACATGAATTTTACCGGGACCGCTGATGATCCCCGTGATTCTCTGATCTTTTATCAGCTTGATCTGAGCCAGCTTCCGGGGGCCGAATCTGCCAATCTCGGGACGATGTATCTGCAGCCGACTGTTTCAGCCTGTGCTTTTACAGGATCGGTTGACATTAAATCATCTTCGAATGATTCGCTTAATGTTCCGGTCAGGTTTTATCTTACACATGAGAACTGGGCTGATGGAGAGGAAATTACTCTTGAAATATACGATGAAGATATGGGCGGTTTTGTTGAAGAATATTATATTCCGATCTTGAGAAAAAATACACAGGAAAATATCAATCTTCAACTGAGAGTCCCGGAGGATTCAGGTACAATAAATTATTTTTCGAACTGGGATGGAAGTACATCATATACAGACTGGGAAAATGAAACAAATAAAGCAAATTATCCAATGTTTAGATTGCGATATCAGATGGCCCGGTTGACGGCTGATGAGACTGACGGCACTTCTGAATACTATAAATTCAAACTTGCAGCTGAGGTCAATCCGAATGGTTCGGTTACGGAATCCAGATTTATTAAAGCAAATAGCGACAATACTGTTTACACGGAAGATGATTACGATGAAACCGGTGATGAATATACCGAGACAAGTACAGGCAATGTATTAACTACAGCGAACAACACTTTTGAAGAAGTAATTACTCTTGCTGCTGAAACTGTTGAAGTTAAAGCAAACGAGGGGACACAGTTTTACCCGTGCTCAGCTATTGATGTAAACGGAGATAATAATATTGATGATAACGACTGTGCATATGCAAATGGCGAGAGAAAGCTCGTGATCTGGTGGGGAGGCTGGGAAGCCGGTTTTGGATCTTCATCATTCGGCGGAACAATTGACGCACATGCCGGTATGTACTTTAGTAATTACAGTCTATTGAGCGTAGGTGCAGGAATCAATTTGCATATAGGCGATTTTGTAAATCCCGGAAAAGGCGGAGGCTTTTCTCTGGATACCGGGTACAGGATAGATTTTAATGCGGAATCGCATCCTTTTGATGCAGAAAAATCCTACTATGAATTCAAAATATTGGGAACATGGTTCCCCTTTCAAGGATTTATACTTCCGGCGGTTGATGTTGAATGGGGAGATTCTGAGGACTGGTGGTCAGGTTATGTTAGTTTCTTTGCTTTTAAGGATAGTCAAACCGGTTTCGGTGAGTATGATATTGAAACTCCTGTAACTATTGCGAAAATGGAGATTTCACTTGACACTGAAGCAGCCGGAATGGGTGTTGAGTTTACAATAAAAGGAGGCCTTGGAGGGATCTATATTATTCCAAGAACAAAAATGGAACTGAACCGTGACGGCAGTCTGCGCTATGATGCAGGAACGGCAGTTACATGCGGTGTAGAAGCAGAATTTGGTTTAAGCGCTCCATTGAATATTGCATCTGTAGGATTAGAGGGAGGCATAGATTTTTTCTCATTTGATTTTGGAATAGGTCTTTTTACTAATGCCTATTATAATCAGTCTACTCATCCAGGAGAAGTCCGCGGTACACTTGGAGTGGGACCTGAAATCAAACTTACCGGACCACAGGGCTACCTAAAGATGTATGTTAATCTGTTATTTAATCTTGCAAGAATCGAATTTCCGATTATCAGTTTTCAGGCAATTGAGGTTACACTTTACGAGGAGCCTTTTACTGAAAGTGAAAAAATAAACTGGGTAGACGTAGAAGATGCTGACAAAATTGATTATACCGTACTTGAAAAAGATGAAGATTAAGATGAAACGAAATATAATAACAGCCATATTACTGCTGATTTTAGGTGTTGTATGGATATTTTTCAATAAACCGTCATCAATATACTGGAAAGAAGGCGCACGTCTAACTTATGAGTTTAAATATAAAACATTCGTTTATTCTTCATCAGGAATCAAAACAGAAAACGGCGTAGATACATACGGGAAAATTGAACTCAACGGAACCCTTAACTTACGGGTTTTAGATATAAATTCAGATCAGGTAAAGGCTGCAGTCCAGCTTTCCGGACTTGAAGTAAAATACCAGGGAAAAAAAGACCGGGATTTAGAGGAGCTTTACTCAAATCTTTTCTACGTGACTTTCCTGAAAAACGGTAAAATAGAGAGTTTTGATTTTTCTAATAATATCGCTGAAGCTGACAGGAAAAGCGTAAAAAATGTTTTGAGATTATTACAGTTTATTGTCCCGGATACTTATTTTAATTCCTGGTCCACTGAAGAAAATGACAATCATGGATTATTTGCAGCAGAATATAATTACGGGAAAAAACTGAAAAAGTCAAAAAGCAAATATCTGGAAATTTATGACAGAACCGGAAATATAAATCTGAGTGACCGAGTGGATATTAAAAAATCCAGTTATGAGTGTGACTATGGTTATCCTGAAATCTGGATGAAATCATTCTCAGGAAGAGAACATACTGTCTTTTATAATGCTGAAGGTAAAGTAGCAGGAAAATTTTTAACCAGAGTTGAAGCAAAGGCAATACCTTATTTGTCGGATAATTCACTCACAATATGGAATTACAATATTGATCCTTATAAAGATATTCAGGAATGGAATAAGCTGCCGATTGAAAAAAATTCAGTCTCAAGAAAAAGGGAAATAAAAAGACTTAAGAAGCAGTTTGGTGAAAAAGAGATGAGCGATGTTATTGATGCTCTTTTTGCAGAGAATAATAAGTTCAGTACATTCTGTGTATCAAAGATCATTACGTATTTTAAACTGTATCCGGAATCCGCATTGGTTATTCCGGATATAATTCTGAATAAAAAGCTTAATACTGATCAGAGAGCTATGCTTATTAATGCTCTTCAGTGCGAAAGAGGGGACTATGCCCAGAAAGCTCTTGTCAGAATAATGGAAGGCGGAAATTTCTCCCGCGAAACCAGGGTTCAGTCTGCTATTGCACTTGGAGATTCTGACAATCCTGATGACAATATTCTCTCCAGCATGTGGCACGCTTATTACAACAGAGATAATAACAGCAGAGTAAGTAAACTCATTTCTGATACTTCCATTCTTTCTCTCGGAAGAATAGCTTCCCAGACATTCACAGGGAAAAGAAATGAAAATGCCAACACAACATTAAATCAAATAAAAAATAAAATAAATGAGGAACTTTCAAATGCAGAAGAACCTGGACAGCTAACTGCAGCGATTTATGCAGCAGCAAACACAGGGGACAATGAATTTATTGAGCCTATAAAGAATTTTTTGAAATCTGAAAAACCGGTTGTTCGTTCTGCGGCAGCATCTTCGCTTGCTGTAATGAGAAGCCCGGGTATTGATCAATCTCTTGCTGATATGCTGGAGACTGAAGGCAATGTTAACGTTAGAACTTCAATTGTGAGAGGCCTATATGGCAGAAAAGTTTCTGATGAAGCTGTTCAAAAAGTATGTAAAGAACTGAAATATGAAGATAACGATATCGTACGCGGAGAAATATACAGGTTTTTATTAAAGAACAGAAAAAAGGACGGAGTAAAGGAAACATTAAGGGAAATGCAGAAGTACGAAACCTCATTTGAAAATAAACATTTAATAAGCAGGGCACTCGCCTCTCGAAAATAATTCAAAATATAAAAATTATATTAAGTAAATACAGGGAGAAGTTTAAAATGAGAATTAAAATATTATTTTTCATAAGTTTGCTGTTTATTGGCAGCATTACAACAATCAGCAGCGCAGCAGTAACCGATCATATTAGTCCTTACGGAAATTTATATCTTTTTTTCGGAGGATATCATGGAGAAAGCTATACCGACGGGGAAGAAAAAATAACGGATACTGACCTGGTTTACAGAATAAATAACAGCAGTAATCTTGGCTTTAACTTTGAATACGAAAAATACAAAGGTGTATTTGAGCTTGGAATAGATGATATAGAAAACGATAGAGAAGTTGTAGTCAGAAAAGCTTTTGGAGAATATAAGCTGTCTTCCGGAATGAAATTAATGATAGGACAAAACTGGACTCCATATGTACGCTTCTCAAATGAAGCAGCCGACTATTATCGTTCAAAAGGATTCGGTTCAATTTACGAAGAGACTAATATACAGATTGAGCTTTCAGCTTATAATTTTTATATCAGCATAATGAAACCGTATGTTGCTGTTCACGATTACTATGTTGAAGAAGCTGTAAGCAATCCGGCAAGCACCTCAGGCGTTCAGGAATATGCGATGAAGAAAACACAGGTTGAACAGACAACAGGGCTTTCTCTTGATAATATTAAATCCGTAATCCCGAAAGTTGCAGTCGGTTATGAATTACAAACAAATCGGTTCAGGCTGAACGGCGGTCTGGCTGGAAATATGTATTTAATTGAAGATACGGACACTGTTCAATTTAATAAGAAATATATATATTCTTATCTTGTTTATCTGAACTCCAACGTAAATATTGGAGATTTTATTATCGGAATAAGCAGTGGTTTTATTGTTAATCCGGCTAATTTTGGTGTTTATGCACAGTCCGAAGGTAATTCTACTTACGCAGGCGGTGCGGCTGTGGCTATAGAGAACATTGCGACAGGAAAATTTGAAATAAAGGACACATGGAATTTTCAGGGATATCTTGAAATAGGATATCAGGTAACTCCAAAGGTGCTTCTTCATACAGGATTCGGTTATTCAATTGTTGAATACCCGACAGACGGAACTGAACAGGATAAAGCATTTGAAGCTTATCTTAACTGTAAATTCAATATCGGCGGTTTAATCGCATTAACTCCGTCCTTCTCTTACCGAGATTTTCAGAAAGACATGGACGGCAAATATGAAGGTAAAGAAATATACGGCGGAATTCTTGCAACAGTATCCTATTACTAATTTTTTTAACTTTATTTTCAGCAGCTTGCTGCAAAATTTTATTCAAATTGCTTTATACCCCGCTTTACAAGGCGGGGTTTTCCATTGCTTTTTTAATTGCAATAATTACTATTTTAATTATACTTGTAATCACATTCAAATTTTATTTTTTCTATAGTCATTTATTAAATTTTCAACTAAATTGAATTTCAAATTACATAATATACAAAGATAAAAAATGGAAAAACTACTCCCTGCCTTTTTAATAATATCTGTTTTTATTCTTTTTCAGTCACCTGCCTATTCATCGGATGAGCTTGATCTGGGCGATTACACAGAAAGCAGTACCTCTGCTGGCTATGGCCCGTTCAATCTGTTTATTGGCGGCGGACTGGGAATAGGTGTGCCGGCTGGCGATCTGCTTGAAACTGAAAAAGATTTATTAAGCGCAAATGATGAAGAATATGATGGTGTTAACTATTTTCATTCTTTTGCTTTTAATCTGAGTGCGGATTCTGTTTTCAGATTATCAAATCCTGGCGGAATAAATTTTTCATTAGGAGTCAGAGGATTACTTGGTTATTATATGATTCTGCATAAATTAAACACAGATTTGGATGATTATGATTCCGATGATTATGATGATAAAGACTATATGAAGCAGCTGCTTTCATTCGGACAGCTGCTCGCAGGTCCCTGTCTTTACATAGGATCTGATTCAGGATTTTCTGTAGATTTCCATGTTCTGTATGGTAAAATATTCGGTGGCCGGCTGACGACCCAGCCGCTAATAAAGGAAATGTACAATGTAGAAACCGAAGAGTCCGACTTTTCCGGAAAGAAACTGGATTTCGGTTTCGGAATCAGTCAAATTACTGAAAAAATATTTTTTAATTTTAACTTTGTAATATCCATGTTATACATTGAGCTTGATGACAAGCCGCTTATCTACAATGACAGAATTGAAGGCAGTGAAACTATTATTCTTGATCTCTCTTTCGCTTTCGCAATCGGATTCAGGCTTTTTTGAATATACCCTTCATTCTTCAAGTTCCTAATTGTTTCCAGCTGTGTATTCCGCAATTGTTTGATAAATAAATCCTCTCATTAGAATTAGCAGTACTGTTTTTTTAAGAGAATCATTATATTTTAAATTTTGACTTAATCAAAGAAACAGACTATAATTTAATCTAATAATATTGCCGTAGGTGGAGGCATATATAATGAAAGATATTAAATTAGTTATTATCCTGTTTCTTACTGTTATTTTATTTGCCTGCGCTTCCTCAGATGATACAGATAATAATTACGAATTTATAGATCAGGATTTACAGGGAAAAATAGAAGGTACAGACTGGACCTATCAATCCGGAACAGCTGAAATTAGCATGTCTGACAGCAGCCTTTTAAGTGTAAGAATCTATAATATAGATCCAAGTGGCGGTGATTCTTGCGGCACATCACCTTATTTGGCTACAGACGATATTGTAATGATGTCATTTCCTGATGAGACTGGAGTATATAGCCCTGGTAATCAATGGTCAATTACCCTGAATCACGGTTTTACAAATTATGTATTATTAGATGGAAAGTTTAAAATTTTGACTATTGATACCAGTGGTTTTGTTTGCTTCAGGCTATGATTCAAATAATTATGTAAACGGTAATTTTTCTGTAACTTATTGCCCATAGAATTCAGGAAACATAAAACTATTTAAAGCTGGACTTTTTCTTTTCCGGTATCTTGCTCATCACATATTCACTTAACGCCAGTATCGTAAGCGCGGGATTAACACCCGGATTTGCTGATATCATTGAACCGTCACAGACAAACATGTTTTCATAACCGAACACCTTGCCGGATTTATCTATCACACCTTCTTTCCTGTTCTCTCCCATTACCGCACCGCCCAGAATATGAGCTGTTGTTGGTATTCCGAATAACGTCTCTGTAAGAAGCGTAATAGGCTGGCCGTTAACAATACCGGCAAATTTTTTAGCAAGAGATACAGCTTCCGGGATAAAGGCAGTCGGTTTTTCACCTTTTTCAACAGAACTCTTAAGCCCAAACAGCCTTCTGGAAAAACGCAGGTGACTGTTTATGCTCTGCATGAAAAGCAGTATCTGTGTTTTTTTAGCCCAGTCACGAACAAATATTATCTTAAAATTTTTAATCGGATGCTTAATTGTAACTGCAATAATTTTTAGAATTCTTATGAACATATTTCTACCCGGAGCTACAGGAGCCATCATTAAACGCCAGAAACCTGATCCTGCTGAATATCGTACAGGTTCAATATGACTGTTGTCACCAGTATGCAGTATAGATCCAATTGCTATCCCGTCTGAAAAAACTGTGTTTTTATCAAATGTCGTTACTCCAAGTAAATTCTCTGAATTGGTACGTATGCAGGTGCCTATATTTTCTGAAAGTTCAGGTAAGGAAGATTGCTTCAAATCAAGCATAAGCCTTATAGTTCCTAATACTCCTCCTGAAAAAATAATTCCTCTGCAGGTGTAATCTCCTTTTTTACTGAAAATGGAAGTTGAAGATTTCCATCTGACTTTATATCCCTGTGATCCGGTTGAACTATCAAGCGGAATAACATCATAAATCCCGCTTTCCGGCTGAATAGCTGCTCCGGCCTGCTGTGCTAAATATAAGTAATTCTTATCAAGTGTATTCTTTGCATTATATTTGCATCCAAGCATACATCCTCCGCAGAAAATGCATCCTGTGCGGGTAGGGCCTTTGCCTTTAAAATAGGGATCCGGGACAATAACGTCAGGTTCGCCGAAATACACGGCAACATTGGTCGTTTCGAAATGATCTTTTCTGCCTATATCTTCAGCAACTTTCAGTAATGCTTTATCTCCTGTCTCAAGCTGCGGATTCTGCTCCGCACCAAGCATTTTAAGTCCGGTTTTATAGAAATTTTTCAGTTCAGACTGCCAGTCTGCTAAATGTGACCATGACTCTGCTTCAAAGAATTCTTTTTTAGGAACGGGCAGTGTATTTGCGTAAACAAGCGATCCTCCGCCTACACCTGTACCTGAGAGCACGGTAATATGACGAAAAAAGGTGATCTTGAATAAACCGAAAAATCTGAATAACGGCATCCATAACCAGCGTTTAAGATTCCAGTTACGCTTTGGAAAGTCTTCGCCTGTTAACTTTTTACCCTTTTCAATTACAAGCACTTTATAGCCTTTTTCCGAAAGACGGAGAGCAGACACAGAACCGCCGAATCCGCTTCCAATTATAATATAATCGTAATCGTAGCTCTGTTTCTGCATAGCTACTCCTTTAAAGTCAGAATTAACAAAATACAATTATGGTTAAAATTTATTGCACAGGAAAGATTATTTTTTAAATGAAAATATTAAGAAAACAAATATATTCTACTATATGTTTATTCCAAATATCATTGTCAATTTTTATTCAATCCAGTTGACCGTATGAACGTCTCTTCTTATGGCACGCGTATATTTATACTCAGGATAACCGAGAATTACTGACATTACAGCTTCATGCTTATTTGGAATCTGGAATTTCTTTTTTACATCTTTTAACTTGTTAATCGCAGCCGGCAGCAGTCCTACCATTGTAGCTCCAAGTCCTAATGACTGAGCGGCAAGTATTGCGTATACGGCATATATCAATGAATTGTTCGTATGCTCCTCAGCTCCTTTTTCAGCGTGGAAAATAATAACGGCCGGTGCGTTTCTTGTGATTCTGTCACCTTGCTTCAGCTTATAGTTACCTGATTTTGCAATCGGTGCTACGTGATTTGCAAGAGTATTAAATGTTTCCAGGCCTTCACTGCTTTTTATTTTGGAACGTATAATCGGATTCTTAATCCATCCGGGAATGCTTTCATAAAATTCCGAAATCCCGGGAAGTACTGATTTAATTACTTTTCTGTTGCTGACGACTGTTATGTGAACTTCCTCTGGGGAGGCTCCGAACGGGGCAAAATGAATTGAATCAAGAATCTGTTTCAGTATTTCTTTAGGTATTGACTGATCTTTGAAATTTCTTACGGATCTTCTGTTTGCTATAAAATTCATTAGTTGTTTATATTTTGTTCCGGATTCCGGTAAATCAAACAAATCTTTTTCGTATGTAATTCCTTCTATCTGAATTGCTTTTGGACGGCATATTGCCATGCACTGCCCGCATTTTATGCAAATTGATTCTTTTTCAGGTATAAAAGAAACTTCATTGCTCGAGTTAATTCCTATGACATTATTCGGACAAATTTCAATACATAGTTTACACATACTGCATTTCTTCTGATCAATACTGTTCCGCATTTTATTACCTCTGTGTTGTTTATGAATTACAGCCTTTATATTAAGCTTCAAAAAAATTCAATTGACTTTTTTTGCTGTTTTTTATTATTACTATTAAGTTGATTGCATTGGTAGTATATAAAATATTACTTTTAGATCTTCATAAGTAGCTCAATATTTTTAATAAAATTCAATGGATTTAATCAGCTCTGTCAGCAGTACTGATAATATTCATTGGTAGCCGGAATGAATTATTCGGTATTTATTAAATAGTTATCTTGCATAAATTGCAAATAATATGCTATAATTTTATTAATTCTATAAACAAAAAAGGAAGAAAAATATGGGATCAAAATATAAACATGTTTTCGAGCCGATCAGAATCAGAGGAGTTGATTTTAAAAACCGTCTGGAAATGGCGCCTCCTTCTCCAAACCTTGCATCTGAAGATGGAAAAGTCACACCTGAGTTTGTTAATTTTTTCAGGCCGATGGCTAAAGGGGGAGTTGCAATAATTGATGTCGGCAATTCGGAAGTTGATATAAGAGAGGCGAGGGATGAAGAGCGTCAGCTCGATCTTGGTACTGATGAATGCATTCTGCCGTTAACACGATTTGCTGAAATGTGTCTTGGTTATGGAGTGCAACCTTCGCTTGAGATCAATCACAGCGGAAAGGACTCAATGTTTGAACATACGGGCAGGCCGGCATTTGCTCCGTCAGCAATAATTTCAACCCGGGAATATTTTGCAGCACAAAAGCATAACAGGGAACCTATTCCTCCAATTGAGATGGATCATGCAAAGATCAGGGAAACTGTAGATAAATATGCTATGGCTGCTTACAGGTGCAAGAGAGCCGGTTTTAAAATGACAATGGTACACGGCGGACATGGCAATCTTATTTCCCAGTTTTCCAGTCCGCTTTATAATAAGCGAACAGATGAATACGGAGGGTCTCTTGAAAACAGAACCAGATTTACAATAGAGGTTCTGGATAAGGTACGTGAACTTTGCGGAGAAGACTTTGTAATAGAATTCCGTGTTTCTGCTGATGAAATTCATCCGCAGGGTATGCATTATGAAGAAACGCTGCAGTATATTGAAATGATTCAGAACAAAGTTGATATCCTTCATGTTTCAGCCGGTATACACGGTGAATTCGAATATATGCGCAACTGGTGGCAGAAT
Organism: Spirochaetota bacterium; assembly: GCA_016932015.1. GTDB lineage: Bacteria > Spirochaetota > UBA4802 > UBA4802 > JAFGDQ01 > JAFGDQ01. Next base: position 9,143 of record JAFGDQ010000104.1, on the reverse strand, counting down.
TACCTTATGGACAGGAATTATAATGTTCATTATGCGGCCTCTATCAAGAAAGCTTTTCCTAAGCTTCCTGTATGCACAGTTGGTTCAATTATGAATATTAAAAGCGCTGAAGAAATAATCGAATCAGGAATGGCTGATTTTGTAGCAATGTGCCGTCCTATACTTGCTGATCCGGAAATGCCGCGCAAGTATGCTATTGGAAGAGAGGAAGACCATCGCCCGTGCCTGCGCTGTCAGTACTGCGGTGACCGTCTCATCGTTCCTGCAGTTATCAACTGCTCGGTCAATCCTTATCTTGGAAATGAATCCGAATTTCCTGAGGCAAAAGTTAAAAAGGCTGATGTTAAAAAGAAAGTAGCTGTTGTAGGCGGAGGCCCTGCCGGAATACAGGCTATGCTTACACTTTGCGACCGCGGCCATGATGTTACTCTTTATGAAAAGACTGAACAGGTAGGCGGCTACATAGTTCCTGGATCAGCACTGCCGTTCAAGCCGGATATGAAAGACTATCTCAAATATCTGCAGGTACAGGCTGCAAAAGCTCCTGCAAGAGTGCTGCTCAATACTGAAGCCACAAAAGAAGTACTAAATGCTGAAAATTATGATGCTTTGATTATAGCAGTAGGGTCAGACCCGATTGTACCAAAACTGCCGGGTATTGATAAACCGCATGTTCACTGGGCTCCGGATGCTGATGAAGGCAAAGTGGAAGCCGGGGAGGAGACAGTTATCATTGGCGCGGGTTCAGTAGGACTGGAATGTGCAATCGGCCTGAAGAGAGAAGGTAAGGATGTTATGGTTGTAGAAATGGCTCCGGACCTGGCTAATATGAAAGTTACTTCAGGCGCAATTAAGATGGAGCTTATGAATATAGTGAATGATCTCAAAATTCCTATTAATTTCAACTGTAAACTGGAAGAAGTTGCTGATGATAAAATAATATGCAGCAACATGAAAACCCGGGAGAAAGTTGAGTTTCCGGCTGACACAGTGCTCCTGGCTCTTGGAATGAAGCCGAGACATGATGTAGCTGACGCTCTTCGCAGAAGCGCTCTTGAAACAGAAGTATATGTTGTAGGTGATGCCATAACTCCAGCGGCAATAGGACAGGCTGTAATGTCAGCTTTCAGGGCTGCTGCTTATATTTAAGATTTTTATAGTAAGTGTAAACTTATTTAATGCGATTCTTTAATATATTACAAGAACGTGCAGCTTATGACTGCACGTTCTTTATATACTGATATATGAATATTTTAACAACCGGGATCGTCTGCATAATTTTTGAATTTCAAATAAAGAATAAAAAATACTACAACAAGCATAAATATTCCTGCTATTATAATTCCTGTTGAAAAACTGTATGCTTCACCCAGATACCCGATCATTGCAGGAATAAAACCACCACCTATTACAAATGCTAAAGGCGGTCCCATGGCTGTGGCAACACTTCTCAGTGAAGGCGGAGCGGCACTTGCTAATGCGGCAAAACATCCCGGAAAAAAGGCATTTATTAAAATTGGCTGAATAAAAATGATTATTATAAGCCCAATATCTGTTAAAGTACCAAGCAGTATGGTTGCAATGCCTGCTGTAATTAAACTCATAGCCATAACCGGTTTCTGGCCGAATTTATCAACCAGCCAGCCGGATAGAAAAATAACAATAAGGCCAGTAATCTGGGCAAAACCAATAATAATGTTTGCTGTAGACAGATCAATTCCTCTTTGATTTACCAGAAAAAGAGGCAGTATAGTGTAAATACCGATACTTCCACCCATAGCTGAAGCAAGTAAAAGAATGATTATCCAGAAAGCCGGAATTTTAAAAACAGCTTTAACATTTTCAGGATTCAATATTTTTCCTGGAAAATTACCCCCTTTTCCTTTAAAGTAAAAAATTATTGCAGATAATAATAATACGATTCCCCATAACATTAAAATATAACGCCATGATATCCAATTAATAAACAATGCTGTAATAAAAGGTGCTGATATAAATCCCATAGGAGGTGCAAGTTGGTGGATACTCATAGCTTTTCCAATATCCTTTTTCTGCACTTCGGCACCAATAACCGGTACAGCTGAAGGCAGATGCAGTCCTGCTGCTATACCAACAAAAATCATCAGAATTCTTATACTCCAGAGATCATTTGAAAATTGAAATAATAAAAGTATAATTGCACTTAATGATGCTGCAAAAGCGAGACTCCTTCTATGAAAAATTCTGGAGGATATAAATCCGGATATTAAAGGCGCGAGTAATGAGCCGATTGATACAATAAAAAACAATCTGCCAGCCTGCGCATGACTGAAGTTCAGATCATTTTCAATTGCCGGCATTAGTGGTGCAAAAATAACACGTGAAACAAAGCTGATAAAGAAAAGCCACATTAATGGTATTATGATATTCAGTTTTGTTCTTAAAGGTTCAGGCATTGGACATACATCAGGATCTATTTCCTGCTCATATGACAGTTTTTCAAACGGTTTTGTGAAAGGCAATATCTTCCCCCCTGTATAGTGGTTATTTGCTGATGTATGATAGTTATTTAATTATCATAATTTTTCAACTTAAATTTATATTTTATCTTCTGGGTATCAATTTCTGTTAAAATACAGATTGATTTTTTAATAATTTTAATTACAAAAAAGGCCATCTTTGGAAAAGATGACCTTTTTGTTTCTGATATTAAATTTATAAGCAGATAATGTTAATCATATAACATAAGAATAACCTTATTTAATAAAGTGCTCTATTGCTGCTGCTCTTTAACCGGCCAGAGTTCATCGGCCACGTCAGGCATACCAAGAGCCAGAAGCTTTTTCCTGCTCGGCCTGGTTGTATTCGGATCCCAGTCCATATAGCCGAGGTTCCAGAAAGCCTGCTGCTTTGCGTCGATTGATACACCTGCAAGAGGTCCTTCTTTTAATGGAGGAAGTCCCGGGATTCTCGGATGAACAAATCTTTTAAGAGGGTTGTCTCCTTCACGAATTGTGAAAAGATGCCTCATTGTACCGATTCTTTCGCCGACTTCCATAAGCTCATCATATGTTCTGTCAATTCCGGTGACAGTTTTTATCATATCTGCCAGATATGTTTCTATATCAACGATATCGCCGTGCATACAGAGGCCTGCGGCATTGATGATATATCCTTTAAACTGAGTCGGGCCGAAACCTGTAACATGTCGTCCGGGAGCCGCATCCATCTGATACATTGCCATAGCTGGTTTGCCTATGTAAGCTCTGAATCCGCCTTTGGGATCATGCATTCCAAGTTCCTGACCGCCTATATGAACTGCGTATTTTTCAGAGCCTTTTCCTATCTTTTCAGCGGCAGCTTTTACCCCATCTGCGAGAATATCTCCAAAACCTTCACGCTTGACCATTTTTTCGGTCATTTCTACAATTGCTTTATGGTTGCCCCAGGTAAGTTCAATGCCGTCAGTATCCTCTTTTGTAATTATTCCGTGTTCATAGCATTCCATAGCAAAAGCAATTGTACTGCCTGCTGAAATTGTATCCATACCATAGTAATTGCAAAGATGGTTTGCCATATTTATAGCTTCTACGTTGCTGTTCAGACAGTTAGCTCCAAATGCAGCTAATGTTTCATACTCACATCTGTGTGTACCTGCAGGATATTTATAATCGCCCTGTCCTTCTTTGAGGCTGGCTTTACATGCGATCGGGCATCTCCAGCAACCCTTTCTTTTATCCTGATTTGCTTTTACCGCATGAACATCAAGACCTGATGCGTCGGGCATATCAACAACACCGACACCGCCCCAGTTTCTGACCGGTGTATCGCCGCTGTGCGCGGATTCATTTGCATGGCCTCCTGTCCCGTCTGCTCCAAATCCTTTAATGTATCCGGCCCATGCTTCAAGCTGTTTCTTTTTAATTCTTTTCACACCTTCAGGGTCTGCTAAAGGAACTTCCATTTCACCTTTTGCTACAACAGCTTTTAGATTTTTCGATCCCAGAACAGCTCCGAGACCGGACCTGCCAAGTGCGTCGCCTCTGTTTGTTATTATACATGAGATTAAAGACAGTTTTTCTCCTGAAGGGCCTATACACATAACTCTTGATGTCCTGCCATATTCTGATTCGAGAGTTTCTTCAACTTCTTCTGTGTATTTTCCCCACAAATGAGAAGCATCCTTGATTTCAGCTTTGCCGTTATCGATTAAAAGATAAACCGGTTTATCCGATTTACCTGAGATAAATGCAGCATCATAGCCTGCGAATTTAAGATAAGGGCCGAAATCTCCACCAGAATTAGCATCTCCATATCCGCCAGTAAGCGGAGATTTAGATACAACTGCAAATCTGCAGCCAAACATACTTGGTGTTCCTGTTAAAGGGCCTGTTACGATTGAAAAAATACTGTCCGGAGAAAGAGGATCTACACCCGGTTTTTGTCTGTCATATAAAATTCGTGCTCCTATTCCGTATCCGCCTAAATAATCTCTGTAAAGGCTTTCGTCCGGAGTTTCTTCATGTATTTTGCCTGTTGAAAGATCAACAAACAGCAATTTCCCCATATAACCGCCTAGCATTAGTTACTCCTGTTATATTTATTAATTTTACTATACATTAATGATAACGATAAAATCCGAAATATTCCAGTCAATTATTATTTTTTGAATTTACTTACTATTAATTAAATAAAATTAAAAATTTTTATACTTAATTTTAAATTTTTATTTAACATTTTAGAATTGATAAACTTTATCTTATTATACAGCAAATAATTAAAAATTTAAATTAAATTCAGATAATGGTTGCGGTCGGAAAAGCGATAATTAATATTTGTAATTTCAGACAGGAAATATAGTAAACATGATATTACTCGAACCGGAAAAATACAGAACAGCAGCTAACGTTGTAAAGGAATTAAAAATAAATAATTTATTTGCGCGTTCTGTTCTTGAAAAGCATATAAATGGTTTTGTATATGCTGATAATGCAGATGATCCGATGTCCTTTCTTATTGTGCATCCATATGGAATGTCTTTGCTTGTAGGAAAAACAGAAAATAAGGATTTCAATTCAGAATTTTATAAATTCTGCCTGAATATAGACAAAAAACGCGATAAGATTAGCTGGCTTCAGGTATACCCTGAAACATTAAACAGGCATTTATCTGATTTACTTGGAGATAGTCTGGTCAGGTTTAATAACGATTCAGAAACAGATATAAAAAATATAGTTGAAGAATATACCCGGGTCAATTTTAAATTCAATACAGCAAAATACATCAATTTCAGACTGAATTACATTTATGATAATTATAATATTGTTCGTACGGACAGGGAAATATTTGATTCTTTACAGGGAAATGTGATTCCGGGATATTTCTGGAACAATGCGGACGACTTTATAAACTATGGTGCAGGTTTTACTCTGCTTATAGAGGGGAATCCGGCATCAACAGCTTATTCAGCTTTCATACATGATAATCAGCTTGAGATCGGTATTGAAACTGCAGAAAATTATCGTAGAAACGGTTACGCCTTATATTCGTGTTCTGCCCTGATTGATTACTGTCTAAAAAATAATTATGAGCCGGTATGGGCATGCAGGCTGGATAATACGGGATCATATAATTTAGCTCAAAAACTTGGATTTGAACAAACAGTTACCATCCCTTATTATAGATTACCGGTTTGATAATATTTGAAGTATCAATATTATATTTTTCATAATTGCAATGCGGATTTATTTAAAAAACGGATTGACACTTTTTATAGCTGTTTATAATTGCTATATTAGAAAATTTAACAAAAGGATTTTTGATGTCCGTGTCCACACACATCGAAAAGCAGGTCTAAAACTTAAAGAGTATTTTCATTCATTTTAACCCTCTTTTCTTCGCAATTTTAGATTACGCTTTTCATTCATATCAATATTTCTTCAGAATTCATGCAGGGTGAAGTATGTCCTGATTTCAGGCTGCGTTGCTATACTGAAGATTTCCCATTTTACCAATATTACATTTATAAATTTATAATTAAATCATGAATATTTTTTGGAGGCAAACGTGGACCGTCAAAATTTTAACCTGCTTGATTTAGGTTTTAATAATTTTTTTGAAAAGCAAATTAATGAAAATACTGCTTATGCAGATTTATTACCTGGAAGAGTCAGCACAGAAAATCATAACATATATTCAGTCTTGTCTGAAAATGGACTGCTGTCCGCAACATTAACCGGAAAGTTAAATAATCAAATCAGACTTCAGGAAATAGAAAAGCCTGTAGCAGGCGACTGGGTAATTATGCAGAAAAAAGATAATGATTCTGCTGTTATTGCCGGAATATTAAGCCGTTTCTCGTCTTTATACAGGAACACACCCGGAAAGAAAACTGAGAAGCAGCTTCTGGTAGCGAATATCAATTTTGTTTTTATCGTAAGCGGCCTAGATCACGATTTAAATTTACGCAGAACTGAACGTTATATTACAATGGTATGGGAAAGCGGAGCTTTTCCGGTTATTCTGCTCAATAAGGCAGACTTGATAGACAGTCATCAATTCGAAGATCTGCAGTATAGAATAGAGCAGGCTAATCCCGGAGTGCCGGTATTTATGATATCCGCACTTCAAAATTTTGGAATTGATCAGCTGAAAGATTATCTGAAGCCCGGAAAAACCATAGCATTAATGGGATCATCAGGCAGCGGTAAATCAACTTTACTTAACAGTCTTCTCGGAAAGAACATTCAGTTAGTCAATAAAGTACGTGAATCCGACAGCCGCGGAAGGCATACAACCGTAATCAGGGAAATGTTCATACTAGATTGCGGCAGTATTGTTATAGATAATCCGGGTTTGCGTGAAATTCAGCTGTATGCTGACAATAACGCGCTCGATAGAACATTCAAGGATATCAGCAATCTTGCTGCTGACTGCAGGTTCAAAAACTGCACACATGTTACTGAACCCGGATGTGCAGTTCAGAAAGCATTGCTGGATGGAGATCTTGATCCTGACAGATATTCAAGCTATCTTAAACTGCAGAGGGAGATTGATTTTCTTGAAAATCGAATAATAAATAAGAAAAGCCTCAAAGAGAAAAATATAAGCAAATTTGCAAAAGCCATTAAAAAACATGGAAAACCTATAGTACAGCCTTAAGGGTTGTTAATTAAAACAATAAAGGAGGAATTTTAATGAGTGTGAGAAAAATATTAGGTTACAGGAAATACAATTCAATAAATTACGGAGCTGAAATTGAAAACTATAACGAACATAAAAGATATAAACCAACCTGATGTTAAATTTGAAAAATATTTTACATGTATAAATTGCGGTATGTCTGTTCCTTTATCGGTACCTGGTTCCAGTCACCGCAATCATTGTCCTTACTGCTTATGGAGCAAACATCTGGACATTAAGCCGGGAGACAGGGCTGAACTATGCAACGGCAGTATGCATCCTATCTCTTTATACAGAAGAGATGACAATGAACTGTCAATAATTCACAGATGCTCAAAATGCGGGAAATTAAAAATTAACAGGATTGCAGGAGATGACGATCTGACACCGCTGCAATTGCTGGCTGAAAGCATATTGGCGGAGTTATATAATTATAGATAATTTATAACAAAGTTAATAATCGTAAATTAATTTTCAAGGCGCATAATTAGCAAGGGATTATATTTTTTTGGTTGTAATCCCTTGCTATAATAAAGTTTAAAAATTTTTATTCTGCATTTTCTAATTATTGCTGAATATTTATAAAGGCTGTATATTGTTCTTTAATTTATTCCGAAATTCCCGGATATTACTTAAAAATAAATTAAATATTAATTTGACGCCAAGTGAACTATTTGTTATATTATTAACATAATTCGTTCATTATTAAAATATTTGTTAACTATGCGAAAATATGGAAAAACAGACTACAAAAGACAAAATAAAAGAAACTGCGAGGGAGTTGTTTTTTAAGTTCGGTATAAAGCGCGTGTCTGTTGAAGAAATCAGTGAAAAAGCTGAAATCAGCAAGGTGACGTTTTATAAATACTATAAAAATAAAATGGATCTGGCTGTAGAATTAAGAGACGAGCTGATGGAGGAAGGTTTTACAGCTTTTGATGAGATTAATAAACAGGAAATTTCTTTCATGGATAAAATCAACATGATGACACAGTGGCAGATGGAGTTTTATTCGCAGATGAATAATGAATTCGTGAAGGAAATTGTGAATCTGAAGGATGTGGAGGAGGAATTCAGAAAGCGTTTCATAAAGAATGTAAAAGCAGGACAAAAGAATGGTGAGGTCCGTTCTGATCTGAATCTTGAATTAGTGTTTTTAGTTTCGAAAAAACTTCAGGAAATAACAAGGGAGGGAACATGGAAGGAACTCTTTTCTGATTACAGTGAATACATCAAACAGGTTAGAACAATTATTTTTTACGGACTGCTTTCGAGGTCTGATGAAAAAAAGAAAAGGATTAAATAAATGAATAAACCGGCTTTAACAGGAATCGGGGTTTTAATTGCTTTAATAGTTATAATTTTATTTTATATTATTTTTTTGACTGGATCAAAAAAGTTTAAATATTCGTTAAATGATGACGGTATTATTGTTATCGGGCATCCGGTAAAAATAAAAACATCACCGGAAAAGATATGGGATTTTCTTGTCAATATTGAAGAGAATTATAAAGCATGGCATCCTGAGGATCATGTGAGTTTTAAATGGACAAAAGGCGAACCATGGGCAGAAGGAGCTACAATATATTCTGAACAGTATATGGGGGGACAGCTTGTTAAGTATAAGGGGCTGGTTACAGAATCAATTCCACAGAAAAAAATAACATTTCAGTTTGAATTTCCAATTTCATACATAAATTCTAAAAATGAATTTATAATAAAAGATGAAGGAAGCTATTCTGTTTTTTCAGGAGTAACATATTTAAAATTCAATAAATTATTCAGAAAAATATTCAGCAAACAAATAGAGGAAATGATTGATAGTATTGAAAAACATACTGCAGTTGAGAATAAAAATATGAAAAGAATACTTGAAGGTAAATAACCGGGAGAAAAAAGATGATTGGTTCAAAGAATATTTTATTTCCTGTTGGTTAGGAGTGACCCCCTAAAACTGTAAAGTGAAATTACACTTTAATGAT
>JAFGDQ010000103.1 GCA_016932015.1 Spirochaetota bacterium | reverse complement strand
ATTTTAAAAAATTTTGAATAAGAAAAGGGAATATTGTTTAAATTTAGGAAATGTACTCTTTATAAAGTAATTTTTAGAGGTTCCCTACTGTTAAAGTAAACGATAAAGAATCCACATATGCAAAAGAAGCATCCCTGTTTTATGAGGAAGTTGAATTTGCAAACGGGCTCAGCCTGCTAAAAATAGATTTGCATACTGGCAGGCCTCATCAGATAAGAGCGCAATTGGCCCATGCCGGGTGTCCGTTATGGGGCGATCAGAAATACGGAGCTGAGTTTGCAGTAAAGGGAAGGCAGCTTGCTTTGTGGTCTGCAGTGGTAAGGTTTAAGCACCCTGTTTCAACAGATGAAGTAAAGTTTACAAGCCTTCCTGATTTAAAAGAACCGTGGAGCAGTTTTACCAGCCTGCCGCGGTCATTATCATGAAAACATGGTCCACGGCCTTTTTTTCAGGAGTGATTATTTTTCCCATACCGTGTGTCAGCCAGATCGGAAGGCCTCCCCATGCGATTATTCTGAATCCGTAACCTGAGCCGAAAATATTCTGCGTGTCAGGAGAGAAAATGCGGGCATAATCAAGGAACAGATTGAATCTCAATCTTTCAATGATATTGAATCCGTATCGGAGATTTGCAAGCCCGAATTTTTTTACCCTGAACTGGTCAAGCGTAAATCCGTGTACTGCGTCTATGTCCGCGTTGTCGATTGTTCCTCCGAATCTCGGCTGGCTTAGGAAATCATTATCCGTTCCGCCTTTGTAATGAGCTCTCAGTACAAGATTATGATTTTTCCGGAACAGCAGGCCTGCAGTGAGTTTGGATGAGTAAATTAAAAAAGTCCTGGCCTTCTCTCCCGTCTGCATGTCGCCCGGTTCTCCCCATTCCTCCCATCTGTTCCTGATACCGTAGCCAGCCCAGGAGAACAGTTCAATTCCGCTGGTAAGCTGGTCAATCCCATCCTCTTTAACATATCCGATTCCTAAGTCAATTCTCGGAAAAATATTATAATGGTTCAGAGGCATGGTAAAGTTTTCAGAAGTCTCTCTTTCTACGAAAAAATACTGTCTTGAATCCAGAGCAAAGGCGGCTGATGTATAAAACGGAAGTTTTATTTTTAATGTAAGTATTTCCGAAAAATAATTAGTGTAAAATCTGCTCTCTTCCTCCAGCTTTCCCCTGTTAAAACCGATATTTGTCCCGCTTGCGTACAGGAAAGAGCCGATAATTGTTTCGCTTAAAGTCATATTTTTCCACGGGAAGCCTTTCTGTTTAAAATCAAGAGTTGTCTTGTATCCGACCCATTTGAAAGAGAAATCCGTGATTGTTCCGAAAATTTTATCTGATTTTGTCATGAAAATAGGCGCATAAATATTATTCCTGTTGTCAGCAGGAAGCTCTGCTACGAAGACAATAATACTGTTCAATTCTTCTTCAGCCTGTCTGTAATATTCCATCCGTTGCAGATATTTCATCATTTCTTCAGGCCGGTTTATCAGGTAATAGTAAAGGTCTTTCGGAATATGATAAATTGAGTCTCCTCTTTTGATTTCGATCTGTTCCGGGGAAGCTTTTTCTCTATCTGTTTGTTCCGGATTGTTTTCTTCAGGAAATAAATAAGAAGTAAATGAAAGGATTATGAATATAAGAAAAGCTGCTATGTATTTTGTAAAATTATTTATCATTCTGATTGAGTACAGCAATTAAGCCAATTTACAGTATCAGGCATTCTTTGAAATAGTTTTTGAAAATTTATAAACGAATTTTCTTATAAACGGTATTCCTGGAGTAAACATTGCTAAAATGCCGTATAATGCTTTTGTTTTATTGTTCAGACCGGATTTTACAGGCTTAGGCCGTCGTTCAAGTCCGAATTTATACGGTTTGTCTTTAAGTATTGTAATTACGTGCAGGCCTCCGAATTGGTCGGTACCGTAAATATTTGCTTCCGGGAATTCCACGGAAACAGCTTTAATTCTTTTCTTTGCTTTTTCAATAATAGTTATTCTATGGTCATAGGTAAGTGCACCTGTAGGGCACACATCAGCACATGCCGGGATATCCCTTTTATTAAGCATGCATGCATGGCATTTATATGCTTTTCCCCTGCTTATGAACTGATCCGAACCGGGTTTGTAATAGTCTCTGTCGCTTACCTGAGGCACATTGTAAATACATGCTTTTTCACATTCACCGCATCCGATGCATTTACTTTCATTGATAAGCACCCAGCAGTCTTCTTTGTAAACAGCATCCGCAGGGCATACCGCCATGCAGTTCGGAATCTCGCAGTGATTGCATTTTTTATGCATCATCTGCCAGAAGGTTTTATTTTCACTGTCCTTCTGGATATCTGAAAATACAATATGATTATATGTAATATGCGAAAGCCTGTCGGGATATGTATATTCCTTTTCAAAAAATGAATCTGATTTTTCTTCAGGAAGATTGTTCCATTGCTTACAGGCTACCTGGCACGCTTTGCATCCAATGCATTTAGTAGTGTCTACAAGAAAAGCTTTATCCGCCATATTATATTCCCTTTATATTAACCAGAAATGCTTTTGTTTCAGGCATGTTTGTGGCCGGATCTCCCATATCATGGGTTATTTGAGTAATATTTTCTGCTATTGTTTCGTGCCCGGTATTTAATGCAATAGCCACCATCTCAGTTTTGAAACCGTTTACTATTAAAGGTTTAATTCTATCTGTAACAATACAGCGTGCAGTAACTGTTCCGCGTTTTGTAAAGATTCTGATCCTGTCTCCTGTTTTAAGGGCTTTGGATTCTCCCAGTGATTTGCTAATTTCACAAATATTGTCAGGTACAAGTTCAGCAATCCATGTAATATTTGCCGTATTGATTCCCGGTTTCCGGGTACCGTCTGTTTTATATGTTGTTGCTATGTAAGGATATTTACTGCTCGTATTCAGCCTTATATAATTTTTATTATTAATTACACATGGGTTGTATTTAATAATGTTAAAGAAAGCAGGAGCCGGGCTCTCTGCCGGTTCATAATGCTCCGGAAGAGGCCCGTCTGGAATACTGCTGTCAAACAGTTTCGCGACTCCTTCAGGAAGCATTATAAAAGGATTTTTTTCTCCAGGGCTGAACATTCTGCCGCCGTCCGGATTATCCCCTTCCCAGTTGTCTTCCCATTTTATGAGAGTTTTAGTATTAACCCAGGGTGTTCCAGTCCTATTGACTCCCGCCCTGTTATATAATATTCTGGTGTTTTCCGGCCATGACCATGCCCATTCAGGAAACTGCTTAATACCTGATAAATCGTTGTTTTCCCTTCGTGCCATCATATTGCCCTTGTCTGTAAAGCATCCGCAGTAAAGCCAGTTCCCTGATGAAGTTGTACCGTTATCAGCCAGTTCATCAGGCCAGGAAACCTGTTTAGATGTGCTTGAATTAATACCGTTTATTTCTCTGGCAACTGAAGCCGGATCAATATTATCTTTATTATTCGAGTATGCCCAGTTTGAATCAATAACAGGTTCAGGGAAAAAGGTATTTATATCTGATTTAATGATTTTTCTTGTGCTTTTGAAAATACTGTCAAAAATCCATAAATCAGATTTTGCCTGTGCAGGAGGGTCTGACGCTTTGTCGGACCACTGTACCCATCGGCCTGAATTTGTAATACTGCCTGTTTTTTCGAGAGAGGCTGCAGCAGGTAGAAGAAATACTTCTGTTCCGATTTCTTCCGGATTTACTCCGTCTCTTTTCCAGAAGGCTGAAGTTTCATTTTCAAAAATATCGGTAACAACCATCCATTTTAATTTTTCAAGCGCGTTTATTTTAAAATTTGAGTTATGAATGGCAAGGACAGGATTTGCTCCTGCAATAACAGCACCCTGAATACTGCTTTTTGCAATTTCTTTGAAAAAATCAGAGTTCAGATGATTTCTGTTTTTTTTAGGCAGCCAGTCATAACAGAAATAAGTCTGTTTTAAAGCTGTTTTCCCATAATATGACTTCAGAAGATTTATTATGTGCACGTTTCTTCTGTTAAGGGCATTTATACTCATCGGGTCATTTGTAACAGGAGTAAAATTTCTAATATACGAAGACAGATTCGGGCTGTTAACAACATCAGGAACCGGAAGGTAGCCTGGTAGCATATCAGTACTCAGTCCGTTGTCTGTGCATCCACATGAATTGGATCCAGGGCTGAGAAAATTCATACCGCCGCCGCTGATGCCGATATTCCCAAGGAGAAGCTGAAGAATGGTAAGTGCTCTAATATTCTGTGTTCCGTTTGTATGGTGAGTAAGCCCTGATGAAAAAATCGCGCATCCTGCTTTTCCGGCTTTTGCTGTAGAAGTAATGACCTCTGCAATCTCAAGAAATTTATCTGCCGGGCAGCCTGTTACGGATGCCACAGCGTCAATAGTATATCGTTCAAAATGTTTTTTTATGATCTGAAATACCGTATTTCTGTTGCCGAGAGTCTTATCGGTTCTGGGTACTCCTTTCCTGTCTCTGTCATATGCCCATGTGTCATTACTGTATTTATTGTTTGCAAATCCGGTAAAGTAGCCGTTCTGAAAATCATATTCTGAATTAATGATGAATGAAGCATTCGTATATTCAGCAACATATTCTTTATGAATTATGTCGTTTTGTATCGCGAAATTAATAAGTCCGCCGATGAAAGCAATATCGGTTCCCGGACGGATCGGGGCATAATAATCCGAGATTGATGAAGTTCTTGTAAATCTTGGATCTATATGAATAATTTTCCCGCCGTTTTCCTTGGCCTGAAGGATATGTTTCATTGCCACAGGATAAGTTTCAGCCGGATTGCTGCCGATTATAAAAACCGTATCCGCATTCTGAATATCTGTCCAGTGATTTGACATAGCTCCGTAGCCGAGTGATCCGGAGAGAGCTGCGGAAGAGCCGGAATTCGGCAGCCCTGATTCATCGTAAATATGAATTATTCCGAGAAGCCGGGACATTTTTGAAAGAAGGTATGCTTCTTCATTTGTCAGGCCTGATCCTCCCATAACGGCAATTCCTTCTGTACGGTTTGCAGCAGTATCTTTATCAATTTCAACAAAGGTTTCGTCTCTTGTCCTTTTAATATTCAGTGCTATTTTGTCCAGAGCTTCCTTCCAGGTAATTTCGCTCCACTCTGTTTTGAAAGGAGCTCTGTATAAAATTTTCCCGAGGCGTTTTTTGGAAATGGATAGCTGGAATAAGGCGCTTCCTTTTGCACATAGCTTTCCGCCATTAATAGGATGAGCCGGATCACCTTCAATATTTATAATTTTACCATTTCTTGTAAAAGCGGTAATTCCACACCCCATGCTGCAGAAAGGGCAAATCCCCGGATTCTTCACTGTTCCTTTTAATTTGTCCGGAATGGATTTGCAGCCTTCAATAACGAAAAGCCCGGCGTTCATTAATGCCGCAGCCAGTATAGAGGATGTTTTCAGGAAGTTCCTTCTTGTAATTTTCATTTGCGATCTTGATCTTTAAAATTTGAAGTAAAGTTAATTAAAAGAATTTATTTTCTGTTCTGTCAAATATATTATTCCTTCCTGAGAAATGGCTTTTGCCAATAGATTGATAACAGCTGAATAGTTACTTTGGATGAAATAATATCGTGAAAATATTTAAATATGAATATAAAATATAATCACTCAGTTGATAATTTTTCTTGACATTAGGTGATATTTGCTTAAAGTACATTTAAGCTGTTAATTATTGATAATGTTTTTGATTATTTTTTATTTATTGCATACCGTTAATTATATTATCAATTATATTGTATTAAATATTCCTTTTAAGGAGGACTTATGAAATTTGTAAGTGTTGTTTCAATGATTCTGATAGTTGCTCTTTGCGTTATTTCATGTAAAAATGAACCTAAGGTAATGACTCCTGAAGATTTTATAAAAATAGAAAATGAAGTTCTGAATACTGACCTTACTCCTGAATCAAAGGAGAAAATCGCGGAGAAATACGGATTTACACTCAAACAGTTTGAGGAATTTGAAGAACGTGTGGAAATGGATCCTGAGCTAAAGAAGAAAGTAGGTGAAGCACAGCTGAACTTACAGCAGTAAATGCCTGCATTTCCCGGTTTTTCCCCGCTGTAAATTTATCAGTACAGATTACAGCGGGATCCGGAAGGGCTGCTGCGAATGTTGCCCAAAGCATTATTCCCGTTAAAGCTGCACTGATAAAGCTTTCAAAATTTTTAAAGCATTTCCGCCCATGATTGCTTTCCTGTCTGTTTCTGATTCTATACTGTTATTAATCGCATCAATATACCGGTTGAAATTAATTAAAGGAAAATCGGTTCCTAACAATATTTTATCCGCTCCTGTAATATCTGCCGCTATTTTATAAATTTTATCGTCGTAAAGAAAAGGTGATGCAGCAGTATCATAGTATATATTCTTAAGAGAATTCTTTACTTCCTTCATAAGTTCATAAAATAAAAGCCCTCCTCCCCAGTGGGCGAGGATAACAGTTAAATCAGGGAAATTCTGCAGTACAGAGTATGTTATATTCAGAGAGGTACGGTGTTTACCTTTATAAATATGGCCAACCGGTTCATTAAGATGCAGGCACAGCGGCAGGGAGTATTTCATGGCTGCTGAACAGATTAAATTCAGAATATCAGATTCCGACTTATCCAGTCCGCCTTCGTAAAAAGCAATTTCACCGATTCCGGCAAGGCCAAGATCTTTGATCTTTTTGATATTTCTTTCAATGGAGCTTTGATCGTTTACAGGCAGAGACCCGAATGCCTGTATCCGGTTGTTCGAGGATGACATGGCATCTTTCAGATATTCGTTCTGCTCATCACAATAATCCGCTTTCTCCCACGGAAAACCCATTGCTACAGCATAGTCAATGTTAGCATTATCTATTGCTTTAATCAGATCATTATGATCAATAATCCGGGATTTTTCATGAGAATAAAGAATCGAAAACGTACTGTCCTGAAAATATTCTGTCCGGTAATTTTTGACTGAAGGAGAGAAGATGTGAGTATGGAAGTCTATAATCATTGTTTTTTAATTTATAATTATTTAAAATATGTCATTTCCTGCGCAGCTGCAAAGTCCGGTTATACCTTTAATTATGAATAAGGTCCCGGGAAAATTGAATTTATTGCAAATTATTATATGAAGCATTAATTAAGTGATTTACCATCTCATTATAATGTCAATATCATTTTAATATGACAGATTTATCATATTAGGCATTCTGTCATAACGAAATAAAGGAATGACTTTTCGTAACCAGGGGAATAATAATGAATTATATCTGTTATTTATTGTTGACTGATTAAAATAAACGTGTTGTATAAATAATAATAAAAAGTTTTAGGAGAGAGCCTATGAAACCAGAAATCGGTAAAATACTTTATGCCACGGATCTGTCTAAAAATTCAGCTCAGGCTTTTCTGTACGCTATGGACCTGGCTGAGAAATATTCTGCACAAATACATATACTGCATATTGTTGAACCCATGCCGTCCGGAGTTAAACCTTATCTTGAACTTCAATACCCTGATTTTGATTTCAGGAATGAAGTAAAAAAAATTGC
This sequence comes from Spirochaetota bacterium, assembly GCA_016932015.1. Classification (GTDB taxonomy): domain Bacteria; phylum Spirochaetota; class UBA4802; order UBA4802; family JAFGDQ01; genus JAFGDQ01. Next base: position 34,063 of record JAFGDQ010000103.1, on the reverse strand, counting down.
TGCTGAATTAAACAGCAAGTTAAATTCTTTCTGTGAAAGCGTTATTTCAGGTGATCCTGAATGTACTCTGAAAGTGGAATCCATTGATGTACACGAGGGATATCCTGCCAGTGAAATAATTGAAAAGGCAAAAAAAATAAAGTGCGATCTTATTGTTCTCGGCACTCACGGAAAGGGAATTATCAAACAGACCCTTCTCGGAAGTGTCGCTGAGAGAGTTCTGCACAGAACCAATATTCCGCTGCTGGTAGTTCCTCTGCCGGAAAATGAAGCCGAAATAACGGAATACGATTTTTAGTATGTTATACGGACGGGTATGCTTTTTTATTTATACCCGTATGTATTCAGTAATAACGGATTTCAGCAAAGACATTAAACTTCGCTGTTTGATAATTTTATGATTATACTAACCCTCCTGTTTTAAAAAATTCTGGAAGTTTTGATATTATATCTGCGATTATTGACCGGGTACATTCTGACGACCGAAAAACTGCGGCGGATTTATTAAAGGACGTACTGGAAAATCCGGGGAAAAATATCAGCAGAATCATACGAATGCGAACTGACGAAGCCGATGCCTGGCGGTATTTTGACGTTATTCTCACCAATCTTCTGAATGATCCTTCTGTAGAAGGTATTGTTTCCACTTTTCATGATGTGACGGAGCGCAAGATGATTGAGCTGAATCTTACGGAACTTGCGTTCAGGGATCCTCTTACTGGGCTGGCAAACCGCTCATATTTCAGGGACCGTGTCCGTTTTTCTCTTATAAGCGCAAATGAAATAAACAGGTCGGTTGGGATTATTTATTTTGATCTTGATGATTTTAAATATGTAAATGATACTTACGGACACGCTGTAGGAGATTCAACATTATGCGCTGTTGCTGAAAGAATACGGCGCTATTTGAGGACTGATGATCTTGCCGCACGGCTGGGCGGTGATGAGTTTACAATTATGATAGATAACGTAATTGATTTTGAGCAGATTATTCCTTTGATTGACCGTTTTGTCATAAATTTTCACTCTCCGGTAAAACTTGGGGAAATTGAAGTTAAGATCAGTGGAAGCATCGGATTGGCACTAAGTATCCCGAATGAGGATGATGTTGATTCATTACTAAAAAAGGCTGATCTTGCAATGTATCAGGCTAAACATTCAGGTAAAGGGCAGTATGTTCTGTATGATCCTGCTCTTGAACAGCAATAAAAAAATAAACTCATATTGTTGCCGCAGGTGATAACTGTCGCTTATAAGAATCCCACCCCGAATTGAGGAGATTGGCCTGCCGGAATATTATTAATACGCGTAATCAGGATTCAAAGATTATTATTTACCTGAAACAGTATGTATAATTCAGTTTGTACAGGTGCGGGCCGGGTCCGGGGAAAAATCAGACGGATGAACCCCGGTAAAAGAAATGGATATTCAGCTGCGTAAAAAAAATAAAAAAATCCAGCTGACGGCAGTGCTTTTTGATGAAATCACTGCCGTCCCGGAATAATTTATAAACAAAATTTTATTTACGGTTTCTGTTGTCAATAACCGCTTTAATGTCAGCTCCCTTTGCCATATTGTCAAGAGCCACATTGATATCTTCAAGATCATAAGTTGATGAAATCATTTTGGAATAATCAATTTTATCGCGTGTATTTTCAATGAACTTGAGAGCAAGATAGAAGTGGCGTGCGTCTGCGCTTCCGCTGCCTATAATGCAAGCCTGTTTCTGCAGAATTTTGTTAGGCATGAACTCTACTGTTTTTGTAGAAGTCTGTCCCATTACAAGATAAACGCTGTCCTTGCGCAGAAAGTCAAAGCCTTCAACGAATGCTGCAGGAATGCCGGCTGCTTCAATACAGACTTCCGCACCAAGCCCGGCTGTCAGTTCCATGACTGTTTTTACACGGTCTTCGTGATTTTTTACTTCATCAATATTTATGGTATGAGTAGCGCCCCATTCTTTTGCGAGCTCAAGACGTCCCGCGGGGGCACCCACAACAATAACTTTACCTGCACCTGAATGAGCGGCAAGCAGAGTTGCGTAAAGTCCTATCGGACCTGCTCCCTGAACAACAACAGTATCAGCAATGCCTATTGGAGCGTGTCGTTTTAATCTTTCAAATCCGCTTACGACAGTTCTGAAAGCGCATCCTACTCCGAGAGCTTCTTCGTCTTTAATGCTGTCGGGTACGCGTACAACTTCCGTTTCCTCGTTTACGAATACATATTCGGAGAATCCTCCGCGAAGCAGTTCGGGGTCTGAAAATCCGTAGCCTTTTCCCGATTTGAGGCACATGTACGGCTTACGCTCAACTTTGCAGAAAAAGCACTCGCCGCAGAAAGGATGAGCCCACATGATTCTGTCTCCCTCTTTAAGCGGACGACCCGCAATGTCCTGCACGCGGCCTTCGCCAAGCTCAATTATCTCTCCAAGAGTCTCATGACCCTGAAGATTAGGCAGCGGAGGCTTTATGCTGAGTGTTCCGTGGTTCTGGTGTACGTCTGTTCCGCATATACCTGCTAATTTAACTTTTACTAAAATACAGTTCGGGCGCATTTCAGGAATCTTTATGTCCATCATTACGTCAGGTTTGCCGTACTCAACAAGAACGGCAGCTTTACTGGTTTTTGGTCTTTCACCCATAGTTATTTTCCTCTTTATATTATAATTTATTAAAAGTTTTATTATTCCGCAGTGGCAATCCCTCCTGCGTAAAGATTTTATTACCAGACTAATAGTTTAATCAGATCTTTAATATCTTCCATCTTATCAAGGTCTTTTACAGCAGCTATGATTTTGTCTGCGTTGTCTTCAGGCATCGGGCTTGTTGAAAATTCTGCACATCCCCGGAATTTGGCAACACATTCGTCAAATGTAGCCGGTTTTTCAGGTGAACCGGTAGCGGTTAACATTTCTTTTGTATATGTCGCGCCGTCTTTCATTTTGATTTCAACTTTTGCCGGCTCAAGTCCGCCTTTATTGTACTTCGGATCATTCTCAACAGTTATTTTTGCGGCAACAGCCAGAATATCAGCATCCTTTATAGCCTGCTCCGTAAAGTTTGAAGGTGTAACGCGTTTTTTGGCAATAGCTGTAGCGCATCCCCATGCGAGGCTGAACTGGCTGTCTACAAAGTTGCGAGGTTTTGCTTTGACTTCAAGCGGCAGTCCGAGAAGTCCGAGTGTTCCCTCTCCGCACCAGATCCTGATGCTCTCAACTTTATCAGGAGCGATGTCATTTTCCTGTACAAGTATCATTGTTGCGTCAATTGTCGGATGAGTCCCGCGGCAGCAAGGATAAGGCTTGATTGAAATATTAGCGCTTTCAAAACGAGTTCCGAGTTCTCCGACAAGAATGTCTCTTGAATAGCTGTTTCCGTGATAAACTTTGTAATATCCTGCAACACCTTCCATGCTGTTTATCGCGCCGGTAACGCCTTTCTGAGCGAGAATTGCTCCTGTAATTCCGCCTTTAACAGCAAAGCCCGGGCCGAGACGCTTTGTAAGAACACCGTCTTTAACTACCTGGCCGTTTCCGCACGACTGATGGTATCCTATACCAATCGCGCTGATCATTTTTTCCTCGCTAAGTCCGAGAATTTTACCGGCAACAGCTGCTGATGTCATGAAACCGTTAAGTGTTGTGAAATGCCAGCCGTACTTGTGAACGTCCTCATCTCCCGGACGTGTGGCTAACCCCATTCTGCTGATCATGTCTCCGCCTACTGCGATCGCCTGAATGAACTCCTTTCCTGAAAGCCTGCCCGCAAGTTCTGCTACTACTAGAGCGGTAGGTATCGTAACAACACCGGGGTGCATTATAGCTGCCTCGTGAACATCGTCAAAGTCAAGTGAATGAGCCATGCTAGCGTTAACCTGTGCCGCATTAGGCGCCGGCACTTTCTTTCCGCTGATGAAAATAGTTGCCTGCTCTGCTCCGCCCCATTCCAGAGTCATCTCCCTTACTTCTTTGGCTCCTGCCTGCCCGTATCCGCCTACTGCTACGGCAATAAGGTCAAGTACCTGTTTTTTTGTTTCATCAACAACCTTCTGGGGAAGGTCTTCATATTTTACGTTTAAAAAGTTTCTGGCAAATAAATTACTGGCATCCACTTTGTTTACCTCCTGTTATTTAATCGTATGCAGTTCCTGTAATATGACTAAAAAAAATAATCTGTTTCGGCTGAATTATGTAAGGCGAAATTAATACTGAAGCTTTCATAAAGTAATAATACAGATCCTGAAAGAGTGAACATTTATGAATGTCTGGAATATTGGAAAATCGTCAATTGAATTTTTGAGGATGTCTCTAAAAAAGTCCTTTTAAAGCAGTTGCAGCAAGAAGATGGAGCTTTACTGAAGTAAATAATGTTTTCTTTAAAACTTCGAAAACAGATAAAAACAGCATTTATTGTAAAATATTCGGGCATAGCCCGGCGTTGGTATTGCGATAAGTGAAATAATTTTCGGTGTATAATTTACTTAATGATAAGTAAAATACCGGTAAAAGGAATAACTTCTATAATATTTGTATTTATCAGATTAAAAAACAGAAAAAATTCATTTGACTAACAGAAATGTATTTTCTGAAATTACCATCGAAAAACAGCTATAGCATATATAGCTAAAATTTTAAACTAATAAAAGGAATTACAATGCAATCAGTCAAAACTCCACGCGAAGAAATATCAGATAGAATCCGGCCTGTCCAGTCTTTGATACGGGAAAATAATCTGGATGGAATTCTTGTTATCCATCATATAAATATGTTTTATTTTTCCGGCACATCGCAAAGCGGGCATTTATTTATACCTGTGGAAGGGGAGCCTCTTCTCATGGTCAGAAAAAGTTATTCCCGGGCATGTGATGAGTCTCCGCTTGATAATATAATTGAGATGAACAGCCTGAAGGCAATCCTGCCGTCAATAGAGGAGCATACAGGTTTCAAAGTAAATTCCATAGGGTTAGAGCTTGATGTTATTCCTTACAATACAATGCTGATGTATCAGAAGAAAGCATTTCCGGGCATCCGGATTGAAGATGGAAGTTCTCTCATGAAAAAAGTGAGAATGATAAAAAGCAAGTGGGAGATCGATTTACTCCGTAATTCATGCTGTGTTATTGACAACGCTTTTGCTTATGTACCGGAGATTATTAAAGAGGGAATGACTGAAGTTGAACTGGCCTCTTTTTTTGAAGGATACATGAGGCGCAACGGTTACGGAGGCGGAAGCAAGATGAGAGCTTTTAATCAGGATTTTGCCATGGGCAACGTAGTTTCAGGATCAACCGGTTTTGTACCGACGTACTTTGACGGCCCTGTGGGAGGCAGCGGTTTATCCCCTGCGAATAACCCCCACGGTGCAGGCTGGAAAAAAATAATTAGCGGGGAACCTGTTTATATAGATTATACCTGCGTGGTCAACGGGTACACTGCGGATGCTGAACGCATTTTCGTTCTCGGAGAAAGCGTACTTGATGACACGCTTATGCATGGACATAAAACCGCTCTTCTGATACAGGAAGAGGTCATGAAACAGCTCAAACCCGGAGCAGTATGTTCAGATATATGGGCCCTTTCAGAGAAGATAGCAGCGGAAGAAGGCCTTTTGAATAATTTTATGGGATTCGGCAATGAAAGAGTTAAATTTCTCGGGCACGGCGTTGGCCTTGAAATGGACGAGATGCCGATTTTCGCAAAAGGATTTGATCTGGTACTTCAGCCAGGAATGACATTCGCGCTGGAACCGAAGTTCGTTTTTGAGCAAGGAGCTGTAGGTATTGAAAATACTTTCGTTCTTACTGAAACGGGTGTGGAAAAAATCAACACATATCCTGAAGAAATTAATTATATTTCAGAATCTGCGGCTGTTACCAGCTGACCTTTCGTGCTTCGGCAGCGGCATTGGTCTCACCGTAGTTCTCGATTAAATAGTCGAGCGTCTTTTTTGCTTCAGCGTCGTTGCCGAGTTTCTTCTGTGCTTTTGCTATGCCTATATAGCCTTCGGCACGAATCATTGTTTCAGGATAACGGCTTACCAGAGTCTGAAATGTCTGCAGAGCCCGGTCATACTGTTTGAGATACATAAGCTGAACATGCCCCTGTCTGTACAGGGCGAAGTTGGATTCAGTTGAATCATAATACTGATCAATGAATTCTTTATACGCGTTTACAGCCTCATCCCACTTTCCTTTTTTCTCAAAGGAATAAGCGTTCTCAAGCTGAAGCGTTTTTACAGGTTCAAGAGTGATGGTTCTGGATAATATTTTCTGCGGCTCAATTGTAATTGTTTCAGTATGAGTCCTGTACCCTTCCATTGAGACTCTCAGCAGATGCTGTCCCTTTGCAAGTGACAGAGTCTGGGGGCTGTTTCCGAACGGGGCGCTGTTGATCGTGATTATTGCGTTTTCAGGTTTGGTCTTTATTTCCAGTGTGCCTATTCTGTTTTTTAATACATCTTCTATGGTGGATGAAATTTCCCATGCGGTTTTTCTTAACCCTTTCATGGAATTAATTTCATTTGAATTCATATAGATCAGCCTGCCGTCCGCTGTGTTGAATACTTTGTAATTAATGCAGATCAGGTCGTCAAAAATCCTCACGTCTCCGGAAATTTTATACTGAATGTCTCTGATGGAAAAGTTATTGTTAGAATCATCATTAGTCGTAACACCTGTCATCTGAAATGCTTTCTCGTCAATCAGTGATTTCGAGAATTTTCTTTCAACAGTGGTCAGCAGCATGAAAGACCCGAGCTGGCTGTTGAGAATTTCTGAAAAGGCTTCCCCGTATCCGGGTCTCTGCGTTTTGGTATCATAGTCCTCGAAAATAAAAACAGACACAGTCGGATTGTCTATAAGAGTGCTTTCCCTTTCAGTAAGATACTGTTTTGTAAACTTGTTGTCATAATACCACGCGATATCCTCAACGGCTTTGCCGATGTTCTGCCTGGAGCATCCCTGTGAATGTACTATCTTCCATGTGTCAATATTAACTGTTCTTATATCTATTTCATAAAGGCTCTCAAATTTAGACAGTGTTCCTACTGTCAGGCAATTTACTTTGAGCTTGTCCGAATCGTCTTTGAATTCTTTGTCGTCAATAATACCTGCCTGAAGCAGCTCAAGCCTTTTAAGGAATTCGCTTATAGCATCAGACTTTCTTACGAAGAATCTGCTGTTTGCCGATATAGCATCTTCAAGTAAAGCTGTGGCAGTGCTGCCTGCTTTTTCGATTTCTCCTGTTGAAGTGATTGAATCGTCAATAGGAAGAATCGCAGTGGAGATTTCTTTGTCATCAGCACTGGCGAAAGCGGCAACTGAACATAATATAATGATTACGGATAATATTTTGCGGTACATTTCTAATTTTCCTTTAATGTTTTTATCCAGTACATAACGTTCTTTCTCTGCGGCGAGTTCGGCATATACTCCAGGTATTTTTCATAATTCAGGATCGCGAGTTTCGGCTTTTTAAGCTTTAAATCATATAAAAGGCCCAGGTTCCTGTATGCAGGGGCAAAGTCCGGTTTAATCTTAACAGACTGCCTGAAATTTTTTTCAGCAAGTGCGGGCTTTTTCATCAGACTATAAAGAACACCCATATTATTATAGGCTTCGTAATGGCCCTTATCAAGCTGTGTAGTAATCTGATACTCTTTGAGCGCGTCTTTGTATCTATATTTTTTGTAATAAGCGTTTGCGAGTTCAAAATGAGCGGGAGCGTATTTTTCATAAAGACTGCCGGACTGTTCAAGCTGGGCAATAGCCTCATCATATCTTGCTGCTTCTATAAGCGACTTCCCGAGCAGAAAACGTGATGAATACTGATTCGGCTGAAATTTGATTGCTTCCTGAGCTGATTTAATTGCTTCCGTCACATTCCCTTTTTCAGAATTAAGTTCTGATATGCTGGTATAAATTTCAGCACGCTGAACATCGGTTAAATCAGCATTTTCCAGTGAGTCCCGCTGTTCTTTTAATTCAGTATTAATACGCGCATTTTTTGTTATCTTGTATTCCTCTTCCGAAGTGTTTTCCAGGGGTTCTTTCTTCTCAGATGAACACTGAATCAATAATGCAGAAATAAAAAAAATATTTAGTATGCATTTCATTTAAGTTCCTCCATTTACTTGTTCGTGAAAGGCGACCATTGCCTGTATTTGTTGGGATTTTATCCAGGCCTGTAAATTCAAATTTGTCAAAGTTGAATGTTAAATATTTGCAGAAGCTGAAAGAATTGCCGGTATCTGTTATTTATATACCATATCTCCTTCCTTAATTCTAACAATTCTTTTTTTATCAGCCGGTATAACAGTACACGTTGCAATAGTCTGCATGGGGAACTTTACCTTCATTTTGATTTTTTTTCCTCTGTCGACCACGTAAATAGTATCACCTATGTTTACCATGTCCGCGAGTTTTCCAGAGCCGACAATTATTTCACTACTACCTGCATTGATTTTTTTGACAATGCCTACAAGCGTACCTTCAGTTTTTTTCACGGGTTTTACTGCAGCAGAAGAGGAGGTTGCGACATTTGCCTTAAAATTATTGTCATACAGTATTTTCGCAATAGCTGTATTAATCATTTTATAGGCATTTCTTTCAAGCACTGCGAGATCTTTGCTTTCAGGATCGGTTGGCGGTATTTTTACTGTAAACTCTTTCACGAATACAAGGTCGTCTCCCTTGTACAGGTTAATATCAAAAGTACACTCTTCATCTGTCATGGAATTTAGCATAAGGTAAAGCAGCGGAGCATCATAATCTTCGTTAACACTTATTCCCATTTCTTTAAAAGCTTTCACAAAGCAATACCAGAAGTAATCCACGAGCAGACTTTCTGTTTCATAAGTTGCATCTGAATTCGGACCGTAGTAATTATAACGGTCAGTATTGCCTGCATTATTGGAAAAGCCTCCTATATATATTTTTGCGTTCTTGTATTCGGTAAGATTTACAATTTTCGGATGAGGTGTATAATTAGAACTTGATAAATAAATATTTTTCCCGCCGCATCCCGGAAGTAATGCGCAGCCGGTAATGATAAAAAAAAATAATATTATCCTGTTTTTAAACTTCATTACTTTATTCCTTTTAGTTTTTATATTTCAGAACAGATAATTGCTGAAGGCAGTATCTTTTAAGAAAGGTATTTTTTTAATTCCGTCAAGAATAATAACTTCTAACATATTTATTATATACTTTAAGTGTTTTCACATCTGTCAGAATGCTGTTTTGATTTTTTTCTAATGGTATAATAAATTCAATTAAATTTATGACATAATTCAATATAATTTAATTACTTGTTTTTGTAATAAAATTGTTTTATATTTTTAATAAATAATTACTGGCAAACGATCCGGTCTTCTGCAAAATCGATTTTATTTTCAGAACAGGCCTTTTTTTAAACCTGCTTTGCCTGGATGAGGAAATTTGTATAATACTGAATCCGGCCCGAAATGGTTTTTTTGGTTAATTTTTTAATAGTTCTTTGTGATTGCAATTAAGGGTATGCTGTAAATTATTTTAATTCCTCACATGGAACTGGCTTAGAATGTAATTCGGAGAATGCTTGAATGGATAGACAGATACTTTTAGAAAAGATTTTAGACGTATTCAAAGAGGAATTTGAAATAATAGATCCGGATCCGGATAATAATTTAACTGAAAAATATGAATTTGACAGTATTGATGCCATTGTATTACTTGAGTATATAGAAAAGCTTCTCGGATCGGAACTGACTCAGGAAGAGAAAAAACAGTCCATGGAATGCCGCACAATCAATAATATTATTGATTACATCGAGAATATTCAGAAAAACAGGAATTAGTACTTTTATAACACTGATGGGAAGAAGAGTTGTTATTACAGCAGAGTCGGCAATAACGCCTGTCGGGCACGGGAAAAAGGATATTTTAAACAGTCTTTTAAACGGCATTTCCGGGATAAAAAGCATAAACAGGCCGGATGATGTTCTTGCAAAGCATATTCATTCCGGTGTATACGGCATTGTGGATTATGAAATCCCTTATGATTTTTCCAGAAAGTTCAGAAAAACAATGGGGCCTGTTTCGTATTACGCGTGCCAGACGGCAAAAGAGGTGATTGAACAGGCCGGGCTTGCTAATGATTTTCTCTCCTCCGGCAGGCTGGGGGTTGCTTTCGGGTCTATTCAGGGCAGTCCCAGTGTTCAGCGGAATATTTTTAAGGCTTTTTTTGATCCTGATGATAAGGGATTTTCAAACATCAACGCTGCCGATTATCTGAAATCAATGATGCATACAACAGCAGTGAATATAAGCCGCATGTTCGGGATAACAGGACGGGTGCTGTCATCATGTACAGCATGCACAACAGCGGCCCAGTCAATCGGTTTCGGTTACGAAGCAATAAAATACGGAATGCAGGACGCAATGATCTGCGGTGCAGCTGATGAGTATGATTTAACAACTGTAGCTGTATTTGATAATCTGCTTGCATGTTCCACGTCCTATAACGATACTCCGTATCTCACTCCCCGGCCTTTTGACTTAAATCGTGACGGCCTTGTGGTCGGTGAGGGCGCCGGTGCTGTGCTGCTTGAAGAATACGGCAGTGCGAAAAAACGCGGAGCAAATATACTGGCGGAAGTAACAGGCTTTAGCTGTACGAATAACGGAGGGGATCTGATTCTGCCGAATTCAGACGGCGTGAAAAGAACAATAAAAGCGGGCCTTGAAAACGCTCAGATTAATCCTGAAGATGTTGACCTGATAAGCGCTCATGCCACAGCAACAAAAGCAGGCGACGTAATAGAGGCACAGGCAATTTTTTCCGAATACGGTGATAACCCGTATGTTACAGGATTAAAGAGTTATGTCGGGCATACGATGAGTGCATGCGGAGTAATTGAACTGATTTTCAGCCTTTACATGATGCAGGAAAAAGTTATTATACCTACTCTGAATCTTGAAGAAATTGATGAAAGATGCAATATGATTAAGCACAGTACGAAGCTTATTGAAAAAAGTGTAAATACTGTTTCAATACAGAATTTCGCATTCGGCGGGGTTAATACCTGCCTTTTTATAAAAAACCGGAGTTAACCTTTTGAATAGTATTATTAAATATTTTAAATTTATACCGGATTTTACCATTACAATGTCCCTCTGGGTTTTATACATATTCGGTTTTGCTTTTTTATACATGCCGTGCCTGATTGTTGCGTTTCCCCTCAGCCGCGACAGAGAAGCTATGTTTCAGAAGCTGAACCATATTTTTTACGGCTTTTTTTTTTCATTTTAAAATTTACAATACCCGGACTGTCCTTTCAAATCAGCAGTGAAGTAAAGAGCATTAAATCTTCAGTCGTTATTTCAAATCACATTTCCTATCTGGATCCTATACTGTATATATCACTATTCCCTGTGCAAAAGACTATAGTAAAAAGTGTATTCTTTAAGGTTCCTATAATGGGCTGGATAATGAAATCCGCAGGCTATATTCCTTTTATCAGAAAAGGCGAATATGACAGTGCAACTGTAAAAAGTATAAGCAGTATTCCGGATTTTATCACGAAAGGGGGAAACCTTTTTATATTCCCTGAAGGAACAAGAAGCCGAACCGGCAGCCTGGGAAAGTTTCAGAAAGGAGCTTTTACTATTTCAGGGAAATATAACCTGCCTCTTCAGATTTTATATATTAAAAACACTGACCGTCTTTTTACGCCGGGAAAATTTTTTTTCAATACATGTGTTAAAAATAAGATTATTGTGGAAAGGCTTGCTACAATTAATCCGGAAGGGATGTCATCAGCAGAGCTGAAAAATGCTGCATTGAAAATTTATGAAGATAAAATTAAAGAAGCAGGGGAATAAATTTTTAATGACTATCAATCTCCTGGCATTCCGGCTTAAATAAATTTCTGATAATCCATAACACTTAATAATCTTCCGAATTTTTCAGCCACATCTTTGTAATGGGCGCATTCAATATACCCCATCTTCTGAATAAGCTTTCTGCTTGGTAAATTCTCATTCGAAATAGAGGCAATTAATACTTTTAACTGGCAGTCTTTGGCAGCTGATTCCAGATGTGTAATGATCTGCTCTCCGAATTTTTTATTAGTAAAATCCGGATTTAAATAAATACCGATTTCTCCTGTTCTTGAGTAAGCATGCTTTTTCCTGAACTGCGTCAGATAGCAGAAACCGGCAAATCCATTTGAATAATAAATAAGAAAAGTTTTATATTTATCGTGATTAATATATAAGTGTGTTTTTAGTGTATCAATTGATATAGTATCAACGTAGTAATTGGCTGTTGAATTTATGATATAATAATTATAAATATCAAGGATGATACTCAGATCATTTTCCTGCGCCTCGACAAATGACAGCTTATTCAAAAGTTATATCTCCTGTTATGTTAATATTAAAAATGCTTTCCTTAAAACATCAGATTTGTTGCAAAATAACATTCTCTGCAAGATAAAATGTAAGGTGTTTTTGTATATATTATTATAAGAAAAAAATAATATGTTGAAATATCTAAGGAGAATATTCATGGCTACAGCAAAACTTAATCCTGTAATTCTATCAATAAGCGGACGATTCGGTAATTCCGTTTTTTATGTAAACCGGAACAGACAATTCGTACGCACTTATGTTGTACCGCGAAATCCTGATACTCTGCTTCAGAGAGAAATTCGTAAAAGCTTTGCTGAAGCAGTAAAGTCGTGGCAGCTGATTGCTCCGGAAGAAAAAGACTCTTACATAAGAAAAGCACGCGGCCTTGGCATGAGCGGGTACAATCTTTATATATCCGAATTTATGACTGGAAAAAAAACAGTGCAGAAGAAGTATAAAACCTCAGGCACTCTCAGCATATTCAGAAAAGATATGAAGGATATGACCTCTTTCAGCCATATCCACTCCGTTTCATTACCGTACATGCTCCTTTGTAAAGCAAGTGAACAATATTCCGGTACAGGATTCGGATAAAACGGCATGTATTTTTTACAAAACGCTGTATTTTAAAAAATAGTTACTGTTGAATACCATATTACTCTTTCTTACAGAATTTTAATTAATTTTTTTACGTCAGACATTTTTAGCAAAATATCATTATTGTATTAAATAAAAAGATTAATACTCTTTTTTCAAAGTTTCGCAACAAGTCTATTATGAAAAATACAAGTATCAATCGTTTATTTTTCGATTATTTTGTTTTATTTTTTAAGCAAATGTGATATCATTACAACTGTATAATAAACATATTTAAAAAAATGAAATCAATTGAAAAAATAAAGCCGATAAGCATTAATAAACAGTATAATTTTATTGATGCAGTTTTGCTTTTACTGATACTAATATTAAAGGCAAGATAAAGATATGAGAATAAACCGGGCAATAATTATTTTTCTTTCTGTTGTATTACTTGGGAATGCATTTTTGAATTGTTCAACTCAGGTAAAAAAAGACGCTGCTGCAGATAATAAAATTTCTGCAGTACCTTTAAAAGAGGATCATCCGGGCAACGCAGTAACAGATGTAAGCAATCCTGACGATTTTCCCGGTGAATATGAAGCTTACATATCAAATTTTAAAGCAATTATAACACTCCGTGTCAGAAATAATAAATTTTACGGTGAAATCAGATTCAGCAGCCCGGGCAGCGGCGTTCCGCAGCCCTTAAAAGACCTGACTATTGCTGACAATAAAATATATTTTATCAGATCCGTTGAAACAGAAGAGGAATTAAAAAAATACGGCAGCAGCAGATTTTTTAAACAGACCTTTCACGGGGGCTTCTCAGCGGACCGGAAAAAAATAAAAGGATATTTTATAGAATCGGGAGCTGAATCAAGCTGGGGCGCATTTAAGAAGGAGTAAGATTCAATTTAATCTTTCTGTTTTGAATAGTACTCCCGATTGACTGAAATAACCGGACAGGGGGCATCAAGGATTATCGTCTGCGCATTCGATCCGAAAATCAGTTTCCCTAATCTGGATATTCTTTCAACTCCGATATAGATCTGATCTATATCATTGTCTCTGGCGAACTCGACAATGTCATCACCGGGCAGATGTCCTGTAACCATGACATGGGTTTCACATTTAATTCCGTCTTTAGTCATTGATTCCTTTAAAGACCGTAATCCCTCCTGGAATTCAACAAAATCAATAACTTCATTTTTATCCGGATTTTCTTTTGAGTTGACGATGTGGAGTTCTGCGTTAAAGAGTTTGCTGTGCTTTCCGGCCAGGTCCAGTACAGCCTTGTTTAAATCTGTCATTCCCGTATATGCGACTAGAAATTTCATCTCAGCCTCCAGTGAATGCGGTCATTTTTGAACTGAACAGTAAATTAATTATTTCTGTAAGTTATATTATAATGAAAATTAATCTAATGTCAATAAAGTTTCAGGTCTGCCAGGGATGCTCATATTAATTTCAACAGGCAGAAGAATCCCTGAGAAGCAGTAATATCAATATGTTTTGAGTCAATACTGCTTTTTAATCAGTACTGATTTTGAATAAGGATTCTGTTTTCTTTCCTGTCAGGTAATATTTCCTTAACAGCAAGAGAAACGCGGTTTTCCGAATTAAGCGCTTCCCAGTATGAATTCAGTACTTCTTCAGCTGAACCTTTAACCGGCAGCAGCAGAGGGTCGCCTGAAAAACTCGGTAAAGGATCTCCATCGCCTGAATAAGTGGTTACACCATATCCGTAACCGTTTTCAGGAATAACCGGTTCATAATAATAGCGGTTTGTGTACTCAGGATTAATTTCATTTGCTTTGAGAACACTGAGAGTCATTTTTGCTTCACTGCCTTTATACTCCAGGATCCCGCTGATGCGCGGGGTAAAGTTGGGTGAATCAGGTTCTCTATCCCTGGTGGAAAGAGCATCCTGGAACGATCTGCGGTTCTGAATTGCCTCGTATATTGTCTTTGTCTGGTCTCCATTGCTGACAATATGTATGCCCGGAAGGTCCATCATAGCTTCGTAAATAATCAGGCTCGGATCAGTGACCTTACTGTAGTCAACCGGCTCTGTTCTTAAGATTCCGTTTTTTTCCGCGAATCTTCTGTTGCGGCTGTTGGTGCTTCTGCCCATAATCCAGTAAATAAGCAGCCAGCTTCCGCCCTCGGATTTACCGATAACCACTCCGCGTCCAGGATAGGGATTCTCATTTAAATGTTTTTGAAAATTAGCTGAAGCTTTTTCAGAAAAAGTCATGATAAATTTATCTCCTTTTAATTGCATTTGAATAAAGTGTGTTATTAACTCAGTTAATGAAGTACGGGAAAAATAATAATAACTTTGCGATTGAATTACAAATATTAGCAGTTGTATAATATTTTACATCTACTTTTTATACACATACATAAAAAAGAACTAAAAATAGTTTGACTATATACTGTGTCGGGAATAATATTAAATACAACTAAATCGCAAAGCAGCAATATGCTTCAGAGAAGTCAATATGCCTGAATAAAGCATAAAAAGGCTTCCGGAAAGCGTCAATATAACTACTCAATAAGTGTTATCCGCTGTAAGGGAGATTGCAACCCGCTTATTGAGTAGTTATTTCTATACGCGGACTGCTTTCATTATATTCATATCCGTGTTTTCAGTATTTACGGGGAATACTTTCATTCTAATTATTTAAATATTACTCAATGTATGTCAAATCACAGGAGGAACTGCTTCATGAACAGGAAATTTGCTGCCATTCTGACTTCGCTGGTTTTCTCAGGGGCTCTTTTTTGCGGCGGAGGATCCGGCAAACAGGTTAAAGAGGATTCCGGAAACAAAATGAGAGGCCAGGCTACAGGCTACGGCACTATTTATCTGGATGATACTGCGCTTGCCAGGGACAGGGCAATTGATGATGCAATGAACAAGCTTGTAAAAAAAGTACTCGGTACTACTATAGAAGGAAGATCTGTTGTTGAGGATTTTGCTCTTGTTGAGTCCATAGTTGAAGCAAGGTCAACCGGAATGGTAAGAGACTGGAAAATACTGAAAGAAGGGGCACGGGACGGCGCTTTTGTTGTTACTCTTGAAGGTGAAGTTTACCCCCAGGCTGTTAATGATACAATTGAAGCCACTTTGAGAAATTACGGCAGGCCCAAATTTATGGTTCTTGTTAATGAAACTTTCGAAGGGAAAAGGAACGCTCCCGGATATACAGTAACAGAACTTACAATGATGGATATTATGGGTAACGCGGGATTCGAATTTGTCGATGCTTCTCTTACCCAGGAATTAATGAAAAAAGAGAAACAGAAAATGGCCAGCGCAATAAAAGGGAGAGTTTCGGGAAACGTTCAGGATGTTCTTCTTGATGACGCCGGAGCTGAAGTTATTATAACCGGCAATGTCCGTACAAGCGATCAGAGCAAAGCATTGGAGAAATATTCCAGGACAATGAAATCAAAACAGGCAATACTTAATCTGAAAGCTGTTGATGTTTACACAGGAAGAATTCTGGCAAGCACAAGCGTGAATATGCCCGGCGTTCATATAGATAATGATACAGCCTCAAAAATTGCCATTCAGAGAGCGCTTCAGAAAATTCTCGGAAAAGAAGATGATGAGGAAAAATTTATTTCCGGGCCTTTCATGAATCAGATAACAAAGAAGTTCCTGCTTTCCGCTACACAGAGAATGATAATGATCACAATTACCGGCCTCGATTACAAGCAGCTGACTGATTTCAGGAATCAGATAGAGCATAAGGTAAGAGGAATAAACAAAGTCTATTCAAGAGGACAGGCGGGAAAAGCATCAAAAATAGAAGTTGAATTTGCAGGCAAGACAACTGATCTTGCGGATGAACTTAACGCGAAAGCTGAAGGACTTGGATTCGGTATTGAGATTAAAGAAGTTTTTCCCAACAGAATAATGATGAATGTAAATAAGCTTTAATTTTAAATTAAAAATTATATTAATAATAAAAGGACTGCTCATAAAAGCAGTCCTTTTATTATTGCGGTAAGGATATCATATTATTGACAGTTCGTTTTTGCCGAGTCTGATTTTATCGTTTTCTTTAAGTTTGATGTATTTCCCTTCAGGGACTTTTACGTCATTAACATATGTACCGTTGGAACTGTTCAGGTCTGTAATAAAGAATGCCGATTTTATCTTCTGTATTTCAGCATGAAACCGTGATACCATTTTATCATGCAGTACTATATTATTCTTGGGGTCTCTGCCAATTGAAATTTTGCTTACTAATGGAATCTGTTTGTTCTTAAAAACAAGACATCTTTCCTCTACTTTTTTTATTTTACTCAGCCTTTTACCAAGATTGCTTTCAATCGAAACAGTTTTATCCATAATATGTCTCCAGTCAAACGATAACCTTTTGATGTCAAAAGCCTGAACGGCAAAAATATAATTATTGATTATTTTAATAAAAGTACAGGGTACAGCATTTGATTTCTTTTATCAAAAAGAGCCGCGAATAAATCGTTACTTATCCGGCGGTTTTTTATAAAGATAAATCTTTCATCTTTTTTTATAATACTGTGCTTGATAATTTCCTGGTTCTCTGTAATTTCAAAAACGGAAGGTTCAAGATTTCCTTTATATGAAAATAAATACGCATCCTTTCCCTCGATTGTTCCTTTATCCGCATTAAGGCCTGAAAGATTGTATTTGATTTTAATGCTTTCAGTGTTTAATCCGCCGTAACCGTTAAAAACCTGGCATCCGTAGTATGACTTATTTTTACCAAGAATTCCGCTGACTGTTTCGGCACCGATCCATAGAAATCCGGGGTTAAGAATATTGTCCCTGTGATATTTGCTGTTCATCCAGTTCCGTACAATTGTAGACGCTACCTGTTTTTCATTTCGCCAGCAAATAGTATGATTACCGAAATCGTAATATGTTCCTTCTTTATCCTCTTTTACATAAGCTTTTTTCCCTTCAATATTCATACTCAGTATTGCTGCAAGATTTTCACCGCAGAATCCGCATTTTCTATCATAGTTTTCGATTCTGTCTTTTGGTGTTTCCATTCCCTTTATGCGGGAAATATGATCAAGGTTTTTTATTTTCGCACAGTAATCCGCCTGCCAGAAAGCCGCACTGGCAAGAGCTTCATCGTATTCCAGCGGAGAAAGTCCATTCTTTATACGTTCAATGTTCGTATATAGTATTATCCAGTCAGCGATTATTTTTCTGTTTAGCCGCGGCTCTTTGCCAATGTCCCGTGTTGTATTCGCTTTAAGTGCGGATGAAAATAAAAAAACCGGCAATATTATAAGCAGTAAAATAGTTATTTTTTTCATATGGATATTGTCGGATAAAAAAATATGGCAATCCGATAATAATAATTAAAATTAATATACTTTTCAACCAATTAATCGGATGAAAAGATAATATTTTTCATATTAATAAAGGTTGGTGTTGTATTAATGCGGTATCAGGCTTTACTGCCGCGCATAAATAATGAGCAGACAGATGTTATTACAATTACTGCAATACCGGCGACAGAAAAGCAGGTATGAAATCCCCATTTTTCAATGAATCCGCCCATAAAAGGCGCGAAAATAGCGCCGGTATAATGCATAGTAAAATAGTAAATGCCGAAAAGTGTGGAACGGTATTTGGATATTGTTTCACCCATGATAAAAGCTTCAGCTACAGGCATCCTGAGAGCCATATTAAGGCCCATTAAGAACAGGACTATATAGAAGGCAATTCCAAGGGCGGGAAACTGTAAAATATAAATAATTATGCCGCCAATTAAACTTGATACTATAATTATGGGAACACTGCCTATTTTATCGGATAAATAGCCTCCGACAGGGCCTGCCCAGAGACCTGAAAAGAAAATAATGGAAAGCAGCGAAGCAGCCACTTCTTCAGATGCGCCCAGATCATCGACAATATACAGGGTCAGAAATGCCATTACAGACATGACTGCTCCTCCGCCGAGAACAGTCATAGTCAGGAAAGCCGACAGGCGGCGAATATTTCCGGGAGCCGGCGGCTTTTCAGCTTCAGCTTTTTTCTGTCTTTCCTCAATATGGCTTTTGCTGTGCTTTTTACGAAGATAAAAATAGAAGAGAATTCCGAAAACAGCTGTGGGCCCTGCCAGCCAGAGAAAGGAGCCTCTCCACCCCCATGTGCCCGCAACCATGCCAGCTATTACAGGAGCAATGAAAAAGCTGGAATTTCCGCCTATAAGATGAATTCCCAGGGCTCTTCCCCGCTGATTCGGTTCAACCGATTCTGAGATAAGCGGTGTTGCGGCCGGATGGTATCCGCCTGCAAGGAGCCCCATAAGAATAATAAATGCAATGAGCATAATAAATGACTGTGAAAGCCCTACTAACAAGCCGGCAATTGCTACGCCGAGTATTCCTACTGTTATGAGTATTGTAGGACCTATACGGTCAGCAAGCCAACCCGCAGGCAGCTGGGCAGCCCCGTTGGCGAGAGCAAAGGCTGATGTTACAAAGGAAGCCTGTGTATAATCAAGAGAGAATTCCGTACGTATATAAGGCAGCAGAGGCATCGGAAGTGCTGTAAGCAGATGATGAGCGCCATGTGCCAGAATATAGAAAGGAAGTGCTGTCAGGAAAAAAGATTTGGGTTTAGCGGATTTGGTATTTTTGCCAGTCATTTAATTATTCCTGATAAAAGACGTGTTGTTAATCTGAAATCGCCAAATAAACATTTTCCCGAGCAATAATTATAAGCTGCATACGGAATAGGTATGACCAAAATAAAAACAACTTTAGTGCTTTACAGACAATGGTCAAGAATATTCTGTGAAAAAAAATAGATTCCGCAATTTAAAACATTTTATTCATGTTCAGCAGGGAGAAAAAACCTGATATTTTTTATTTGACAAAAAGTATGCCCTGTATAATTTGGTCATTTACATCATGAAAATATTGAATTTTCAGCTTGATTTATTTAACAGAAAATAATTTAATAATATATAGTTTAAAAAAGAGGGTTCACAATGAGTATGCAGAAGACATACACGATGAAAGCATCGGAGATCGACAAAAAGTGGTTCCTTATTGATGCGGAAGGTAAAATCCTGGGCAGACTTGCTGTTCAGATTGCTAATATTTTACGAGGTAAAAATAAACCTGCTTTTACTTCTCATCTGGATATGGGAGACAATATAATAGTTGTTAATGCGGATAAAGTGGTACTTACAGGAAGTAAGGAAGAGAGAAAGGAATATTTCAGCCATTCCCAGTATCCGGGCGGAATTAAATTTACCAATATCAAGAAAATAAAAGCTACCAAACCTGAATTTATTATTGAGCATGCTGTAAAAGGAATGCTTCCGAAAAATAAACTTGGAAGAAAGCTTTTCGGTAATTTAAAGGTTTACTCAGGGCCGGAACATCCGCATGAAGCGCAGTTACCGGAAAAATTAGAGGTATAATATAATAATTAAGGGCTTAATAAACAGAGGAGTAATAGTATATGGCGGAAGTTAAAAATTACGCAACCGGAAGAAGAAAAACCGCGATTGCGAGAGTCTGGGTAAAACCGGGATCAGGACAAATAACCATAAATAAGCAGCCTGTTTCAGAATACTTCAGAAGAGGAACGCTGGAACTGATCGTAAGGCAACCTCTTGAAGCGACAGAGTCTCTTTCATCCTATGATGTTAATGCTTTTGTAACAGGAGGCGGATGGTCGGGACAGGCCGGCGCTGTAAGACTCGGTATTGCTAGATGCCTGACCTCTATTGATGAAAAGAACAAAAAAACATTACGCAGCCATGGATTCCTTACAAGAGATTCAAGAAAGGTCGAACGTAAAAAATACGGCAGAAAGAAAGCAAGAAAGAGTTTTCAGTTTTCAAAACGTTAATTATTTATTTTTTTGTTCAAATAAAACTGAAATATTTAATATCACAAGGGAGGGTGTCCTGAAGGCACTCTCCTTTTTTATTTTATGCAGGGTTGCATTTGTGTTTTTTTACTGTTATTAAGAAAGATGTTTCATGCGTTATGAAAAAACAACAGAAGTGCGGAAAAAATGGCTCAGATTACAGAGATAAGATATACGGATTCGTATATAAGGATTGACCTTGATACGGGCGAGACATTTAAAATGTCGCCTGAGGTTTACAGTATGTATTCAGTGTCAAGGGAACAGGTGCTTGATACTGCTCTTTATCAACAGTTAAAAGAGGAATCGGACAGGTGGCAGTGCAGGCAGAAAGCTCTGAATTACCTTGCAATGCGAAGTCATTCCGCGCAGGAGATGAAAACTTATTTATATAAAAAAGGCTTTTCAAAGGATATTATTGACGAAATACTGGCAGGGCTGAAAGATGCCGGGTATATAGATGATTATGATTTTGCGGTGAGATTTATCAACAGCAAAATAAAATCAAGAGTTGTTGGTGAGAACCTGCTGAAAAGGGATCTTTATAAAAAAGGCGTAAGCAGGGAAATTATTAATAAAGCCATAAAAGCAACTGAAGCTGGAAATACAGATATCAATGATATTTACGACCTTGCTTTAAAAAAACTGTGTTCTCTGGAAAACAGGAAAAATAAAACCGCAAAGCTGGTTTATTTTCTGCAGCAGAAAGGCTTTTCCGAAAGCCGGGTACGACAGATTATTGACAGATTAAAAAACGAAGAACATATATAAGTTTCAAATAAGGGTATTCGATGTTAAGCACAAAAGAAATTCGAAAATCATTCCTGGATTTTTTCCAGAGTAAAAATCACAGAGTTGTACCCACAAGTCCTCTTGTGCCGGGGAACGACCCGACTCTGCTTTTTACAAACGCGGGTATGGTACAGTTTAAGGACGTTTTTCTGGGCAAGGAAAAACGCGACTATAACAGGGCAACCTCTGTCCAGCGCTGTGTACGGGCAGGCGGAAAGCATAATGACCTGGAAAAAGTAGGCTATACTTCAAGGCATCATACGTTTTTTGAAATGCTGGGCAATTTCAGTTTCGGCGATTATTTCAAAAGAGAGGCTATCGGATTTGCCTGGGAATATCTGACAAAAGTCCTTCAAATACCGGAGGAAAAACTCTGGGTAACTGTATATAAAGAGGATGAAGAAGCAGAAAAAATCTGGCTCAATGAAATTGGCGTAAATCCTGACAGGTTTTCAAAAATGGGAGAAAAGGATAATTTCTGGGCTATGGGTGATACAGGGCCGTGCGGGCCGTGCACCGAGATATTTTACGATCACGGTGAGGAAATACCAGGGGGCCCTCCAGGCAGTAAAGATGAAGACCTGGACCGCTATGTAGAAATATGGAATCTTGTTTTTATGCAGTATGAGAGGTCTGCTGACGGAAAGCTTACTCCTCTTCCGAAACCTTCTGTAGATACAGGCATGGGCCTTGAAAGGGTTGCCGCGGTAATGCAGGGCGTTCACAGCAATTATGATATAGATTTATTCAAAAACCTGCTTCAGGCTGTTGCTGAAGTTACAGTTCAGAAAGATATTGAAAACAATTCACTGCGTGTAATCGCTGACCATATCCGCTCCGCGGCTTTTCTTGTTACTGACGGGGTGCTTCCTTCGAATGAAGGACGCGGTTATGTTCTTCGCAGGATCATCCGCCGCGCCCTGCGTCACGGACACAAGCTTGGAATGTCCGAACTGTTCTTTTACAAGCTTGTTGATCCGCTCATAAAGGAGATGGGTGAAGCGTATCCGGAAATTATTGATAAAAAATCATACGTAGAGGAAACACTTCAGAGAGAAGAGGAACAGTTCTCAAGAACCCTTGGCAACGGTATGAAAGTTCTTGAAAAGGCTGTTCAGGATATTAAAGGGAAAGTCATCCCCGGAGATATAGCTTTTAAACTATATGATACATATGGATTTCCGGTTGATCTTACAGCTGATATTGTTCGCGAGCACGATATGACAGTTGATGTGGCAGGCTTTGAAGCTGAAATGGAAAAGCAGCGCGAAAGAGGCAGGCTCAGCTGGAAAGGCGGTGATCCTGCTTATGAGAATCTTTTTAAAGAAATAGTAAAAGATGCAGGAGCAACGGAATTCAGAGGTTATGAGACCGGATCAGCTGATTCACGCATAGTCGCACTGGCAGCTGACGGCAAAAGAGTAAAAAAACTTACATCAGATGAGTCCGGTTTTATTGTCACTGATGCAACCTGTTTTTACGGGGAATCCGGAGGCCAGGTAGGAGATACCGGCAGGATATGCTCAGATAACAGTGAATTTATTGTTGAAGATACTCAGAAATATGACAAGACATTTGTCCACTTCGGAAAAGTCGTAAAAGGCGAGTTTTCCGCAGGCGATAATGTAAAAACTGAAATAGATATTTTAAGGCGCAATCTGATTAAGGCAAATCATACTGCCACGCATCTGTTGCAGGCAGCTCTCCGCAAAGTGCTCGGCAATCATGTTCAGCAGGCGGGTTCTCTTGTTGAGCCTGAAAGGTTCAGGTTTGATTATTCTCATTTTAATCCCATGAGTGAAGAGGAAATAGAAAAAGTCGAAAATCTTGTAAATGAAACGATATGGGAAAACCGTTCCGTTTCAACTGAAATAATGGATCTGGAAGCTGCTCAGGCAAAAGGCGCACTTGCGGTTTTTGACGAGAAGTATGAGGACACAGTAAGAGTTGTTACTGTTGACGGTTTCAGCATGGAACTTTGCGGCGGTACCCATGTTGATAATACAGGCAAGATTGGTGTTTTCAAAATACTGAGGGAAAGTTCTCCAGGTGCGGGGATGAGGAGAATTGAAGGAATTACTCTTAAAGGCTTTTTTGATAAATTTAATAAGCAGAATAATATTATATCTTCATTAAGCGGAAAACTTAATATATCGGAAAATGATTTAGCTAAGAGGGTAATGGAGCTTGCAGAGAGGGCAAATACTCTTGAGAAGGAACTTAAAAAAATCAAATCAGACCGGATTTCTTCCGACATAGGCTCTTTAATCGATGACGCTGTTGTTGTAAACGGTGTAAAGATTGTTGCTCATGAGTATGAAAATATGAACGCTGAAGAACTCAGAAAAGTTTCAGATATGGTAAGGTCAAAGGAGCAGGTTTCTGTGACATGCTTTGGTTCAAAAGCAGACGGCAAAGCGCTTCTGCTTTTTGCAGCAACAAAAGGTGCTGTTGAGAAGGGAATTGACTGCGGAAAACTGATCAGGGAGACGTCAAAGATAGTCGGCGGCGGCGGCGGCGGAAGAAAGGATATGGCGCAGGCAGGAGGAAAGCTGCCTGACCAGCTTTCAAAAGCTATTAATGAAGCAGTGAAACTGGCAAAGGAAGCTGTTTCAGTATAAGGCATTAAGAACTGAACAGGTTCTGTTTATATAGTAATTTACAAAAGGACGATTAATATCGTCCTTTTTATTATGGCAGATATCAGTTTTAAGGCAGACTGATATTAATTACTTGACCTTTTTATTTTTCGGTATTTATTTTATATTTATTAACTCAACTTGACTGGCTTTTTACTTTTGAATAACGTTAATTCATGTTAAACATATATTATTTTAATCAATTTTACGCCGCAAATAGTCCATCCATGTCCTTTGCGTCTTAGGCAACATCCTGTTGCCTAAAAATTGATTAAAATAATATATATTTAACATCTCAACTGCAAAAATTAAAGTAAAAAGCCAGTCAAGTTGAGTTAATAAATTTTAAATATATCTTTTTTAATCAATCTGACAAAAATAAACAGATAATATATTTTTATTGTCTGTAATAAAAAGTATTTTAACAAGGAGAATTAAAATGGCGGATGCTGAAGGGATTATGGAAGCACGCAGTGTGGATGAAATGCCGCAAATAAAAAAAGCCGGTGACGGGAAATATATAAAGGGAGCTGACAGTCTTGACTGGGGTATGAGAAACAGATTATCCAGACTCATAAAACCGGACGGGCACTGTTTCTTTTTACCTATAGATCACGGTTATTTTCAGGGCCCGACCAGGTGTCTTGAAAGGCCGGGTGAAACAATCAGGGACCTTATAAAGTATGCTGACGGACTTTTCGTAACAAGAGGAGTACTCCGCAGCGCAATAGACAGGGACCTTGATACTCCTGTTATCCTCAGGGTATCGGGTGGGACAAGCGTAATAGGCAAGGACCTTGCGAATGAGGTTGTAACAACTTCAATTGAAGACATCATAAGAGTGAATGCCTCTGCAGTGGGGCTTTCAATTTTTGTAGGAAGTGAATATGAAAAAGAGAGTCTTCAGAATCTGGCTGATCTTATAAATGACTGCGAGAATTACGGCATTCCGGTAATGGCTGTAACTGCAGTTGGAAAAGAGCTTGAAAAACGCACTGCAAGATTTCTCGCGTTAGGGTGCAGAATAGCTGCTGAACTCGGAGCCAAGGTGGTTAAGACATATTATGCTGCAGAGGATTTTGAGAAAGTTGTAAACGGTTGTCCTGTACCCGTAGTAATTGCGGGCGGGCCGAAATGCGAGACTGAAATGGAAGTATTTGATTTTGTTTATGACGGTATGCAGAAAGGAGCAATTGGAGTTAACCTTGGAAGAAATGTATGGCAGCATCCTTACCCTGTCGCAATGATGAGGGCATTGTATGCTGTAATACATGAAAAGGCGAATCCAAAGCAGGCTCAGGAAGTGTTCAACGAAGTAAAGAATTCTAAATAATACAAATGGAGGTATTTTTATGTCTTCTGATTTTGTAAAAGCACTGGAAACAGGCCGGCCGCCTAATATAACTAAATTATTCCCAAACTCAAAAGCATTGATTGTTAGCGGCAAAGTAATTGACAGAGCGCTCATGGCCAAGGGAAAGGCCATGACAATAGCTGCGAATGGGAGGAATTATTTTGTAATCCTCGGAGTTCTGCAGGCGGCACAGAGAGCAAACGCTGCAGTAATAATCGAGATTGCCAAATCAGAAGGAGGCACAGGGGCATACTGTGCTGTCAATTACTGGAATATCGCAAAGTTCGTTGATTCCGCAATGAACGAACTGAATATAACAGTTCCTGTCGCGATTCATGCCGACCATTACGGAATTAAAAACAGCAAGGATATTGAAAAAGCGAAAGTTGAAATACCAAGCATGTTTGACGCGGGAATGACTTCGATTGCAATTGACGCGTCGCATCTTCCTGATGACGAGAACCTGCTTGCGAATCTTGAGCTGAATCGTTTTATTCCGAAATGGGCCGGGCTCGAGACAGAGGTAGGCGAGATCAAAGGCAAGGAAGGGCTTTCAACAAGGGAAGAGGCATTGTTTCTTATTCAGGGCCTGAACGCTCATGAGATTTTTCCTGACTGGATCGCGCTGAATAACGGAACAACACACGGCATAGAGGCAAGTGACGCAGGTATACAGGTTGAGCTTACGGCTGAAATACATGAGGCACTGGCTAAATACGGTATTTCCGGAGCTCAGCACGGAACTTCCGGCAACAGCTCCGACCGCCTTAGAAGAATAGCAGGAGAGACAAGAACAACCAAGGCTAATGTTGCTACCGCACTTCAGATGCTTTCATGGGGGCTCGAAGTTAATGATTACGGCAATGCCCAGCTTGATGACAACGGCGGCTTCAAAAAAGTAAAAAATGAAGGTATGCTTGAAGACATGTGGGCTGAAATGGTTGAATATGCTGCAGGCAAGGAATGGAAAATAGGCGATTATAAAAAGCTCAACCTGCCTTTTGAAAACAAGCTTATGGCACAGCCTGCTGATGTAAGAAACAGAATGGCAAAAAGAGTTGAGGACTTTACGTACAATATTCTCATAAATATTTTTAATGCGGGTAACACAGCTCCTCTTGCTATTGAAGCATTGCTGAAATGCGGTTCATATGATTTAGGGCCCAAGTCGAAAAAGATGGAAGATCCGGCTGAATGGACAGAAAGCAAAATAAAGGAAAAGGCAAAATCGGTACATTCAGATAAAGGCCCGAAGGGCAATTTTGACGATTAAAGGTTTACAAAAAAGTTAAATATAAAACAGCAGGAAGGACTGTCCGGCAGTTTGCAGAACATGTTAAGCTGCGAACGGTTCTTCCCGCTGAACAGCTTTTTTGAAAAATAAATATCTGTAAATTTACTAATACATTAATAAATTTAAATGGATAATAACAACAGCTCCAGACATCAAAAGCACAGCATTATTTTCAGATTATACTGCGCCTCCGCGTACATTATAATTCCTGTCTTCCTCCTGACAGGAATTCTTCTTTTTCAGTTAACAAGCAGTGAATTTTTTACGCACATTTTAAAGAATTCTGATTTTATAGAGACATATATAAATGCTGAAAAGTGGGATATTGAAGAAAAGATAAAAGCGGAAATAGAGGACAAGGTTCATCTTGAAAAATTCAGAAGTATTTTTGAATCAGCAAAAGCTGAATATGAAAAGAAGTCAGAAGAATTCAGAAAGCTGAATAAAACCGAAGAATATGAAAAGCTGAAAAAAGAGAAAGATGAAATTTCCGGTCTTCCCTATCAGCGCGCACCGTCCAGCGTAAAAAGTCCGGAAGACTTTAAAGCTTACAAGGAAACAGAGCTGGCAAGAATAAACTCCAGGCTGGATGAAATTGAGAAGTACAGGGAGGATAACGAGGAAGAGATCGAGAAACTTGAGGATGCGGTTGAAGACCTTGAGGATGTATTTGAAGATGCAGGCGATGAACTGGATGACAGAAAAGAAGACGCCAATGACATAGTTCTTTCTCATGAAAATTCATTGAAGGGGCAGATCTTATCTGATCTTAAGAAGATTACTCCCGTATTAACAGAGGAATTAAATAAAAGGCTCATTAACACGCAGGTGAAAGAGGAAGCCGGTAAAATGATTTCGTTTTTTACTTCTTATGCAGAGCAGAAAGAGGTGGGCAATGTTTCCGCTGACAGGCTTGACAGTTTTGTCCGGGGAAATGCGAATGATGTCAAAGTTAGGATACCGGAAATAACACTGAACCTGTGGGTTGAAGATGAAATCAACGGAGTAAAACAGAAAAGGCACCTTCTAAGCGAGGTCTTTGTTGACAGGATCAGGGAAATCGATGGGCTGAAAAACCGCAACATGTTTATAAAGCTTTTTAAATTTTCAGAGTCAGGACTGGCTGAAAAGCTCGGGCGTTCCTATTTAAATGAAATGGGTATGTCCATTAAAAACGGCGTTATTAAAATAAAATCAAAACAGCTTGAAGGCAGGGATGCTGTTATTATACAGACAGCTATGCTTTCCTTCACAGCAGGAAATTATTTAAAATATATACTGCCTGCTATCGCACTGATTATGTTTTTTACTCTTTTTCTTAACAGGAAAGGAACATATAGAAGAATAAAAAATATTCTGATATATCCTTCAGTATTGATTATCATTCTTTATCTTGCATTGATCGGATTTTCAAATATATTCGTATACTTTCCGGGGGGTATAAAGTCGCCTGTTGCGAAAATATATATAGGATCAGTATCAAACACTGCGGCTGTATATTTCGCAGCACCCGGAATTGCTTTATTTCTGCTTTTATTTGTAATCGGATTGTTTTTCAGAAGAAAAGCAAGAGCGGAAAAAGAACAGCTAACAGAAAAAAAGGAACAAATAGAAATAAAAGAACAGAAAGAGCAGCTGTCTTTCAGCGATTCAGAATAATCCGTTTTTTGATTTTATTCCATCCTTAAATTTCCGGAAAGAGCCGGCCGGGCTGATTTTATATTTCAGTATCAACCCGGCAGCTTTAACGAAAGAAAGTTAGTCGCATTCAAAATGCTCAGCATGATCGCGCATTTTTTCGAGAACGATTTTCTTTTGTTCGTCATCAAGAATATTGTAAAATTCAACAATCCTGTCAATGTAGGAATTGAATTTTTCAGGATGTTTGCCGTGGCCTTCCTTTATTATTCCGGCTATTTTTGCCATGTCCGGATTGTCGGAATTTATCTCTTTTGCGATTATTTTTCCTGCTTTTAGCCTTTCCTCCTGAAATCTGGTGAGATCGGCTTTCAGGTCACTTCTGATTTCATCATAAACAGACTGCTGTTCACTGTTCAGATCGAGTTTTGCAATTTTTTTATCTACTCGCTTAAAGATTTTTTCAGGAAAATCTTTGTCGCAGTGTCCCGGCCTGCTGCATCCGCTTAGCAGCATTATTCCTGCAATACAAAGTGTCCCGCCCATCAGTAAAGATTTTTTAAAGTTCATTTTATGAACCTCCTTTTTAATTTATTCCTGATTCTTTCCGGACTCGTTTATCCGGAATTTTGTTTGAAAAGCTTTTTGCTTGATTTACTTCATAGATACGATTTATATGTTAAATAAGTTTTGTACTGATGTAAAAAGTGGAACGAAATTGTAAAAAAAGTGTAAAATCCTGTACGGGTTTTTTACATTAAGGAAAGGACTATGAGCAAAAAAGTTGCTATAATAGATGATGATATAAAGCTGCAGGAACTGCTTAAGGATTACCTTAAGGATTATAATTACGATATAACATCGTTCTTTGAAGGCAGTGATATTCTTGAAAAGATTAATTCCGCGCAGCCTGATATAATAATACTTGATATCATGCTTCCGGGAAAAGACGGGATGGAAATATTAAAAGATATTCGTAAGGAATCTTCTGTCCCGGTAATAATGCTTACTGCAAAAGGCGAGGATACTGACAGAATTATAGGACTTGAGCTTGGCGCAGACGATTATCTTTCAAAGCCGTTTAATCCGAGGGAGCTTCTTGCAAGAATGAAAGCGGTAATGAGAAGAACCGGCAATTCGCCTGATAATAAAGTCGTTAATAAAAGCAGCGTTATTGAAACAGGGGGAATGATTCTCGACAGTGCGTCAATGAAGCTTGTGAAAGGAAATAAATCAGTGGAGCTTTCAAAGACTGAGTACAGACTTCTTGAAGCATTAATGGGCAATCACGGCATTGTAATCAGCCGGGACGAGCTGATGAACCTTGCCCGCGGACGGGATTTTATTGCCTTTGAAAGAAGTATTGATGTTCATATCAGCAAGCTGAGAACAAAGGTAGAGTCTGTTTCAGGGAAAAAAGAGCAGATTAAAACAGTATGGGGAACTGGATATATGTTTGTTTCCGATAAATAGCTGCAAAGAACAGTTGTTGAAATTTTTTTATTCAATGTTTAAAACCAAATTATGATGAAAATTAAAAAATTATACATTAAGATATTCTTCGCATTTGTTTTTCTTCTAATTGTATCAGGGATACTTATACTCGGAGTCTTTCATTCGGTATTTGAGAAACAGACAGACCCTGAAGCAAATAATCAGCTTAAAAAATATTTTGAAGAAACTGTCTTTCTTTTCAGGGATATTGTAGAAGAAAAGATTAACAGCTATCCTGATTTGCCGGTAAGCCGGAACACGGATTTACAGAAGATAATTAAAAAAATAAGTAAGAAATATGATTTGTTAATATGGATGGAAATACCCGGAACCGGAAAAGTAAATTTTACCGCGGAGGAAATACCTGAAATAAAAGAAGAAGGGGTTATTAATTCAGGTAACTTTTTTTATAAAGTACACATGGGCAAAAAAGGATCGGTTTACATTCGAATTCCGGTAAGGTTTAATGATGGCAGAAAAGGAGATCTTTTTGTTTTTCACAAAAGAGAGCCCGTATTTCACAGTCTGCCGTTTGTCAGGGGCCTGCTTATAATAGGGATATTCCTTGCAATTCTACTTTATCCTTTTTCAAGATTTATAACACAGCCTTTAAAAAGGCTGACTAATTCAGTGGATACTTTCGCGAAAGGGGATTTGTCACACAGAGTTCGCGTTAAATCCGGAGACGAAATTGGAAGGCTTTCGGAATCCTTCAATAAGATGGCTGCAAAAATAGAGAGTATGATCATGGGAACAAAGGAGATGACAGCTAATATTTCTCATGAGCTCAGATCTCCTCTTGCAAGAATGCGGATTGCACAGGAAATGCTGTCTGGAAAGCTGGATTCAAAAGATGAAAGTATAAAAAAATATCTGAAATCAATTGAAAATGAAATTCAGGAAATGGATATTCTTCTTGGCAGGGTACTTAATCTGACGAAACTGGATATTAAAGAAAAAGCAGAGAAAGAGAAAGTTGATTTAGGAAATTTGATAAAGGAAATAACAAGCAGTTACAGTTCTGTTTTTGAGAAAAAGAAAATCAGTATAACTTTTAATTTTAAAAATGATTTATTAATGCTTGATGCTGTAAAAGAGGACATCAAGACAGTGTTTACAAATATATTTGATAATGCATCCAGATATACGGAAACAGGCGGCCGCATTAATGTTGAAGCGGAAAAAACGAATACTAACATCAGAATTGCGGTTTTCAATACATGCGAAAATCTTGATGACAATGAGCTGGTAAATATTTTCAGGCCGTTTTACAGATCCTCAACTGACAGCAGTACACCGGGATACGGGCTGGGACTTGCGATTACAAAAAAAATTCTGGATAATTGCGGAGGCAGCATTGAACTCCAAAATACGGATGAAGGCTTATCAGTTGAAACAGTGATACCGGTTAGTTGACCGGCAATGGGCTTTAATTTTCTTGAAATTTTAGTAATAAATGCTATTATTAATTCAGATTGTTTTTTCATATTATTACAGTCTGTGAAATGAATATATTTATTTTTTACTTCATATCCTTCTGAGAAATTTAATTTAAAAGAACATTTTTAATACTTTTTGTAGTTTATTCAGGATTTGTCCATGCCCTTTCGCGCGGGGCAGATTGCTGATAAAAAAATATCCGGAGATTGTTATGACTTCAAATGCCAGTAAATTCAGCTTTCACGGAGACGGCGGCGAGCTATTTATTATTTATCTCGGGAATGCATTACTCGCTGTAATTACTCTCGGGATTCATGTTTTCTGGGGTAAGGTGAAAGTGCTGAAATTCCTGTACAGAAATACGGAATTTATGGGAGAGCGGTTTGAGTATCACGGTACAGGCGATGAACGCTTTATCGGTTTTCTTAAAGCTGCTGGAATTTTTATCCTGTTCGGTATTGCAATGGGGGTTGTTTATGCAGGATTGATGTTTGCAGCCGGCCCTGGTATCGCAGCTATACTGCTGATAATTCTTTTTTATGCGGTAGTCCTGGCCGCTATACCTTATGTAATAATTGGAAGCGAAAGATACCGTCTGAGCAGGTCCTCATACAGAAGTATAAGGTTTCGTTTTACTGGTAAATACAGAGAGCTTTTGAAAATTTATATTAAGGGTGTATTACTGTCAATTATAACTCTCGGTTTTTATTCACCTTGGTTTGTATGCAGCCTTGACAGATTTTTCAGCGGCAATTCCAGATACGGGAACAAGGCTTTTAAATACAACGGCCGGGGCAAACCATTATTTAAAATTTATATTAAAGGGTTTCTTTTAAGCATAATTACACTTGGCATTTATGGCTTCTGGTTTATTGCAGACTTTATCAGATTTTACTGGAATAATACTGAGTTTCAGGGCAATAAATTTTCTTCAACAATAAAAGGCGGTATGCTGTTTAAAAATTTTTTAAAAACAATGCTGCTTGTAATTTTTACGCTCGGAATCGGTTTTCCGTGGGCTGTCATCTGGAATATGAAACTGACATTGAATACACTGGAATATAACGGAGAGATTGATTTCACTTTAATAAAAGAGGAATATGATGCTGAGGCAAGCGCGTTAGCGGACGGTATAAACGATGCTGCTGAAGCTCTTGATATTATAACAGGTTAACAGGCAGTATTGACTTTTGCTGACAAGTGTCTTTACGATGAGACCATCTTTGCGGCAGCTGTGCTTCATACTAAAAATGACGATTAACTTGCTAAGTAATAGTTTGTATCATTAGCACCCGGCCCCCTCGCCATGCGTTGCATGGCTCGCCCCCTAAAAGGTGGCTCCGGAAAGCTATATGACAATCAAATCTTCAATCACTAAAATTTATTCCATTAACTATAAAAATACTTCTCATTTTTTACAGATCATGCAGTATTTTTTCCGAAGTATTAATATAAGAGATAAAGGACTCTTCATGATGCAGCAATATGAAAGGAATCCTGTAATACATCAATGAATATAAAAAGACTAATATGGAGAGCTTTCTCGATTAACAATGATGAACTGGGATTTGTCCTGCCTTTATTCCTGATTTACTTTTTATCCGGTTCATTCTTTGCTGTGGGTCAGATATTCAGTGAAACAATTTTTCTTAAAACTTACGGAGCGAAAGGCTTTTCCAGCTTTTTTATACAGAACGGAATCGCGATTATTATAACCGGAATTCTGTATAATTATTATTTTCTTAAAATACCAATGAGAAGAGGATATGTTATTTTAATATCCTCTATGTTTTTTCTGATACTCACCGGTTCCATATTTCATGCGCAGGATCTGCCATGGTTTCCGTTTTATATTTACATGGCGAATTATCTTTTTACTGTGTTCCTTGACATTCATTTTTTCAATTATGCATTCCAGCATCTTTCTTTAAGAAATTCTAAAAGAATACTTCCTTTTCTGATGGGCGGGGGAAAACTGGGCGGCATAATTTCAAGTTTGATCGTGTTTTATATTTTTTCAAAAGATATCTCAAACTGGGGTATGTTTGTCTGGGCTGTAAACGGAGGTTTAATATTAATTCCCGTACTGCTGTTTAAAAAGGTGGACATGGCAGGTTCCGGCAAGTCCGGCATTATGGGTATAGACCGTACTTCAGATGTCAGATTCCTTGATAAACTGTTTCAGAATATCAAATATTCTTTTGCAACTCCGTCATTCATTTGCTCCGCACTGATTGCGTTTATTGTCTCGATAATCAATCAGATCTCCGAATATTATTCCGCCGCTATTTTTAACGCGGGTTTTGCCACGAAAAATGAATTATCAGCTTTCCTGAGCCTATATACACTGGGCGCGGATTTTATAACGCTTTTTTTCCAGCTTTTTGTCATATCACGGATGATAAACGGAATAGGCGTCAGAAAAGCGAATTTTGTATATCCTGTATCTTTTTTGTAACTACTCAGCTATATTAACCTTCAAAACTTAAATAAACATGCTTTCCATTGAAGATATCATGAATTGCATCAATCACATT